>NZ_AP018207.1:4949962-5840620 GCF_002367995.1 Calothrix brevissima NIES-22
CTGTTAAGAGAAATTTTTTTATTGGGGAATGATTTAATTACGAACAGTTATTTGCATGGTGAGGTAACAAAAAATTAGGGAGAAATTAATTCAAAATTTGCTTATTCAAAATTCAAAATGAATTCCTGAAAATAAAATGAGTTCCATATTTTTACATTGCTTAATATAGTCAGCCTCAACGATCGCAAATGCCTATATACCTTATCTCCCCAATCGGCGAATTAGTTAATAATGTTTTAATTTGGCGATCGCTTCACCTTTGAGCATCCATCTAGATTTAGTAAATTTTGCCCTAAGGATCTCTGTGGCTCCAGGAAAGGTGTATATATGATAATATCCTGATGCTGTAAAGACTCTAAAAGTAAAATTTTCTATCAAGTGTGTTTACCGGGAGAAATTTCTGATATTTGACCATGAGAGATTTTCTCCGCTTCTTTGACCCCAAAATTTGCCAAAGTAGTCATGAACCAGCAACCAAGGACTGTGTTGATTGTTGATGATAGCCCAGAAGACCGCGAGCTGTATCTGCGATATTTACGGCGAGATGTAACATATAATTATAACTTTATCCATGCAGAATTGGCGCGCATCGGCTTGGAACTATGGGAGCAATATCAGCCAGATATTGTGTTGCTCGATTATTTCTTACCAGACTTAGATGGTAGAGATTTTCTCAGCCAACTGCAAACGCGCACAGGAAAATTCTTCTTACCTGTAATTGTAGTTTCCGGGCAGGGAAATGAAGCGATCGCAGTCCAAGCAATTAAAGCTGGCGCACAAGACTACCTAGTCAAAGGAAGCATGACTGCGGATGGCTTGTGTTTGGCGGTAAATACAGCTATTGAAAATATTCAGCTACGCAACCAACTACAACAAGCCCAACAGCAGCTACAAGATGAACTAGCAGAGCGCAAACGCACTGAGAGAATTTTACAAGAAAATGAAGAACGATTGCGATTAGCCCTCGAAGCTGCCGGTATGGGTACTTGGGATTGGAATATCACTACAGGTGAAATTCAATGGTCTAGCAACTTAGAAGCTTTGTTTGGCTTGAAACCAGGGGAATTTGATGGTTCATATACCATGTTTGTTTCTAGATTACACCCAGACGATCGCGATCGCGTCGAAGCAGCGATCAATGCAGCGATCGCTACAGGTTCAGACTACAATCTAGAATTTCGCATAGTTTACCCGAATGGTAATATTCGTTGGGCACTCAGCCAAGGTAAAGTTTTTTACGACGAAACAGGCAATCCTGTACGCATGGCGGGTATAGATTTAGATATTACAGAACGCAAACGTTCAGTAGCCGAATTGCAACAAACAAATACATGGTTAAAATTGGCACAAAAAGCCACAAGTTCAGGATTGTGGGATTGGAATCTCACCACAGGTAAAATCAGGATTGGCGAAGAATTTTGTCGCCTAATTGCTATTGACCCAGCCACAAGGGAAATTAGCTATGAAGATTGGTTGCTATTGATACAACCAGAAGACCGAATTAAAGTCAATGAATATATTTCCCGGCTGATCCGCGACCAACAACAAGATTATGATATTGAGTTTCGCCTGCTACATCATCAAGGCGATCGCTGGATAGCATCCAGAGCGAAAGTTTTTTATGATGAAACTGGCAAAGCTGTGCGGATGACAGGTAACGTTCAGGATATTAACGATCGCAAACTAGCTGAAGAAAGCCTGCGAGAAAGCGAACGCCGCTATGCTAATTTAGCCCAAGCAGTTCCCGTGGCGATTTTTCGCTTTGATGCCGATCATAACTGCGTTTATGTCAACGATCGCTGGTCGGAAATTACCGGCAGACCAAAACAAGCCGCATTAAAATCGGGATGGATTGATACCTTACATCCAGAAGACCGCGATCGCTTTGTGCTCGCAGCGTCGCAAATAATACAGCCAGGAGAATGCTATCAAAATGAAGGTAAATGTCTGCGACCGGATGGAACTGTTACCTGGTTTTACAGCCAAGTAGTAGCAGAAACTGACCCCAATGGCAATGTAATTGGGAAAATCGGGACGCTGACAGATATTACTGAACTCAAACGAGCCGAAGAAGAACTCCGCCAAAGCGAAGCCTGTTATGGTTATCTTGCAGAAGCCATTCCTCACCTCGTTTGGACTTGTGACGCCAGGGGTGAATGTGACTATGTAAACCAAAGATTATGTGAATATACTGGCTTAAAATTTGAGTCAGCCTTAGGGTTTGGCTGGTTGTCAGCAGTGCATCCAGATGATATACAGCGATCGCAACAGCTATGGTTAAATGCTGTGGAAACTAGCAGTTTTTATCAACATGAATATCGCTTTCGCCGTCATGCAGATGGTAGCTATCGCTGGCATTTAATATTAGCTTTACCATTAAAAGATGAACAAGGGGGTATGGTAAAGTGGTTTGGGACTTGTACAGATATTCACGACCAAAAAGAATTAGAGATAGAACGCGATCGCATCTTGCAATTAGAACAAGAGGCGCGGAATCAAGCCGAAAAAGCCAACCGGATGAAAGATGAATTTTTAGCGGTGCTTTCCCATGAATTGCGTTCTCCCCTCAACCCGATTTTAGGCTGGACAAAGTTACTACAAACTGGCAACCTAGATCAAAGCAAAATCACTGAAGCCTTAGCCACAATTGAGCGCAACGCTAAATTACAGACCCAACTGATTGACGATTTGCTCAATATTGCCCGGATTTTACGCGGTAAACTCAGCTTAAATACCAAGCCTGTAAACTTAGCTGATATCATCGAAGCGGCGATTGAAACAGTCAAAACCGCAGCTATTGCCAAATCAATTGAGATTCATCCTCTATTATCTGATATTGGGCAAGTATCCGGCGATGCCATGCGTTTACAGCAGATAATTTGGAATTTGCTATCTAATGCTATCAAATTTACCCCCAATGGTGGGCGAGTAGATATTTGCCTAGAAAGAGTTGGTACACAAGCACAGATTACCGTTGCTGACACAGGTAAAGGAATGAATCCCGAATTCCTTCCCTACATTTTTGAATCCTTCCGCCAAGAAGATGTTTCCATTACCCGCAAATATGGGGGATTGGGATTAGGGTTAGCAATTGTGCGCCACTTAATTGAAGCACATGGCGGAACAGTCCGCGCCGATAGTCCAGGAGCAGGACAAGGTGCGAGATTTACAGTGACCTTGCCATTGTTGCATGTAGAATCAGAAAGCGATCGCCCAGCAGAATTAACCGCAGATATACTGAATTTAAAAGGTATAAAAGTATTAACTATTGATGATGAAGCAGATAACCGCGATTTAATTGCCTTCTTGCTAGCTGAGTACGGCGCAGAAGCGATGACAGTTGCATCTAGCCAAGAATTTTTAGCAGCGATCGCATCATTTCAACCAGATATTATTGTGAGTGATATCGGTATGCCAGAGGTAGACGGGTATACATTAATGCGACAAGTGCGTCAACTCAGAGCAGAACAAGGTGGGACAATTCCCGCGATCGCCCTTACCGCTTACGCAGGAGAAATTCATCAGCAACAAGTCCTAGCCGCCGGATTTCAGCGCCATTTATCCAAACCCATCGATCCCGATTTATTAATTTTAGCGATCGCTCAACTGCTTGGTCTAGAAAATTAACAAGTCAATAGTCAACAGTCAACAGTCAACAGTCAACAGTCAACAGTCATTTATTATTTATTTGTGTTCCTGGCGTTATCCCCTTCATCTCCTCATTTACCACGTTACCCTCATTATTCTTGTAGGTAGTTTACTATTGACTATTGACCATTGACCATTGACCATTGACTAATGACTAACCAAAAACGAGTTTATATAATCCTTGGTACTCGGCCGGAGGCGATTAAACTAGCTCCGGTAATTCAAGTCTTTCAAAGGTCTCCAGATTTTGAGTCACAAGTAATTTTGACTGGACAGCATCGGGAAATGGTTGAGCAAGTAATGCAACTATTTGACCTGAAAGCAGATAATGACTTGGAGATTATGCAGCCTCAGCAATCTTTGAGTGATATTACCTGTCGCAGTCTGCGGGGTTTAGAGGCGCTGTTTCATCAACGCAAGCCAGATTTAGTCATAGTTCAGGGAGATACAACTACAGCTTTTGCGGCGGCTTTGGCAGCATTTTATCAAAAAATTCCTGTGGGTCATGTGGAAGCTGGGTTACGAACTGATGATTTATTTAATCCTTACCCAGAAGAAGCTAACCGCAGGTTGATTTCCCAAATTACGCAATTACACTTTGCACCTACACCCTTGGCTGTGGAAAATTTAGAGCGTTCTGGGGTGTTGGGTGAAATTCACTTGACGGGGAATACTGTAATTGATGCGCTGTTAAATGTGGCTGCAAATCAACCAGCTTGTAATATACCTGGGTTGGATTGGTCATCTTACCGCACATTGCTGGCGACAGTTCATCGCCGGGAGAATTGGGGAGAACCACTACAAGGAATTGCCCAAGGGTTTTTACAGATATTAGATAAGTTTCCTGATACAGCGCTGCTATTACCTTTACATCGCAATCCGACGGTAAGAGAACCATTACAAGCGCTGTTGGGGAATCATCCGCGAATTTTTCTGACAGAACCTTTAGATTATGCAGAATTAGTGGGTGCGATCGCGCGATCGCATTTCTTACTCACAGACTCCGGTGGTTTACAAGAAGAAGCACCCAGTCTCGGTAAGCCTGTACTAGTACTGCGAGAAACCACTGAAAGACCAGAAGCAGTGACGGCGGGTACAGCTAAACTAGTAGGAACGCAAACACAGAACATTGTAGCGGCGGCATCTGAGTTACTGAGTAATTCTGTAGCTTATGACACAATGGCTAATGCGATTAATCCCTTTGGCGATGGTAAAGCGAGCGATCGCATTTTGCAAATCGTCAAAAATTATTTAGGAATTAGTTAGATCGCAATAGATACAGTAGATTGCCAGTTAGTGAGGTACAGATAATCATTGATTGTAGGGGCACTGGCACTGCCATGCCCCGAAGCGCGTACCTCATTTCAAGGCATCAAAGTATCAAAACACCTACAATAGTTATAAGTTGTTTAACAAACAGAATATAACTTGCAGATTAGACATATATTTCTAGATAAATAATAGCTTTTGGCTGTTAGGGCGTCAGATATGAAGAGTTAGCTGTAAATACAAAAAAATAAAACTTTTGTTGACAACTATTGACTATTAATTATTAACTAAAATGCGTAATTTTCTACAACAAACCTTTGCTAGCTTAGTTGGTAGCTTACTCGGATTGATTATTTTCAGTGGCATCAGCGCTACTGGACTATTATTATTATTGTTTGCGGCTGCTAGTTCCAGCGAATCAGGGCCGGAGGTAAAAGATAAGTCAGTAATAGTTTTTGACTTATCAATGAATATTACCGATGGCGAACCCAATCCCGATCCGATTTTTCAAAAGGCACTATCTGGTGTGGAAGAAAATAGAATAGGACTGCGCCAAGTTTTGGAAACTTTAGAAAAAGCGCAACGCGATTCGCGAATTGTGGGTGTGTATTTGGATGCAACCCGCACAGAAGGAAGTAATAGTGCAGGTTATGCATCTTTGAAAGAAATTCGCCAAGCGCTAGAGAAATTTCGCGCATCTGGGAAAAAAGTCATCGCCTATGGTAAAGATTGGGGAGAAAAAGAATATTACCTCAGTTCGGTAGCGGATACGGTGGTACTTAATCCTTTAGGATTAATGGAAGTTAACGGTTTAAGTTCGCAACCGATGTTTCTTGCAGGTGCGTTAGAGAAGTATGGCGTCGGCGTTCAGGTTGTGCGGGTAGGCAAATTTAAGGGTGCAGTCGAGCCATTTATTTTAAAACAATTAAGTCCAGAAAACCGCGAACAAACACAGAAATTATTAGATGATGTTTGGTCAGAATGGCGTTATGCAGTGGGAGGAAGTCGCAAACTGACGCCGCAAAAATTACAGGCGATCGCAGATAATCAAGCTATCTTAGAAGCACCTGCCGCTAAATCTCAGGGTTTAGTAGACAAAGTCGCTTATGTTGATGAAGTAGTGAGCGACTTGAAAAAGTTAACTGCTAGCGATAAGGATGATAAAACTTTCCGCCAAATTAGCTTAAGCGATTATGCCCAAGTTCCCGCCAAATCTGTTGGTTTAGAACGCAATTCCAAAAATGAAATTGCGGTAGTTTATGCAGAAGGCGAGATTGTTGATGGTAAAGGTGGTGATGGCGAAATTGGGGGCGATCGCTTTGCTAAAATTTTCAACAAATTACGTCAAGATGATGATGTTAAAGCTGTAATCTTGCGCATTAATAGCCCTGGTGGTAGCGCTACAGCTGCTGAAGTGATGCAACGGGAAGTTAAACTGACTCGTCAGGTAAAACCAGTAGTTGTCTCAATGGGAGATGTAGCTGCATCTGGTGGTTATTGGATTGCTAGCGATTCCAACCGGATTTTTGCTGAACCAAATACGATTACAGGTTCAATTGGTGTATTTGGCTTACTGTTTAACGGGCAAAAGTTAGCCAATAATAACGGTATTAGCTGGGATTCTGTGAAAACTGCCACCTATGCTGACAGCCAAACTGTATCTCGCCCCAAATCACCCCAAGAATTAGCCATTTATCAGCGCAGTGTCAACCGAATTTACAATATTTTCCTCAATAAAGTTTCCCAAGGTCGGAAACTACCAGAATCTAGGGTAGCAGAAATTGCCCAAGGCCGGGTTTGGTCGGGGACAGCTGCTAAAGCTATTGGTTTAGTTGATGAAATTGGCGGTTTGAACACAGCTATAGAATATGCTGCCACACAAGCCAAATTAGGAAAAGACTGGCAAGTTAAAGAATATCCCCAAACTAGCAGCTTTGAAGAACGCTTTTTTGGCATATCTTCTACTGAAGAAGGGAAAACTATTTTTGGCATGAAAGCCCAACAAATTAAGCCATCAAATCCCCTCACGGCTGAATTTCAAAAACTGCAACAAGAATTAGCAGCTCTGCAAAAAATGAACGATCCCCAAGGTGTTTATGCTAGGTTACCGTTTAACCTAAAAATTGATTAGCGGCACATCAATATATTCTAGAGGGCATGGCATTGCCCATACATGTCAACTTAAGCCGAAAGCTATATAGGGCAGGCGTTGTGCAAAACCCTCTCGCCCTCATCCCCTAACCCCTTCTCCCCAAGGAGAAGGGGAATTGGATCTCTAGCTCCCCTCTCCCACCGGGAGAGGGGCTGGGGGCGAAACCTTTTCACCAAGAGGGTTTCGCGTTAAGTTGACACCAATGGGCAATGCCATGCCCCTACCATCTGTCGCATTCTTGTATAATCCCATGCCCAATGCCCCATTACAGCAGTTCATTCATCATTTCTAATAAATGCTTGAGTCTGACAGGCTTGGCTAAATATTTATTTGCACCCGCTTCTAGACAAAGTTGTTCGTCTCCGGGCATAGCTAAGGCTGTCAGGGCAATAATGGGAATTGCTTGGATTGGCGTATAAGCCCGGATTTGCCGAATTGCTTCTAATCCGTCCATCTCTGGCATTTGAATATCCATCAAAATTAAATTAGGCTGATGTCGTTTAGCCATTTGCACAGCTTCTATACCATTGCGAGCTAGAATCACCCGAAAGTTATGTGCTTCTAAATAACTCATGGTAGTGGTGATATTAGCTTCATTGTCTTCTGCTAACAAAATGCTGGGTTTTTGTGATGCTTCCATAGCTGCAATGACGAGAGCAGTGTGCAAATTTGGCTCTTGTACATTAGCGAAAATTTGGCTGAGTGCTTGGTAAAACTTTTGGCGCGATAAAGGTTTTAAAATATGTTCCACAGCACCTAACTCTAAACTGCGCGATCGCTGATCGACTACAGAAATGACAATTACAGGTATATGCTGCGTTTCGGAATGTCCTTTTAATTTCGCTAAAACTTCCCAGCCGGAGCAATCAGGTAAATATATATCTAAAACAATCACATCTGGTTTGACGCGCAGAGCTAATTGCAATGCTCCTTCGCCCACTGGATGAATGACACTGGTTGCCCCCATTTCCGCTAAATAGTGCTTAATTTGACTGGCAGCCGCCGTGGAATCCTCTACTACTAAGGCTTGTTGCATGGATATATCTTGCAGCATTCCTAAATCAGAGAGCAGAGGTAATTCATCCTGAGTTAGCAAGGGATGCCAAGGTAAGATGACTATAAAGCAACTGCCTTTACCTAGTTGACTTTCTACGCGAATACTTCCCCCGTGCAAATCGACAATCCGCCGCACTAGAGATAATCCCAAGCCTGTACCGGGATATCGTCGTGACAGAGAACTGTCTAACTGTACAAATGGCTGAAACAGCTTGCTCATATCTGCCGCCGCAATACCAATACCAGTATCTTTAACGCGAAATTCTACTGCTTGTTCTAAGAAGTTCATGCGCACTTCTAAATTAACGCTACCACCATCGGGGGTGAACTTGACAGCATTAGCTAGCAAGTTAACTAATACTTGCAGTAGACGACGTTCATCTGCTTCGACTTCGGAAACGGATTCTTCAATATCACAAGTCAGTTGAATTTGCTTGTTTCGCGCTTGTTGCTTCACAAAGTTCAGACTAGATTCGCACAGGGGATGAACTGATACAGAAGTCAGTCTCAACTCCATTTTGCCTGACTCAATTTTCGAGAGGTCTAAAATATCGTTAATCAGCTCTAGTAAATGTTGACCGCTTTGTTCTACTGTATGTAAAAACTGGCGTTGTTGAGCAGTTAAGCTGCCAAATACTTCTTCTAACAATAATTCCGCCATGCCCAAAATTGAGTTTAAAGGCGTGCGTAATTCATGGCTCATGCTGGCTAGAAATTCATCTTTGAGGCGTGCGGCTCTGGCTAATTCAGCATTGGCTAAACTAATACGTTCGCTACTGCGGCGGAGTTGTTCTTCTGCCCGTTTGCGCTCGGTAATATCATTATTAATTTCTAAAATTTTTACTGGGTTTCCTTGCTCATCTCGCTGTAACACCCAGCGACTAGCAACGATGATGGGTGTATGATTGCGGTGTACTTGGATAAGTTCGCCTTCCCAGAAACCTTGAGCAAATAATTCGGCTTCTACTTCAGCTAGCGATCGCGGAAATTGGGTTTGCAGCAGTTCATGAGATATTTGTCCGCCAGCCTCAGATGCAGTCCAGCCATACATTCTTTCTGCACCTTTGTTCCAGAAGGTAATTGTGCCATCCAGATCGCGGGTCATTATGGTATCATGGGCAAGATATAATAACTGCGCCTGTTCTTCTAAAATTTTCTGGGTGCGTTGTCGCTCTGTTAGTTCCTGTTGCAATTGAGCGTTGACAGTAGCTAACTCTCCGGTTCGTTCCGCAACTCTTTGTTCTAAAGATTCATTTACTTCTTGTAATAAAGCTTCTGCCCGTCGGCGTTCGGCTAACTCATGCTGTGCTTGCTGATACAACTCCGCCTGTCGTAAGGCAATACTTAAATGAGTTGCCAATTCTTGCAGCAAACTTACTTCTAAAGACTGCCATTGACGCGGTGCTTGACAATGATGGACAATCAACATTCCCCACAACTGGCCATCTTGTAAAATCGGCACCACCAAATTTGCCCTTACCTGTAAATTTGCGAGTAAATTCACATGGCAAGGATCGATACTACCATCATGAATATCCGGCTTGATGGTGACAAATCCTTGGCGGAAAGGGTGAATATAGTTATCATTCAAGCAGGGATCGTAGTGAGAAGTAGAGAGTAACGAAGTCCATTCTGCTGCTACCGATTCTGTAGTGACAATTCCCGATCCATCTGACTGTAAACGGAAAATCAGCACGCGATCGCTTTTGAGAAATTCCCTGACTTCATTGACAGTAGTTTGTAAAATTTCCTCAATTTTTAAAGATTGATGGATTCTTTGGGTAATTTGGGAAACTAGCCTGTCTTTGTCAATTCGCAGTTGCAGTTGAGATTGTAGCTGTACTCTGGCGATCGCCGAATTCACTGCGAAGATTAACCGATCTGGGGTAATCTGATCCTTAACTAGATAATCCTGCGCCCCAGCTTTCATACTTTGCACTGCGATCGCTTCACTACCTTGCCCAGTCACCACAATCACAGGTAAATAGTTCTCAGAAGATGGAGGATGCAATCTCGCAATAAATTCTAGTCCATCTAAATCTGGCAAGCGGTAATCTAGTAACACCACATCTGGTTGATATTGCTGCCATAACTCTAAACCTTCTTTACCTAGATTTGCTTCCAGAATGTTGTATCGGTAATCTTTATCTCGAAACAAACACCTTCGATACAGTTCTCGGTCTTCTGGCGAATCATCCACAATTAGTACAGTGCGCTGATGCTGACTCATGTTGAATTATCTGGGTAATCAGGCAAAGTCGTGACTTCAAACCAATAATCCAGCAGTGTTTGGATGTCTCGCTTCAATTGGGCAAAGTTAATCGGTTTGACAATGTAGCTATTGACTCCGTATTTGTAGCAATCCTGAATATCTTTAGGATTATTGGATGTAGTGAAAACAACGACAGGAATGGTCTTTAAACTATCATCTTGTTTTATCCGATGCAATACTTGTCTGCCATCCGTGCCAGGTAAATTGAGATCGAGAATAATCATTGCTGGACGAGGAGCAATTTCTAAATTATTGTATCTACCAGTGCGATAGAGAAAAGACAAAGCCTGATCGCCATTAATACAGCGATGAATGGGAATCGACAATGGCGATCGCTGCAAAAACCTTTGGATAGTTTCAAAGTCCTCATTGCTATCTTCCACAATCAGCAACGGCGGAGTATGTCTGAAAATCGTATCAGTCATAGGCAGGGGGTAGGGGGCAGGGGGACAAGGAGGACAAGGAGGACAAGGGGGACAAGGAGGACAAGGGGGCAGGGGGACAAGGAGGACAAGGAGGACAAGGGAAGGGGGACAAGGAGGACAAGGAGGACTAATGACTAATGACTATTGACCATTGACCATTGACCATTGACTAATGACTAAATTTCATCCTACCTCTGCGGCTAGGGTGAAATAAAAGGTACTACCTTCGTTGATTATTGACTCAACCCAAATTTTACCGCCGTGCCTTTCGACAATTTTACGGGCAATGGTTAATCCGGCTCCGTTACCGCCGCCATATTCTTCTCTGCTATGTAAGCGTCGGAAAATCTGAAACACCTTTTCTTGATGTTCTTCGGGAATACCGATACCGTTGTCGCGCACGTAAAAGGTGTAACAGCTAGTTGCTGTTGTATTCGGGTTGGTGAGATAGCCAATTTCTACCCATCTTTCTGGTTTGTCATTATATTTAATGGCATTACCGATGAGATTGGTAAATACTTCATTTACCTGAGCGCGATCGCATTCGATGGTGGGTAAATTTTGGGGAATGCGAAAGTCAATTTGGTCTTGGGGTCGAGATATGGTGAAAGTGGCGATCGCTTGTTGGACTAAATCTCGTAAATTCACTGGTTGGCGCAGCAGTTCAGCTCGTCCTAAACGGGAAAAGTGCAGCAAGGAATTAATTAAATTTTCCATGCGCTGAGTCAGCTTAACCAAAGTTTGCAGTTTAGCAATGCCATCTTCGTTTAAGATATCGCCATAATCTTCCATTAAGAAGTTGGCGTAGTTATGTATTCCGCGCAATGGTTCCTTTAAATCATGGGAAGCTACATAAGCAAAGGAATCTAATTCTTCATTACTTCGCTGCAATTCCATGTTCATCGATGCGAGTTCATCGGCTTGGCGCAAAACTACACCCACAATCAAGCTGCGTAATTCTGCTACGGCGTCGATTTCACAAGGTTTCCAAGCTAGAGAATAACCGTTTATTGTTTGTTGCCACAAAGCAAAGGATTTGCGCGGCGACAAACGCAAACTGCCATCATCCGCGACTTCCACGGGTTTATCAGGATTGCCGCCCCAATTTACAATTTGCTTGACTTCAGGACGAAACCAGATAATGTAATGGCGGTGAACGCGGGAAATTTCCAGGGCTAAGACACCACTCGCCACAGCTTTAAAAGCTTCAGCCGCCGGATAAACATGACAAAGCGATCGCGTGTGAAACAAATTTTCTTGCAGTTGGGGCTTAATCCAATCTAATAAAGCGGAAATCTCAGCTTCTGGGGGAGTTTCACCAATGCGAATCAAGCGATCGCTATTGCAAATTACTGCACCAGTAGCACTCACCAGCGCTAACAGTTCGTTTCCCATCTGTGCAATCCCATCGAGAAAATACTGCGCCTGGGATAGGGATTCCACAAATTGAGTTTGCAAAGACTTCAACTGCATCTTATAATCCTGGTCTTCGCTGGCTTGTTTATTTGCCAATTGCAGTGACATCACCTGCCCAATAAACTCGCAAGCTGCCCTGATACTATAGGGAATATACTTAGCAGAAGAATGATGACAGGCAATTAAACCCCACAGTTTTTTATCATTTACTAAAGAAATCGACATAGAAGCGCCTACCCCCATGTTTTGCAGATACTCTAAATGAATTGGGGAGACGCTGCGTAACACTGACAAGCTTAAATCAAGTGGTTGATTAGTTAGGGGATTATTTGTCGGTATCAACTCTACAGGCTGATAATTAACATTGGGAATGATGCGCAGCCAATTGCTAGTATAAAGTTTTCGCGCTTGCTTAGGAATATCGCTAGGTGGATAGCGTAAATCTAGATAAGGAATTTCCCGATCTGTATCCTCTGCAATCACAATCCCAGTTTCATCATCATCAAAGCGGTAAATCATAACGCGCTCAAAGCCAGTAATTTTTCGCACTTCTTTTACCACCAATTGACACATCTGCTGCATTGTTGGCGCTTTTTGAATCTTGGTGATTACTCCTTTCACCTGCTGATAAAAATTAAAAAAGTCAGCTTTTCCCTTGTGATTCTTCGGTTCTAACTCCAACAACGCCACCCCATCCCATTGATGAACAATGCCATCAAATCGTAGGGTTTTACCTTCATGCTTAATAGAAAGGTGTAGGGGATTGAGGCTTTCAAAGTCTCCATTTAAACATTGCTGGATCGTCACAACTTGCTTGGCTTCAAACAGGTATGACAACGGCTTCCCTAATAAATCTTCCGGTTGGCGATAGAGGAAATTAGCTGTATTGTTGCTAACTTGAATGATTTCTATGGTGGATAAATTGATCGCCAGCAGTACCCCATGCGGCTGAATCAATCCGGGAATGTGAATCGGTTCGCGATCGCAGTTGGTTAAATCCACTGTCTGAACCGTCATGCCTGCTCAAACTCCTTTGCGATTTTTTCTACTGTCTTCAGCCACCAATTCTTACCCAAAATACCCAATTAAGAATGAAATTCTCAATTTTGAAGTCCGAATTAATATAACGCGAAGACAGAGAATCTGTCATAAGGTAGATATAATTTCTAACTTTAGATAGATTTCTAGCTGAAGCAGCCTATTTTGCGTTCTAGCTTGAAAATAGGGGCTAGTCCCTAGCCCCCTCTTGGCTTGGAACTCAACACATAAGCCTGGGTTATTAACTTAATCTGTAATTATTTGTCAATCCATCTTGACACTTTGTAACAAACTTGTTAAATTTATTTACATAAAGTAACAAACACAATAAAAACAACAAGGAAAAAAATTATGTATACCACCGTTAACGAAGATGGCGTTCTCAACAACTACGCAACCGAACCCCAAATTTACTACGCTGAATACCCAGCAATTTGGGAACAACGCAAATATGTAATTCAAGGTATTTTTGCTAGCTTGATTGTTACAACCTTGGCTTTGGTTGCTGTCAGTGTCAGCTAAGATTTCTAGATTTCTGTATTGGTATCTCTCATCGTCACTCGTTCTTCTCTGTCTCACCCCGGTTAGTTTCGCCGGGGTTTTTTGTTGCGAAAAAAAATCTTTATCATTCCTACAAATTACTGACTTTGAAATCAGTATTATTACGGTTATCTGAACTGTTGAGATAAATTAACATCATTAATAATAAATCCTTTAATTGTTTAGAAGATAAATTAATTAGTCGGCAATAGCATCAAGAAATACTGAGTATTTTTTGAAAAAAAAGCATTTTATCTTCAAAAATTACCGATAAACAAAAAAAATAGCAGTTCCCAGCAAGACTGCTAATTTTGTCATGTTTTTAGGGTAATTAAGCATTTTATATATTACCTAATTGCTAATCAAATATGGTGAGCAATTAGGTTCTATTGTCCTGCAACTACCATACTTACTGGCTGAACTAACCAATTACCTTTATGCTTTTTTTGGCACAAACAAAATTAGATAACTTATTAGATAATTTGCAAAAATTTACTAATATTCGCTATAGCGGTTTACTAAAAATTAAAAGTTCTCATAAATCACAATGGACTCTGTATTTTCATCGAGGAAATATAGTTTGGGCTACGGGAGGCGATCATCCTTATCGGCGATTGCAACGCTATATTAAACAGTATTTTCCTCAGTTGGAAATCAACAAATTATTTTTACAGATTGAAAATAAATCTCTAGATTATTGGGATTATTGTTTATTAGAAGTTTTAGCAAACAAATATCAAGTCGAACCGCCAAAAATCAAGACCATTGTGAAAGGAATAATATCAGAAATATTATTTGATATAGCTCAACATCTCAATAAAGCAAAATTAGATTATGAGCAATCTCAAGAAGTAATTTTTAAAGCATCACCTGGTTCAACAATTGCCGATCTAAATTTGACACAAATTCAAGAATTTTGGCAGAATTGGTTAAAAGCTGGGTTAGCCAGTGTTTCTCCCCACTTAGCACCAATTGTCCGCCAACCAGAAGAACTGCAAAAGTTTTTAAACACAACCATTTACAAAAACTTGGCTCATTCGATTAATGGCAAATATACTTTATGGGATTTATCTGTAAAAATGAATCAGAATGTATTGTCACTAACTCGTTCACTCATTCCCTATATCCGCAAAGGAATTGCTGAACTAATCGAAGTAGAGGACTTTCCTTTACCAGCAACGCCAGAGAAAAATAACCGTAACTTTGCACAACCTAACAACACAAATGCGCCACTGATTGCCTGCGTAGATGATAGCTTGCAAGTATGTAAAATGTTAGAGCAAGTAATTACTTCAAATGGTCTGAGATTTATTAAGATTCAAGATTCCGCACAAGCTTTGCCAATTCTCATCCAGCATAAACCTGATTTAATATTTTTGGATTTACTGATGCCAGTTGTCAATGGATACGAAATATGTGCTCAGTTAAGGCGCATTTCTGCATTATCAAACACGCCAGTGGTGATTTTAACAGGTAATAATGGTGTGTTCGATCAAGTTCGCTCTAAGGTTTTTGGTGCGACAGACTTTATGACTAAACCTGTAGAGGCTGATAAAGTTGTGGAGATGGTGTATAAATACTTGCCCCTGGCATTAATAGAGGCTAATCTTTGGAAAGCGCAAACTTATTTTGAAATTCCTTAACTGTTACTATTCTCAAGCTAAAAATGGTGTGTTGAGATAGGCGACAACACACCATTTTTTGTGTTGGATGACGGTTGACTGTTGACGGTTGACTGTTGACTGATTAGAAGTTGTCGAAATTAGCGATCGCAGTTTTTAATTTATCTAGAACCTCATCAACTGCAACTGCGCCTAATTCCCCAGAAGCACGAGTACGGATGCTTAAGGTGTTGGTTTCCACTTCCTTAGCTCCCACCACAGCCATCACGGGTATTTTATCTTTTTCGGCATTGCGGATCAATTTACCCAAGCGATCGCCACTTAAATCAACTTCGGCACGAATGCCTAAAGCTTGCATTTTGGCAACCACATCTTTAGTAAAATCAATTTGCGCTTCACCCACTGGTAGCAATCTCGCTTGTACTGGCGCTAACCACAAGGGGAAATCACCCGCATACTCTTCAATTAAAATTCCAATCAACCGTTCTAAGGAACCAAAAGGTGCGCGGTGAATCATTACCGGACGCTTGCGGGAACCATCCTCAGCAACATATTCTAAATCAAAGCGTTCTGGCAAATTATAATCAACTTGCACAGTTCCTAATTGCCATTCTCGCTCTAACGCATCCTTAAAGATAAAGTCGAGTTTCGGCCCGTAAAAAGCTGCTTCGCCAATACCTTCAAAATGTTCCATTCCCAACTGTTCTACAGCGCGGCGAATTGCACCTTCCGCCTTATCCCAAACTTCATCACCACCAATATACTTATCACTAGCCGGATCTCGGAAACTCAATCTAGCTTTAAAGTTTTTCAGTTGTAGTTTATTAAACACCGACAAAATCAAATCCACCACGCTGAGGAATTCGCTGTCTAGCTGTTCGGGAGTAACGAAGAGATGGGAATCATCCACAGTAAAACCGCGTACCCTGGTTAAACCGCCCAATTCCCCTGATTGTTCATAGCGGTAAACCGTGCCAAATTCAGCTAACCGCATGGGTAGTTCCCGATAGGAACGCAACTCACTCTTATATATTTGGATATGAAACGGACAATTCATCGGCTTCATCACAAAGCCTTGTTCTAAAGCCGCAGCTTCTGCATCATCCGCCATCAAGGGGAACATATCTTCTTTATACTTCTGCCAATGTCCAGAAGTTTTAAATAAATCTACCCTGGCGATATGAGGGGTAACTACAGGTAAATATCCGCGTTTTAGCTGTTCCTGTTTCAAAAAATCTTCTAACATACTGCGCAACAAAGTACCTTTGGGAGTCCACAAAGGTAAACCCGGCCCCACCAGGTCGGAAAATATAAATAATCCCAGTTCCTTACCCAGCTTGCGGTGATCTCTTCTTTGTGCTTCTTCTTTGCGTCGCTTATACTCCGCCAATTGTTCGGGAGATTCCCAAGCAGTGGCGTAAATTCTTTGTAATTGAGCTTTGGTTTCATCACCCCGCCAATAAGCACCCGCAACGCTTTCTAATTCAATGGCTTTGGGGTTAATTTCGCTGGTATTTTCTAAATGCGGCCCCGCGCACAAATCCCACCATTCATTACCCAGGTGGTAAATTGTAATCGGTTCTTCTTTAATATCTGCGAGAATTTCTAACTTATAAGGTTCTTTAATTTCCTCAATCCGGCGTTTGGCTTCTTCCCGACTGACTTCTTCCCGAACTACCGGGAGTTTGCGATTAATAATTTTTACCATCTCTTTTTGGATGGCTTTTAAATCTTTATCGCTAAAGGGTTCTGGATTGTCAAAATCGTAGTAAAAACCGTTATCAATCCAGGGGCCAATTGTGACTTGCGCCTTGGGAAACAGCTTTTGTACAGCCATAGCCATCACATGGGAAGCAGTGTGGCGAATTTTTTTTAAAGTTTCCGATTCGCTGCTACGGGGTAAATACATTTTTGCAGATTGTTCTGATTGATTAGGTGGTTGATTAGGCGACATCGGCTGCTAAACCATTGGCGAAGTGATTGAAATGCTGATTTATCCAGTGTGGTGCTGAAAAATCTACCCAAATATAGCATGGGCAAATATGCTATATTAACAGGCTTTTTCCTATGCTAGACCAAGTTTACATAACTGGGCATGGGGCATCCTTTCGACTTCGCTCAAGGCTAGTGGGCATTGGGCATTGGGTTTGATGTTGGTAGAGGAATGATGCCCTAGATCAATGCATAAGCTAATCTGCTTTTCAGTTGCACAATCCATTGTGAAGGCTGTTGACTGTTGACTGTTGACTGTTGACTGTTGACTGTTGACTGTTGACAGCCCTTATTAGTAGTTATGCAATTTAGATAGGCATTACCTTATCAATATATATGTACTCAAATTTGATATTGCAGAGCTAGGCAAATCATTATGGCGCGATCGCATCTGTGTATCAGACAAGCTACAAACATCTAATATGATTGATTTTCGCTGCTTTACCCCTTGAAGCTGATATCATCTGCGATTTGCTATGATTTGCAGATATTTTCTCTTGTAATTTCTCAATGTAAACGCTTAATATAAAAGCAATATTTCGCAATTTCTCATCATAATTAACGCTCTATCTTCAGGCTGATTTATTTTTATAATAAAGATATTGACTTTTTAGTATCTTTGTGCATAAAAACGAAAAAACCATACCTGAGATAGCTATTCCAGCCACTTGAGTGACTCTAGAATAGAAAATTGTATAGGACAATACATCATTTTATAAAGTTTGTTCTATTAAGCAAAAAAAAAGGATGTGAAGATTTGTAAATAAAGTTAAGATTAGAGGGAAACTTTTAGAATATGCTTCTCATTTATGGGAGACTCAAATTTACCAGGGTCTGAATTGCTCAAAAGCCTCTTAGAACCGTTGTTAGATGATTTTCATTTTTGGTTTACGCGATCGCGCGATTTTTTGGAAACCAGACAACTCTCATTTATGAGCGAGCAAGAGCAAGATGACTTGCTTTATAGAGTCAAACAAGCACAAGAGGAACTTAGAACCGCGAGAATGCTATTTAATGCAACCGATGGACAAGTTGGACTTGATATGAGCACCCTTAATCCTTGGCATGACGTAGTAACAGAATGCTGGAATGCAGTTATGCGCTTTCATCAAGAAAAAGGGGAAAAAGAAACAGAAGAATAAATGTTTTATGAGTTAGGTTCGCTAAACTTAGTTAATAGCAGCAAGTCAGTATTTGTGAAAACCAGCGCGTAGCTAGACTAGCTAGCGGCAATCATTGCCAACCTTAGCTTGATTAGCTGTTGAAATTTTGTCTAGTTGGTATGTAGATTTTCTCAAAAGTCACAATCCTTAATAAATTTTGAATAAATCAGAAAATTAGGTATCCCATGCTACCGTGTTCTGAATAACGTTTACCAGATTACCTTTAATAGAAAACACCATACGTACAAACAGTACGTAACTTAATCGCCATTGCTATTGCTGTACCTGAAATTATTAGCAAAGCGAAGCGTTACAGTAAAAACTTTTAAAATTCACTTCCTCTGGAGGACAATTCCGATGTTACACCTGCTTTACATTCTTGCCTTTACAATTCTTGCGGTGATTGCTGTTGCCAATTTAATTCGTAACTTGATTATGTTCAGTTTTGATCGAGACCGAACATACCCAACAATGAACGATCGGGGGCAATATGGCTATCCCACATCGAGAAAACAGTTTACACCACATCCAGAGTTATTAGATAGTGCAGGTAATTTAATTAAAGAACCTTTATTAGTCATGCGGTCAATCAATGTAGAAGACGCCCGTCAACAACTAGATGCTTTATATGAATCTTCTCCAGGTCGTAAAGTGGAGAATCAAGAAGAAAGCTAAATCAGAATAATGTATTCCTGAGCGAAGAACAAATTAATATTAAAAGGTAAAGAAAGGAGTTTGGATCTTCTTTCTTTTTTTGTCAATAGTCAATAGTCAATAGTCAACAGTCAACAGTCAACAGTCAACAGTCAACAGTCAACAGTCAATAGTCAACAGTCAACAGTCAACAGTCAACAGTCAACAGTAAACAGTCAACAGTCAACAGTAAACAGTCAACAGTCAACAGTCAACAGTCAACAGTCAACAGTCAACAGTCAACAGTCAACAGTCAACAGTCAACAGTCAACAGTCAACAGTCAACAGTCAACAGCTATAATGACGATTCTCGTAGGGGTGGGGTTTCCCCACCCTTCCAAGAATTTAATTTGACGTTTTAAATTGTTAGTAAAGAACACAGGATACAAGGACAAGAAGAAAAACAAAAATCAAGACTTGCCCCATGCCCTACTCAATTACGCCTCAATCACTACTCGCAGATTTCCGCGTTTTTTGGCGACACGACAAGCAGTAGTGTTACCAGAACGCTCAAATTCTAAATCAAGAACGGTGGTACCAACTTGCAAATTATGGAAGGATAAACGATTAATCGACTCTGGTAAAGCCGGATCGATAATCCGCAAGCAGTTATTTTGCGCATCTGGTACAAGATTTACCATCATTTGCAAGAGTTGGAAAACACTACCAGTAGCCCAAGCTTGAGGTGTACAAGCAACTGGATACTGTACGGGGGTGTTATCTCCGTTGCGTTCGTAACCACAAAACAGTTCTGGGGGACGAAAATATGGTTGCTGACTAGTCATATCAAACAAACCTTGGAATAATTCTAAGGCTTGATCGATTAAGCCAAGCGATCGCAATCCCATCGCAATGATGGCGTTATCATGAGGCCAGACTGAACCAATGTGATAGCCCATTGGGTTGTAAGCTGGAGATAAACTACTTAAAGTCCTTATTCCCCAACCATTAAACATATCAGGGGCGCGTAATCTTTCGGCAACGCTATAGGCTTTTTCTGGTGTAAAAATACCTAAATGCAAACAATGGCCGGGATTAGAGGTGATACTATCTACCTGCTTACCATCGCCATCTAAAGCTAAAGCGCAGAAATCTTGGTCTTCCATCCAAAAATCGCGATTAAAGCGAATTTTGAGATTTTTGGCTTCTTCTTGCCATCTATCGGCTAAATCTAGCCGCTTTTTCATCCGCGCAATTTCTGAGAGGCGCATTTTCGCTGCATAAACATATGCTTGCACCTCACAAAGAGCGATCGCACCGTTAGCTAATTCTCCCTTATGGTCTACAATACAGTCGCCGGAATCTTTCCAACCTTGGTTAGCTAGACCGCGTTTAGATTTACGAGAGTAGCTTAAGTAGCTGGTTTGTTTACTATTGCGGTCAATCCACTCCATTGCTGCTAAGGCATTAGGCCAAAGTTGCTCTAAAGTTTCGCGATCGTTTGTCCAAGCATAATACTCTGCATAGAGCATCAGCCACAACGGAGTCGCATCAACTGTACCGTAGTATGGCGTATGGGGAATTTCTTGACAGCGCGCCATTTCTCCCAAGCGCAACTCGTGTAAAATTTTCCCTGGTTCTTCATCGCGCCATTCATCTTCAACTTTACCTTGATATTTCGCCAACAGCATTAGCGTTTCTTTGGCAATTGTGGGATTTAACATCAAAGTCTGGGAAGCTGTGATGATGGAATCTCGCCCAAACAGCGCCGAAAACCAAGGTACGCCTGCTGAAACAGTCTTATATTTGCCAAAAGACTGACGTAACAAATACATATCTTGTTCAGCGCGTTCAATCACCCGATTGAAGATGCTTTTATCTGAACTAATCCGGGTAATTTGGTTTACCCATTGTTGTTCTTCTATTAACTCAGCCGCTTTTGCCTGTGGTAAGGTAATGGCGGCGCTGACGGTAGAACTGGGCTGATTATTGCGTAATAAATTTACCCGATAAGCTAACTTTTGGGTTTCGTGGGGAGTTAATTCTAACTGCCAAATTGCAGTGTAACCTTTAAAGTAATCTGGTTGGCGATGCTGAAATTGCAGCCGAGATTCCATGACTAAGCCATCCAAACCTTGATAAGCCATTGTCAAGGATTCATCCCGCGATAGTACTGGCTGAGTTTGCACAGATGCAAAGCCATCGCCTTCTGTAGATGTACCATCTTCTGTTAAAGGTTCGACTAAGCGCAGCAATCTACCCCGTTTACCTCTGTCATAGCCGCGCACTTCAAATAAATCGACAAAATCGGCATCAAAGCTGATGCTGAGTTCAAAACTCACGGTAGTTGTGCTATAATTAGCTACTTCGATTTCTTCAAACAGTGCCCCGTTAAGTACCATTTCCCGGCGAATGCCTACGGTGTCAGGCCGCAGACGTTCATCAATTCTGGGGTTAGTACACAACACTGAGAGAGCGAATCCTTTTTCAGCTGTACTACTGAGTAGGATAGGCGATCGCCCTTCAATTTGTAACTCCAAGCGATTGAGAAATCTGGTATCACAGCAAAACAGTCCCATACTGGGGTTACCATCGTTGAGAGAACAGCCTGAAATGTTCCCCAGCGTGTCTGTCACTAAAAATAAATCGTCATCTTTTACCGTCAAGGTTGGTTGTGGTCTGTCACTGAGAACACAAGGCCATTCTGGTATAGGTAATTGTTCTGCGGGAATATAAGTTTTTCCATCCAGGAAAATTTTTTCCGGTGTCATTAGTATATCCGGTGTCATTAGGCAACATTCCGTGTACAGGTCTAGATTTTCGTGTAGTCTTTAGCGTCAACAGGAAAAAAGTTCTAGTTGAGAAGCTTACCCAGAGATTTGAAGTAAAAAGACGCTCTAGCAAACTTAGTTAAGCTATTACAGCCAAAATCATACTGACACAATCTCCAAAAAAGGACAGCTATAAAATCTACAGCAATCAAAATCTACGACTAAAACTGCCTATTTGAGATTTATAGTTAAGGCTGTCAATAGTTAAATATCGATTGTGTCAGAAGGTAAACCTATACTTTGTAAAGTTTTATTAAGCTGGCGTCAAGTCTAAATAACTGTGATTTTCCGTTATTTAGCGGATTATTTGGCGATTAATATATATTTACATGCAGATAGGTTATTATATCCGCAGTTTATTTAATTTTTGGCATTAATAAATCTACTGGCAGATTATTTAAAGTTTACATTGCGGACTTTTGTCAAAAAATCAGGGATAAATCTGCTGACTAGAGAAAAAATTTGATTTTTTGTGATATTGCCTGGTGTAGTAATTGGCAATCATATAAATAAATTGAGTAATAAATATTACTTCAATAGATCGCCTAATAATATAAATTTATGTTGAGAAATAGTAGTTATTACCAGTTCAAAAAATTCAGCAAAAATTGAATGTGACAATGTATGATATAGTTTTTAATAAAAATTAAAACTAAATAATTAATTGATATAAAATGAAATTACAAACTATCCGATTTGACGCGAAATTTTATGAAATTTACGCTCATAAAATCCATAGATAGCAGGTATTATTAGCAGCAGATTCATGGATGCTAATCAGAAAATAATGTTTATAATTTAGATTTACCGACATTTACACAAAAGCAAAATGGGAATTGATGTCAAGCTGGCTACATAAATACAAAAATATCAAAAACTATAAGAATATTAGAAACGGTTAGACATAAAACTTAGTTAAAAAGCACCGTTAACTAATATATTTAATTGGCTGATGTTCAATTAATCGGCGATAATTGAGCGAGGATTACTCAAAAGTGATCTATCTGTAAATTTTTGATAGTTTTGTATTAAGCATAAAGCGTGCTTGTTACATGCAGGAGTAATCCTGTTTGAGCAAGTTGGGTCAAAGATTGAAGAATCTTCGCCCTTATAGGGCGGAGAGTGTCAAGATTCTTTACATATTCCCATTGTCTAAATGACTTTAGAGTCCGTTGTAATTTGTACAATGCATCTGTGACTTGGATTGAGATCGAATTGGGCTTTTTATAACGACATTCATGAGCATTTCAACTTCTGTGCTGAGTGATCTGCTACAGTTCCTCCCCTACCTAAGACCCCAGCTATATTTTAAGGCTTCGCTGACGGCGCTCTCCCATGCTATGGAAGACCAAGTTCTAGCGGCGACTTTAGAGCAGCCGTTGGTAATTGCGAGCTTTCAACGCGAGCGATTTTATCGTCAAGAAGCCCATCGCTACCAACGTTTGTCAGAGCGAAGTAACCAAATATACGTATTATCTGCCCCGGAAACAGATTTTACGAATAGCTCGGAATATTATGAAAAAGTAGCTTTTGAGCCAGATGACGCCCTCAGCCAAGAATGGCATTTAGTCGTAATTGGTGATAATTATGCTACTTGTCTGGTATGTCGAGAAAGCCTGGGTTCTATTGCCAAGAATAAGCAGAATCCGGAAATGATTCCTAACTTGGATATGGATACAGCGCGGAGGTTTGAGGGAATTTGGACATCAGAACGAGGCGTGAGTCTCAAAGCTGCTCAATTACTGCTAGAGAGAATTGTAATTTACAGACCAGATTTAGGGAAGAAAGTAGAAGCAGCACGCCAAAGATTTGGCATTGGGACGCCAAAAATTGCCTCAGATACAGAGCAAAGCAGCAAATATGCTTGTGATATAGACACAGATCCGTTTGTGCAACGCTTGGTAACTTATCTGCAAGCTAGTCAGTATAAATTGCATAAAGCTTATCGTTCGATTACAGCCCAAGCACGGAAAGAACAGTTAATTAACTCAATTAGTACTGCAATTAGGCGATCGCTCGATCCGCACGAAGTACTGCAAATCGCTGCCCAAGAATTGGGACAACACATGGGGGCGGGACGTTGTTTAATTTACCGCGCCCAAGCTACAGACGCCCAAGCCATTATTGAACATGAATTTTTAAATCCAGGGGTGTCATCGGTATTAGGGCAAACTTGGCAACTAGAGCAAAATAAACTATTTCAGGAAATAGTCAAACAAGGCGAGGGTGTGTGTGTTAGCGATACCCTAGAAGATCCTTGGGTGATTGATTCGCCAGTGTTATCAGCGATCGCTAAAAAATTTGATATTCGTTCTTGGCTGATTGAACCAGTATTTTATCAAGGGCGATTGCTGGGCATAGTCGAGTTACATTACTGCAATCCCTCACCCCATGAGTGTTTACCAGGGGAATTGGACTTAGTGAAAGCGATCGCTACTCAAGTAGGCGCAGCTTTAATTCAAGCAGAAGCCTACGCCAACCTAGAAGAACTCAATCAGCAACTAGAAGCCCTCGATCGCACCCGCAGCAACCTCATAGCCATCACTGGACATGAACTGCGCACCCCCCTATCGACAATTCAAGTTTGCCTCGAAAGCCTCGCCAGCGAGCCAGATATGCCCCAAGATTTACAACAGGTAATGCTGGAAACTGCCCTGGCTGATTCCGAAAGAATGCGCAAACTAGTGCAAGATTTCTTAACACTTTCCAACCTAGAAAGCGGTCGCGTAGAATGGCATCCCGAATCGCTGACATTACAAGAATGTATAGACTTAGCTCTAAGTAGAATGCGGACGCGCCCCACCATTGAAAAGCCGCCCGAAATTACCACGAATATTGCCGAAAACCTGCCTTTAGTCAAAGCTGACGGCGATTGGCTAGTAGAAGTCATCGCCAAACTCATAGACAACGCCTTTAAATTTACACCCTCCCACGGCGACATTACGATTAGTGCCCTACGTAACGAAAAGCAAATGGTCGAAGTCACCGTAGCTGATACCGGACGAGGTATCGAACCCAATCGTTTAGAGATCGTATTCGATCGCTTTTATCAGGAGGAGGGCGCACTCCGCCGTAGCACAGGCGGTACAGGTTTGGGATTAGCAATTTGTCGGCAAATTGTCAATGGCTGGGGCGGAGAAATTTGGGCAACCTCCAAAGGCAAAGACAAAGGCAGCCAGTTTCACTTTACCGTCCCCATTGTCCAGAGCAGCCCAGAGCGGGTCAAGGGAGCAGGGGGAAGGGGGATAGAGGGGACAAGGGGGACAAGGAGGACAAGGGAGACAAGGAGGACAAATGACAAATGACCAATGACTAATGACCAATAACAACCAAAAAAGGACTAAAAACTGTTACAGTCTATGACACGATTGCAACACGATCCGTTTGGCAGTGTTAGGATGCCCTAAAAACGTTGAGAGACTACTTTATGGCAGAAGCACTTTCTGGAAAAACTCCGCTATTTGCTGGCAGCACTGGTGGCTTGCTATCAAAAGCAGCAACGGAAGAAAAGTACGCTATCACCTGGACTAGCCCCAAGGCTCAAGTTTTTGAATTGCCTACAGGTGGCGCGGCTACTATGCAAGAGGGTCAAAACCTGTTGTATATTGCTCGGAAAGAATATGGTATCGCTTTGGGCGGTCAACTCCGGAAATTCAAAATCACCGACTACAAGATTTACCGGATTCTGCCTTCTGGTGAAACCACTCTAATTCATCCTGCTGATGGCGTATTCCCTGAAAAGGTAAACGCAGGTCGTGAGAAAGTCCGTTTTGTGCCACGCAACATTGGTAGCAACCCCAATCCATCTGCACTAAAGTTTAGTGGTAAATATACCTACGACGCTTAGGTAATAGGTACTGGGAACTATTAGGGACTAGGGACTAGGGACTAGGGACTAGGGGTGAGAGGTTGGAAAAGATTTTCTCCCAATCGTTTATCCTTTATACTTAGTTCTCTATGCCCTATTCCCTATACCCCAATGTTCCAATCCCCAATCCCTCAGTAGTTTATGATTTTCCCCGATTTTTCTGAATTTTCCCAATTAGCTGCACAAGGTAACTTTGTTCCGGTATATCAGGAATGGGTAGCAGATCTCGATACACCAGTATCTGCTTGGTATAAGGTTTGTGCTGGTCAGCCTTACAGCTTTTTGTTGGAATCGGTAGAAGGTGGGGAAAAGCTGGGGCGTTATAGTTTATTGGGCTGCGATCCGTTGTGGGTGTTGGAAGCTAGGGGTGAGACGACAACCCAAACACACCGCGATGGTTCTCAGGAAGTCTTTGCAGGCGATCCCTTTACGGCTTTAGCTAATTGTCTGGAACCTTATAAACCAGTTAAATTACCCCAATTACCACCGGGAATTGGCGGGTTGTTTGGCTTTTGGGGTTATGAATTAATTAATTGGATTGAACCCCGGGTACCTATTTACCCCCAAGATGAGAGAAATTTACCTGATGGGTTGTGGATGCAGGTAGATCACCTGTTAATTTTTGACCAGGTGAAGCGGAAAATTTGGGCGATCGCTTATGCTGATTTACGAGATCCGCAAGTAGATTTACAAGCAGCTTATCAACAAGCAGGCGATCGCGTGACGCAAATGCTAAATAAGTTATCTCTGCCATTATCACCAGAGAAAACCCAATTTGCATGGACGCCCCCTGGTAACAAAAAAGCAGCAGCAACAGAATATAACAGTAATTTTACGCGCCCAGAATTTTGCGCCAGCGTCCAAAAAGCTAAAGATTACATCAAAGCAGGCGATATCTTTCAAGTCGTCATTTCTCAGCGATTATCTACAGAATATACAGGCGACCCCTTCGCCCTTTACCGTTCCCTGCGGCAGATTAATCCTTCGCCTTACATGGCTTACTTTAACTTCCAAGATTGGCAAATTATCGGTTCTAGCCCGGAAGTGATGGTAAAAGCCGAACGCGATCGCGATGGAGAAACAATCGCCACAGTCCGTCCAATTGCGGGAACGCGCCCTAGAGGGAAAACTAGTAAGGAAGATGCGGAATTAGCCGAAGATTTGCTCCAAGACCCCAAAGAAGTAGCAGAACATGTCATGCTAGTGGACTTAGGGCGAAATGATTTAGGGCGAGTTTGTCAAAGCGGTAGCGTGAGAGTAGATGAGTTAATGGTAGTGGAACGCTACTCGCATGTGATGCATATAGTTAGTAATGTGGTAGGAAAATTAGCCACTGATAAAACAGCATGGGATTTACTTAAAGCTTGTTTTCCTGCGGGAACAGTTAGCGGTGCGCCCAAAATTCGGGCGATGGAGATTATCCACGAATTAGAACCAAGCCGTCGCGGGGTTTATTCGGGCGTTTATGGTTATTATGACTTTGAAGGACAATTAAATAGCGCGATCGCCATTCGGACAATGGTAGTTCGCGATCGCACCGTCACCGTTCAAGCTGGTGCGGGTTTGGTAGCTGATTCCGAACCAGAAAAAGAGTATGAAGAAACCCTCAATAAAGCTAGAGGTTTGTTAGAAGCGATTCGTTGTTTGCGTTAAACAAACCACGCTAGGAATAAAATGACTAGGTTTCTCTACGATCAGTTTGCCAAAGATTATCTGACAGAATTATTACAACCTTTAGGGGAAATAGATACGAGTCGAAAAGTAGCGGCGGAAATCCGCGAAATAGACGTATATTTCACACCGACAACCCAATTAACCAGCGATACAATAGAATTAGGGCTGCTAGGAAAACTTGCAGCTACACCTGCATTAATTGAACCCTTTAGAAATGCGGCGACAATTGCCGAAATTCGTAGTTGTTTAAATAAATTATTTGATATCTTTGCTGAGTCAAAGCGTCAATCAAAAGTAGAGAAAAAGCAAATTGCTGAATCAGATTTACCTAAATTGTGGATTTTGTCGCCAACAGCTTCTGAAGGGATATTAAATGGTTTTAGAACCAACTTAGATATAGAAAATTGGGGAGTAGGAATACATTTTTTTGGAGATTATTTCCGTACCGCAATTGTCGCCATTCATCAATTACCCGTTACCCAGGAAACACTATGGTTAAGAATTTTAGGTAAAGGAAGAGTACAGCAACAAGCGATAGATGAACTAGAAGCACTTCCGCCAACAAATCCATTACGTGCGAGAGCAATCGATTTATTATTAAATTTAAAGACTACATTGGAAGTTAATCAAAATATAGATCAAGAAGATAGAGAGTTAATTATGCGCTTATCTCCTATTTATGAACAAAAATTAGCAGAATCTAAACAAGCCGGAATTGCAGAAGGCGTAAACGCAGAACGTCGTCGAGTTATAGAAAATTTACTGCGCATTAGGTTTGGTGCTTTAAATGATGATTTAACCAGGATTATTGAACCTTTATCATTATTATCACCGGAAGAATTTACTCCTTTATTACTGCAATTATCACCACAAGAATTAATAGATAGATTTTTGTAACGAGGATTCATAGGACTTACGCAAAATATAGATCAAGAAGATAGAGAGTTAATTATGCGCTTATCTCCTATTTATGAACAAAAATTAGCAGAATCTAAACAAGCCGGAATTCAAGAAGGAATTCAAGCTGGAATTCAAGCCGGAATTGCAGAAGGCGTAAATGCAGAACGTCGTCGAGTTATAGAAAATTTACTGCGCATTAGGTTTGGTAATTTAAGTGATGATTTAATCAGGATTATTGAACCTTTATCATTATTATCACCTGAAGAATTTACTCCTTTATTACTGCAATTATCACCACAAAAATTAATCGATAGATTTTTGTAACTAGAATTCATACTTATTTAAATAGCTTTTGCGGCATCTAGCAATCCCATCTAAGTGAAAATATTTTTTAATGAACCGCCAAGACGCCAAGTACGCCAAGGACAAGAGAAAAAAATGAGAATTAGTAAGTTTCAAAAATGATTACGGATTGCTATATATCAATATATTCTAGAGGGCATGGCACTGCCATACCCCTACCATCTGTCGCATTCTTTTTTCAAATTGGTAACAGTAATAAATACTGAATTCTTTAACAGAAAGTAATTGTTGATTGCTGATAATTGTTATTCAGCATGAGGAAATATTGCTAAATCTGTCATCGGCTCAAAAAAGTGGATTTTTTCGGGAATGAGTGATAACCAAAGTTGATCGCCTATATTTACTAATCTTTCTGGCGGAACTCTTACCTGTAGATAATCACTCGTATTATTTTCAGCAAAACCAACTTCACCAAGTCTAGCGCTGATAAAGCTATCGTTGCCTAAATTTTCAACTAAATCTACTAAAACGGGGAGATTTTTGGTGGCGGGTACGCTAACAGTAAAATGTTCTGGACGCACGCCTAAAATTAAAGTTTGTCCATCATATTTTTGTAAGGCGCTTTCCCAAATTTGCGGGAGAGTGAGACGAAATTGAGAATGGGTAATTAATAAAGGTGCATGAAATTCTACAGGAATGAAATTCATTGGTGGTGAACCAATAAATTCAGCGACAAAGCGATTGGCTGGACGATTGTAAAGTTCTAAAGGCGAAGCAACTTGCTGAATTTGTCCTTGATTCATAATCGCAATGCGATCGCCCATTGTCATGGCTTCGGTTTGATCGTGGGTGACGTAAATTGTCGTTGTGCCTAACTGGCGCTGTAGTTTGACAATTTGGGCGCGGGTTTCTGCACGTAATTTCGCGTCTAAATTAGATAATGGCTCATCCATTAAGAATACTTGGGGATTGCGGGCGATCGCTCTTCCTAAGGCTACCCTTTGTCTTTGTCCCCCCGAAAGCTGCTTAGGTAAACGATTCAGCAAGGTTTCAATTTGTAATAATTGCGCCACATTCCGCACTCGCCGATCTACTTCCCGTTCCTTGTGAGAAGTGTAACGTAGTCCTTTCGGTAGCGATCGCGTTATCCCCACAAATAAATTTTCTGCCAAAGTTGATAAAGTAGACGCGGAGATGGGAAACCGGGAAGAATTGGCAATTTCTGCATCTTCTCTTTCCCTACTGTCAAAACGACGACGCAGTCCAAAGGCGATATTGTCATACACTGACATGTGGGGATAAAGGGCGTAATTTTGAAACACCATTGCGATATCCCGTTCCTTGGGTGGTAAATCGTTCACTAAGCGATCGCCTACCCAAATATTACCGCCTGTCATCGTTTCTAAACCGGCAATTAACCGCAGCAGGGTACTTTTACCACAACCAGAAGGCCCCACCAATACCATAAACTCCCCATCAGCGATAGTGAGGTTAATTCGCCGCAGAACATTAATATTATCTGCACGTTCTCGCTGTGCATCAGTTTTCTTACCAGAGGATAAAGCCGTTGAGGTTGGCTCGGCAATACTTTCCCCTTTACGCGGGGGGAAACTTTTATAAATATTTTCTAAAACAACTTGAGACACGAGTGTTAATGATTCTTATTGGGGATGGGGCATTGGGCATTGGGCAACTGACAACTGACAACTGACAACTAACAACTAACAACTAAACAATTGAGAGTTTAGCGCTGATCTTACAGGTTACAGCTGAATACGAAAAGTTAAAAAAGTAGCTCGTAGCCATAAAAGCAAACTAAGGTTAATTTTAGGACTTTCTGAAGGTCAGCTTATGACTAACTCTTTATCTGAAAATCCTGCCCATGATATTCATGACATTATAGATGTCCAAACCACTGATTGTTGTATTGTCGGTGGTGGGCCGGCTGGGGCGGTATTGGCGTTACTATTAGCCCGTCAAGGGATTCCGGTGATGCTGTTGGAAGCACATAAGGACTTCGATCGCGATTTTCGCGGTGACACCATTCACCCATCTGTAATGGAGATTATGGCGGAATTGGGTTTAAGCGATCGCTTGTTGGCACTCCCCCATAGTAAAATTCGCCAATTACGGATTCAAACTGCTGAAGATAGCGCGATTTTGGCAGATTTTAGCCATCTAAAAACCAATTACCCTTACATCACCATGCTTCCTCAAGTGAAATTCTTAGAATTTATCACCCAGGAAACGCAAAAATACCCGAATTTTCAGTTAATCATGGGGGCGAATGTTCAAGAATTAATTATCACAGATGGCGTAGTTGCGGGTGTACGCTATCGGGGAGGCGGTGGTTGGCATGAAATTCGCTCAAAGCTGACCGTGGGTGCAGATGGACGCCATTCCAAGCTAAGACAACTGGGTGGTTTTGAGTCTGTGGAAACTTCCCCATCAATGGATGTGCTGTGGTTTCGTCTCCCCCGTCACCCAGAAGATGCAGAAGGGGGAATGGGAAGGATTGGGAAAGGACATATTCTCGTCATGCTGGATCGGGGTGAAGAATGGCAAGTTGCTTATGTTATCCCTAAAGGCGGCTATCAACAACTACGCACTGCGGGTTTAGAGGAGTTAAAAAAATCTGTAGTTGAAGTTGTACCAGAATTAGGGAATCGCATCTCTAATTTACACGATTGGTCGCAGGTAGCCTTTCTTTCCGTCGAATCCAGCCGCGTTAAACGTTGGTATCGTCCCGGATTGCTGCTGATTGGCGATGCCGCCCATGTGATGTCTCCCGTGGGTGGTGTGGGGATTAACTATGCCATTCAGGATGCAGTTGTTGCAGCAAATGCGATCGCCAAACCCCTAAAAAATCAAAATTTACAACTCAAAGATTTAGCAAAAGTCCAAAACCAAAGAGAATTACCCACAAGAATCATCCAAGCATTTCAAACTATCATCCAAAAACAAATATTCACCCGCATCCTCACATCCGATCAGACTTTTCAACCGCCAGCTTTCCTCCGCCTACCCATCTTGCGCGACTTCCCCGCCCGATTAATTGGTTTGGGTTTGTTCCCAGTTCACGTGCAAATTTAATTTGGGCATGGGGCATGGGGCATTGGGCATTGGGCATTATTCGTAGGGGCGGGGTTTCCCCCATTGGTGTCAACTTAACGCGAAACCCGTTTGGCGACAACGTTTTGCCCTCACCCCCAGCCCCTCTCCCCCAGGAGAGGGGAGCAAGAGATTTAATTCCCCTTGGACTGGGGGAGAAGGGGTTAGGGGATGAGGGCGAAAGTTTTTGTACAACGCCCACCCTATATAGCTTTTAGCTTAAGTTGACACAGGTGGGTTTCCCCGCCCTTTACGACGATGTATGGCAATCAATCATTTATTTAATTAGTATTTTTGTAAAATTTCAGCCTCAAAGGCTCAACCTTCACCCTCAAAGGCTCAACCTTCACCCTCAAAGGCTCAACTTACAACCTCAAAGGCTCAACTTCCAACCTCAAAGGCTCAACTTACAACCTCAAAGGCTCAACTTCCAACCTCAAAGGCTCAACCTTCACCCTCAAAGGCTCAACCTTCAGCCTCACTTCACCAAAAATTGTGTCTCCCTCATCTGTGTTATCCCCATAATCCCCAATCCCCAATTCTCAAAAATAATTCTTGCCTTATTCCATAACTATAATGGTACAATTATACTACTCAGTTGTAGAATTCAATGCTTGCTCTAGTCAGGCGAAGGGTGCGTTAGCATCCATCGCTTGGCTTTTATGCTAAAACTGTCTAAATATAAAGAATGTATATTCAAAAATGCCAAAGTTAACAATATATAGATAGTAATTAACGCTACACAGCAAAACTTGAAACCAATCGCCAAAATTTAGACTCAATCACACAACTCTTTTTGCCATCAGGCTTTTGTAATTTTGAATTGGTATCACTTCTCACTCAGCAAGTTCGATTATCAGGAGGATTTTAATGAATAGCTGCGTTTTAATGGCGGAAATCATCCAAGAACCACAACTACGCTATACACCAGATCAATTGGCGGTAACGGAGATGTTGGTGCAATTTCCCAATTCCCAAAAAGCAGAAGATGCACCAGCGACATTGAAAGTAGTCGGTTGGGGTAACTTAGCGACGGAAATTCAGCAAAACTATCATCAAGGCGATCGCGTTATTTTGGTAGGAAGATTAGGAATGAATACTATCGATCGTCCCGAAGGATTTAAAGAAAAACGGGCTGAATTGACAGTACAGCAAATTCAAAACATCGGTGGTAGTTTCAATCTGCATACACCACCAGCTACAGAAACTTACTCTCGCCCCCCAGCTACCGCCCCTGTCGCCTCAACTCCGCCCCAAACAACTGCGGCTAGTTACGAATCACCTCGTCCCGCACCAGCCCCAGCTACACCAAAAGCTAACGTTCCTCCTAGAGTCAGCAATCCCGAACCAGCACCGCAACCAGCAACTTTTGAACGGACTACTTATACCCCAGTAGAAGAACCAAATATCGATGATATTCCCTTTTAATAGTCGATCGCATTAATTTTTCACATTTCCTAGATCCCCGACTTCTTGAAGAAGTCGGGGATCTGAGCATAACTAATATTTTTATGGATTGTTTTGTAATTGAGAGCCGATCGCTTAAAATCACTGTTAAACTCCAAATAACTATTGGCAACAATTTATAACTAACTTCCATGACAGCAACTATCCTAGAGGTTCGTAATCTCCAAGTTGAATTTTCCGGTGATGGTAATACCCTCAAAGCCGTTGATGGAATTTCCTTTCAACTCAATCGAGGAGAAACTTTAGGAATAGTTGGCGAGTCGGGAAGCGGTAAATCAGTCACATCTCTAGCCATCATGGGTTTGTTGCAGAATCCGGGGAGAATTAGTGGCGGAGAAATTTTGTTTCACACCCAGGAAAATGCAGCAGCAATTAATTTAGTAGAGTTACCACCGCAAGAAATGCAGCTTTATCGCGGCGGTGATATTGCGATGATTTTCCAAGAACCGATGAGTTCGCTCAATCCGGTTTATAACATTGGCTTTCAGCTAACAGAAGCAATTCTGCGACATCAAAAAGTCTCAGAAAAAGAAGCGCGAGAAATTGCGATCGCAGGTTTGCAAGAAGTGAAACTTCTCCCCAGTGACGAGCAAATAGCACAGCAATATCTTGATACTTGGAGTCAAACTAATTCCAATTCCCCCAAGCCAGAGGGACGCAAACTAGCCGAGTTGGTAGAACAGCATAAACAATCTATTTTAGAACGCTACCCTCACGAACTGTCTGGAGGACAGTTACAGAGAGTAATGATTGCAATGGCAATTTCCTGCAATCCATTATTATTAATTGCTGACGAACCAACTACAGCTTTAGATGTCACCGTACAAGCAACAATTTTGGAATTGATGGCAGAATTGCAGCAAAGCCGGGATATGTCCATGATTTTCATCACCCATGATTTAGGATTAATTTCCGAAATTGCGGATAAAGTCGCAGTGATGTATCGTGGCAAAATTGTTGAATATAATACCGCGACGGAAATTTTCAGCAATCCCCAGCATCCCTATACTAAAGGTTTAGTTGCTTGCCGTCCTACATTGACGCGCCATCCACAAAAACTCCTGACAGTTTCCGACTACATGAGTACAGAAGAAACATCCACAGGAGAATTAGTAATTCAAGAGAAAGTACCCTTACCACCGCTAGAAGTTACCAGAGAAGAGATAGTTACCAGATTAGCTGAACTCAACGAAAAATCACCTCTGCTACAAGTCCGCAATCTCAAAGTTGGCTTCCCCATTAAAGGTTTATTTGGCGGGACAAAACGCTACAATATGGCAGTAAATAACGTTTCCTTTGATGTGAAACCAGGGGAAACAGTGGGATTAGTCGGTGAATCTGGTTGTGGTAAAACGACTTTGGGAAGAACCCTATTACGGTTAATAGAACCGATGGGTGGTGAAATTATTTTCGAGGGACAAAATATCACCCAACTCAAAGGCGAACCCTTGCAAAAACTCCGCCGGGAAATGCAAATAGTATTTCAAAATCCCTTTAGCGCCCTCGATCCTAGAATGAAAGTAGGGGACGCAATTATTGAACCCTTGGTAATTCATTCTGTCGGAAAAACCAAGCAACAACGGCGAGAACGGGTAGTTGAACTGTTAGAACGGGTGGGATTGAATGCAGATGCAATTAACCGCTATCCCCATCAATTTTCCGGCGGTCAGCGTCAACGAATTTGCATCGCCCGTTCTCTAGCATTAAACCCCAAATTTATTATTTGCGATGAATCAGTGTCCGCCTTGGATGTATCAGTACAAGCGCAAGTATTAAATCTGCTCAAAGAATTGCAATCAGATTTTCAACTAACTTATATTTTCATTTCCCATGACTTAAGCGTCGTCAAATTTATGAGCGATCGCATTTTAGTCATGAATCGCGGTCAAATAGTCGAACAAGGTACCGCCGAAAGCATCTACCGCGAACCCAAAGAAGAATACACCCAAAAACTCATCGCCGCCATTCCCACAGGTAGCCCCGAACGGCGGCGGAATCGGCTAGCTTCTTAGGGACTAGGGGCTAGGGGGCAAACAATTCAAAATTCAAAATTCAAAATTCAAAATTCAAAATTAAGAATTAAGAATTAAGAATTCTATTGACTTTTGCCAAATGCCCAATGCCCCATGACAAATGACAAATGACAAATGACAAATGACAAATGACAAATGACAAATGACAAATGACAAATGACAAATGACTACTTTTCAAACGTAATCGCCTCAGATTGATAAGCTGGCGGTTCTACGTGAATGAGAACGCGCACCGGGCGGAAACGTTCTTCGAGTTGTCTTTCTACTTCTTCGGTGATGCGGTGGGCGGTGTCTACGTCAGCAGCAGCGACTATGAGATGCATTTCGATGAAGACTTGGCGTCCGAGAACCCCACGCGAAGCGATGTCATGACAGTTAATTACCCCTGGTACAGAAAGAGCGATCGCATTAATGGCTTCTGGCGCGATCGCCATTTCATCGACTAATGAAGGTAAGTTATCTTTTAATACTGACCAACCACTCCAAAACACCAACAAAGCTACAGGAAAAGCTAAAACTACATCTAACCATTGATAACCTAGCGATACCCCAACTAAGCCACCCATGACGGTAATGGTTACCCACACATCACTCATGGTATGTGTGGCATCAGCAATCAAAATCGGGCTACCTACGCGCTTTCCTTCGTTGCGTTCGTAAAACGTTACAAAAATATTTACGCCCAACACAATGAGTAATAACCATAATTCTGCTGTGGAAATTTTCACAGGTGCGCCACCTTTCATAATCCGTTCGATTGCACCTTGGAGAATTTCAAAACAAGCTATGCCTAAAAATGCAGAAATTCCCAAAGCACCCACAGCTTCAAATTTTTGGTGTCCGTAAGGATGTTCGCGATCGGGATGAGGCGAAGAAAATTTACTAGTAACTAATCCTAAAACATTGTTAGCGCTATCTGTCACGCTGTGCAAGGCATCAGCTAGCAAGCTGAGAGAACCTGTTGTGTAGCCGACAAAAGCTTTTAATGCCATCACAAACAGGTTTAATAATAAGGTGATAATTAGAACCTTGCGTACCACTGCGCGGTTATCGTACGTCATAAATTATTTTTAACATCAAATTCTACGTTGTTTTATTAAAACTCAAATTGTAATTAATGTGTATCAAACAATTTTTGATTAAAAGATACATCTCTCTACAGACTAAATTTTTTTAATTTATTTATTGCGATTATTTCTAATTAACAGTTTGTCAAAGCTGAGAATCTATTAGCATTTTGTTTCTGATTTATAGCCAATTAATATCAACAATTTAATTTTTAATTTCTCTGACTTTGAGGAGATTCGCGTAAATTTATACTTTTGTAAGTTCTAATTAGACCAATGGCGGCAAACATAACTATCTTAAGAAGGAGTAAAGGTTTTTACCTTTAACATTTAAGATTTCCCCTTCTTTAAGCCTAAACTCTGCCAAAAATTTGATTGAGCGCACAAAGTTTGAGTTGTAGCGAGATGAACTTCCTAATTCAATGTCTTTGTCTTGTTGTCATCATTGGAATCTCAGTTATTCAACCTTGGGGAAGGCGACCAATCAACGAGAAACAAGAGGCTGTTAGTCAATAGTCAATTGTCAATTGTCAATGGTCAATAGTCAAATGTTTTCTCTACCCCTCTAGTTGATGAATCAAGAACAAGTAGTTAGTGCTGCGCCACATTGATCTTCTCTAGTTAACCAACCTTTAATACCTTTATATTCTACTAGCGCCCAACCTCCTTGACAGCCTAATAAATTCACACTTGTACTAGGTGGGATTCGCAGGATTACTCGGCTATTTTGATTAGTTTTGGCATAAAGCTTCACACCTTTAGTACCATAGCCTGTTGTCGATAAACCTAACTTTGGTAAAGATACCCAACCATTACCTTTATAACCACCACTAGCATTAGTAATTCTTGCCCAATTTGGAACAACAGCAATTACGTTCACAGTTTCATTTACAGGCACTTGTCCTAAAATTTTATTTTGCATACTTGAGCCTGTACGCACATTTAAAGCTTGCCCAGATGAGACATCAACATAAGCATAAATATTACACTTGGTAGGATTTTTAGTTTTTGCTAAGACCATTTGATTAGCCATACCAGTGTTGATAGTTACACTAGTAAATACAAGTGCTACTCCGGTAGCTATTTTCAATAATTTATTTTTCACTTTTGTTTCCTAAAAATGCCAATTTGAGGATATTAACATCAAAACTGATGTCTTATTTATAGCTCATATTTTAACTAATAATTTTTTGCCCAAGTCAATACAATATCTACTATAAATTTATTTTTAAAATCAAGTATGAATCTTATATTTTATTAAATAAAATAGATATTCAATAAATTCTTGCAACTTTTATTAAGAAATAAAAACATCGTCTTTGAGTACTTCTAGTTCTCAACCATCAGATATCCAGCCGTTTTGGCTATTGACTGTTAACAGTTAATAATCAATAATTAACCAACCTTGATGTCATATTTTACAAAGCATTTACACGTGATATAGCTTGTAATTTTATACATAATGTTTCCTGATAAGCTCTGAAGCAGAGGTGAGTTGCTTCTTTTTTAATTTTTATTCTTTAAATAATTATTCCTAGCTATTTAATTAAATAAATTATTTGTAAAGCTTTCGTGAATTTACCCATTCATAGTATTTTCTTAACCTTAAGTCAGTAATTTTATAGTGATTATTTACACAGTCAAACTTGCTGAACGCTAAATTTTATTTCGGCTGAATAAAAGAATACTAAATGCGATCAAACCTGTTTTGATAAATAGGTTCATTTCTCATGACTTGGAGAGACTTTGACTAATAAACTTCAATTCAATCTGTTGCAGATTTAGAAACTTTCCACTGTAGCCACTGATTAAAAAAATAAATCAGGGAGCAAGAAATCTACTAAAAAAAGGTAGGAATTGAAGAATATTGATCAAAAATTACTACTTTCTCTTCAATATTTAGTTTTCTAGTTTAGCTGATAGCGATCGCCTGCATGAAAAATCCTTCTAATGGTTTTACCTCGATGAGGTATTCCAGCTAGAAACAAGTTAAAACCTATCTGCACAAATCCAAAAATTACCTATGGCTTCAAACCCCGGTTTACTTATTTCAGAAATTTTAGCTAACCCCAACGGTAGCGACTCACCTTTTGAGTATGTGGAGTTAATCGCTACTCAAAGCATTGATTTTTCCGTTACTCCCTACAGTGTTGTTTTTGCTAATAATGGTACTGCTACAGCTAACGGTTGGATTGCTGGTGGTGCAATCACCTATGGCTTTAACATTACTAGCGGTACGGTAAAAGCAGGTGATGTAGTTTATGTTGGTGGTTCCTCAATGACACCAACGGGGACAAAGTTACGTACAATTAATACTGGAACAACAGCAGGCGATCGCTTTGGTAGTGCTAACTCTGGCGGCGTACTGGGTAACGGAGGAAGTAATGCTGATGCTGTTGCAGTGTTTGCAGCCGATATCAATACCATCACCAATTCCACAGTTCCCGTTGATGCTTTGTTTTTTGGTACAGGTGCGGGTACTGCGGTGGTTAGCAATGGAACCGCAGGCTACGAATTACCTGTAAGCGATCGCTATAGTGGCGGTAAACTTCAGAACAACAGTTTCTTGGTTGGCGATCCTGCTGCTGATCAGGTGATTACAGCAACAGGTACTTACGACCCCAGCACCAATACCTTCACCACTCCACGTACCTGGACTTTAGGCACTGCTAGCGATAAAACTTCGAGCATTACAATAACTAGTACACCAACTGGTCAACCGGATCTCACCATTAGCCAGACAGACTCACCCGATCCAGTGGCAATAGGTGGTGCTTTAACTTACACCTTAAGTGTGACAAATACGGGTAATGCTAATGCGAGCGGTGTAGACGTACAGTACACTTTGCCTACTGGAGTAAATTTTCTCAGCGCCGCAGGTACGGGATTTACGTTTACTCAGTCAAATGGTGTAGTTACATTTACAGGCGGGAGTATCAATGCAGGCAGTAGCGCCTTATTGACCGTAACTGTTCAGACAACAGCCCCAGGAACCCTGACTAGTGGAACAGCAGTAGTTGACCCCAGTAACAGCATTACAGAAAGTAATGAAGCTAACAATACAGCAGGTAGCATTACGACTACTGTGGCTTCCGGAAATGCCAGTCTCGTGACTACGATTACTGTTCCGGGAAATGCTACCGATTTGTATCCTACCAATGGTGGTAGTGGAGGAGCAAACGTCAATCGTCTAGGCGGTTTTGGTTCTGATTTCTTCTACGACTACCGCACCGGATTCTACTACGGACTGGCAGATCGCGGCCCTGGTGGCGGGACAATTCCTTACCCAACACGGGTAGAAAAAATTGCCTTAACTATTGACCCCAATACTGGCGCAGCCTCTGGTTTCCAGGTTATACAAACTATTCCCTTTTACATTCCATCTGGCACTACCTTAAATGGTGTAACTTATACAACCGATACACCGTTTAATGGGTTGAACTCTAAACTACTGGCAGATGGTAATAATGGCAGCCTTTTAGCGGAAAGCCAAGACCCAGAGGGGTTTGTTGTTGGTGCTAATGGTAACTTCTTTGTCTCCGATGAATACGGGCCTTCAATCTACGAATTTGAGCCAACGGGAAAGTTTATCCGAGCATTTACGCCACCCAGTAATGTAATTCCTAAATTAAATGGGTCACCCTACTATGCAGCAGATGTTGCCTCTAGCACAGGTCGTCAGGATAACCGAGGCTATGAAGGATTAGCAATCAGCCCTGATGGTACCAAGTTATTTGCTGTCTTCCAAGATCCTCTACAAGAAGAAGGGTCAGCAAATGGACGCTCTAGCCGTAATGTGCGCATCGTCCGTTATGATGTTGCCACTGGTCAGAGTGATGCTCAGTATATTTATCAGTTAGAAAGCCTCAGCGATATCAACGATCGCATTCCCGGAACTACCAACGATTTTGGTACAACAGCCCAAGGTCGCAACATTGGTATTAGTTCTATTGTTGCCCTCAATAACAGCCAACTGCTGGTATTAGAGCGAGATAACCGGGGTGTAGGTGTAGATCCAGCAAGTAATTTACCCATTGGGACAAAGCGCGTTTACCAAATTGATTTAACTGGCGCAACAGATGTTAGTAATAGACCTCTGGCGGGAAGTAACACCTTACCTGCTGATGTCACCCCTGTCAGCAAGTCCCTGTTTTTAGATATTGCGGGAGCTATTCAAGGAGCTAATCAAACAGTACCAGAGAAAATAGAAGGATTAGCGATCGGCCCCCAACTAGCAGATGGTTCCTTTGCCTTACTGGTAGCTACAGATAACGACTTCAGCGTTACCCAAAACGGTAGCAACGTTCAATTTGATGTGTACACAGATTACACTCAGCAGCCAATTGACTCGGCTCCACCAAGTTCGGGCGCTACCTTATTTCCTAGCTACATTTACTCTTTCAAAACCCAAGCAGGAGCATTGGATCTCACCCCTGTATTTGACTTTAGCACTGCTAACTACAGTGTGACTGAAGGTAATACCCCTGGCTTCGCCAATACTGCAACGATACGGGTAACTCGTCGCGGAGATTTATCCAGCACTGATACAGTACAAGTGCAACTGAGCGACGGTACAGCAGTTGGTGGTGGTGCAACTCCCACCCAAGACACGACAAAAGGCCCTAGCAGTTCTGCAACTCCATATCTCATACCCGCAACTTCAGGATCTGGTGTCAGCTTGACCTCTATCCTCAGTGTAGGTGATAGCGTTAATGGTTATAAAATGGTGGGGATTCCCGATGGTTTGGGAGCCTTTGACAACGGTGATGGAACGTTCACCTTGTTGATGAACCACGAAATTGGCAGTGCTAGCGGGGTGACTCACGCTCACGGTGCTACAGGTGCATTCGTTTCCAGCTGGACGATTAGAAAGTCTGATTTGTCAGTTGTTAGCGGTAGCGATTTGATTAAGAATATCTACAACTGGGACAATGCTAATCAGACATCTAATACCACCACCAGTGTTATTGCCTTTAATCGCTTCTGTTCTGCTGATTTAGCCGCTCCCACAGCCTTTTACAACGCCGCCACTGGACTTGGCTCTCAAGAGCGGATTTTCATGCATGGGGAAGAAGGCGGTAGTACTGGTTATCAATTAGCCACAGTTGCCACTGGTGCTAACAAGGGAAATACTTATGTTCTAGGCAAGTTCAATCTCTCCAGTAATGGCTCTGGTTTGACTGGGGTTGGTGGTTGGGAAAATGCCCTTGCTAATCCCCTGGCTCAAGATAAAACCATTGTCATTGGTAACAATGATGGCGGTACAGGCATTATGAATAATGCAGTTGCTGTCTATGTTGGTACTAAGCAAAGCACTGGTAGTGAGATTGATAAAGCTGGGTTGACTAATGGAACCCTGAAGTTTGTGAATGTCACTAGCAACGCTGCGGAAATTTTCAACACCACTACTCGTGCCACAAATATCACTAGCGGTACTACCTTCACCCTCAGCGCTACAGCTTCAACTACCTTCTCCCGTCCTGAAGACGGCGCATGGAATCCCCTGAATCCGAGTCAGTACTTTTTTGTCACCACAGACCGCATTGACCAAGTAGCTGATGGTGTTGGTGCTCAGGTTGGACGTAGCCGCCTATGGCGTTTGAATTTCACCGATATTACTAACCCCGATCTCGGTGGCACCATCGACTTGCTACTCGATGGTACTGAAGGCGGCAATATGTTTGACAACATGACTATTGATAAGTATGGTCATATTCTGCTGCAAGAAGATACGGGGAACGCTGCTCATAACGCCAAAGTTTGGCAGTACGACATCGCCACCGATACATTAAAGCTACTGGCTAAACACGATCCTGCCCGATTTGGTGATATTGGGGTGGCTGCAACTGCACCATTTAATGTGGATGAGGAATCTTCAGGGATTATTGATGCGCAAGATATCCTCGGCCCTGGTTGGTTTTTACTCGACACCCAAGCCCACTATGCTATTACAGGGGAACTGGTAGAAGGTGGGCAATTGCAAGCACTCTTCAATCCAGATACCTATAAGTCTGCTGTGGACTATAACAACAGTCCGCTAACTGTGACATTTAATCCCGGTGAAACCTTCAAAGATGTGCAGATTGCGATCGCTGGAGATTTCACACCAGAAGCCAACGAAACAGTTAACCTGAGTTTAGCTAATCCCAGTGCTGGCACAGTCATTGGTACGAAACAGCCCCAAGCAATCTTGACAATTGTCAATGATGATGCTGCACCCAGCGCCCGGATTCATGATATCCAAGGTGCTGCCCATCGCTCTCCTTTAGTCGGGCAAGATGTCACCAATGTACCGGGTATTGTTACTGCCGTAGCTAACAACGGATTTTACTTACAAGACCCCAACCCCGATAATGACGATCGCACTTCTGAAGGCATTTTTGTCTTTACTAGTTCTGCTCCTACAGTTGCAGTAGGCGATTACATTCAGGTGAGTGGTAAGGTTGCTGAATTCCGTCCTGGTAGCAACGCTAACAACCTGACTACTACGGAAATTATCAATCCCACAATTAATAAGCTATCTTCCGGTAATGCCTTGCCTGCTGCTACCATTCTGGGTAATGGTGGTCGTACCATCCCCACAACGGTAATTGAAAACGATGCCACAAATGTAGAAACTACTGGTACATTCGATCCGGCTAGTGATGGCATTGACTTCTATGAAAGTTTAGAAGGAATGCGGGTGCAAATCAATAACCCGATCGCAACTTCACCCACTGCAAACTTTGGGACATCAGCTAATCCTTCACAGGAAATTTGGGTATTAGCAGACAATGGTGCAAATGCAACTGGGCGCACAGCTCGCGGTGGTAGTCTAATTAGTGCCTCAGACTTCAATCCTGAGCGGATTCAGATCGACGATCTCAACAATGCCTTGGAGCTACCTGATGTTAATGTGGGTACGCAACTTAGCAATGTTGTTGGTGTAGTTAACTACGACTTTAACAACTATGAAGTTTTAGTCTCGACTGCGCCTACAGCAGTACCGAACAGTACGATTCAAAAAGAAGTTACGAATTTAACTCCTACTGCTAACCAACTAACGGTTGCTACCTTCAACGTTGAAAACCTCGATCCTAGTGATGGTGCTACCAAGTTCAACAACTTGGCGAGTAGGATTGTGAATAACTTGAAATCTCCAGATATTATTTCTCTGGAAGAAATTCAAGACAATAACGGGGCGACGAATGATAGTGTAGTCGATGCCAGCGTTACTTACCAGACATTAATTAATGCGATCGCATCTGCTGGTGGCCCCACATATCAATATCGGCAAATTGACCCAGTAGACGATACTAATGGAGGTGAACCTGGTGGTAATATCCGCGTAGGTTTCTTGTTTAACCCCAATCGTGTCAGTTTTGTAGACCGTCCTGGCGGTACTTCTACCTCCAATACTACAGTTAGCAGCGTTGGGGGAACTGCTACACTTTCAGCTAGTCCTGGTTTAGTTGATCCGACAAACGCCGCTTTTAATAGCAGTCGTAAGCCGTTAGTTGGTGAATTTACTTTCAACGGTCAGACTGTATATGTCATTGGTAATCACTTTAACTCTAAAGGTGGCGACCAACCTTTATACGGGCCGAATCAACCACCAACACTCAGCAGCGAAACACAGCGCCAGCAGCAAGCCACAATAGTGAAAAACTTTGTGCAGAGTATTCTGGCGATTAACCCTAACGCCAATGTGGTTGTAGCAGGTGACTTGAATGATTTTGAGTTCTCTAATCCCCTGAATACCCTCAAAAGTGCCGGACTTAGTGCTTTAATTGAAACTTTACCTGCAAATGAGCGTTATACCTACAACTTTGAAGGTAATGCTCAGGCTCTGGATCATATCCTGGTAAGTAGCAACTTGTTCAATAAACTCGACGGGTATGATATAGTACATATCAATTCCGAGTTTTCCGAGCAAGATAGCGACCACGACCCCAGTGTTGCTAGATTTAATTTACTAGCTAATCAAGCACCAACAGCAGTTAACCTGAATAATCAAGTTAATAGTATCAATGAAAACAGTGATACTAGTAGCCGGGTAAAAGTAGCAGACATTGCGATCGCAGATGATGCACTGGGTACAAATAACCTCAGTCTAACTGGTACAGATGCTAGCTTCTTTGAAATCGACAATTCTGTTTTGTATCTCAAAGCCTTAACCAGCCTCAATTACGAAAGCAAATCTAGCTACAACATCACAGTTGCAGTAGATGACACTTCTGTTGGTAATAGTCCCGATGCGACTGTCAACTTTACCTTGGCTGTCAATGATGTTAATGAAGCACCAACAGCCGTTAACTTGAATAATCAAGTTAATAGTATCAATGAAAACAGTGATACTAGTAGCCGGGTAAAAGTAGCAGACATTGCGATCGCAGATGATGCATTGGGTACAAATAACCTGAGTTTAACTGGTGCAGATGCAGGTTTCTTTGAAATCGACAATTCTGTTTTGTATCTCAAAGCCGGAACCAGCCTCGATTACGAAAGCAAATCGAGCTACAACATCACAGTTGCAGTAGATGACACCTCTGTTGGTAATAATCCCGATGCGACTGCTGGCTTTACTTTGAATGTCGCCAACGTGAATGAAGCGCCAATTGCAAACAATGACAGCGCTATTACTACTGATACTCAGCCAGTTACAATTAATGTTCTGGCAAATGATAACGACCCAGATAATGACACATTATCTATCAGTAATTTCACCAATGCGAGTCAAGGTAAAGTAGTTAAAAACGCGGATAATACCCTCACCTATACTCCCAATATCGGCTTCTCTGGTACTGATAGCTTTACCTACACTGCTAGCGATGGTAAAGGTGGTACAGCATCAGCAACCGTAAACCTGACAGTAAACCTGGGTAGTAACACAATTACTGGTACATCTGGTAAAGATAAACTCACAGGTACTAACAGAGACGATATTATCTTGGGTCTAGCTGGTAACGATACCCTCAAAGGTGGTAACGGCAATGATACCCTGTATGGCGGTCAGGGACAGGATAATCTTCAGGGAGAAAATAATAATGACATTCTCTACGGAGATGAGGACAACGATACCTTAGTTGGAGGGCTGGGTAACGATACCCTATACGGTGGTAGTGGAAATGATGAGCTGCAAGGCGGAGATGATAACGACATCCTCTACGGTAATGATGGCAAAGATAAATTATTGGGCGGTAATGGTAATGACTTGCTAGTAGGCGGTCAAGGACAGGATACCGTAACTGGTGGCGCAGGTAACGATAGTTTCTACTTAATTCGTAATAGCGTTGGTGAATTTGATAAGCTTACCGACTTTCTACCAACTGTAGATACTATCCTGATATCCAAATCAGAATTTGGTTTGAGCCAAGTCTTAGGTACTTTAGATCCGAACTTGTTCAGACTAGGTACAAAGGCTACCGCAGCTAGCGATCGCTTTATCTATGATCTTAGCAAAGGTAACTTATTCTTTGATGCAGATGGAATTGGCGGTACAGCCCAAATTCAAATCGCCCAGTTAACGAACAAAGTAGCACTTACTAGTAACGATATTACTGTAATTGCTTAATATCTCCCCCAAACAACCAGAGAATCAATTCTCTGGTTGATCGGCTATTCTGCTTTTAAGTTGGACAATCTATTGTGAGGGCTGTTGACTCTTAACAGTCCACACTTCTTGAGCTTCAGTGCATCCCTGACAACTGAGTTTTGGCACGAGAAGCGCAATAAAATAGGCTGGGAAAACCAGCCCTTAATTTTTTTGATTGCATTTAATAATTAAACAAGTCAGAATTCTGAATTGAATCCTAGAAGATTGGCGGATAAATAAACAGATTTAAATTTCCCAGTAATTGATGCCAAATCCTTAATTATGCATGAGGAATTCTCATTTAATAACGGGATTTTTTGGTTTTTGATTTTTGCTTTTTACGCCGCCGTTCTGTAGAAGCAACAGCATGATCCACTGGATAACCGACAACAGGAATTACCTGATATTTACGTTCTTCTTCTAATTTTTTGATTTCGGTGTAATCAACCCAGTGAATACAATCTACAGGACAAGTATCTATTGCTTCTTGAATAACTTCTTCTGCGTCCCCATCCTGACGAACTACACGCGATCGCCCATAATCTGGTTCAATGTAAAAGGTATTACGGGCAACATGAGCGCAGTGCTTACAACCAATACAGGTGATTTCGTCAACATAAACACCCTTTTGACGCAGCATTCCGCCTAATTCCGGTTCTAAACCAGAGCGTTCTGGCGCATCTCTCAAAAAACCGCCTAATTCTGGTTCTAAACCGTTGCGGTTGTCTTCTTGTCCTTCCGGTGACGGCAGAAAGTCATCCATTACGCACTCCAGCGTTGTACTACCAGGCGAATTGAACCATCTTCTTGTTGTTTTTGTTCCGCAACTTGAAAGCCAACACGAGCAGTTTCTTTGACCACTGTTTGATAAGCATAACGCTGAGTTACTTGGCGCAAAAATCCATCAACAGAAAGATTTTGTTGCCAATATTGCAAGTCAGCCACCAATTCATATTCTTGGCCATTCCATCTAAAGCCGATGTCATAGCCATTTTCTTGCTCAATGGAAATTTCCGCAGGATGGGTTTGACCGCGATAGCCACGTACCTCATGGGGGCCTGGTTTCCAGTCTATACCTAATTCAGTTAAAGCATCTTTTAGAGATTCGAGGTTACGGATTTGAGTTTTAATCTGGCTAAAATGTGACATGGTGGTGGTGAATTAACGACACTAAACTATTTTGAACAATTACCAATCACTCAAAGCGGTTTGCGTATTAGCCACACCGGCTTGCTGTACCATAGTGGCAAAAAACTCAGAGGTTGGCTCATTAGTAAGCACCTGTCCCAGCTGCTCTTCTATAGCTGCTGTGACTTCAGCACAAGAAGCACCTATAATGCCAGTGACTTTTTCTTGTACCCGACCATCTGGATAAATTATGAATTCTAATGTCTCCATGCTCTTGGCCAACCACGATTAGTACGCTTGAATTGTACTGCCTTAGCAGAGGGCTATTTATATAGCCTTCGGAACATTTTTAGTTTAGATACAAAGTTGCCATTTGTTAACTAATGTTCCATCTCTCAAAATATATATCTCAGAAAATTTACAAAAATTATTAATTTTGCAAGTCTGTACATTGGTCTTTAGTAAGTTTCTCGTAACCTAATCCATAAGTCAAGCTGAGAATTTAGCTTATCAGGGGCGGGGAAACAGCGCTAAACAGAGGCTTTAGCGGTAGTATAGTCTGCTAGATTATTTATAAAAATATAAAATTTATTGAAAATGTTTATCATTATTATTGAGAGGGGCATGGGGCATGGGGCATGGGGCATTGGCAAAAATTTTGAATTTTGGATTTGCCATTTTGAGTTGGGCTTGAATTCTCAAATCTAAAATTTTTTTGCCTACCCTTGCTCCCTATGCCTTTGCATTATCTTTGGAGCATCGCCCAAACAAATCCTGCACCACGCCCCTGTACTCGCGCCATATTAATCCAGAGTAATGTCATGTGTTCTAGATGCAGACTCATTGCCAGATTACCTGTATCAATTGGTTCCCAAGCAAGCTGACGACACAATTCGGCGACTAAATCTTTAGCATTGCGATCGCTTCCAGCAATTAACATCGCTGGCTTCAAATCACCATAACCCGGATAGGTATTGTCTTCAAAGTTTTCAAAACCGTAGATGGTAAAAGCTTTGACTACAAGCGTATTCGGTACAAGCTGTTGTATGGTTTCACTACCAGAAATTTTACTTTCCAAACCGTGGGTTAAATTAGCACCAACTGGATTAGTACAATCCACTAAAACCTTTCCATCTAAGGCAGAATTCAAATTACTTAAAGCTGACTCAACCACATTAAATGGTGTAGCTAAAAAGACAATATCTGCTGAACTGACGGCTGCTATAGGAGACTGTACAACTAAGGCGGGATTACGTGCTAAGGCTTCTTTGACTGATTTTGATTGAGAATCACGGGCAGCGATCGCAACCTGATGACCTAATTTTTGCAAGCGATCGGCAAGCGGCGCACCAACGTTACCGACACCAATAAAAGCTATATTCACGCATTTACTCCTAAAGCTTCTAAGACTAGTTTTGCGGTTGCGGCACCAGAATTTTGCTGCTGTCCAGTAATCAGATTGCGATCGCTAACTGCATGGGGAGAAAAAGCTTCTTTGGTGACAAAGTTAGCACCCAACTTTTTCGCTTCGGTTTCAATTCTAAAAGGCATAACTTGCTGACCAACGACTTGATCGGCATAATCTTCTTCACTGTTGGCGAAACCTGTGATCGTTTTCCCCTCAATCAAATACTCTCCAGTTGGTAGCTTGGTTTCTAACAGCAAACAAGTACCGTGGCAAAGCGCTGCTGTTGGTTTGCCTGTTTGATAGAAGTCAACAAACAATTGAGCCAGTGCTATGTCTTGGCGAAATGTAAACATTGGCGATTGACCGCCACAAACAACGATCGCATCAAAATCTTCTATGTTGAGATCGGCGATCGCTGGCGTATTTTCCAACAGTTGCATAAACTCTGGTTGATTGATGTATTCCAATGAAAGAGTGTCATCCTGCGAATAACCAGAAGCATCTCGCGGATCGCTGAAGCTATCAAATTCTACCTTTCCGCCCTTGGGACTGGCGATGACGACATAGCAACCTGCTTTTGTAAAAGCGTCGTATGGATGAATTAATTCTGCTGCCCAAAAGCCAACAGGTACTCCTAAAGTTGTGGAAATCGCCGGATTGGCAACAATCGTTAAAATCTGCTTGCTCATACAGTCTGCTTTTAAGTGGAAAATTTCATGTATGTATAGACACTTTCATGGTCAAATACCTATGATGCATTTGTCCAATGGATAATTTGTATGAGTTTCATTCAGCAAATCAATCTTGCTAACATCGATCTCAACCTACTGGTAGTTTTTGATGCGCTGATGAGTGAACGACAGGTGACTCGCGCTGGCGAAAGATTAGGATTGAGCCAACCAGCAACAAGCAATGCATTAGCTCGTCTGCGAAAGCTGACGCATGACGATTTATTTGTGAGAACAAATGCCGGATTGCAACCAACTCCCCTAGCGATCGCCTTGGCTGAACAAATTCAACCAGCCTTACAACAGATTCAAACTGCTTTATCGCCAGAGCAGAATTTTGACCCAACTACGAGCGATCGCCTGTTTACAATTGGGATGACAGACTACGTAGAATTCACCGTACTGCCACGGTTATTAGAAAAATTAGAACAAGTCGCACCAAACATTAAAATTCAAATTCGCTCAGGCGATCGTCAACATCTACTTTCGCTGTTAGATGCTGGAGAAGTCGATTTAATCTGTGGATTATTTCCCGAACAAATAGCTTGGCATGAAGCACAGTTTCTTTTTCAAGAGAGATATGTTTGCGTCTGTCGTCAAGATCATCCTTTGATAGGTGACTCATTATCTTTAGAGAATTACATCGCTAATGCTCATTTGTTGGTATCAATTCAGGAAGATATGATTGGCCGTGTAGACAAACTTTTAGCCGAGAAGAATTTAAGCCGACATATCGCCATTTCTATTCCGCACTTTTTAGTTGCGCCCTCTATTCTGGCGCGTACTAACCTTATTGCTACACTTGCCCAAAGAGTAGCACAAGCATTTGCAGACAGCCAAAATCTCAAAGTTCTTCCTTGTCCCCTACCAATAAAGGGCTTTTCCGTATTTATGCGCTGGCACAGAAGTACTCGCGATCGCGCTGCTCATACGTGGCTCAGGGGCATAATTACAGAAGTGGCGATCAAAATTTGAAATTTATTATCCTTTCCCGTCGCCTACGGAGTCCACATTAAAAAACAGCGATTACCTTTCTGTTCGGTAATTTTTGCACCTAACCGATGATAAAAACTTAAACCGCGACTGTTGCGTGCATCAGCATTCCAAGCAATATGAGTACAATCATTTTGCTTGGCTATTTCTGCAAGACGACTCATCAAAGCTGCTCCGGCTCCTTGGCTTCTCATGTGATCATCCACATATAAATCATCTAGCCAAATACTCGGTTGTCCTGCAAATGACGAGTATCTAAATCCGTATAAAGCAAATCCAATTTCACGTTGTGCAATCTCTGCGAATAAAACGTAAGCAAAGGGAATTGCACTAAATAGCGTTTTGTGGATTTTATCTTCTGAAACTTGTAAAACACCAGAAAAAGCGCCAATATTGCTGTCAAATGCTGCTTTCTTTTGAATGAATGAGAAAATCAGCGAAATATCATCAGGGGTAGCGGTTCTAACTTTCATCGATTAAGTTTCAAGCTGCTTGAAGATTATTCCTCTCACAGTTTAACTCGTTTATTGATTGTACTCAGGGTTAATTATCTTTTTCCATCTCTGGGCTTTCTGATTCATCAGTGTTGAGTCATTAACAGTCACTTCCAGTATTTCACAAATAAAAGCTTCTTCTCCATACTGCTGATAGTCATCAATGAATTGTTGGTGTCTGTAGCCAAATGTACCTCTTTGCAGTTCTCCCCTATTGTCTTCAAAACGGGATTCAATATTTTCACTATAGCCGATATATCTACGCCCATTAATTTTATTAGTCATTATATAAACACCGCTTGTCATAGCTAAATTTTCTATTTCTTTCAAATCCTTAATTTAGCAATTATAGTCTGTGTAAAATATGTATCTCAACCGTGATTATAATGATGTGCAAGGCTGGTTGATTTGTGATGCGATGTGTTTACGCTAACTATAACAGAACTTAGATCCCCGACTTCTTTGAGAAGTCGGGGATCTGGACACCGTAAATTTTCAAAACTCCTACATCGATTGCTATATTACTACGCATCTTCAGGATTTAGCTGTCTTAACTCATCAGTTGTATATGTTCCGATAGGACTCCATACTAAATAAGGAATCAGTAATAGCGTTGCTAGCCAAGAAATTGGGAAAACACAAATTGCCAAAACCACGCTGAAAATTAAACCTGCTAACCCAATCTTTTCCCCTACATCTAGACTACGTAACCGCAGCATTAGAGGTATATAAGCCACGGTAATTATCTCTAATAATAGGTACAAACCCATTAGCAACCAAGTAATTGTACTTCCTGGATTTTTTTGCCAGACGATATTAGCTGAAGCTGCACCGCTAACAAAAATTAGCGTCCAAATTAGGGGGATTAATGGCTCAAAAATTAGCCATTGGGGACGACTTAATAGTGCAAACCATTTCACATCACGAGGGGTAATGAAGAAACTACCAAGTGCAATAAAAAATGTGACAGCCCCAATTACTATCCAAGATTCAACCATGCTGTTCACCTCTCTATGCTTGTAAATTTTGACAAGCTTACATACACTGCAAGTTTGGCAATTGCAGATAGAGGTTAAATCAGTCGCGGGTGGGAATCTTCCCATCTATAGTAGGGAATAGGGAACAGCCTTTCAAGCCTGTAATAAACAATCCAAAATCCAAAATCTAAAATCTAAAATTAATCTCACTCTTGCGCTCCTACTTTTTGCAGACTCCGTACTATAGTTCTAAATCCATTAAAGTCAGCAATCATTAAAGCAGTATAACCACCGCGATTTTTTAAATTGACATCAGCCCCCGCTTCAATTAATGCTTGTACTGACTGCTGGAAACCTCCTGAAGCAGCCCACATTAATGCTGTAGCCCCGGCTGAGTCTTGAAAATTCATATTCGCGCCTTTGGCTATTAATAGGCGCAAAATTGCGGGATGATTCCTTTGTGCTGCTTTTAACAAAGCTGTTTTTCCGTCTTCTGCTGGGATGTTAGGATCGGCACCGTTATCTAATAATACTTTTACTGTCTGGCTGTGTCCTTGAAATGCAGCTAGGGTTAAAGGTATCTCACCCAGATTTTTGTCATGAATGTCTCCACCGTGGCGTAGTAGTGCTTCTACGATTTGGCTGTGTCCTTGTAACGCAGCTAACAGCATGGGTGTATCGCCCAAGTTATTTTTAATATGTACATTTGCACCTCGATTCAGTAAGGCTTGTGCTATATCTAAATAGCCTTCCACAGATGCAATATGTAAAGCTGTTTCACCATCACTATCTTGGTGATTAATATCGATGTCTTTATCTAATAAAGCGGTAACAATTTCTACGTTCCCTGCGGCGACTGCGGCTGATAGTGCAGTTCCACCATCTTGATTTTCTGCGTTGACATCAACTCCAGCAGCTAAGAGTGTTTTCACAACTGCTAGATGTCCTAAGTCTACGGCGATTGTTAACAGTGTTTCACCTTCTACATCTTGGGTATTGACATCTGCGCCATTTTGGATAAAGGCTTCAACGACGGCTGCATGTCCCTGCTTGACTGCTAGCTTTAAAGCTGTGTCATCATCTTTATCTGTAATGTTAACTTGGGCACCAGCAGCTAGTAAAACTTTGACTATATCCACATAACCTTTAAGTGCGGCTGCCATTAAAGCTGTACTACCATCTTCATTGGTAGCATTGACATCTGCGCTTCTAGATATCAAAAGCTTGACAATATCTAGCTGTTTAGCACTAGCAGCTAGCATTAAAGCTGTCAATCGGTAACGTTTTCTCGGTAGGTTAATATTCGCCCCAGCATCTAAGAGCGATCGCACAATTTCCGTGTAACCTAAATTAGCAGCGAACATTAACGCTGTTGTCCCGTCGCGATCGCACGAGTCTACATTTACACCAGCAGTCAATAGCGCATTCAGCCGCTTGATATCACCGCTTTTAGCCGCCGCAAGCAGCAACATATCATTGTTTTCTGTCATCGAGAAATTCCGCACAGACGGTTATTGTTGATCTAGCCTCACAATTCAGTCTGAAATTGTTTATCCACTTTTGCAAGAGACTCCACCAACTAATTCACAATCAACAACAAAAATCTATCTTCCCTAACCCCTAGTCTCTTTTCAACCTTATACCGCGAATCCAAAGAAATAGAGTTATGCTAATTTTTATGAAGATTTAATAATCGGGCGATTAACCTATGGATTTGGCACTTTCTCAATCTACCAAGTATTGGCTGAACTTCTTTCACCCACTGCTGATGTGGTTATTACTTGCAGTATCAATATATGCTGCTTATTTGGGGCTACAAGTACAGCGTACTCGAAATGCATCGGGCGACGAAAAGAAAGAACTAATTAAAGGTAGATATAACATTAGACATCACGAAATTGGCTCTATACTCTTGGGTCTAATGGTAGCGGGTTCGGTTGGTGGTATGACTGTAACCTACATTAATAATGGCAAATTGTTTGTTGGCCCTCACCTATTGGCAGGTTTAGGGATGACTACCCTGATTGCTTTTTCTGCTGCTTTATCTCCTTATATGCAAAAAGGAGCAAATTGGGCAAGAATGACACATATTTTAGTAAACTTTACCCTCTTAGGACTATTTGCTTGGCAAGCAGTCACTGGGGTACAAATTGTGCAAAGAATTCTCACAAATGCATAGTCATTAGTCATTAGTCATTAGTCATTAGTCATTAGTCATTAGTCAATGGTCATTAGTCAATAGATTGTGGATTATGCACTATTGACTGTTGACTGTTGACTGTTGACTGTTGACTGTTGACTGTTGACTGTTGACTGTTTTACCGCTTTTTCTTAGAAGCAGAAAAGGGAATTCCTAAAGATTGATGAAAATCTTCTTGGACTTTGCGAGTTAAGCGCCGAGAAACTTGACGGACGATTTGGTTAAGTAAGCGATCGCCTGTAGATTGAATTAAAGACTTGGGTAATCGCTGAATAAACCGGGGAAAGTGAAGATCTACAGTCAAATCCAATTCCCACTCGACTCTTGTTAATTCAGCAAATTTACCGGGAACCTCAGCCAAATTTTCGACTAATTTCATTGATGCTCGATAATCTACATCGTAACCTGGTGCTTGGTAATCAGGTATGGGGATAGTACGAATACGGTAAATTCCTTCATCGGCTGGTAATAATTCCAAACCGATTTTCGGCTCAACTTCATAGCCAAAAGAACCAAAACGGCCAATTATTAAAGCATAACCATTTTCTCCCAGAGGTTGCACCTTCATGGGTTCGGCGCAGCGTGCAAACCATGAAGCATGAGTATTTAAATACTCAGCAACTATAGCTGCTGGTGCAAACATTTCCATATAATCGCTGTAGCAACCATAAAATTTAGTTGGCGTTGCTATAGATACTCCTGTGAGTGCGTCATCAGCTTCTGTGAGATGAGACGCCACAGGTAAAACTGTTTCTGTTATTTCTAATGATTGATATTCGCCGTTTTTTGAAAGCATAAATGCGTTCCTGTATCCTTTGGCGTTGGTCTATATTAATCGTTCCCAGCTGGCGTGGGTCATATCGCACTAAGATCCTATTTTGATGGAATCCTCATGAATCTGTCATGGACTTCGTAGAATCACTACAATAAAGAACTGAACAATTACATACTAATTTCCCAGGATAGCGTTTATCATGAAAGCATTTGTAGCAGGGGCCACCGGTGAAACAGGTCGCCGCATCGTACAAGAACTGATAGCGCGCAACATACCCGTCCGTGCTTTAGTCAGAGATACTGAAAAAGCTCAAGGGATTTTGCCGGCTGAGGTAGATTTGGTAGTGGGTGATGTCTTAAATCCTCAAACCCTGACGGCGGCTTTAGGTGATAGTACAGTTGTGCTGTGTGCCACTGGTGCAAAACCCAGTTTTGATTTTACAGGGCCTTACAAGGTAGATTTTGAAGGCACAAAAAATTTAGTAGATGCTGCTAAAGCCAAGGAAATAGAGCATTTTGTCTTGGTGACTTCTTTGTGTACTTCTTTGTTGTTCCATCCCTTAAATTTGTTTTGGCTAATTTTGGTATGGAAAAAACAAGCTGAGGAGTACTTGCAAAAAAGTGGTTTAACTTATACCATTGTGCGGCCAGGTGGGTTGAAGAATGAAGATAACTCCAACCCCATAGTGATGCAGGGTGCTGATACGTTGTTCGATGGTAGCATTCCTCGGCAGAAAGTTGCCCAAGTTTGCGTGGAAGCACTATTTGAACCAGGCGCGAGAAATAAAATTACCGAGATTATCTCTAAAGCTGATGCGCTAGCTAAAAGTTTTGGTGAATTATTTGCTAATGTCGCCTGATCTGACTATAGATTGCTAAATCTTGCGTTAACATGGATGGGTTTAACCTGTCTGGACAAAATTCACGCCTTTGGAGACAGTTATCAATTGTCAAGTTCACACAAGTTGCAGCAATGCTGCGGTGAATCTTGACGAAAATATCGCCTTGACTATTGTTGTTAGCTAACAAGCAAATATTAAGGAGTCAAACTCTGAAAAATTTTAAATTTAAGGGTGTTGAAAAACTAATTGGCCCGATAGCTGCACTTCTCGGTTTTGTATACTTATTTCAATGGTATATCAATGGGGAATTGCGATCGCCTGGCGATCCTATCTTTGAAGCTAAACAACCACCCCTGGTGATGAAAGGCGGCGATCCTTATATCCGCGCCTTAATGCGAACTATTTCCGCCAGCGAAGCCAACAGTAACCGTCCCTATTCTCTACTTTATGGCGGACAGCAGGTACGCGACCTCAGCCGCCATCCACAAATTTGTGTAACTATTGTTACTGGCCCCAATAAAGGTAATTGCTCGACTGCTGCGGGAAGATACCAAATTATCAATACAACTTGGTATCAAATTGCACCACGATATCATCCAAAACCGATGCATTTTATGTTTTGGGTGGCTTATAGTTTTGAAGCCGAGTATCAAGATGTAGTGGTTTACCGTTGGTTAATTGACTCTAAAGTTTGGGGAATTGATATTACCCAACTGCTGTATCAAGGTAAGTTAAATGATGTTTTAAAGCGTTTATCACCTACTTGGACAAGTCTTGGCTATGGTATAGAAACCAATTCTATTAGTAGTTATTTACCGCGAATTTATCAGAAACTTTTGAAAGAGGAATTACAAGCAGCCAATCAATCTATATCACCAAATACTATTTTAAACCCCAGTCCCACTCCCATCCCTCAACGAACTTCTCCAGGAAATCAAAATCAGACAATTCCACCCCATAGAGGTAGTAGCGGCTCATTGGAATTGAGATTCAATCACCTCTAGTTTTAACTAAGTAAATCAGTGTCTTTTCATTAAACCCAACTATGTTACAGTAATTCAAAATTCAAAATTCGCTCAGGAAAAAAGCTATATATAGCAACGGTGTTTGAGTTTGAATCTGTTGCTGAATTGGGCATAATTAGGATTATGCAACGCAAATAAGCTGAAAACCCTGATAAATGACTAATAACTAATGACAGACATCATCAGTATTTTCATGGCAATGCCTTCATCAATTTGATATTGTCTATTTAGTTGTTGCTGAAAAATATTGATTCTTTAATATTTTTTGATAAATCCACTCGCTCGAGCCAGGAAATTGTCAGGTTTGTGTTAAATTTTAAAATACGAGAGATGGATAAATTAATCGACAACTTTAATTAGTCCGCTTCGCAAAGCATTGAAAACTCGACTAATTTGCAACTTTTCTTGTTCGTTTAAATCTCCTTTAGATAGCAGTGTGGACATCAACAAATGCTGATCCTGGCGTGTAATTCTGCGAATAGCAAAGATGTGCTCTAAAACAGTTTCTAACTGCATGGGGTTTGAAGTGGTAGTAGTTAGCATATTTTTAAATAAGATTTTTGGATTGCTATAATTAACTGTTGTTAAAATAACAAGGTTTTACAAAGTTTGACATTAGTGTCTCTACGGAATCACTACTATAATGTCAAGTTAAGATATATTACTTGAGTGCGATCTAGATCACAAATTTTGGGATATATTTACTCTCGCTAAACTTCGGTATTTCAGTATTGATAGTTGAGTCTGGCAATAGTTGTGCAGATTCGTTGTTGCTACATAGACTCTGGGATATTGTATTTCCGTCGCTAATCTCTTAAAAGCAGTTTGCGATCGCAATTATTATCATCATACCCAGCATCAACTCAACAGCTAATAACAGTATTTTTCCTGAAGTCTGTAGTTATCGAATCTACACTAATCTCAATATTGCAGGAGTATTAAAAGTTATGACTATATACAGTAAATCGCGCAATCATCCTGCTGACTACTTTGAGAAAGCATTGTAAATGCAACACCTCAAAAAACTCAGTTTTTACACGCTTGTATAAAGCATATTCAATTTAAATGCGTAGCAGCGCAACGATGGGAAAAATATCCAGCAAATCCCCTAAGTTTTTTCCCCACAAGGTAGGGTAAACCAAAAGGTTGCGCCTTTACCAGGACTACTTTTAACACCAATTTCTCCGCCATGTGCGCTGATGATTTGGCGACACAAGTATAATCCTAAACCAATACCGGTAGAACGGGCGCGATCGCCTCTAGCATAGCGTTCAAATATTTGCTTACATTGTTCTTCACTCATCCCTATGCCATTATCTTCTACTAAACAAGAAATAATTTCTCCTTCTAAACTGGCTTTTAAATTAATTTTCAAACCAGGAGGATTATGATTTAGCGCATTACTAATTAAGTTTTCAAATACCCGCCTTAGTTGTAAAGGATCTCCAATCACAACAGGTAAATTAGATATTATGAAGTTGTTGAGAGTCGCTTGATTTTTTACTAATAATGGTGCTAAATCTTCGGCAATAGATGTTACCAACTCGGCAATCTTTATCGGCTCGCAATTAAGTGTAATTCCTTTACTTTCTGATATATGAGCTTCTAATAAAGAATTAATTAAATTCAGTTGACGTTCACCACTCTCAATCATTCTCTCTAAAATTTTACGCGGTAAAGAGATATTTTCAACAGGTAATTGTTGCCAATGTTTAAGTAACATCAACGTTCCTGTAATAGGAGTGCGTAAGTCATGGGATACAGCATGTAAAAACTCATCCTGACGTTTATACAAATCTTGCAATTCCAGCATTTTTTGCTGTAGTTGAGTAGTTCTAGCTTCTACTTTCCGCTCTAAAGTTACATTAAGTGTCTGAATTTTGTAAAATAGCTTTGCTTGTTGAATTGCAATTGCTACTTGTGTAGCTAATTGTTGTAATAAATCTATTTCTACTTGCTGCCAATGACGTACTGAAGAACACTGATGTGCAACTAACATACCAAAAAATTTATCGCCCATCATAATTGGCACTGCTAAAGCAGATTTTACTTGATATTTCTCAAAGTAATAGACATACTTCGATGAAATTTTGGCTTGTCTAATATCATCAATTTGTTGTAAATCTCCTTGAGAAAACAGATTTCTCAATTCTTGAATATCATTATTTTTTGTATAAAAGAAATCTACCACTGAATCCCTATTTGTCTCTAAAGATTCAGCGAATATTCTACAGTTTGAATTATCATTAAAGTTACTAATAAATACTCTATCCGCTTGGAGAAATTGCCGTACTTCTGTAACTGTTGTGTGCAGAATCTCTTCTAAATTCAGACTCCGGAGAATTTTTAAAGCAATTTCTCCAATCAATCGCTCGCGTTCAGCAATAATTTTTAATTTAATTTCTGCTTTTCGCCGCTCGGTAATATCAATTCCTAACCCAAAGAGAAAATTAAGTTCCCCATTTTCTTTAAAAATTGATTTACCACGCCAATCAACAAGTAATTTATTTTGATTTTTGGTTAATACATAATTTTCTTGAATAGCTAATAATTTCTGTGTATTTATTGAGTCAAAAAGTTCTGCGAGCATTTCTTGCTGCTCTAGGGGGATAAAATTTTCCAGATAACTCATCCCGACAACTTCTTCAAGATTGTAACCCAGAGCATCAAGCATTACTTGATTCATCATTCTCACTGTGCCATCGGGATTAATAGCGACAAAGTAAGCTGGAGTAGTTTGCACAATTGTCGTATTAAAATCTCTCTCTTGATATAATTCAATTTCCGCTATCTTGCGCTCTGTAATGTCTAAACCAGTCCCAATTACATAACTGATTTCCCCAGCATAATCTAATAAAGTAGTTGTTGACCAAGCAATTAATCGTCTTGTTCCATCCTTGGTTAATAAATATCTTTCTGATGTTTGCGGTAATTGTAATTTTTTGAGACGCTGAAAATCAGATTTAACTATTTCTAATTCTTCAGTTACTGCAAAGATATCCCAATATATTTTACCTGCTACTTCGGCAAAATTATATTGAGTAATTTGCTCAAAAGCACGATTAAAGCGAACAATTTCCCCTTGGTGATTTACGACTATGACTAAAGCGCCAACTGTATCGAGAACAGCAGAAACAAAGTTACGTTCTTGGCTTAAATCCTGAATTAGTTCTCGTAACTGTAAAGTCATTTGATTAAATGTACTGGCTAAGACTCCCATTTCATTACGTTGAAAGACTTTGATTTGGATATCTAAATCACCTTGACTAATTCTGGCTGCTGCTGTTGTTAATCGCTGTAAAGGTAAAACTATTTGTCTTTGCAAGTAAATACCTACTCCTACAGTTACCACTGTGGTGATGAAAACAGAAGCACCCATAAATATTAGCATCTGGCGAATGGGAGCATAAGCTTCATCTGTAGGGAGTTCGACGACTACTTGCCATCTTAAGCTCGTAATTGGTGCTATAGCACCGATGACTTCTACACCTTTTAAACCGGAATATTTAGCTAAACATTTGTCTGTATTTGATTTATGTAATCGCAAAATTAATATTTGCTCGGATAAATCTCGAAATTTGAAATTTTCTAAAAATTCTGTTTTAGCAGCGATTAAATAATTACGATTATCAATCACATAAGCATAACCAGTTTTACCCACATGAGTTTGATAGATAAAAAATCTGAGAAACTTCAGATTAATCCGCGCTATTAATACACCATTAACTTCATCTTGGATGTTCCGAATTGGGACGGCTAATGTTACCATTGGTAACTTGGTAACCGCATCTATTTCTACTGGACTGACAAAATCTTCTTGATATTTAAGAGCGTATAAACTCCAAGGAGTTTGTGCAATATTATTGAGGTTAACTTGTCCATAAGGGGAAACTATCGAGGTAACTTTCCCTTGACTATCTAAAATTGCTACTGTTTCATAGGCGTTATGATGACGAGTCAAAGCTGTCAGAAATTTTTGTTGAATTTCTGGCGATAAATCGGTTAAACCTTGTACTCTTGCTAAATAACTGAGTTTGCGTTGTAAGTCATCTAAATAAGCATTAATTTTTGCTGCTGTTGCTTGGGAAACTTCTTGTTGTGCAACTTCTACTTGTTGCATTTGAGCTTTAAAGCTAAGATAGGTTAATGTCCCAGATACTAGTAACAAAACTATAAATACGAGCAACACTAAACCATATCGTAATTGGTTGGTGAGAGAACATAATCCAGATAATACTGAATGTGAGGTATGAGTAGGTTGGTGTTTTTTCATCACTACTCCTTAAGGAAAAATATCAATTTTGCCAGTGATAATATCTTGCTTAATAGATTTCACCAGTTCTGTTTGTTTAGGAGTTAATGAACTATTAAATGAGGTTAAGTCTTGAGAACCCTCTAAAAATCCAAACTTATATTGCTTTCCTTCCCAACGTCCTTGTTCTGCTAGGGTTGCTCCTTCTAATAATAATTGGGGTACTTGTTGTACTACACGAGTAATAATATGATTTGCGGCTAATTGATATTTATCCTCATCGCCAGCAATCGCATACATCCAAGTAATCACCCCTACTGATTTATGGGTAGCAGCTGCTTGGATGGTACCAAGATTACCAAAATCTGCATCTGTAACTAAAATATCCACCCCCTTAGCAATTTCCGCTTGAGCAATGCTTTTAGCGGTATCTGGATCTCGCCAACTATTTACCCAATTAATCGAAACATTAATATTAGGGTTGGTTTGTTTAATACCACGCTCTAATAATATTGCTTGTTCTTTAGTAATTAATAAAGGTTCCCCACCAATAAAAGCAATTTTATGAGTTTGAGTTTTTAAAGCAGCAATGACTCCAGCTAAATAGCCAACTTCATTACTGCGAAATGCTAAGGCTCCTAAATTGCTATTATTACCGCCATAACTACCAACAATGGCAAATTTACTCCGAGGAAATTCTTTAGCAACTATTTCTGATGCTTTTACATAGTTACCGCCATGAATAATAATAAAATCAAATTCTTTTTGTGCGTATTGGCGGATAATTGCTTCTGCATTATTTGTGGTGACGTTAGCAGTGTAAGCTATTTCTGCACCCAATTGCTTTTGAATTAACTTTAATCCTGTATAGGCTGATTGATTCCAACTTTCATCATCGATCGGGCCTGGTAAAATAATTGCTACTTTAAATGCACCTGCTGTAATATTATTAAATATAGATTCAGGTTTATGCTTGACGTAAAAACAAGCGGTAAGCAGTAATGTCACCAATACTCCCATAATTTTTACGGGAGAAATTTGTCTCTGTACATACATTACTGCCAGCGATCGCATAAATATATAGTTTGGATATACTTTAGTTTGACTAAATCTCAGTCGCCTACTCTACTCAAGGAATATTAGGTGCGATCGCACACACTTAGATGAGCCGCGCCTAATCCACAAAGTGTGGTAAAAATTATCTTTGTAGATACTTACTGAAATCAAACTTATCACTAAATTGCTTCTGTCCGATCGTCAATAAATATGAATATTTTTTTAAAAAGTTTGAAGATAATTGTCGGGACGCAAAATCTTGCATCCCTAATTGTATAAGTTATAGCTGAAATATTGCTACTTAACTGCTATTTCACGGCAACACCTTTATATAAATATCCTGAGATTTTGGGTATTTTGGGAATATAAAATTGCTCAACAGTCAAATTAGCAAACTGTGCTGCAACTAACTGTCTGATATTGCGGTTGATGTTGCAACCATCACCAATGACTTGACTGAGGGGGTTCAAGCGATGTTGCCAAACTTGAATATTTGCTTCATCACTTAATCCATGTTCTAGAAAAAAGTACCTTCCACCTGGTTTGAGAACTCGATAAATTTCGTTAATCGCTTGAGAAACGTTGGCAATACTACATAAACAAAAGGTACTGACGACGCTATCAAAAGTGTTATCAGCCATTGGTAAATTCTCACTATTGAGAACTCGATTATCAACTTGAATCTGAGAAGATTGAATACGTTTTTGCGCTAACTTATTGATTGTAGGATTTGCATCGACTGTAATTAGCTTTTGTAGATGTTCTGGGTAGTAAGACAGGTTTACTCCAGAACCAAAGCCAATTTCTAGCACTTCTCCGGTGACATTGGCTAAAATTTCCCGACGATATGCAGACAATGTAGGACTAGACATAGCTGCATCTATAAGTCGCGGAGCGATAAAATGTGAATAGAAACCCATTGACTATACCTTTAATAAAGCGATCGCAATTCACTACAGTGTTAGTTTTACCTACTGCTGCTGCGCGGTGCTACATCCACAAGAATCACCCAATCAGGTGAATCACTTGGACGAAGTATTTTTATATGCCATAGTCTTACTGTAACAATAAGCAACCTAAGCTGCTTATTGGGTTTATAGTTAAACTCGATTTTATTTAATATAAATATGCAAATTGAAAGTAAGCGTCTACTGTTAGTGCCCATCTCACCCGCATATAGAGAAATCATATTTCAGGAATTTACACCAGAAGTAACTGAGTATACTTATGCAGTTCCTTCAGCAAATATTGCTCAAACCGATAAATTTATTAAGCAATCAATTCAAGAGATAGAAAACGGTACTGAATTAATATTAGTAATTTTGCTCAAAGAGACAAAAGAATTTATCGGTTGCGCTGGCTTACATGCTATCAATACAAATACGCCTGAATTAGGAATATGGACAAAAAAATCTGCACATGGCAATTATTATGGCAGAGAAGCAATTTCGGCGCTGAAAGCATGGGCGGAACAAAATTTAGATTATGAATATTTGCGTTATCCAGTAGATAAACGTAATATCTCTAGTCGGAAAATTCCTGAATCTTTGGGGGGAATAATTGCTACAGAATATGACAAAATTAATTTAGGTGGCAAGCGTTTACATACAGTTGAATATTGGCTTTATAAATCGATAAAATCTAGCTAAAATATTGATTTTTGAGCAGCACGTTAATATATTCTAGAGGGTATGGTAATGCTATGCCCCTATCATCTGTCGCATTATTTTTGCAAATTGGGATAAATAATTAAAAGTTTGTAGTGAGGACTTTAGTCCGATTCAAAAAGAAAGTCCTCACTACAAATACAGCAAGATAAATGTCGTCAAATACTAGCGAATTGCTTAGTAGGGGAAAAGTTGGGGGAATAAACCAAATAAGGTGAGTAAAGATAGAGCCAGGATCAAAGATGCTCCAGAACCTAAGGTTAATAAAACCAAATCTCTGTTAGGACTGCGTAAGAAGGTTTGTAAAGTCAATCTTTGAACAGGCTTATAGCCGACGGTTACAAGTGGTAACTTATCGCGATAATCAGTACCATAACGTGCCATTCTCTCAAAAGGTAATTCGCCTTGAGAACGCTGGGGTAAAACCCGCCGGCGTTGGTAAGGAACTGTATTATCGCCAAAGTTTTCCAGATATTCGTCGCTGTTGAGCAACTCTTGCACAAAGCCGACTATTCCTTTAGTCGCCAGCACAATAGAAAAAGCGAGTTTTTCGCGATCGCTATAAATTCTCCGTCCTAAAACCCGTTGTACACAGAGTTCGACAAAACGGTAATTATTGTTAGCATCGTAATTCAACCGCCGAAACGAATCAGATAAAACTAATCCGCGAATAAACTCTTTAACTGTAATTTGTCCGGCTTTTAGTTGAGATTCAAGGAAGATTTGGCGATTGCTAGACAGCATCTGCTGTTCGTGGAAAATCTGGCGATAGGCTGCCAAAATCAAAACATCCATTTCTGTAGCTGACAGCAGGTTATCTGTTGTGTAAATTCTGGGCTGTTCATCACCAGGAATCTCAAAGCCAGTAACACGCTGGTTTTGAGATGAGGGAGCATACTCCAACAAAGGAATTGACATGATAAATACCTCTATGCTGTAAGCTGACATGCAAAATTCCGGCTTTGGTGAATCGAGTTAGTCGCACCCGATCGCCACAGCTTCTAATTCGCAGTCATTTAACTGCTATCCAGATTCGGAATCTCAAAATACAGAATAAGCCTGTGTCAGAAATTCACCTTGCAAATTGCGGGAGAAAGCAGTATTTCTTAACAATCCAGAATAATTGGTAATTCGTGGTTCATAATTCGTAATTAATCTGGAATGCTACAAACAGTCTGACTGTTAAGAGAACTCCAACAAATAAATTATTCCGTTAAAGTCGTTGACTGTTGACCGTTGACTGTTAACTGTGAACCGTCAACAGTTAACAATAGCAATGGAATATTTTTTGACTTGGAAGTCCCTAATAACTAACTGCTGATTCTCCCCGCCAAAAAGCTAAGGGATTCTGAGTGGGGCGGTAATCAGGATAAAATCGCAGCTGAGATTCCTTAATAGATTCAGGAGGCGCAATCCCTAATCCTAAGCAGAGGTGAGAGAGCGATCGCGCATATTTTTCGTGGTGTCCTGGGGAACCCGCATGAGCATGAGCATATTCATGGATAACTAAGAGCAGCCAGTCAGCTGGTACTACTCTTCCCACATCAATCAGGATGGTAATCGGATTTGTTTGCAGATTGCACAAGCCATCAATACGAAAAGACTGCGCAATTGGCGCTGCAAAAATTTGAATCGCAGGTTGTTCCCAAGGATGAAAACAATCGTGGCAAGCCTGAAGATAGTTTTCGAGTTTTGCGTTCACCGCCTCAATATGCTCGCCAATCCACACACACAGAGGTTTGCGGTTTTCTGTATCAAAAACCACATCAATCATCTCTGCATCGAGGGCTAGACTCCTCACTCCATAAAGATAATCTAGCCCTCGTGTAAATGGATCGGTACTGGTGGTGACGATTAATTTACCAACCAAAGAGTGAGAAGTATTCTGTTGATTCGGTCGCATTGCTTATCTGTTCGGGGTTCTGGTTTGAGAGATCAGCCTCATGGGAATTAGAGGCATCTGAAACATCTCCTACTCGGAACTCTGTACAGAAGGTAGCGGTACTAAAACCACCAAATCTTTTGACTGTACTGGTACGCATCCGGATGCTAGGGCTAACAAACCAGAATCTCTCAATAGAACTCATGGTTTCGTACTCGGTGATCAGAACTAAAGCGTCCTCATCATCCATTTCATAGCGCCCAGCTACAGGAACGATTTCCGCATAACCCCGTTCGCGCAACAACGAGCCTTGACGGGGGTTATCGGCATCAGGAATCAGCGAGAAGACAGTCGAACCTTCATGGTTTTCATCTTCCCGATCCCAGCCCATTGCACCTTGCCAAGATACAAAAGCACCACCGATAGCCAGCTTGGGGTCAACTTGATGAAGTTCGCAAATTTCAATCACTTTTGGATGATCGGCTCCCAGCGCTTCAACCAAGATATTTGATTCCCCAGCTTCAGAACGCTTAAAAGCTAAGTGGTGAGTCGTGCGTTGCGATCGCCACTTACCTGTACTTAGTTGAAAAAACTCCATTGCATCCATAAATCAAACGCTAACTCCAAACAACAAGTTGAGCAACCCAATCATAGTTAATTATAAAACTGCTAGAGCCATCCTGAGTTAGAGATTTTGGGCATGGGGCATGGGGCAGGGGGCAGGGGGCAGGAGGACAAGGGGGACAAGGGGGACAAGGGGGACAAGGGGGACAAATGACAAATGACAAATGACAAATTCGTTTATTCGCTAACGTCTAAAACTACCCACTTGTCAAGACTATGTAACTTTTGTTAACTTAATTTGCAGCAGAATAATCAAACTCATATTTCGACACACCAGAGAGTCAAACCTATGGATATGCCGATAGACCTTAATTTAGAACAGAAGTTCAACCTCAAAGTTTACGAAGAACAGATTAAAGCATTAAGCCAGGAAGAATCACAAAAATTGCTTTTAGAAGTACTACGGCAGTTAATGGTTAAAGACAATATGATTAAGCATCTTCTTAAGCAGTCTTAAGTAAGTCAGCGAAATCAAAGCTAACTGGCTGAGGCTGTCATTTGTTCTTAGTACAACAATTTCATTAATTCATAGCTCATTCTCTGCGCACCTCAGCGCCTACTTTTGCGCCCCTACCCTACGGTAAGGCGAAGCGCCTATGCGTTTGCGTTGAAATTTCCCCCCGCAATCAGCCAGGATTTTATGCAAAGCTTTACTTAGTTAACTTACCGCGATAACCGTGAGCCTTCAAACCGATAAAGAAAAACCACAAACAAGCACCAGCACTAATCTCGTACCCGAAACCGAAAAAATTCTTTGTCCCCATTGTTTGCGTACAGCGACAAACGGCATTAAATGTAAGGGAATTTGTGTGGCTGACAGTGACTATTGATTCATATGTCAATAGGATTTTCTGAACCTAGCGCCTTTCATCGTGCCTTTAAACGCTGGACAAAACAAACACCCCGCAGTTACCGAGAAAAACAGCGATCGCGCTCTCCAATTTCTTCATAATATCTGCGATCGCTCAACAATATTTTTGACATCCCCCTGCTCCCTGCCCCGTTACTACTCATCATCAGGAATCCTTGTATCCGAAATATGCTTCAGTCCCCAAGCAATCATGGTTTTCAGTACAGGACGAAGGCTTTTTCCTCGCTCGGTTAATTGATAGTTCATTCGCCGAGGATGGTTGCTGTAGGGCTGTTTCTCTATTAAACCTGCTTCTTCGAGAAATTTTAGGCGATTTGTCAAAATATTGGTAGAAATGCCTTCAGGAGACTCCAAAAACTCGTCAAAGCGTTGTTTTTTAAAGAATAGCATGTCTCTAATAATCAGCAGCGTCCAGCGATCGCCTATTAAATCCAGCGAACAAGCAATTGGGCAAGGTGAACGGCGAGATTGAGACATTGCTAAAACTACATTTACGACTTACTTGCATTTTACAAGTGAGTTTTGCTATATTAGCTTGCAAGTTGCAAGTTACAAGTTAAAGAGATAACAATGACTCAAGTTTCACCAACTGCTAGAACTGGCAAAAACTTTGCTGTGACTGATTTGGGATCGTTTTCGCAATTACGGCAATTTACCTTTGAAACCCCAAAATTCCCGATCAAAGTAGAGGGTAAGGTATTTCTCAACCAGATACTCGATCTCACCAGTGCAGAAATTTCGGTGAACAACCTCGCACCCAAAAAATCAGTACCTTTTTATCACAAGCATCGCCTAAATGAAGAAATTTACATCTTTATTCGCGGGGAAGGCAAATTTCAAGTTGATGATTTTGTGTTTCCGTTAGGAGAAGGAACTGTTGTGCGAGTAGATCCCGAAGGTGAAAGATGTCTGCGAAATACTTCAGATACAGAGGATTTGTGCTGGATTGTGATTCAATCAAGAGTAGGTTCTTTTGAAGACCACACCATTGAAGATGGCTTTAGTGTAAGTAAAAAAGTTACTTGGGTTGGCAAGCAGCAGATTTAACTATAGCGCTTAATCTATTTCGCCAAAATACTCGCGAATGACGGTTATTTTGTCATCTTGGATATCAAAGGAAATGACATTATTTCCTGTAAACGGCTGATTGTGAATAGTACCCTGAGTTTCAAACTCAACTACCACAGTAGTATCATTACTGATAATACTTTTGGGTGGACTAAAAATTAGGCGATCGCCCCTCTCTGCACGCGCCTGGAATCTGGCAATTAGCTGCTGCTTATTCTCATAACCAAAAGGTGTATCTCGCTGCTGACCAACCGGTAGCCAGAATATCACCTCATCTGCCAGCATCTCAATAAAGGGTTGAAAATTCCCTGTTGCCCATCCTTGAGCCAGGTAGTCAAATGCTTGCTGGGCAGTCTGCTGAATTTTGATCCCCTCCATAAGCCTTCCTAAATAAGTACACTTTATGCCAATTATTCTTGAATATACATAAAAATAGCCTGCTTTTGCAGGCTTTGTTTTGTGATTAAATCAAGCAATTTCAAGGTTGCTCAAATAACTTCATCTCTTGCCACCAACGATTGAGCGGATAATAAACTACAGGTGCCCACAAACTGCTGAGAATGGCAGAAGCGAGGGCGACACGCTGAAAATATGTCCAAATATATTCAGCTTTGCGATCGCCTGCCCAAGTCAACTCTAAGCCAAAAATAGTCTCGCAGATAAACGCCATTGCAAACACAATTAAAGCGATGGAAATAAAGTCTTCCTCAATGAAACGCTGCTTTTGCAGCAAACTCGTCAACATACCCACAATCCCCAGAGATAAAGCATGGGTAGGGTGTGGCGCGGTCATAGCATCTTGAAGTAACCCCATAACTATACCTGCCAATAACCCAGACCATACAGGGCGTTTCACACTCCAAGCTACTACCCAAATTAACAACCAATTAGGCCCGATCCCTAATAACTCCATCCCTGGTATACGGGTAGGCAACATTAACAAACATAACAACACAGATCCAACTGTCACCCCCCAATCCACAAACTGACGAGTACGCGGATGCCAACGCGCGATCGGCGGAATTTGGATTCGCGATTTTCTCCGCGCAGGTGATTTTGATTTTTTTGGGCGGCGACCAGTCAATACAGGGATCTTCATGGTGTTACAAAACTTGGAGGGAATTTAATTCGACTTTTGCGGTTGTGGGTTAGTTGGCGGTTGGGAATTTTCTGCTTCTGGAATCGGGTCTTCTGGTTTGGGGTAGACAGCCACCCAATCTAAAGACCTAATTGGCGGGAAAAGTTCTACTTTGGCAATCGATGCAGGTAGTTTCTTCAAATCTAGAGACTTAATTCTCCCTACTGCTACACCTGAAGGATACCTTTGACTGTAAGTTGATGTAGAGACAAAATCCCCGACCTTCACATTGGGAACTTTTTCATAAAATTCCAACACAGCCTCAGCTGAAGAATCGCCGCGCAAAACACCTTTAGCCGATGTCCGGCTAATTGTTACACCCACTTGACTTTTGAGATCGCTGATCAGTAACACCCGGCTAGTATTCGGCGTCACGCTTTCTACTAAACCGACTAACCCACCTTCCGCTTTGACAATAAACCCTGCTTGAATTCCCGAATTACTACCCCGATCTAAGGTAATTTGCTGCCACCAATGATCGGCACTGCGTCCTAATACCCGCGCGGGAATTGGGCGTGATGCAACTGGTTCTTTGGTGACATAACCCAACAAGTTTTGTAACTTTTTGTTTTGACTTTCTAAATCTACAATTCGCGCTTGTAGTTCTAATGAACGGGCATCTCTGAGGCGTTCTTCAGGGGTTGGCCCGGCTTGTAACATTTGTGCTGGACGAGTAATTACTTGGTACATTTCTAGCAGCAAAGCACCTTGGGTTTCCCGTAATACCCAAGCGCTACCTAATGCCAAAGCAACTAATCCTAGCTGTAAGCTTTTGCGATCCCACCAACGACGTAGTAACACCATCTATCCATACCTTAATTTTTATATGTTTATATAATTTGAGAAATTTTCAGTTTTATTTAGTTGTATCTATATAAAACCCAATATCAGATATTGAATTCTAAATATCTAGAATTCAATATCTAATATTTTTGCTACATGTTTCGAGAACGACCGCTAAATACCCGTTCCAGTTGCTTGAAGTTTTCCAAAACACGACCTGTTCCCAAAACCACACAACATAAAGGATCGGCAGCGATGTGTGTAACTATACCTGTCTCATGACTAATCAGCGTATCTATACCTTTGAGTAAAGCACCACCACCAGCCAGCATAATACCCCGGTCAATAATATCGGCTGCGAGTTCGGGAGGTGTCCGTTCTAATGTGCGTTTCACCGCTTCAATAATTACTGATAGCGGTTCGAGCATACTTTCACGAATTTCCGGGCCTTTAATTGTCACAGTCCGTGGTAGACCAGAAAGTAAATGTAAGCCCCGGACTTCCATCATGGAATCATTATCGTCATTGGTGGGATAGGCAGAACCAATGCGAATTTTGATGTCCTCAGCAGTCCGTTCTCCAATCACTAAGTTATGAACTTTCTTCATATATTGCAGAATTGCTTCTGTGAGTTCATCGCCTGCAATTCTGACTGACTCGCTCAGTACTGTACCTTGGAGACTGAGTACTGCAACTTCTGTAGTACCACCACCAATATCAATAATCATGTTACCAGTTGGTTCGGCTACTGGTAATCCTGCACCAATGGCTGCGGCGACTGGTTCATCAATTAAATAAACTTCTCTGGCTCCAGCTTGGGAAGCTGCATCCATGACAGCTCTTCTTTCTACCCCTGTGACACCACTGGGAATACCAATGACAATTCGTGGTAGAATCAATGACCTACCTTCATTAACACGTTGAATAAAACTCTTTAACATCAGCTCGGCTGTGTCAAAGTCAGCGATTACCCCATCGCGCAAAGGACGAAGAGCAACCACATTTCCTGGTGTTCTACCGAGCATTTTTTTAGCATCTTCACCCACAGCTAGTGCAATCTTTTCGTTTTGATCGATAGCTACTACCGAAGGTTCTTGGAGTACAATACCTTTACCTGATACATAAACGAGGGTATTAGCAGTACCGAGGTCGATACCCATATCCCACGATGAGCGAAAGTTCCTGAAAAGACCCACGCGTCCTACGCCCCCTATTTGCGATACTTGATGACTACGACGGTTAGAGTTAATCGTGCTGGATTTTATTACGTTTTTGTTCTTTAGTCCAGTAAAGATAGCTATTTTTTGAGAGATTTTTTGAGAATCTTTACTGGCTTTGAGCCTAATATTTTTCGATCTTCTTTGAGTGCAACAATATATCCGTATAGTTTTCTACTTTCTCTCTAGTATTTTGTATCATTTTTCGATACAAGTTTATTGCTAAATCTTTAACATATTTTCAATAGTTTCACAATTCGCTATGATGGAATTCAAGATAGATAAGTACGTATGTACTGAAAGGGAAACCCATGAGTATTAATATTGTCACCCTTGTTGGTCGTGTAGGCGGCGACCCAGATATTAAATATTTTGAGTCAGGTAGTGTGAAGTGTCGATTGACACTAGCAGTAAATCGGCGATCGCGAAATCGAGATGAGCCTGATTGGTTCACCTTAGAATTGTGGGATAAAACAGCAGAAATTGCGGGTAATTATGTACGCAAAGGTAGCTTAATTGGCATTAAAGGCTCACTCAAGTTTGACACATGGAGCGATCGCCAAACCGGAGCCAGCCGTTCTATGCCCGTCATTCGAGTAGACCAGCTAGAATTATTAGGTTCCAAGCGCGATAATGAAGGGGGCGGAGGAGATTTTTCGCCAGAAAATTTCTAAATATTTAGTCAACAGTCAACAGTCAACAGTCAACAGTCTGATGCTATTGACTATTGACTATTGACCTTGGACTATTGACTAATAACTAATTTGCAAAGTTACCGATGCTTCTACTTGCTGTTCGCCACCAATTATCGGGGTAGAGACATCTGCACTATTACCTTTGAAAGCTTCAGAACGCATTAATACAGGTGAAGGTGGTGGGGCGCTAGCACCGTTGATTTGAATACTTACCACTTCCTTAGAATTCAAACCTAAGCTACTAAACACAGCTTGAGCTTGAGCTTGGGCGTCTTGGGTGGCTTCTTTGAGTGCTTGCTTTTGAGCAGATGCGATCGCTTCATCAGTAGCCACAAAACTAATACCATTAATTTGTGTTGCTCCAGCCTTTACCGCATCGTCTAATAATGTACCGGCTTTATCTGTAGCAATCCGAAAACTGACAATATTGCTAGCCGCATAACCAGTAATTCGCTGCACATTATTCGTATAACTATAAACTGGATTCAAGCGGATACCAGTAGTTTGCAACTTTTCCACATTCCGGCTCTTAAGTAAAGCTACCACGGCTGCTGACCGACGGGCGGCTTCCTCTTGTACTTCTTGGGCTGTTTTACCTTGAATTTCTACACCCAAACTGACTAAAGATAAAGTAGTCGGAATTGATTCCATACCCCTACCGCTAACAGTAAGTGTGCGCCATAATTTTTCTTTTTCTTGTGCCAATCCAGGCTGCATAAAAGTTACACAGACAAGCATTGCTAAAGGTAAAGTTTGCCAAAATTTACCAATACGAAATTGGGAACCGGATAAAGCGGCTCTAGACATAAGATGTGCACTCCTCGGAATAATTAATTAGAGATGTTTGTCATGGTATATCTAAGCAATTGTCATTGAACGGTCAACTGTTAATAGTTAACCGCCATCAAGAGATTTGCACAATTCTCCCGAATTGACACCAATTGAATAGATACGATTTGTGTATTCCTACTGTGACATTGCTCAAGTCAAAAATACAGATGGTTACATTTTTGGAAACTGAAAAAATTGGGCATTGGGGAGCCACTGCATTGGGCGGGTTTCCCGACTTGTTCGCTGGAAGCGTTCCCCCAGGGTAGCAAGTGGCGTCATTGGGTATTGGGCATTGGTTCTTAGGTGGGAAATATCTGCATTTAGTTGGGTAACACCTAATGCGGTTGACAAATAGCACCAATTAATATCTCGATTTCATGGCAATTTCGCAAAAATCTCCAAAAAGTTACGTTGGATAAAAGGGTAAAAATTAAAGAGAAGGATTTTCACAGAACCAATGCAGCTTTTAAATGCAATCAACTTCTCTTTTCCTCTGCTGGCAAGCACAACAGAAACAGCAGATAGCTCAATGGTAGTCGCAGCAGTACTATTGAGCTTAGTAGTCATCTACCTCGCTAGCAAAGTTGGTGGGGAGTTATCCAATCGAGTTGGTTTACCGCCTGTTTTAGGCGAACTCGTTGGTGGTGTAATCGTTGGTATTTCTGTCTTACACCTTTTGGTATTTCCTGAAGCTGGTACAGATAGTTCTAGTTCCTTAATTATTTCTTTCTTGCAAAGCACTGCTGGATTAAGCCCACAAGCGGCTGATAGCGTATTTACAGCGCAATCAGAGGTAATTTCGGTTTTAGCAGAATTGGGCGTGATCATCCTGCTATTTGAGATTGGTTTGGAGTCCAACTTAAAAGATCTAATGGCAGTTGGCATCCAAGCTACTATTGTGGCGGTAGTAGGGGTAGTAGCACCCTTTGCTGCGGGTACTGTTGGATTAATGACTTTATTTGGTGTGGGTGCTGTACCAGCAATTTTTGCTGGGGCGGCTTTGACGGCTACGAGTATTGGTATTACTTCCAAGGTACTTTCAGAAATTGGTCGTCTCAATTCTAAAGAAGGACAGATTATTCTCGGTGCGGCGGTAATTGATGACGTACTGGGAATTATTGTGTTAGCAGTGGTGGCGAGTTTGGCGAAAGATGGTGAAGTAGATGTAACTAAAGTCATTTATCTCATTATTAGTGCCACTGCTTTTTTACTGGGTGCGATTCTACTGGGCAATGTTTTTAATAAGTCTTTTGTCGCCATTGTCGATCGCCTCAAAACCAGAGGTGAATTGATTATCCCAGCATTTATCTTTGCCTTTGTAATGGCATATCTGGCGGCGGTGATTCAATTAGAAGCAATTCTCGGTGCTTTTGCTGCTGGTTTGGTTTTGGAAGAAACAGATAAGCGCAAAGAACTGCAAAAGCAAGTGATTCCTGTCGCTGATATGTTAGTCCCCATTTTCTTTGTTGTCGTTGGGGCAAAAACAGATTTAAGCGTATTAAACCCAGCTATTCCTAGCAATCGTGAAGGTTTGGTGATGGCAACTTTCCTGATTTTAGTCGCCATTCTCGGTAAAGTGATTACGGGCTTAACGGTGTTTGGTCAACCACAAATCAACAGGTTGGCAATTGGTGTGGGGATGATTCCCAGAGGTGAAGTTGGATTAGTATTTGCTGGTGTTGGTGCGGCTAGTGGCGTCCTCTCTAAACCGCTAGGTGCAGCAATTATCATGATGGTAATCTTGACAACCTTTTTAGCGCCTCCCTTGTTACGGTTTGTCTTTCCAGACACAGACACAGCAACAGACTCAGAGAATCTAATTTTAGATGGTGCTGCACCATCTTTAACCATAGAAAAACCTGCGTTGCTGGAGTCGGAAACTGATTTACGCGAAAGTTAACGATCCGCCTTGGGTAGAAACCCCCTGTTGATTTTACCTTGAGGTAGATTAAGACTGAGTTCTGAATCATTATTGCTCAGAACTCAGTTACTAATTGCGATCGCTAACAGATTGGTTGTTGAGCATTCTGTGTCAGTATTCTCCGAAGTATCTAGGGATTTAGCGGCGATACTAGGAAACTTCTCACTCGCTGACGCCGTCCCCTAAGATTGTCAATTTTAGTTTTTTATGATGACAATCAACCTTCGGAATGCGATCGGTTTCCAGGTTGTTGCGATTTTATTGTGCCACTTTCGGCAAGTTTCGCCCAATTAGGGATTACCCAGCACCCGCCGGAAAAAATCAGTTTTTTCTTGCCTGAACCAAGAGAATATATTCATGGCGTTTCCTGACAACTAACAAGCGCAGCGCCATAAACGTGTAAACTTATACATTGTTAACCATGTTGTGCTGATGGCGCTAAACTTTCAGCAGGCAACAACAGCTAAATTTTGGTGGTGAAAGTGTGACAATTTGCCAATATCTTGAAATATTGACTATTCCCATGAATGCGAATTAGGAGAAATGGCTGTAAAACTACACTGGTTACTACCTAGTACTTTGGGGACTATCTGCTTGCTATCGTCACCAACCTTAGCAGCAAGGCTAGAATCTTGGCGTTTTGATAGCGACCAAAATCAACTAGAAATTAATACGGCTGGTGGTGTCCAACCAAAGGCACAACTTATATTCAATCCCACTCGCTTGGTGATTGATTTGCCACAAACTGTATTTGGGCGTCCCCAGGTAACCCAAACAGTAGGTGGGGCGATTCGGTCGATTCGTGTGGGTCAATTTGACTCCGAAACAACTCGCATAGTGATTGAAATCACGCCTGGTTATACCATAGACCCCCAAAAGGTAAAATTTACGGGTCTTAGTGCTAGTCGGTGGCTAGTGCAATTACCTAGACCAGAAGTAGTGAAATCACAACCACCTACCAATAATGTTTACAACGCCGTTACAACCAATCCGGGTAATAGACCTAAACCTGAATTTACCCCAGTTGTCAACACTGCTACTGGGATAACTCAAATTGAGAACTTACGAGTGACAGGTGATGGGTTTTTCATTCGCACTAGCGGTGGTAACCCAAAAATTCAAGTTAATCGCACAAGCGATCGCCAAGCAATTAATATCGACATCTCCGGCGCAGCTTTATCTCCCAAACTAGAGCAGCGCGATATCTCGATTAACCGCTATGGTGTCAATCGCATCACCTTTAGCCAATTGCAATCACAACCACCTGTGGTACGGATGACCATGCAGGTAAATAGCGATAGCCCCGATTGGCGAGCAAGCGGCAGCAGCGTGGGCGGGTTTGTGGTTCTGCCCAACAAGGGTATAGTCAGATTACCGGAAAATAATCAATTTCCAGAAAATTCTCATACCGACTCACCAGCAACAATTCAATCCATAGAACTTGGTGGTGATGGTAGCCAACTGTTGATTCGCGCCGACCAAGCTTTATCAGCCACATCTGGGTGGGATAGAACAAGCGGTCTATTTCGGATCACCATTAATAATGCCAAACTAGCGCCTAGAGTCACTGGGCCAACATTGAATGCTAATAGCTCAGTATTACGGGTAAGAGTGCAACCCCAAGAATCAAATACTGTAGTTGTTTTCATCCAACCTGCTGCGGGAGTGCGAATTGGCGAACTCAACCAAAATAACGGGTTTTTGGCACTGCAATTACAGCGTTCTTCCCAAGTTAGACCTCCAATAGGGTTACCACCCTTGCCATCACCTGGGAACACATTGCCAGATCCCAGCATTCCTAATCCGCCACCTGGATCTCAGCCTGGTACCCGTCCCAGAAATTTTGGCCGCGCTGTAGTTATTATTGACCCCGGTCACGGTGGTAAAGACTCAGGAGCGATTGGCATTGGTGGAGTGCGGGAGAAAGATATCATCCTACCCATTGGTAGAAGAGTGGCAGAAATTCTGCAACAAAATGGCGTGCAAGTAATTATGACCAGAAACTCTGACTATTTTGTCAGCCTACAAGGGCGGGTAGAAATGTCTGAGAGAGCAAACGCCAGTGTATTTGTGAGTATTCATGCCAATTCCGCCGGTGCGGGGCGTCCCGAAGTCAGTGGTTTAGAAACCTACTACTATGACAACGGTTTAGGTTTAGCTCGCATCGTTCATCACAGCATTCTCCAAAGCCTGAATGTCAGAGACCGAAATGTCAGACGAGCCAGATTTTATGTGCTGAGAAAAAGTTCTATGCCCTCGATTTTGGTAGAAACCGGCTATTTAACGGGTCGGGAAGATGTTGCCAATTTAAAAACTTCAAGTTATCAAAATCAAATGGCAGAAGCGATCGCTCGCGGTATTCTCCAGTACTTACGACAAAGATAAGAAAATAAGTAGTAACTTTTGAGTAATTTCACTTAAAGGTTACTTATTTTCTTCCACATCAGGGTTCATCAAATCATCAGTAAATTACCCAGTAAAATTATGAAAATAGATGTTTTTAGTCAGTAGTCAGTAGTCAGTGGTCAGTGGTCAGTAGTCAAGGGTTAATAGTTAAGACTGATTTTTCTTCCTTCCCTTGTCTTCCTTCCAATTCTCAATGCCCCATGCCCAATGCCCAATGCCCCACAACATTATTGCTGCAAAAAAATTATAAAATACAGCCTCTATTTCAGAGGAAATTAATCTCATCTGTACTGCTCGGCACACCCATTCATCAATATTTTTCTAAATATTAAAGAGTAGCTGTCACCAACCTAAAAAACCTAGTTGATAATAGTTTTATTTTTACACTCGGTGCATTAACTACTAGCAATCAAAACAAATTAACAGCAATTTTGGATTGATTACATCAGCTTAATTTTAGTGATTTTTTTGGTGTACCTTGACAATTTCTTCGCTAAAAATTAGCAATGCTTGCAGCATGGCAGAATTACAAAGATATGTTAAAATCTTACGCCATTAGCTGTGTATTTAATCCCAGCGAGAAATGTTTTGCTGCATTCCATCTCTAGTGTGGGCGGTGACGGTGTGAGGAACAAACGACATTTTAATAGCCGAAAGGCTGCCATAAATACGAATTAGGAGAAAAAATTGTGAAATTACACTGGTTACTACCCGGTACTTTTGGAACGATCCTCATATTGTCGTCGCCGGTTTTTGCAGCGAGACTAGAATCTTGGCGTTTTGACGCCAATCAAAATGTATTAGAAATCAACACCGCAGGTGGCGTGCAACCTAAAGCACAGCTCATCTTCAACCCCACTCGCTTGGTAATTGATTTACCACAAACTGTATTTGGGCGTCCTCAAGTCAGCCAGTCTATAGGTGGTGCGATTCGCTCAGTGCGTGTCGGTCAATTTGACCCAGAAACAACCCGCATTGTGGTTGAACTAGCTCCCGGTTATACCCTAGACCCGGAACAGGTAAAATTTACAGGTCTTAGCGCCAGCCGTTGGTCAGTAAAATTACCCAATCCCAAACCTGAGCAGGTAGCAGTCTTAGCTGATGCTAACAGGCCACAACCAGATAGATCGGGGGTGGTAGTTCCTTCTAATACATCGCCAATCCCACCAGATAATGTCTATAACAACGTAGTTAAAACCGGGCCGATTACCCCTATCAATGACCGCACCGCAGTTAACACAGCTACTGGGGCAACACAAATTGAGAACTTACGGGTAACAGGTGATGGATTTTTCATCCGCACTAGCGGTGGTACCCCGAAAATTCAAGTCAATCGCACAAGCGATCGCAAAGCTATTAATGTTGATATTACAGGCGCTTCTTTATCCCCACAACTACAGCAGCGTGATGTCTTGATTAACCGCTATGGTGTCAATCGGATTATCTTTAGCCAATTGTCATCACAAACCCCTGTAGTACGCATGACCATGCGGGTAGACAGCAATAGCCCCGATTGGCGTGCTCTTAGCAGTACTATGGGGGGTTTTGTGCTTTTACCCAACAGTGGTGTGGTGCGATTACCAGGAAATAATAATCAGGAACCTGTAAATTCTAATACCGACTCTCCAGCCACAATTCAAGCCATCGAACTCGGTGGAAATGGGACTCAACTGTTGATTCGTGCCGATCAACAGTTATCAGCTACAGGTGGATGGGATAGAACAAGTGGTCTATTTCGCATCACCATTAACAATGCTAAATTGTCTCCCAGAGTCACCGGGCCAGCCTTAGACGCTAGTAGCCCTATTCTGAGGGTGAGACTGCAACCCCAAGAACCGAATACTGTAGTTGTTTACGTTCAACCAGCAGCTGGGGTACAAGTTGGCGAACTCAACCAAGTTGGTAGTCAGCTAATAGCTCTACAATTACAACGATCGCGTCCAGTTACAGCGCCTAGAACTCCCCCTGTAGTTTTACCGCCACTACCACTACCAAATCAAGGACAATTACCAGACCCCGTCACAGACAATCCTCCGATTGTATCCCAGCCAGGCCCCAGCCCAACAGTACCCAGAGGTAAATTATTAGTAGTGATTGACCCTGGACATGGTGGTAAAGACTCTGGCGCACCGGGTTTAGGTGGTTTGCTAGAAAAAGATGTAGTTTTACCGATTGGAATTCAAGTTGCGAGAATTTTAGAACGGAATGGCGTACAAGTTGTCCTCACCAGAGATGCTGACTTTTTTGTCGAACTTCAGGGAAGGGTAGATATAGCCGAGCGAGTCAATGCGACTGCGTTTGTCAGCATTCACGCCAATTCTGTTGATAACCGTTCTGATGTCAATGGTCTAGAAGTATATTATTACGACAGTGGTTATGCTTTAGCTGAAACAGTCCGCAATACAATTCTCAACAGTATCAGTACCATCAAAGACCGAGGAACCCGTAAAGCCAGATTTTACGTCCTCAGAAAAAGCTCTATGCCCTCAATTTTGGTAGAAACTGGCTATATGACTGGTCGAGAAGACAATCCGAGATTAGGTAATCCAGCATACCAAAGTCGCATGGCTGAAGCGATCGCCAATGGTATTCTCAAATACCTCAAACGGATATAAATAGTCGGGAGAGGAGGATAACTGTATGGGCGGGTTTACAGATATTCTCTCCGATAAATGGCGATCGCGCATAAACCCGCCCCTACTGACATCTAAAGTATCAATTCAAAATTCAAAATTCACCCATTAATCATCCAGACAGAATAAGGCTTTGGAAATTCTTTTTTATACTGATATTTAATCTCACAAATAACTAATGACCAATGACCATTGACCATTAACCCACTAAATCCTGTATCTTAGTTCAAAAAACCTCAACCCATATTTGCCCGTGTATTCATCTTCCATTTTTGAAGGCAATCTTGATAATTTTTCTGGACAAGAACCCCAACGCGCGCCTATTGGGATCTTTGATAGCGGCGTTGGTGGTTTGACGGTATTACGACAAGTTTATCGGCAACTTCCTAAGGAATCTGTTATTTATTTTGGAGATACAGCTCGATTACCCTATGGCATTCGTTCTCAAGCAGAAATTTTACAGTATGTCCGCGAAATTCTGACCTGGATGCAACAGCAACAGGTCAAAATGGTGATTATGGCTTGTAACACCAGTTCTGCTTTAGCCTTAGATATCGTTCGCGAGGAATTTGACTTACCAATTCTGGGTGTGATTCTCCCTGGTGCAAAAGCGGCTGTAGAACAAGGTAAGCGGATTGGGGTGATTGCTACTCCAGCCACAGCTAAAAGTAATGCCTATAAGCAAGCCATACTAGAAATCGATCCTCATGTTCAAGTTTGGCAGGTAGGTTGTCCCGAATTTGTGCCTTTAATTGAACAAAACCGAATTCATGACCCTTATACTATGGAAGTAGCACGTTCTTACCTAGAGCCGTTACTCCAGCAACAAATCGATACATTAGTTTACGGCTGTACCCATTATCCCCACTTAGCACCTGTACTGCGATCGCTTCTTCCTGCTCATGTTAAACTCGTAGATCCGGCGGTGAATGTTGTCGTGGCTTGTGCTCAAGATTTAGACATCCTGGGTTTAAGAAATACCCATCCGCCATTACCCACTCGCTTTGCTGTTAGCGGCTGCGGTCAGCAATTTGCTCAATCAGGATTGCAGTGGTTAGGCTATACTCCCCTTGTAGAAGAAGTTTGCTTCACCGACGCTAAAGTCTCCCACCTCTAACAAGAATTTTTGGGATAACCAACCATAAATCAAGAGTCAACAGTCAGTTAAGTCTTGACTGTTGACTCTTGCGCATTGAATATTCATCATTGACTATTGACTATTAACAGCCTCACTCACCTTTGGTGCTACTGATAACTCTTGTTCGTGTTTTCCCTTAGAGGAAAAAGAAATATTTGTAGTCTCAGTATTTTTACCTGTACGCTTTGCTAATGCTAACAGTAGGTAGACAGTGAACAAATATCCAGCAGCTAACATAAAAATCATCATAGGCATGTTTCCGTACATCATCGTTCTACCAGCACCTTTATCTAACGAATATGCAATTTCATAACCCCAGCAAAACCTTTGCCAAACAAGCTCATTGTTGTTGGCTGTGATTTGCTATGCTAGACTACGCCGTAGAGTGACAACGCTCGACGGCTAACGGATTCTATTATGGAAATTATTGGCGCAGACTATACATTTCAGAGCAAGCTAAATTGCCAAATAGCAATCCCTTGCTGCGCTCCTCAGCATTCTACCTAGTCCGCGTTTGGCTGCGAATACAAAATTTAGAAAAGCAACGCCAACGCTCAATGTCAAGACAAAACGAGCATTTCCCCGAAGGATAGCGCCTAGCTCCTACCAAAAAGTTTCGCAGGTCGCCGGTATAAATTCAGGAATTACTTCCTTGATTTGACAGCGACTATGTATTGACTCACAACTGCTGTATGCTAAATCACCTATTGGCAATTTAACTTTGGCGAGTGAATATCTGAAAAATTTAAAATCCCTAGATCTTAGCGTAACACAAGGTTCCTGACTTTTAAGCCATCTTCGCAGCTAAATTTGAAATTTTCTCAAGGACTTAACTGAACTCGCAAAAATTAGTCACCCTGAGATAAATACTTAGTTATTAATTGGTTAAATGACTAAAAATTATACATAAGTTTTAATGTAATAAAAATCACAAAATATATTTTATGGAAATTGATGTTTTGTAGCTAAAACCTTTCTAAAAGCTAAGAAATCAATGAAACTAGAGATTAATAGCTTGTTACAAACAATACATTTAATATACTTAATTATCGTTACCTAAGTATTTTCCCTGATAGTTGTTAACTAGACTCAGCAAATGAATGCCAACGAGCTAGCAAATACAACTTTATGAGTAAAAATACTTAAAAAATTTAGATTTAAATAATTAGATTATTTTCAGTAACTTACAATACATTTTAATTATAAAAATAGTTAATCAAGTATGACACAAAAAATATCATTTTTGTCAAAATCTCTGGAAAAGCCTCAAGCCTTGGGGTATGGGCTTGAGAGATTGAGGGATTCCCCGATCGAGACTTTGCGCTGAACCTGGGTTATCTTAAAATGAGTATAGGATATGTAAACTTTCTTAATCTAAGCCAGAGTCCGCCCATCCATGACCCCAGCCACCTCCCTGTTTACCCCTGTGGAAGCAGACCTGCGAATACTAGCAGATAATCTCAAACAGCTAGTTGGAAATCGCCACCCCATACTTTATGCAGCAGCCGAACATTTATTTGGAGCTGGGGGAAAGCGTATTAGACCAGCGATCGTTCTGCTCATAGCGCGAGCCACCATGCTAGAACAAGACATTACCCCGCGTCACCGAAGGTTAGCGGAGATTACAGAAATGATCCACACCGCCAGCTTGGTGCATGACGATGTAGTGGACGAATCTCAGATGCGTCGTGGCGTGCCAACCGTTCACAGCTTGTTTGGTAACCGAATTGCCGTATTAGCCGGAGATTTTTTGTTTGCCCAATCTTCTTGGTATTTGGCAAACTTGGACAACTTGGAAGTGGTAAAATTACTCTCAGAAGTAATTATGGATTTGGCTGCCGGAGAAATCCAGCAGGGACTAAATCGCTTTGATGCGAATACTTCCATTGAGACTTATCTCAACAAAAGCTATTACAAAACTGCCTCATTAATTGCCAATAGTTCTAAAGCAGCCGGGTTATTGAGCGAAGTCTCCCCAGAAGATGCCCAGCATTTGTATAACTATGGACGCCATCTGGGTTTAGCATTCCAGATAGTCGATGATATTTTAGATTTCACTAGTTCTACAGATACATTGGGTAAACCAGCCGGATCTGACTTGAAAAGTGGTAATCTCACCGCCCCAGTTTTATTTGCCTTAAAGGAAAAACCATATTTAGAAGTGCTAATTGAACGGGAATTTGCCCAAGAAGGAGATTTAGAACAAGCACTTTTATTAGTTCAAGAAAGTCAAGGCATCCAAAAAGCGCGAGAATTAGCCGCCCACCATGCCAAACTAGCAACAGAGCATATGACAGTTCTCCCACACTCAGAACCGCGTCAAGCCTTAATTAACATGGCTGACTATGTTTTAAGTCGGCTGTATTAGGGACTAGGAATTTTAGATTTTAGATTTTGGATTTTAGATTTTAGATTCAAATACAATCCAAAATCGCAAATCCAAAATCTAAAATTGTTTTTAATGCCCCATGCCCCATGCCCCATGCTCCATTACGCAATGTCAGGGGGAAGTTGATTTGGCGATCGCTTTTTTTGTAAATGTTTCTGAATTTGCTTTTGTAAGTCAGCGCGTGACACCTCGACGGCATTTTTAGTTGTGCCAGGAGTCTCAAAAAAAACTATACTGTCTACTGGTTCTAATGCCATTAGTTGGAACAAAATATGAGTCACAGGAATAGCAATTGCTGTTATCTGCGCCTCAACTCCAGCATTAGCAGTAGCTGTGGCATCTTGTAAGCTAGGAAAAGCGTAAACCACCCGCTTTGCTAATTTACGGTTGGCGCGATTGCTCAATGTAGTTAAAACCCACTCTGAATCCAAACTTTGGAGAATATAATACTGAGGGTGACGTAACTGATGAGCGATCGCCTGCAAAACAGGGGCAATTGCTGCCACAATTTGTGGTGTTATAACATCTTGGGGTGCATTATCAATCAACAATTGAATTTGTGCGTCTATATCCATATAACTTGTCCACGGCTTTTGGGTAATGGCTATAACATTAAGACCAAGTGTGAATAATCCCGTTCCAAATGGGAATAATAAACTTAGCTCACATCCTGAATGCAGGATTGTATGCGTTTAGCTTATACGCAAAATTCATCCAGCCAACACCCACGGTCGTACAGGTTGTGTTTAAGTATGTTAGGGTCTTTTAAAAACAGAGACTATGAATTCAGCCGCAACCGCAACTATTCAGGGAGAGAATTCTATCGGCGTGGAGGTGATATTTCAACTCCTATTTAAGGAGCTTCAGCAATCAACCAAAGCTTCGGAACAAAATTGCCACGATGTGGCAACACGTATTGCTGCCGAAGTCTACCGGATTTGCCAAGAAAGCAAACGCATCCAAGCATCCGGTTCTGTGGAAAACTCAGCCATGACTTTAGCCAAACATCGGCTACAGCAGTGTCTGAGATATTATCAGCTGGGTTCCAATCGGGGTAGGGTAGAACTACATAGCACCTTAAGCGCGATTATCTACCGTTATATCAATCCTCCCCAGAGGCAATTGAGTTATCAAGGGCGGTTGACGATCATTGAAGATTTCCTGCAAGGTTTTTATTTGGAAGCCTTAAATGCTTTCCGCCGGGAAAATCAACTGCCGATGGCCTATCGCCCCCAATCTCTGCTGGAATTGGCAGAATATATGGCATTTACGGAACGCTATGGTAAGCGGCGCATTCCCTTACCTGGGCGTCAGCAGCAGCTGATTATCCTGCGAGCGCAAACTTTCTCGCAACAACAACCTCCAGAAACGACTGTAGATATTGAACAAGCGGCAGAAGGTAGTGCCAACGAACCTGATGGTTCCTGGGAAGAGCCAGCCGTACAACAATTGCGTTCGGCAATGGCGACGCAAGCAGAACCAGAGCCAGAAGAAGACACCTTGCGCTCTGTCGTAATTACAGAATTATTAAATTATTTAGAACAGCGCCAACAAACCGATTGTGCCGATTACTTTACTCTGCGCTTACAAGATCTTTCCGCACAGGAAATTGAATCCATTTTAGGTTTAACCCCTCGTCAGAGGGATTACTTACAACAGAGGTTTAAATATCATTTAATTCGGTTTGCCTTGTTGCATCGTTGGGAACTAGTCCATGAATGGTTGGAAGCTTCCTTACCGACGAATTTAGGCTTAACCCCGCAACAGTGGCAAGCTTATACAGCAGAACTAGACGATAAACAGCGATCGCTACTGGATCTGAAGCAACAAGGACAACCTGATGAAAAAATCGCTAAAACTTTAGGTTTGTCTATGGCACAATTACAAAAACGATGGTTCAAAATTCTTGAACAAGCTTGGGAAATTCGTAACTCTTTAGTGTCCGGATCGGGTGCATCTACTCATGAATAGTGACTCAGAATCCTTTCATCACCAATTACTATCTTGGGTGTTGGCAGATAATGCCATCACCTTTGAGTCGTCCTCGGTAGATCGTCAGGAAATTGACGGGGTAGACAACCCTCTCAAACAAGCTACCACCTCAACTAGTGGTGAGCTAGAGTCGGGAGTAAAACCCCAAACCTTTCAACTGGGAGAAATTCCTACTGTGCAAGAACGTTTTCAAGCTGTCCTCAAACGTCGTTTACAACTCCAAATTCAGAATCAGCCGCCTTTATTTCCTTGGGAAACCCAATTACTAGACTATCCCGATTACGCCGACGAGCAATCGCTAGTATTAGTTCCCGCCTGGGGATGGGTGGCGCAACAGTCTAAATTGAATTTACCAATCGCTCTGCCGGAAAGCATTTTCCGTCAATTGCTGGAAAAGTGTCAAGTTTTGTTGACATCTTCCTTGCCCTTGGGAGCCAAATTAGTCCAAGTAGTAGAGGACTTATTCCCTAACGAGGGTCAAGCTTTAAATGACATAGCTGGATTGGTGCTGAGAACAACTGTTCGATCTCCAGAAACCTTGGAAACTATGCCCGATCTTCAGCGCGATTACGCCAATTTAGAACAAAGTCAACAAATGGCGTTATCCCTAATAGCAGCTAAACAACTATTAGATAACTTGACAATACCAGTTTCCCTGGCTAATCCAGTGGTGGAAAGAGAATGGCTGACTAGTGCAGGTGTGCTGCAACTCAAAGTAGAGTATCAGTCTCAGGGACAAACAGGTAAGCTCCGCGTCGCAGGTAAATTACCCACACAAGGAGTTTTCACCCTCAAAGGACAAGGTACCAGAGCAGTCGGTCAATCGGCTAATTCAGGCGACCTAAGTGTAGAATTACACTGCCAGCAATTCAATCAAACTTATACCTTAGAAGTGGATTTCCCAGAAATTGAACAACAGCCCCTGGTGTTTTTAATTACCCCAACAACATAGGCCGCAATATCAGCACATCATCACTGCTAGCACTATATATTGAGAAACGCCGATAGATAATTAATGATTTCCTGGTTTTGAAACTTATCTTTTTTTTTCGACAAGCGGTATTGAGGAAGCCTACGCAAATATATATTGATTGGTAGAACCTAGCACAAGACAAGTAGATTCCCGTAGGCATATTGTTAATTAATTACTATGCTCCTCAGGGAATTCCCCTTCGCTAAAGGCGTTTCCATAGAGTAGGGTAGGGTAGTTGGTTTCCATCTCCAACATTGTTTCCTTCGCCTCTACATCATCGCTGTGCTCGTACTTTAAATGTTTAACTTATCCAGGATCAATCAGTTTTGGCGTCTACCTGTAGCAGAGAACTACCGGCGACAAAATCAGCAGGGTTCGCCGCTTTTAGCAGTGGAAGATTCAATTTCCCTACGAGTGCTAGTGCTAGCTTTAGTAATTATGGGAATTGTGGCGACAGATATTGCAGGCGAGACTCAATTTAGTCTGTGGGCGATACCTGTAAGTTTCATGGGTGCAATTTGGAGTTACCGCAGTCGCCGCGATCGCAATACTAGTGTGAAATTTTGCATTGCCATTGGCATGTTAATTGCACTGGGTGCTTTTTTTGCTCGCTTGATAGGGGAATTAAATGATACCAGGCTGGGTTTGGCAGAATTATTGATTCAACTGCAAATCCTTCATAGCTTTGATACGCCCCGTCGTAAAGATTTGGGCTATTCAATTGTCATTGGGTTAATTTTACTAGGAGTGGCAGCAACCCTGAGCCAAACTTTAGCATTTGCGCCTGTGCTACTGTTATTTTTGGCGATCGCGCTGCCAACTTTAGTATTAGACTACCGATCCAGACTGGGCTTGGAGAAGTTAAACTTTAAACGACAAAAGGTAAAAGGGAAACAATTGTCTTCTCTTTTACCTTTTTATTGTTTATTGTTTGCTGTTATCGTGGCGCTGGGATTGGCAATTTTTGCTGTCATGCCAAGATTACCTGGCTATCAATTACGCACCTTTCCCATGAGTTCTAACATTAACGTGAAAGGGGACTTTACCGGACGTAGTATTATTAATCCTGGTTATGTGCGTCAAGGTAATAATCAAGGTCAAGGTGGTAGCGGTACTGCTAATGGCCAAGGTGGTAATGGCGAACCAGGAACTATAGATAGTAATTTTTATTATGGCTTTAATAGCCAGATGAACCAAAACCTGCGGGGAGCAATGAAACCCAAGGTGGTGATGCGAGTGCGATCGCAGGCTGCGGGTTTTTGGCGAGTCTTGGCATTTGACCAGTATACAGGTAAAGGCTGGAAAATTTCTCGTAATGAAGATGTTACCACCCTGAGGCGATCGCCTTGGAATGGGCAAATCAATCTCAACACGCCGTTAATTGATAGCAAAAGCCAAGAGATAGTACAAACTTATACAGTAGTTGCAGATTTACCGAATTTGATTCCGGCGCTGTCTTATCCTAAAGAAATTTACTTTCCCACACCGATGATCGCTGTGGATCAAGAGAATGGATTGCGATCGCCTGTGGAATTAGTAGAGGGACTCACCTATACAGTAGTTTCCGACGTTCCATATCGCGATCGCACAGCTTTAGGAAAAGCTGCGACTAAATATCCTCAGTCTATTAAAAAATATTATCTGCAAATCCCGCCAGAGATTGCCGATAAAGTCAGACAACGTACCGAAGAAATTCTCGCTAACTACAATCGAGAACGGGTAGCCAAGTCATTGAAAAGCCTAGATTCACCTTATGAAAAGGCTTTGTATCTGGCGCAATATTTAAAACAAAACTACTTTACCCCCGAAAATCCCTTAGATTTGCCCTACCTTGGTGAGAAAGAGGACTTGGTAGAAGCTTTTTTATTCAAACATAAAGGCGGTTACCCCGATCATTATTCCACAGTACTCACAGTCATGCTGCGTTCCATCGGGATTCCCGCGCGGTTAGTAGCGGGATTCAGCCCTGGTGAGTTTAATCCCTTTACGGGGATGTATGTGGTAAAGAACACAGATGCCTACGCCATGACCGAAGTATACTTTCCTAAATATGGCTGGTTTGCCTTCGATCCAATTCCCAATCATCCCTTGATACCCCCTTCCATTGAAGATATCGAGACATTTGGCGTTTTGCGTCAATTTTGGCAATGGGTAGCCGGTTGGGTTCCCTCACCGATTCGCGGTTGGTTTGATTATGTTTTGGGTACAATTTTGAGAGGAATTTTTAGAGCGATCGCTTGGTTTTTTGCTTTATTCTCTCAAGGTTGGCTAGGTGTATTAACTGGCTTAATTCTGTCAACTACCACAGCTTTCTTTTGTTGGTTAGGTTGGGAACAGTGGCGCGAATGGCTAAACCGTCGCTGGTTGAAAAAACTATCACCAATGGAAAGCCTATATCAACAAATGCTGCAATGGACAGCTAAAAAAGGTTTAGGCAAACATCCAGCACAAACACCCCTAGAATATGCCAGAGTCGCTTATCAACATCATTCACCAGCCAATGCAGAAATCATAGATGAAATCTGCCAAGCCTATGTTAGCTGGCGTTATGGGGGTTACAGTCCTAATATGCAGCAATTAAGAGAGAAATGGCGTAAATTTCAAGCTGCTACTAATGCACGGAATTAAAAATTGAATAGTTCACAAGTTGATCCATGAGGCTCGGCAAATATTTAAGATAATTTGGGTAAGAGAAAAATATTTTTCTCTTACTTTTTTGTTTTTATTCAACATAAAAAATGCTCTATATTATACCAATTGGAAAAAATAATGCGCCAGATTGTAGGGGCACTGGCACTGCCATGCCCTCTAATATTTTGATGTGTCGCAAAGATTATTTAAATTGGCATTACAAGACTCTACAAGAGAATTTTACTTAATTTTTTTGGTATTTATACTATTACTGATATTTTTTATTTTTCTTAAAATTAAATATATATTGAATGCTATTGTTAGCCTTATGTTTACAAATGTGAAACAAGATTTACAAAATCATTTAAAAGACTTTGCTACCTTGAAATCTAAATACCAAGCTACTAAGTATCCAGATTCATCACTATCGAGTCTTCTATTATTAAATAAATTAAATAAAGATGAAAATATAATTGAGCCAGAATATAAATGGTTGGAACAGCAAGGACTTACTGAAACAATTGCTATTGCTCAAAATTTAGAAAAAACTAGAGAATTTAAAACCTTAAAATCTCAATATAAAGCAACTCAATATGATGATTCTTCGCCTAATAGCCATTTATATAAACTTCTTAAGCGACTTAATCTAGGAAATCAGTTAAGCGAACAAGATATTAACTTTCTCAAGTAAATAAGTACGCGCTTCGGGGCATGGCAGTGCCAGTGCCCCTACAATCAAATATCGTTTCTACCTCAGCAACTGGCAATCTGCTGTATTATTTTTGCAGGAAGACGACTTTAAAAGGCGACATATTTAGCTGTACCAACCAAAGGGGTAACTGTGTATGTCTGTCTCTGTCCTTGATTAAAGGCTGGTATTGTTGAAAAAAGGTTCACAGTTGTGATACCTTTGGTTTCTATTTTGGCTTGCTTGCTTGTCCCTAAGTTAACAGCAGGTAAAAGCAAGCTAAATGTTACAGAACCAGTATCTACAGTTTTAGTAATAGTCACTGTTACCAGGGTACCAATTTCTGTTTCTGTAGTTCGGATTTGGTCTCCAGAAAAGTTTAATGTTTGTTTTCTGTCCTGATAGTTTAGATAAGGCTTACCAACCAAGCTACCTTTTGAATAAATAACCTTGATCAGTGGACTTTGCAGTTCATACAAGTTTGGTGTTATTGTTTCTTGGGCTTGAGATGACATTACAGGTACGGTTGTTAATGTCAGACCCAATGTTAATAATGAGGCTAAATATTTTTTTTGCATGTTTCAAAAAAGAATTGTGGACTGAACAAAAATATGCTCCTGATGACCGAAAATAAGATATATGCAGGCTCTTGAAAAGCATCCAAGAGTAGGCTATTTTGAGCCAGCTTAATTTATTGATGAAAAAAGGAAAGAATATTGGAACCGAGTTTTATGAAACCAGGTACAAAATTTGTACGGGTAGATGGTTCGCACCTTGTTTAAAGCTGCTAAATTTAATCTATGGAAGACAATTTCCTAAGATACAATGCTCCAAGAAATGCCAAACATCTAGATTGATGTTTAATCTCTGGGCTGTACTCAGTTGTAAAATGCTGTAGTTAATCTTTGGTGAAGATCACAATGCTGGTTGATTTTACATAGATTTCTAGATACTAGAGGCATGATTTATCAGCATACCACCACTGGCGGAAAAATACCCAGAGCAAATGATACAAAAAATCAATAATCGCGACTCTATAGTGGATTTTCGCCAAGGAGGAGGACTAGTGGTGGAAAAAGGGCAAAAATTATGGTTCCACCTGGAAACATACCCATACATTCACTAGTTAAATATACTTTCAATGATTCAACGGTGGAATTTTACGGAAATTAGAAAAATTAATATATCAATTAATTCAATAATTTGGCTGGCTGCGTAGCAAATTTTGCTGAAATAAGTAATATTTATAGAGTGGCGTGAAAGAGCGATCGCTTAACAGTCCACAACAAATCATCACAATATTTTCAAGGGTAGTATTAATGGATTTTGTGACATTCTTAGGATTAGTGGCTGCTTCTATAACTACGTTTTCATTCATACCGCAATTGATGAAAATATGGCAGACTAAATCTGCAAAAGATGTCTCGTTTATTATGTTAATTTGTTTCAATACGGGTATATTTTTATGGTTAATATATGGAATTATTCTCCAACAATTGCCGATTATTTTGGCTAATGCTGTGACATTATTTTTTAATTTGATAATTCTCTGGCTTAAAATTAAATATAAATGAGGTTAGGAGATAGGTGCAGTTTTGGGGAAAGTTGTGGGGTGTTGAGGGGGGAATTTTAAACGCAGAGGGACGCAAAGGTATACGCAGAGGTACGCGGAGGATTTTATGAAATACTATATAAGGGTGAGGAATTAGGGGATAGGAATGAGAGATAAAGAACAAATAACAAATAACAAATAACAAATGACTATTGATAAATTTTCGGCTGAACGACTGTTATTTAATCCCGCTACTCCCAATACTGATGCTATTCCGCTCATTTTCGCTTTTCCGAATGAGTATAGTGTGGGAATTACTAGCTTGGGATATCAGGTAGTATGGGCAAATTTGGCGATGCGTGATGATGTACAAGTTAGTCGCTTGTTTACTGATATTCACGAACAACTTCCCAGAAATTCGGAAATTGTGGGATTTTCGATTTCTTGGGAGTTAGATTATGTCAATATTTTAAATTTACTGGAATTTTTAGAAGTTCCGATTCGCGCATCTTTGCGAGAAGATAACCATCCGCTAGTTTTTGGTGGAGGGCCAGTTTTAACTGCAAATCCTGAACCTTTTGCAGATTTTTTTGATGTGATTTTATTAGGTGATGGGGAAAATCTGCTAGGAGATTTTATCGCTGCTTACAAGGAAGTAAGACACGCTTCTCGCCAAACTCAGCTTCAAGCACTTGCGCAAGTACCAGGGATTTATGTTCCGAGTTTGTATACGGTGGAATATCACAGCCAAGATGGTGCAGTAAAGTCGATTAATCCCATATCTGGGGAAATTCCCGCTATAGTGCAAAAGCAAACTTATCGGGGAAATGTTCTCTCAGCTTCAACTGTGGTGACAGAAAAAGCTGCATGGGAAAATATTTATATGGTGGAAGTGGTGCGCAGTTGTCCAGAAATGTGCCGCTTTTGTTTAGCGAGTTATCTTACTTTACCATTTAGAACTGCGAGTTTAGAAGGTTCGTTAATTCCAGGCATTGAGAGAGGTTTAAAAGTTACCAAGCGGTTAGGTTTATTAGGCGCTTCTGTGACTCAGCACCCAGAGTTTGAGACGTTGCTGGATTATATCAGTCAACCTGAATATGATGATGTGCGGTTAAGTATTGCTTCAGTACGTACCAATACAGTTACCGTACAGTTAGCGCAAACTTTAGCCAAACGCGACACGCGATCGCTTACCATTGCTGTAGAAAGTGGTTCGGAAAAATTACGCCGCATCATCAACAAAAAGTTGCATAACGACGAAATCATTCAAGCCGCAATCAACGCTAAAGCTGGTGGTTTGACGAGTTTGAAACTCTACGGGATGGTAGGAATTCCCGGTGAGGAAGCGGAAGATTTAGAGCAAACTGTATCGATGATGCGTACTGTTAAAAAAGCTGCGCCAGGATTGCGGTTAACACTAGGATGTAGCACCTTTGTACCTAAGTCCCATACTCCTTTTCAATGGTTTGGCGTCAATAAACAATCAGAGAAGCGGTTGCAGATGTTACAAAAACAGCTAAAACCCCAGGGTATAGAATTTCGCCCGGAAAGCTATAATTGGTCTATTATCCAAGCTTTGTTATCGAGAGGCGATCGCAGACTCTCCCACTTACTAGAACTTACTCGTAACTTTGGCGATTCTTTAGGTAGTTACAAACGCGCTTTTAAGCAGCTAAAAGGACAAATTCCCGACTTAGATTTTTATGTCCATGCCAATTGGTCAACCGAGCAAATTTTACCTTGGAATCACTTGCAAGGGCCGCTACCACAGTCTACACTACTGAAACACTTGGCTGAAGCTAAAAGCTATTTTGACTCATCGCCAAAAGAACTTCAGCCATTAAATTCCTAGCTTACAGATTAATGCAAACAACAGCTGAGTATTACTGCGCTTATTGCGGTGAACCAAACTTAACCTTTGTAGATTTTAGCGCCGGCGGACAACAATCTTATGTAGAAGATTGTCAAGTTTGCTGTAACCCAAATATTTTGTATGTGCGAATTGATGAAGATACTTTGGATATTGAAATTGACAGCGAACCCGAAGCTTAACAATTCGTAAATACTTGATAGCAACTACACCAATTATCAAGTTGTGACTTAATATAACTTTGGGATGCTATCAGTTTGTAATTACGAATTACGAATTAGTAATTATTTGTTGAATTTTAGGTTTCTGTTTCCATGCTGCACTTTAAACATACCTCTGTGATTAATGCACCACCAGACGTAGTGTGGAGATTTCACGAAAGAACAGACATTTTACAAATGCTAACTCCACCTTGGCAACCAGTGCAAGTTGTGCGTCGAGAAGGAGGACTAGAGATAGGTGCGATTACAGAATTTCGTCTTTTTCTCGGCCCCTTACCCTTGACTTGGTTAGCGCGTCACACTCAATGTGAAAAAAATCACCTATTTGTTGATGAACAAATATCTGGCCCTTTTGAAAGTTGGATACACAGACATGAATTTGTCGATGAAAATGGTAAAACTCGGTTAACTGATGACATTTCTTTTGCTATGCCTGGTGGACAAGGATTAGAATTATTCAGTGGTTGGTTAGTTCAAGCACAACTCGAAGCGATGTTTCGCTATCGTCATTATGTAACAAAAAGAGAGTGCGAAAATATGTCTAATCATCCGCGTTGAGTTGTGGATTTTTTGGTGAAGGTTGTCATTTGTCATTTGTCATTTGTCATTTGTCATTTGTCATTTGTCATCGCTTATTTGTGATACCAATTTGCATAAATAATACGATATATTGTAGGGGCACTGGCACTGCCATGCCCTCTATGCAATTTATCCGAAAAACATTTTCACATTTTTGACAAATTCGCTGGTATTTTCAAAATGAATATTATGTCCAGAATTAGAAATTATTTTTAACTCAGCAGATGGACAAATTGCCGCCATTTTTTGATTGATATCGATAAATTTTTTATCTAAATCCCCAACTAATAACAGCAAAGGATTCTGGAGATTATTCAGTTTATCCCACAAAGAAGGTTGATATCCAGTCCCCATAAAGCGTAGAGATTTATCCAATTCTAAAGGATAATTTTGCAAGCGACTTTCGAGCATGAATTCATATTTGGGATGATTTTTAATATCACCAAAAATTGGTTGACTATACCAATTTCCTAAAAATTCTGCAAAATCCTCTGGTTCCAAACTTCTGATTAACTTTCTACCAATTTGATAATCTTGTTGAATTCGTGCTAATCTTTCTGCTTCTGTTGGTAATCCGGGACAAGCAGATTCTAATACAATTTTAGAAAAACGTTCGGGGAAATGTAGGCTGAGATATAACGCTAATCTTCCACCCATTGAATAACCAACTAAAAAGCAAGTCTTAATTTGTAATTCATCTAATAAATTAATTAAAGCTTGAGCAGTGTATGGCATTGTATAGCATTCATCACTACCCAAAACTTGAGTTTGACCATGTCCAGGCAGGTCAATGGTTAAATAAGAATATTCACCAGATAAAAGTGCGATCGCTTCATCAAATTCATCAATTTTACCCATGAAGCCATGTAAAAACAGAATTACTGGCTGATTGGCGTTCTTAATTAAAGAGTAGTTAAATTGATAGTTCGCTAAAGACATTTTTTATGCATACTCAATAACCCTGATAAGTATAAATTACCAGAGATGTAGTATAAATGTGTCATTTTGAAAATAGAGCAATATTTTCTAAGGTAAAAACCGATCTAAAGCTGCTTTGAGTTGTTCAATTTCCGTATCAATATTACCTTCTTTCGCAGCTCTGGCAATACACTCAGTTAGATGTTCATCTAAGACAATTCGCGCTACCCGATCTAATGCACCTCTGACTGCGGCGATTTGCAATAAAACATCAGGACAAGGGCTATTTTGCTGCACCATTGTCTTAATCCCGCGAATGTGTCCTTCTATACGCGATAGCCGATTCACAATCCGCCGTAAAGACTCTTCGCTATGAACGTGAGGATGAGTTGAGTCTTCATGTTCAGAATGAAGATGTTCGCTATCTGCGCTGTGATTGTGGGAATGTTCCCCTGGTTGGGTGGTAGTCAAGGATTTTTTCGGTGATTTGTTTAATCCATTCATGGGTTATGAGAATGTTGGTCTAACTAAGATACTAGCCTAGAAGGGAAGGGAGACAAGGGAGATGGGGGACAAGGGAAGGGGGACAAGGAAGACAAGGGAGACAACTGACAACTAACAACTGACCACTGACCACTGACCACTGACAATGTGGCGTGAAATCCGAACCTGGCTATGGGGAATGTCCATAATAGCTTTTGAGCTAAATATACAATTAATTTGATTACAGGTAGTTGCTGCTACGTCCCAATTTAAGAATTGAGGATTGGGTATAGCAAGGGTGACAACAGATAGGTGATATTTATTACTTCTTCTCTAGTCCCTAGCCTCTAGCCCCTAGTCCCTCATCAATTCTGTAAAAATAAGTTTAAGTAGATTTGTCACGACTAAGTAACAATTACGCTTCTAGATTTAGGTTGTGATTATGAGATTTGCCAAACTCCGTCTGTCTATACGTCAACTAAGTTCCTATGTTTTAGCCATATTTCTAGGAGTTGTTTTAAGTTTTAGTACTCTGCGAGTATTACCCTCAGAAGCTGAACCAGCACCAAAGCTGACAACAGAAAATCCACCAGAATTACTGGCGCAACGTCCAGCACCAGCTACAGCAGCGATTGGTAGCAGTAGTTTTGTGACAGCAGCTGTCAATCGTGTAGGGCCAGCAGTGGTGCGGATTGATACAGAGCGCACTATTACTCGTCGCAACGATCCGTTTTTGGAAGACCCCTTTTTCCGCCAGTTTTTTGGCGATGGTTTCTCGCAACAACCATCTAGAGAGCAATTGCGCGGTCTTGGCTCTGGTTTTATTCTTGACAAGAGTGGCTTAGTGCTGACGAATGCTCACGTAGTTGATAAAGCCGATCGCGTGACGGTGAGACTTAAAGATGGTCGCACCTTTGACGGCAAAGTTCAAGGTATTGATGAAGTTACAGATTTGGCGGTAGTTAAAATTAATGCTGGAAACGATTTACCAGTTGCGCCTTTAGGTTCTTCTAGTAATGTACAAGTAGGAGATTGGGCGATCGCAGTTGGTAATCCTTTAGGTTTTGATAATACCGTGACTTTAGGGATTGTCAGCACCCTCAAGCGTTCTAGCGCTCAAGTAGGGATTACAGATAAACGCTTAGAATTTATTCAAACTGACGCCGCTATTAACCCTGGTAACTCTGGCGGGCCTTTATTAAATGGCGCAGGTGAGGTAATTGGGATTAATACTGCTATTCGTGCTGACGCGATGGGGATTGGTTTTGCAATTCCCATTGATAAAGCAAAAGCGATCGCCGCACAACTGCAACGCGATGGTAAAGTTGCTCACCCTTATTTAGGTGTGCAAATGGTAACTTTAACATCAGAGCTAGCTAAACAAAACAATACAGACCCTAACTCATCCATTCAACTTCCGGAAGTTAACGGAGTTTTGGTGATGCGAGTTATACCTAACTCTCCGGCTGCATCTGCGGGTATCCGTCGCGGTGATGTAATTGTGCAAATTGATGGACAAGCCGTTTCCACTGCGGAACAGTTGCAAAATGTGGTGGAAAATAGCCGCCTCGGTCAAGTTTTGCAGGTGAAAGTACAACGGGGTAACCAAACACAACAGCTATCAGTCCGCACGGCTGAATTACAAAACGCTTCCTAATTAGGCTGAAGCTGTTGAAGAAGGCAGAAGGCAGAGGGCAGAGGGCAGAAGGTTTTGTTTAGAAGGGGATTCTGACCCCTCCTAAACAAGAGCCACCAAATTTTCAATTTGGTGGGGGTCTTAAACCCTTACTCCCTTCGGTCGTGGCAGAGGGCAGGAATCAGAATTCCCTTCTGCCTTCTGCCTCCTGCCCTCTGCCTTTCTTGATAAAATCCTTTAAAACTCCCCTGTTGATGAAATGGGGGAGTTTCAATATTTTAATTATTGAATACGTATATAATTTAGCCTGCGCAGGCAGGCTTTGTCATGATAGCCCCAGGCTTCCAGCCTGAGGGCGTTAATGTGCAGCCTCACATAAAATTGGTCTCAAAAGCTTGTCTTCAGCAAATTTTTTCGCCGCAAGTTGTGAAGCAGGCGATAATAGATATAGAGATCAAATTATTTATATGTCCTCTACACCATGCCCTAGTTGTGTAGTTGCCCTCAATCAACAACAGGAACAAAACATCTCTCATCACAAGCAATGTCAAGATATTGCCGATAAGCACAGTAAAAATGTCAGCAAAAATTGTACTGTGGTTGAAAATGGTCGGGTTGTCGTTAAACCATTACCAGAAGTAAATACTGAGACAGCTGATTAAAATTTAACCTTCTTCCTCTAACGCATCGAGAGCTAAGATGTCGTGAAACCCTTCGTAATCAATATAGCGATGTCCATCCTCTGTCTCGTGCATAATATTCACAAACTCATAATTCCAAAGAATTTGGCTAGCACTATAGGTATGACGGGCATAAACAACCTGTGCTACTGTTTCATCAATTCCACTGAGAGAAATCACAACAGAAGTATGTGCTTTCGCTAAGGCTTCAGGTGTCATCCCATACAAAGGGCTAAATTCATCGATGTGATGTATTGCTAACCAAGTTAATGTAAAGCTGGGTGATTGATTCCGTCGCAGTTTGAGATCGTAAATTCGGCGGATTTTGTGTCCCTCAGCTGTGACTTCATCGCGCATCAGGTAAGCGCGCATCTGTGCTTCTATAATTTGGTTGCGCCGTTGATTGGCTGTGCGAAACATCAAAGTTGGTTCGCCTTCATGGGGTGTAATCACGGCTACACGGCTAAAAACTACGCGCGCTGTAGGACGAGAGAATCGCGCAAAGGCTAATCCTGTCATTACAGCAATACCCATCAATCCAGCGATCGCTTCAATGGTGACAATTGTATTGGCATAAAGTGTTTTCGGATACATCGCCCCGTAGCCAATCGAGGCTAGCGTCTGCACGCTGAAAAAGAATACATCTACAAAAGAACCAGGTCGAGCATTTTCAATACAGTCTCCGCCTGCTAAATAAGCTACAGCAAATATGGCATTAATCGCCAAATATGCTACGGCAATTAGCAACAAAAAGCCAGTCCAAGGAATTGTCAATAAAAGATGATACGGGTCGCGCCAGTAAGAATACCAAGCACCCAAGCCTACAATGTTAAATTGTCCGTCCCGAATTTTGATGTATACTCGCTGGAGTCGATGTGAATCTTGTTTGCGAAATAGTTTTTGCAATCGAAATTTCATTGGAAGTGACCACAAGAATTAACTAATTACAACCAGGTGCTAATCTATCGTTTATGAATCGATATTTTTGGATTACTGCTTTAATCGCCTTTATTAATTCTCTCAGTTTTACGATTTTAATTCCTATTATCTATCTCTATGGCAAACAATTTGAATTGAGTGATTTGCAAACTAGTTTATTATTTTCGATTTATTCTATCTCACAGTTTTTTGCAACTCCAGTCATTGGTAAACTCTCCGATCGCTTTGGGAGAAAGCCGTTATTGATTATTAGTTTAGCGGGAACTGCGATCGCTAATATCATCGCTGGCACAGCCCCAACAGCCGCGATTCTCTTTTTCGGGCGCTTTCTCGATGGAATTACAGGCGGGAATGCTTCGGTAGCTCAAGCGATTATTTCGGATATCACTACGCCGGAGAATCGTGCTAAAGGTTTTGGGATTTATGGCGCAGCTTTAGGGCTAGGCTTTGTTTTAGGGCCTGCTACAAGTTTATTAGCACAGCAAATTTCTTTAGGTGCTGGGTTTGTGGTTTCTGGTTTAGTGGCATTTGTAGCTTTGTTAATGACAATTTTCTTGTTACCAGAAACTCTCAAAAATAAGGCAGAAAAAGCCCATAATATTTTTGATATTGGTTTAGGGAATTTAGTTAAAGGTCTGTTTATGCCCAAAATCAATATTTTATTAATTATTAACTTTTTTATTGGCACGACTTTTACTATTTTTACCTACGCTTTTCAACCATATTTTTTGAAAGTATTAGGGCAAAATAATCAAACTTTGACGCTGATGTTTCTCTGGTTTGGCTTAGTGGGCGTGATCATGCAGACTTGGGGCGTGTCAATTCTCACGCGCAAATTTAATTTAGCAAAAATATTATTTTTGGGTTTATTTATCCGTAGTCTTTCATTTAGTTTAATGCCAGTTTGGCAAAATCTGATTTATTTTGTGGCTGTCTGTTGCCTATTTTCTCTATTTAATTCTCTGGTTCAGCCAATGGTAAATGCGCTCATTTCTTTGAATGCTGAACCTCAACAACAGGGGACAGCGATGGGATTAAATGCATCTTATTTAAGCATTGCTAATGGTATCGGGCCTGTAATTGCAGCGATGCTTGTTAACCAATCAAACCCGATCACCTATGGCTATCCTTTGTATTTAGCGGGAATGCTGACATTTTTAGTTTTGTTTTTAGCGATCGCTACTCAGCAAATATATACACCAAAAAATTAGGGCGAGCAATGCTCACCCTATAACTAGCTGACTGTTGACGGTTGACTGTTGACGGTTGACTGAGAAATCTGGACTAGGCTTTTGGTGCTGGATTTTGAGAACAGCGATCGAACCATTCCTGGTATTTTTGGCGGTATTCCTCGTTGTCAACCACAATCGAGACTCGTACCTGCTGACAACCGGGTTGCTTTTCGAGAGCGATCGCATTTAAAAGCAAGCTAGCAATTTTCGCCGAACTAAACAAGCCGCTAACAGTTAAACCATTATTTAAACCATTATCTAAATTGGTAATTTCTGGTATCTGTTGTTGCGCCAACTCAATACCAGCTATTTCCTCTGTGCCTAAATCAATTTCTGCTAGCTGTTTAGTTTCTGCTCCCACTTGTTCAACAATTAATTTCTCACGCCGCACCGGAACTTGTACCATCCGCGTTTCAATTTCTTTGCGAACAATGATATCCCCAATTTTACGTTTGCTACTATTAACAATTAATCTTTCTTCTAATAATTTAATAATCTCTTCTTCTTGAATCTCCGAGTTATTTGTGGTTACTAAATTTGGTTCTAGATTACTATTTAGAGTTTGGTTATTAGATACTTGTCCATTTAAGCCATCTGACATGATCTGCCCGCCTTGTTTATTCGCTGAGAAATTTTCTGGTAGATTTACTATTTCTGATTTATCTAAATCTACGAAAATTGATTGAGTAGGACTGTCAATGCTCTTAATTCTTTTACTGCGTAATTTTAACGATTTATATCCATTTGTTAACTCTTGACTGTGAGCTACTCGTTGAGAGATAACTAAGTTGAGGCGATTATCAGCATCTAAAGTTAAATTTTTGACTTCGCCTATGAGTTTACCATTTTTATCTAGTACGGCAAAATTTTTGACTTTACTACTCAAATTATTTATCAGTTTATTAACTCTTTGAGTCGGACTTATTGAATTAATTAGTTCCGGTTTATTTAGTAGAATTTGGCTCATGATGTGGCAAATTTATTTTACTAACTTTGGATAATTCAATTCAAAAATGATTTTTATAATTTACACAAATAGGATTATATGTAGGGTGAGCAATGCCTACCATATTGATACTTCAATAGATTGATACTCACCCTCATACTCAACATCTTGTCAACAGTCAACAGTCAACAATCAACAGTCAACAGTTAACAATCCATCTATGTTGATTAACGTTCTTCAATTGGTAGACCACCAGTAGTATCTACATCCAATTCTTCACGGCGAATAGTAGCTTGAGCTTCAGAAGTTTCTTGTTCTACAACTTTTGTTACTCTTACTTCTTCGCGAACAACTGCTTCTTTGCGAATATCAGGAGTTTCTTCATAAATTTCTACGCGAGCTACTTCACCTTCGCGGAAATTAGCTTCGCCAGGCGCAACAGGATGGCCTGCATCTGTGGGGGTGACGCGCTCAATTACTACACGTTCTTTTTCTAAAGGTATTTCTATCCTTGCGGTTTCTGTTTCTACACGTTTACCAATTGCTACTTCACCAGCTTTTTGGCGTTTTTTATTAGCAATTAGTCTTTCTTCGTACAATTTCAAAGTTTGATTATCACGCTCATTGAGGTTGTACAAAGCTGGTTCTTGGGTGTAATTGTATGTATCGCGGTTATAATTAGGTTGATAACCTGTATCTAAAGACGCAGAAGCATCTAAAGGTTGTGATGTATCAACAGCAGATGTTGCATCTACAGGATTACGATAAACTCCACGTACCCGTTCTTCATAATCGTAATCAACTGTTGAACGTTCGTTGAATTCTGGTAAATTTTCAGCTTGTTCTCTGGTCATACCAATTACATAAACGCGATCAACGTTATAATCAATGCGCGCGCGTCCAATGGGTAGCAATACTTTTTTGCCAAAAATCCAAAAGCCTAAGTCAACAACTAAATAACGAAAATGTCCTTCGTCATCTACTAAAACATCGCTGACTGTACCAATTTTTTCATCTCTACCATCTGCATATACACCAAGTCCTTTAATATCATCTCCTTGGAAAGTATCGTGATAATTGGGGTCAAAATCTTGTAATTTATAAAGCGCCATTTTATTTCTCCTTCAGGTTTTTACTTTTCATTGGCTATTATCTAAACTAATTCAATGTAATTTTTTATTCCTCTTTCCCTTGGCTGAATTACATATCATCTTCAGATATATATTTTTTGATATTGACGATCAGATCCCCGACTTCTTAAAGAAGTCGGGGATCTAGCTAATTATCGATAATATGCTTTATTTGCACTTATTGAAATGAGAATTTCTGGTAGATACAGTAAATTTTAATATCATCTCCTTGGAAAGTATCGTGATAGTTGGGGTCAAAATCTTGTAATTTATAAAGCGCCATTTTATTTCTCCTTCAGGTTTTTACTTTTCATTGGCTATTATCTAAATCAATTCAATGTAATTTTTTATTCCTCTTTCCCTTGGCTGAATTACATATCATCTTCAGATATATATTTTTTGATATTGACAATCAGATCCCCGACTTCTTAAAGAAGTCGGGGATCTAGCTAATTATCGATAATATGCTTTATTTGCACTTATTGAAATGAGAATTTCTGGTAGATACAGTAAATTTTAATATCATCTCCTTGGAAAGTATCGTGATAGTTGGGGTCAAAATCTTGTAATTTATAAAGCGCCATTTTATTTCTCCTTCAGGTTTTTACTTTTCATTGGCTATTATCTAAATCAATTCAATGTAATTTTTTATTCCTCTTTCCCTTGGCTGAATTACATATCATCTTCAGATATATATTTTTTGATATTGACAATCAGATCCCCGACTTCTTTAAGAAGTCGGGGATCTAGCTAATTATCGATAATATGCTTTATTTGCACTTATTGAAATGAGAATTTCTGGTAGATACAGTAAATTTTAATATCATCTCCTTGGAAAGTATCGTGATAGTTGGGGTCAAAATCTTGTAATTTATAAAGCGCCATTTTATTTCTCCTTCAGGTTTTTACTTTTCATTGGCTATTATCTAAATCAATTCAATGTAATTTTTTATTCCTCTTTCCCTTGGCTGAATTACATATCATCTTCAGATATATATTTTTTGATATTGACAATCAGATCCCCGACTTCTTAAAGAAGTCGGGGATCTAGCTAATTATCGATAATATGCTTTATTTGCACTTATTGAAATGAGAATTTCTGGTAGATACAGTAAATTTTAATATCATCTCCTTGGAAAGTATCGCGGTAGTTGGGGTCAAAATCTTGTAATTTATAAAGCGCCATTTTATTTCTCCTTCAGGTTTTTACTTTTCATTGGCTATTATCTAAATCAATTTGATGTGATTTTTTATTCCTCTTTCCCTTGGCTGAATTACATATCATCTTCAGATATATATTTTTTGATATTAACGATCAGATCCCCGACTTCTTAAAGAAGTCGGGGATCTAGCTAATTATCGATAATCTACTTTACCTGCACTATTGCAATGATAATTTCCAGTAGATACAGTAAATCAAAATGGGAATTTACTTAAATAGCTGTATCTCTAGGCTTATTTGTTTCGTTGACATCGAGATTACCGGAAGCATCAATATCTAACTCTTCACGGCGAATTGTTTCTTGTGCTTCTACTATGTTGCTATCTACTACTTTTGTGACTCGAACTTCTTCGCGAACAAAAGTTTCTTTACGAATTTCGGGTGTTTCTTCGTAAACTTCTATGCGTGCTATTTCTCCTTCTTGGAAGTTTACATTTTGGCTATCTACTACGGTTTCGGAGGTGGGATTTACTCTTTCAATAACAACGCGCTCTTTTTGTAAGGGTACAGAAACTTGTGCGGTTTCTGTTTCTATGCGCTTACCAACGGAAACTTCGCCGGCTTTGACGCGATTTTTATTTGCTATTAATCGTTCTTCGTATAGTTTAAAGGTTTGTTGATCCTGGGCGTTTAATTCATATAACTCAGGCGCAAGGTAATTAGATGTTTCCTGTGTGTTAGCTAGTTGGCTGTCAGGTGAACGATAAACATTACGAACATTTTTTTCGTAATCTTCGTTAACAACAAGGTTTTCGCGATATTCAGGTAAACGTGTCACCTGTTCTTTGCTCAATCCATCAACATAGACTCGGTTTTCGGCATAATGAATATGCGCTAGACCGATAGGTAGTAATATTTTTTTGTTACCACTATCCCAACTGGTGTCGATTACCAGATAACGAAAGCGTCCATTGTCGTCAACTAAAGCATCAGCAACAGAACCTACTCTGACACCACCTTCAGTATAGAGTTCTAAGGCTTTAACGTCTTCACCACCAAAAACTTCGCGGTAGTTAGGCTCAAAATCTTCGAGTTTATGTAGAGGCATAAATTTTATAAAAGTAGCTGCAAATATCTATACATAAATATAGAAATTAGAGAATTTCTTTGCCTCTGGCTGGCGACTGAATTTATTGGTGAGAGTGGTGGTATTTACTTCATTCTGAAGCACCGAAAAGTACAAAATAAAAGCTCTATTATCTAGGATGCTTAATTTATGTATAACTATAGTTATATATAAATATATTTTATTAATTAACAGTATTTCTGGAGGATGAGAGACGTTAGCAGAAAGTGGCAATATGAAAATAGTGTAAAGATTTTTATCAACTTTATAACTGTAATTTTTAAATCAACTGGCTGTGGACTGTTTGGTAAATGGAATACAAATTTAGCTTTATATAAATCAAATGGGGATAAGACTATAAGAAGAAATGATGAAATAATATTGACTTGTTTGCGAAAAATTAAATAAGAGTTGTGTAGACTACCAAAGTTATGATGATTTATTTCCAGTTTTTGATTTAATTAATAGTTGGTTTAGAGTAAAGATAAAACCTCACTCATCAAAATGGCAAAGTTTGTATGTGGAAAACTGTGTTGTTTACGCTCATCTTCATGATTGCGTCGGTGCTGCTGATTGCGGAAGCGACTTTGGCGACGCCTTGGTTGGAAGGTAATTCCTGGTTAGCTGAGAATGCTGTGAATACAGTTTCGCCGGAGGTAACGCGATCGCTTGAATTACCCCAAACCCAAGTTGAAGCATCTCTCAGCGATAACTAAGAATACATCTTTTCTACCCCCTTTGTAATCTAGATGCGGGGGTAAGCCGTGGCGATAGAGTAGTTGTAAATCAACCAGATGTATGTGGAGTGGATTTACCCAATCGCTTCTAGGGTTGATCAATTTTCAAATTTTCACATCATCTGGTTGCAGATTAGCAATCAGGTAATGGGCGGCGAATGGGCGGCAAATGGGCGGGGAAACCCCGCCCCTACGGGGTGTATTTGTTGCATTTTTGTTTTCAGGCGTTACATTAACAATGTCAGGCGTTACATTAACAATGTAAGTCGATACATTAACAATGTCAGGCGTTACATTAACAATGTAAGTCGATACATTAACAATGTCAGGCGTTACATTAACAATGTAAGTCGATACATTAACAATGTCAGGCGTTACATTAACAATGTCAGGCGTTACATTAACAATGTCAGGCGATGCGTAGACATCGCAAAGGAAACCCCCAAACATCAGTTCACCGTCAACCGTCAACCGTCAACCGTCAACCGTCAACCGTCAACACTTCGACAAGCTCAGTGCGGAGCCGTCAACCGTCAACCTTAACTCAATTGGGCGACAAGTTGATTTTCTAATACGGTGTCGTTGGTTAATAAGTCTTCAACGGTGATCCGCAGAAAGCGCTGTTCGTCAACTTGAAATTGAATTTTAATGCGATCGCTTCCGGGGAATCCTGGGGGTGATAGTTGGGCGATGCTTCGCGCACCTTCTTTATCGTTCAAGGGTTTGACACTAGTTGCGCCAGTATCGAGACGCCGGGTAATTAAGCGATCGCCATCGAAATAAACTTCTGTACCGCCTGTTTCTGCACCCAGTTCGCCCATGATTAACTCGATGCTGGGCTGATTTTCTAAGGATGCGCCTAGTACTAATTCTACTGGTTGGCTCATGGGATAAGCTTGTCCGGCTTTAATAATCGGATGCCAATTGTGGCGTTGGTTGCGTCTATCCCAGTAGCGCACGCCATAGCTATGATAGAGAAAGTCTTTAATTTCGATTCCTTGGGTAATCTGTAACGCACCTTGCGCGATCGCTTCAAAAGGACGTTCGCAGCGAATTTTCTCGGCGTCAAAATATTGTTTTACCCATGTCTGCACCGCAGGTAACTGCACTGTACCGCCAACTAACAATACGGCGTTAATATCAGCTAGTTCGATTCCCTGTCTTCGCGCTTGCTGTAACAGACTCGTCATCGACTCATCAAGTCTGTCAAAAAATGCATGTTCTCTGAGAATAGTTTCTAAAGTCTCCCGGTTAAGTTCGAGTTCGTAACTTTCAAAACTTTCATCGTCAAAATACACTTCACTAGCTTGGGTTTGCGTTGACAGTTGAATTTTGACTCGTTCTGCTAATCTTGTAGTTAAAGGACTTACGGCTAAATCTTGCGTTTTGGCGAAATAATCGACAATCCAAGTATCAATATCCGTTCCGCCTAAATTTTGTCCGGCTTTTGCAAGTACGCGGGCGGTTTTGACTTTTTGCTTGGAATCTTCCGCTAAAGATTTATTACCCCATTTCAGCAGAAATCCCACAGGTTTAGTATTAGCTTGGGCGCTGCGATCCAACCGTACCAAAGATAAATCTAAGGTACCACCGCCAAAATCAATCACTAAGAGAATGTCTTGATCTCCTAAACCATAACCTAAAGCTGCGGCTGTCGGTTCATCGATCATCCGCACTTGTTCCACGGGAAGGGCTTGACAAACTTGCCCTAACCAGTGACGGTAGGTTTCAAAACTATCTACAGGTACGGTTAAGACGAGAGAATCTAAACCGCCTTGTAATGGTGCTAATTCTGCAATTACCTGATTGAGAAACCAGTTACCGACTTTCTCAAAGGTGACGATTTCTCCGTCTAATTCCGGTAAGAAACCTTGAATATCTGCACCAATACCACGTTTAAAACTGCGGAAAAAACGCGATTCGCCTTTCAAGTCAAAACCGCGATCGCGTACTTGTTGCCCTACTAATACTTTACCTTGGCTAGCGTCTTCCACATACACCAAGCTGGGAATTAAGGGCGGATTGAGACTTTGTTGTATTGATAAACCAGGGAGACTAAGGGTTTCTGGCTGCTGGGTGACTGGGTTCCAACGAGCAATGACTGTGTTGCTAGTACCAAAATCGATTGCGATCGCCATATTTTATAATTATTACTTCGCGCCAAGACCAGGACAATTCCCGGTGAAACTGTCCTGTGAACAAACTACTCATTTGAGATTATTCTCTATTAACCACCATGAGCGCAAATTAGCGATCGCTACTTCTTTGTGTTTGGCTTCAACTTCGATCCAAGGTGCTTGATAATAAACATTAGGCATGGCAATTATCATATCGCTGTGTTTTCTATCTCTAAAAGCTGTTTCACCGTTGGAAATATGGACTAATTGCCAATCTGGATTTTCCCAGGTTTCTCTAGCAGCGTAAAACATCTCCGCCACGCTAGGATCGTCGTAACTATCGAGATTTTCGTGACAAACATGATGGTGCGCATCAAAAACCATTGGTACGCCTGTTTGCTGACAGACTGTTAAAATCTCGCTAGCGCTGTAGGCGTATTCGTCATTCTCAAAAGTTAAGCGGCTTTTAATGGCTTCTGGTAATTGCGAGATTACCTTTACCAGTTGTGGGATACGTTGCGATTTACCGCCATGAATATTCATCAACGAAAAAGGCGATCGCGGTAAGTTTAATAAATCTAACGTGCGGGCGTGTCGTTCTAAAATTTTGATACTAGTTTGTAACACTTGCGGGGAATCAGAACTCAAGACGACAAATTGATCGGGATGCAGCACCATGCGAATATTTAAAGACTGAGCGCGATCGCCAATTTTGCCTAAATCAGCACTCATTCCTTCTAAAATCTGCGCGCCAATCTCATCTTCCATATCGCTGAGAGGAAACAACGCCGAAGACATGCGATACAAACGGATATTATTACTCTCGCAAAAATATAATGCATCATGCAAGCGCTGCAAATTATTTTGATAAAGTTCTCTCAGCGCGCTTTCCTGTTGTTCCCTTGTCAGTTTTAAATAGCGCGTGCGCGTCATCGTCCGAAACCGCACTTGTTTATCAAAGGTAATGCAAACCAGCCCTAACTCTGGTACAAAACCTTGTGCTTGGGGAAAATGCGGTAAATTTTGGTACTGGATTGCAGTCATTGATGTCATTGCTCAAATCTTGGCGCTTCTTTGATTTAACTAAGTTCTGTCTTCAGGCGCTCAGTATCTAAAGACAGAACTCTGAAACTTGAGAGATGAAGACAGCAAGCAACAGCTATCTATATTTTGTGTACTTGCTGCATCGTTAATTTTTTCTCTGACACATCTATCTGTTGAGGCATGTTTTATCAAGAAAGGCAGAGGGCAGGAGGCAGAAGGCAGAAGGGAATTCTGATTCCTGCCCTCTGCCACGACCGAAGGGAGTAAGGGTTTAAGACCCCCACCAAATTGAAAATTTGGTGGCTCTTGTTTAGGAGGGGTCAGAATCCCCTTCTAAACAAAACCTTCTGCCCTCTGCCCTCTGCCTTCTGCCTTCTTCAACAAGAAATTTAAATTTTTATATAGTTATTGTAGAGATATTGTAATAATTTTACACCATTCATAACTTGACAAGCCTGACCACTCAAGCATTTGCCCTATTTTTCCCATAAAAAGGCCATGAGGAGGAATGTCAAAGACTGGATATGTATCTTTTGGCAGTTTAGTCAATAGCCTGAAATATTTATTAATATAGATATAGATTCACCGTTGAGGTGAAACCACAAATTCTTCACCAACGGAGTAGAAGAACATGGAAGAGCAAAAACCATTAGACTCTAGAGATGCTCTAGGATACTTTAAGAATGGAATTTGGCTATTTGGCCTTTCATCTTGGGTATTTGGGATTACCGATCGCAGTATTGCATCCTTTGCGGATGGTTATTTATCAGCTTTAGATTTAACGCAACTATTTACAGCTGCGACATTTTTTGTGGCTTGGCTATTTTTAAAACCAGTATCTAAAGCTTGATTGTCTAATTAGTAATTCTGTAGCACTTCAGTGCTTGAGAAAAGGTAGAACTGAATATTATTGGCTGATTTCCTCAAAAATCACAAGGTGCGTTATGTGAGAGAGAACACTTTTTACGATCATCGGTATGTCAATCAGAGATGGCGGTTAAGGCGAATACACAACAAGCAAATACAGTTATATTTATCAATATAGAGGTAATTCTCAAAGATTGTAGAATTACCCCTATTTTTAATGGAATTTTTTATATAAATTCTCTGCTGAGATGCAGGTAATTTGAATAAATGAACCGCCAAGACGCCAAGTACGCCAAGGAAATACTAATTAGGTTATTAGAGAAATGAAAGGATTAGAGAATTTGAGAGAATAATCATTAGCTATGTATAATGCACTTTACAATTTAGCGTTTCCTGCTTTCTCTCTCTTTCTCTTTCTCTATCTACCTGATTCTATGTTAAATTTCTTCTTGGCGTTCTTGGCGTCTTCTCTGCGAGACGCTGCGCGAAGGCGGTTCATTAATTAATATTTTTACGTAAATCCTGAGCTATATAAATCGTCACATTTACTAGAAACTTTTACCCAAATACATCTGTCTGGTGATATAAAGTATCCAAATACTCATCAATGAATCCTTCTGCTCAAGGTATCCCCGGATTACCCGATTTAACGCATCCCCAAGAGCTGATACAATTTGGTACGCAAGCCCTTAAAGGTTCGCTCTTAATTGTATTTTTAGTGATAGCCTTAGGAATAGCGATCGCACTTATCAGTTTCTCCTTACGCCGACATCCCACAGCACAAACAGTTTTCTTCAATGAATGGGCGATTAATTACGCACAAATTCTTAAAGGACTACAGCATTTAGCTTTAATTATCATACTTTTAATTCCCGGATTTTTTCTCTGTTCCACATTAAGCAATCGTTACCATCACTGGGAACAAGCTAGAGTTGCACAAGTTGCAGAAACCGTTGCTGGCGATAAGTTAGAACAAACAGCGCCACAAATACGCTACGTAGTAAAAGAACCATACACTTATACAACTACAGTTAAAGATAAAATAGTTAAAGTTAACGATACGCAACAAGTAAATCGCTATTTAACATTAGCTGGCTCGCAAATTCAAGTAAAGCTGAATCAAGATGTAGATGTGAAAGGACGCAGTTCTATTTATAAAGTAGATTACACTGCCGAATACAAAGTAAATAATACACTCACAGATATTAATAACTTTTTCTTTGAAGCACCACCGCCCAATGGTTACTCATTACTAGCTAGATATAAAGTAGAGCGAGACGGAACGCAATTACAACAAAAAAGTCCTGGCGATTATGGTTTTCCATTTCGCTTAGAACCTGGCGCAGAAACTACCTTAAAAGTTACCTATCAAGCCCAAGGAGGGCCGCGTTGGGTTTATGATGCTTCTGGACAGTTACTATCTAAATTTCGTTTAACTACAATTGCCAACTTTAGCCCAGTTGATTTTGCTAGCGGTATTGTTCCTACTAATAAAAAAACCGAAAAAGGTAGCACTGTATTTACTTGGGTATTTGATGATAATGTATCTGTAAAAAATCCCTTTGGCGTATTTACCAACACTGAACCAGTTCGCAATACAGGGATTATCCCGCGTTTATTATTGCTAGCGCCAGCCGTATTTATTTGGTGGATTATCTTGCTTTATTTATCGCTACCAATGAGCTTAAAAAATGTAGCGATCGCCGCCGGAATATTCTTTGCTTGTATATTGACTCTCACCTATTTAGGACGCTTAATTAGTCCTGTGTTAGTTTGGACAATGATTTCCCTCATCTTACTCAGCTTAATGTGGGGATTGGGAGGAAACCGTCGTGCTTCCCTCGCTGCGATCCTATGTACAATTGCTGGATCTGTCATACCAGTATTGGGATTATTAGTACCATATAGCGGCCTTACTCTCAGCCTAGCTGGGCTACTTTCAGCAGTTTGCCTAGCAGTCAGACATTGGTATAGTTGGCAAACTGTACCAACAGAGCATTGACAAGTATCTGTTAAATAAATAACATTCGGCTATCGCTGTAATTTTCATAAATTAGTAGTCAAAACTGAAGTAATGACTACTAATTTATCTATTCTTTATGTAAAAAAATAAAATGTTCGCTAGAATTCGCCGTCTATTCAATCAAATATTTCGTAAATCAAGGACAATCAACAACCAACCTTTAAATACAGTCAGTTTGATTGTCATTATCTTGATTGATATTTTTATCTTAGTTAATGTTTTCACAGGTTTAGATGATATCAGTAGATGGCATCTCAGCCCCGCTCAAACTTACCCATGTTATACAGAATGGCAAAATTACCGCACGAAAACTAATCAAAGTAAAGACTATGAAATTATTCGTGCAGCATTACCATACGATTTAAATCAGCCGAGTTTTCAGCAAATCTATCAACAAGCTGAAACCGGACATTTAGGTAAAGTATCTCCGACTTGCTTACAATATGCTGATGCCAAAGATAAAATTAAAAATACTGCAAATCAACAAATTATTAAAACTATCGATGGGCAGCAAAATAAAATCAGTAATCTAGAGCAAAAAAATCGCAATATTCGCGATCAATACGACTCCACTCTGTTAGAAAAAATTGCTGGGCAGTCTCGCGAACAGTCAATTAATGAAGTGGCTGCAGAAAAAGCTAAACAGAATTTAGAGGAAAATAACCGCCAAATCGCAACGCTGAAAGCTGAAATTACTAATCTCAAAAATCAATTATTAGCGAAAGCTGAAAGTGTTAATTATCTAGCTTTTCTCAAAGATGAAAATAAATTCACTGAAGTTGAAAAAGGCTACAAACAAGCAGCATTTTGGTATCCTAGCATTCAACTAAGCTTCCAATCTTTCTTTTTACTGCCACTAATTCTGATTGCGTTCTTAGTTCACAGCTATGCACAACGCCGCAGATATGGATTAATTGCTTTAATTAGCTGGCATTTATTAATTATCTTTTTTATTCCCCTAATTCTCAAAATATTTGAATTCCTGCAAGTAGGTGCATTATTTACATTCCTGTTTGATATCATTAACGCGATTTTTGGCGGCTTATTATTCCTCATCAGTTACATTTACATCTTGCTGATTCCCCTGGTAGGATTTCTCATCATCAAGTTCTTTCAGCAATTTGTTTTCAACCCCAAATTACAAGCAGCTAATCGAGTCCAAAACTCGCGCTGTATCAACTGTGCTAAAAAAATTCGCCGTGGCGATCGCCATTGTCCCCACTGCGGTTATTATCAATATATGGAGTGTCAAAATTGTCACGAGTTAACTTACAAACATTTACCGCATTGTAAACATTGCGGTCATGTGCAAGATTTAAGTAATTTGTAAATAAAGCTCATTTTGAGTCAGATCCCCGACTTCTTGAAGAAGTCGGGGATCTAGTCGGTATCTAGCCAAAAAATATCTTGAATTTTGAATGATTTTAAAGCGGCTTTTGTGTCGGTACGCCAACAGCGCGAGGGAAAATAGCAGGAGTAGCGGCTATCTTGCGCAAGTACACACAATGACGAATGCTTTGACTTAAAGGCGTGGTAAATTGAGCGATCGCTTCCACCTTACCACCTAACTGACTGACTGCCTTTTTTAAAGCTGCGGTTTCTTCCTCAGCCCAATTACCACGATAAATCACCGCTAAACCGCCACGTTTCAGCAATGGTAAAGTATATTCCGCACAAGCAGATGGCGATCCCACAGCACGAATTACAGCCACATCATAACTTTGGCGATGCTGAATTTCCTGTCCGATTTCTTCGACTCTCCCCACCAAAGTTTTGGCATTATCTAAAGCCATTTCAGTCAAGACTTTGTCAATAAAATTAATCTTCTTCCGCGTCGAATCCAACAGTGTAACTTGCCAATTAGGCGCTGCGATCGCTATTGGAATTCCCGGAAACCCTGCACCTGTGCCAATATCAATCACAGATGCACCCTCATCAACAGACGAAATAAATTGCTGTTCTAAGAAAATTCCCCGCAGAGAATCCCACAAATGCTTTTCCCAAAACTCCCGCGATTCAGTAATACGAGTTAAATTTAACTGACGATTCCCTTCAACAATTAATTCATAAAGCTGCTGAAATTTTAATTGCTGCTGCGCGCTAGGTTGCCAATTTAGAGTTTCTTGCCAGATTTCTAGGAAATTGTCATTTGTCATTTGTCATTGGTCATTAGTCATTGGTCATTAGTTAACAGTCAACTGTCAACAGTCAACTGTCAACAGTCAACCAATTACACCGCAGGTTGTGGTTCTTGCACTTTCGCCTTCAATACCATTGGATCGACTGATTTTAATTCACCATGATTCAGCGTCCAACAACAATCTGCGATCGCTAACATATCCCCCGCATCATGGGTGACTACTAACAAAGTCCAATCTTGTTTTAGTTTCGCTAATAAGTTTACCAACTGACGACGCATTGACCAATCCAAGCCGGCTGTCGGTTCATCGAGTAACAGTAAATTTGGCTGGCGAATTAACTGTACCGCCAAAGCTAAACGTCGCTGTTGTCCCCCACTCAAAGCATGAGGTTGTGTAGATAGCGATAAATGCTCTAATCCTACCTCACTCAGCGCATCTCTCACTCGCTCCGATCCTAACTCCGGATGCCCTAAGCGTAATTCTTCTAAAATCGAACCACCACAGAAATGTCGTTCGGGAAACTGAAAGACTAACCCCGCCAATTGTTGCAACTGTTCAGCAATCAATTCTTGTTCGCGCCAAAAGACTGCGCCGGAGGTAGGTTCAGCTAATCCAGATAAAATTTCTAATAATGTACTTTTACCAGAACCACTAGGCCCAATAATCAAACCTAGCTGTTGCGGTGCTAATTCTAAGTTAATTGTTTTCAGAATCGCTGTTGGGCAGGCTGTGGGATGATAAACCAGATTTCTAAGATAGAGCATTTGTTAAAATTACCAAAGAGTTGCCGAATATACTGAATCAACTAGGCTTAACTACAACAAGAGCATTCAGGAAATTCTCAAAAATTCCGCAAAAATTCATAAGTCTAACCTGCTTTCCAACCTTAATCTAACAGCTAGAATCCTTGATTGAAACCGGCGAGACACTTAATCCTTTGATGAGTGGAAAAGCACAGTACCCCAACGCTTTAAGCTTTGAGCTTTAAACTTTAGGCTTGAATAATTCATTCCCCACGCCCAATGCCCCATGCCCAACTTTCCCATTGTGCCAGACTTACGCCCAAGCAATAGACCTCTTGCACAAGTCCTAATTTTCGCGTTCTTCTTTGCGCCTTTGCGCCTACCCTGCGGGAAGCCGCTCCGCGTCTATGCGTGAGCTTTTCAAATGATTAATCAACAACGCCAAAATATTTATGCAAGAAGTCTAATGCTTACAACCGATAGGGAACCTGCAACAATTACAAAAGTCGATCTCTGTAGGCAATTTTGACCAAGAAAGGCAGAAGGTTAAGAAAAAGATTTTTTCGCATTCTAAGTGACATAAGCAACTAGAAACAGAAAACAGTAACCGCAATTACTCTGAGGGTGACAATGACTAAATGGCTTTCGGCTCCTCAATCAATTATGCTAGCGAGAATCACCAGCCTAGCTCAAGCAACTTTCAGCGCCGCGATCGCATTTCAGCTAGCGATGAATCCGGCTGTTGCTGGCGATCCCTTCCGCGATAATAACCCTCGCGCCATTGGTGACAAAACAGAAGCAGCTTTTAGAGCAGTTTTTCAAAAAGGTAACTATCCTGAAGCGGAAAATTACCTCAAACAAGCCCTAGCTAATGAACCTAACGAACCCTTAGCCTATGCTATGCGGGCATCTTTAGCTTATACCAATAACGATGTGGCTACATTAGCTACATACAGTACCAAAACCCTGGAAGCTGGACAAAAATTAATTGCCACCGATCCATTACGCGGTAATTTATACACAGCCGTAGGCACTTTTTTAGAAGGCGCAGTAATTATTACCCGTGAAGGTGCAGGCGGTGCAGCTCAAGCTTTAGGTAAGCTGCGACAAGTCTATCAATATTTAGATAAAGCCGAAGCCATTTCCGCCAACGATCCAGAATTGAACCTAATTAAAGGTTATATGGATTTACTGTTAGCGGTAAATCTCCCATTTACTAACCCAGACGAAGCCATTCAACGCCTAGAAAAAAGTGCTTCACCCCAATATTTAGTAGATCGGGGTATCGCCATTGCTTACCGTGACTTAAAAAATTACTCCCAAGCCTTAGATTATGCCAATCGTGCGGTAAAAGCCACAGCAGATAACCCAGAGGTATATTATCTAAAAGCGCAAATTCTCCACGAACAAGGGAGACAACAAAACAGTCGCCAACTACTCCAAGATGCGATCGCCAATTTTGACATAGCCTTAAGCAAAAAATCCCAACTCCCCGCCGATTTAGTCAAACAAATCCAATCCGAACGCAGCCGCGCCAACGATACCCTCAAAAGTTTGGGTTAGTCATACCATTTTGGATTTTAGATTTTAGATTTTGGATTGTGAAACATCTATTAGATAAGCGTTTCAGATTTCCATCTGTCGCAATCATTTTTCAAATTGGTATCAGTTGTCAATAGTCATTTGTCCTCCTTGTCCCCCTTGTCTTCCTTGTCCCCCTTCCCTAGCCCCTAGCCCCTAGCCCCTAATCCCTACCCCCTCCCCTCAGCTGCTATGCTTATTCTCAGATGATGGAGATATATACCAAAAATGCACATTCAGTTTCGCGAATTTAATCCTTTTGATGTTTGGATTTGGCTCAGGTTCACCACTATTCCCTCAGCACGAGAAAGACAATATGTAGAAGAAGTTTTCAATTCCTGGTTTTACCTGGGTAAATTAGGCGCATTTAACGCCGAAAATCTCCAGGTACAGGAAACCGGGTTAGAAATCAGCTACATGAATTATGACGCCCAAGGTTATGACAAAAGCTTACTAGCCCTAATGCATAACATGGGTGAATTTGAGTATGAAGGTGAATGGGGGCGTTGCTGGTTTGATTTGGGAACTAGTGATGCGATCGCAATAGATATCTTAATTAACGCCCTCACCCAACTTAGTGAAGAATATGTGACTATTGAAGCATTGTATATTGGCGGTGAAAACGAAGATTGGCCCGTCGAAGATAGTGATAGCCGGGCTTACTCTATCTACGATAATTAGTTAATTAAGAGACTAAAATGGGCAAATCAGGGGAAATCAGGGTATTAGCCTTAGGACTAATCCGAGATGGCGAGCGTATCTTTGTCTCCGAAGGCTACGACCCTGTAAAGCAATCTACATTTTATCGCGCGTTGGGAGGCGGTGTGGACTTTGGCGAGTCTAGCATTTTAGCCTTACAACGAGAATTCCAAGAAGAAATTCAAGCAGAATTAACTAATATTCACTATTTAGGTTGTTTAGAAAATATCTTTATCTTCAACGGTAGACAAGGACATGAAATCATTCAACTTTATCAATGCGATTTTGTCGATCCTAAATTTTATCAGTTAGATAGTTTAATCTTCTCTGAATCAGAAAACCATCAACATCGCGCAATCTGGATTAACATTGAGTGCTTTACATCCGGCGAATTAAGACTAGTTCCCGCAGAATTTTTCAATTATTTATAGATTAGTCTGCAGTCACACCTCAACTAGCTGCACGATCCCCGACTTCTTCAAGAAGTTGGGGATATGTTTCATTGCATCTTTTAATTTCTGTCTCCGTATATACTGAGAAATTACCACACCAAAAGCTACAAACTAATGGTTACAAAAATGTACTTTTTGAACCGAATGTGTTTACCTAATTCCAAGTATTATATGAGCTTATATGAGCGCGAACTCAGCAAAAGTTAATTTCTTAGTACAGTAGATAAATTTTATATTAATTTTTGTAATAAAAATAACAAATAACCAGATATTTGCCCCCTAAGAACTGATGAATTATCTAGCCTAATCCCCAGGAAATCTGGCTAGAGTAAGAGGAAAACATCGCTTGTATAGATATAAGTCCATCTCAGGATACTATGCATTTTCTTAACTAGAGATTTAGACTTAATATATAAGTTTGGTATGGGGAATATAAGTAATCAATAACTTTAAACTATACCAGCTTTATAATTTCTTTGTTATTTTGTATTTAACTGGACAGTTCTCCAGTGAATGGTGCGTTTAAATAATGATTAGTTGCACTATTTGCTAGCAGCTATCTCGCCAAGTAGCTGGTTGTACTTGCAGTATTTCTATTGCCAAGGACAATATCAAATTACCTAGTTAGAACTTCTAGCTATAAATTCTCTTGATCATTGGTTCATCTACAACAAAAAAAGTGACTCAGAAATATGATTAAAACAACTAATCAACCTATTATTTTCTCCGCATTTGTTAGCCCCGTTAGCAACACAGAACAACCAAAATTTGATTTATTGCAACCACTACGTCAATGGTTGGATAATCTAGAAATTCAAAACCCAAAATTAGCCAAATTTATTGCTAAACTAATCCCGGCTCAATGTCCCTTTGAGCGCGATGTTGTAGTATTTGGGCGCAAAATTGCTCACATTCCCCCCATGTGCAAGCTCAATCCCCTATACGATCAATTTGTTGGCTTGCGTTTTCGCGCTCTATGCTATTTAGTAGATAAATGTGGAGAAGATATCCAATCTTATTGCTAAACTAGATAGATAGCCGCATGGAAATTAAAATTGAGCATCAACCAAGTCAAGAACGCCTTCAACAGTTAGGAGTAGCAAACTGGGGTATATGGGAAAAAGAAGTGTCCAAATTCCCCTGGACTTATGATACTCAAGAAACTTGCTACTTCTTGACAGGTGATGTTATTGTAACGCCCGATGGTGGACAGCCAGTGCAAATGGGTAAAGGAGATTTAGTCACCTTTCCGGCTGGAATGTCCTGTACGTGGGAAATTATCAGCGATGTCAAAAAACATTATTACTTTGACTAAACACAAAATCATACTACTAGCCTTCATCTCCTCACAAATTCAGAACGCACCTCTTCTCATCTTCAATACACCACTTAATTAATTTATAGCGACGCCAGAGAAACACTCAGCGTAACTTTGCGCAAACCTCCGCGTAACTCTGCGTTTAAAAATTCCCCAATTACACCAAGCAGTATTTAAAATTAATCAATTCTCATTTCAATTGTCTGGAGATTCGCAACGACTGTTATAAGATAACGTCGCGGAATCTGTAAATTGCTTGTATCCATATCTCATAAAATTCGTTGCAACTCCATCACCTAAACAATATTCATAAAAATAAACTGTTTCATTACCACTAAACTTGCTTGAAAGTTCCTGCCAAATTGGTGGCTGATAGCCAAATATATAGTTATAAAACTTCGACGCTTGCGCTTTATCGTAGTTGTAATCTCCAGGATATTGAAAAAAATCACCGTTAAAATTTAAGTTGATATATTTTGCTCGATTATTCACAAAAGTAATCGAAAAATTACTTTTAGGGAATTGCGGAAATAACCTGCGGAAGCTTTGAGGAGCATAGGTATAAGTAACTTGCTCCCCATCAATTTTTTTGCTATTGTAACGCCCAAAATAACCCGCAATTGTTTGCGGCGTTTGGTTGAAAATATAACGTCCAGCCACAGCCGGAAGAGTCAGCAAACTATTAATAACCAAAGATCCCAGCGTTAACCCGGTAAAACTGGCGGACAAATGACAAAATTTCATAGCCATAACCTCCACCTCCCACTCAGGGAGTTCATAATCGTGTTAGTGGAAGGCTAATTATTCATGATGCTACTTAGTAGAAAAATGTTTCTTTCCACAGCAATTTTGATGAGGACGTTAATTAAAAATGCTACTACATTTAAGTACCTGGCCTGAAGTTGAAACTTACTTACAACAGTCTAAAGGTATTATTCTGCCGATTGGTTCCACAGAACAACATGGCCCCACTGGATTAATTGGTACAGATGCTATTTGTGCAGAAGCGATCGCCCGTGGTGTGGGTGAAGCCACTCAAGCAATGGTAGGGCCTACAATCAATGTAGGCATGGCACTACATCACACCGCTTTCCCTGGTACTATAAGTCTGCGTCCCAGTACTTTAATTCAAGTAGTACGAGACTATGTCACTTGTTTGAGTAAAGCAGGTTTTAGCAAATTCTACTTTATCAACGGACATGGCGGTAACATCGCCACCCTCAAAGCCGCTTTCTCTGAAACCTATGCCCATTTAGAAGACTTGCAAATTCACAATGCACATCAGGTACAATGTCAAGTTGCTAACTGGTTTATGTGCAGTTCAGTATATAAACTCGCTAAGGAATTGTACGGCGATCAAGAAGGCTCCCATGCTACCCCTAGCGAAGTAGCCGTTACCCAATTCGTATATCCCGAAGCCATCAAGCAAGCACCCCTCTCCCCAGAAGTCGCCAAAGGACACAGAATTTACAGCGCAGCCGATTTTCGCTTGCATTACCCAGATGGACGTATGGGTTCCAATCCCGCCTTAGCTACCCCAGAACATGGTAAGCAGTTTTACGACGCAGCAGTTAAAGAACTCAGTAACAGCTACTTAGAATTTGTGAACGCAGAATAAACATTTGGGGATGGGCTAATCATCCCATCCCCTGATTAATCAACTCTGCGCAATCCCTTCTAGACGGGCTGCTTGTTGTACCGCCGCAGAGACAGCAGTGACAACGCGATCGTCAAAGACTGAAGGAATAATATGTTCCCGATCCAAATCTGAAGGCTTAACTAAAGACGCGATCGCACTCGCTGCTTCCAGATACATTGTGGCGGTAATTGTCGGCGCTTGACAATCTAAAGCACCACGAAATACTCCGGGAAAAGCCAGTACGTTATTAATTTGATTCGGGTAATCGCTGCGCCCAGTCGCCATCACAGCCACATTTTTAGTCACTAACTCCGGCTGAATTTCCGGGATCGGATTTGCCATTGCAAACACGATCGCATCTTTTGCCATTGCTTGCAGCATCTCTGGAGTCAAAACTCCGGGTACACTCACACCAATAAACACATCTGCGCCTTGCAATGCACCAGCTAGGGTACCTTGAGCCTTAACTGCAAATTCCTGCTTTTCCTCTGTTAAGTCAGTCCGACTCAGGGAGAGAATACCTTTGGAATCGCACATCCAAATTTTTTCAGCCCCAGCTTTACGCAGTAATCGCGCGATCGCTACTCCCGCCGCCCCAGCACCGTTAATTACAATCCGCACTTCTGCAAGTGACTTGTTAACCAGTTTCAACGCATTAAATAACGCTGCGAGGGTAACAATTGCTGTACCATGCTGGTCATCATGAAACACGGGGATATTTAACTCACGCCGCAGTCTCGCTTCAATCTCAAAGCAGCGCGGGGCGGCGATATCTTCCAAATTTACGCCACCAAACACCGGCGCAATATTTTTCACTGTACGGACAATCTCATCTGTATCTTGAGTTGCCAAGCAGATGGGGAAAGCATCGATACCTGCAAATTCTTTAAACAGCATCGCTTTACCTTCCATTACTGGTAAAGCCGCATCTGGCCCCAGATTTCCCAAACCTAAAACGGCGCTACCATCAGTAACAATGGCTACCGTATTCTTTTTGATGGTTAAGTTATACACCTCTTCGGGATTTTGGGCGATCGCTGTACAAATCCGCCCTACCCCTGGAGTGTAAGCCATAGCTAAATCGGAAACACTTCTGAGGGGAATGCGGCTAGCAATGCTGATTTTACCGCCACGATGTAAATTAAAAGTGCGATCGTACACATTCACGATTTGAATGTGAGGTAATGCTTTTACCGCTTGCACTATAGTTTCCGCGTGTTCCGTGCTAGCTGCATCCACAGTAATATCGCGGGTAGACTCTTTGCGGCTTTGCTCGATTAAATCAATTTGTCCTAATAGTCCCCCATTAGCAGCGATCGCCTGGGTAACAGAAGCCAGCATCCCCACACGATTGGGAATCTGTAAGCGGAGCGTCAAACTAAAACTAGAATTAGGAGTGAGGTTGGTCATTGTGATTTGAGAATTTAAATTTCACATCTTATATTGAATTGCTGATTAAAATTCCTTTGAAATAGCAAATGTCATATTTTACTAATCTAAGCTAGTGACAATTTCCGAAATGTACTCAGCAACACCAGATGCGATCGCTGTCCCAGATTATTCATCACTCAGCATCATCCGAGTAATTCCTGTGCCTACAGCGTTCCTTGCTCTGACTGGATCTGTGATTCCACGAAAAAAGCGCCCTCTAATCAGAGAGCGCCGTTAAATTATATTAACCGAATATTAACCCTGAATCTCAGCATCTACCTTGACCAATTGGGTAAATTAAGAATACAGAAGTCGCAGCCGCTACAGGTGCCGAGTAAGCCACGCAAATCCACGGACGCATACCTAGACGATAGCTTAACTCCCATTGCCGACCCAACCAACAGAAAATGCCATTTTTTTGTAATTATCAACAATATTTTCATAAAGTTTCATTGCAACTATTTTTTTGGATTCTTCAATATCAAAATTTTAAATATTCTAGTAAAAACTTTAAGTGATTTTTGAAAAACACTTTCTTCTTAATCGTAAAATCACTGAAAAATCATCAAAAAATCTCAGATACATAGTATCTAAGCTAGTTTGCGTCGCATCTAGTGGGATTACTCAAGCTATTAATTCCAGTTAGTAATACTATGATTCATACATTGATTTTCTCTTGATTTTGATTGATGTATTTAAATTATTACTGATAAATAAAGTTAAAAATAATACCAAGTAGCCTAATAAAAAAGTTCTCTGTACTGAAAACAATTAAGGGATGCACTGCCACAGATTTGAAAAGGTTACTGCTGATTACTCTGAGTATTTCCAGTTCAACATTTGGTTATATGGAAAAATCCATGCTTCGTAATGTAAAAAATGTTTCCATTCATCAACTAGTGGAACTTCAAGTATCACAAACCCCTGATGCTGTAGCAGTCGTTTTTGAAAATGAGCAACTGACATATCAACAGCTAAATCAAAAAGCTAATCAATTAGCACAATACCTAAGAACTCTAGGGGTAAAACCAGAGACTTTAGTAGGGGTTTGTCTAGAGCGATCGCTCGAAATGTTCATAGGGTTGCTAGGCATACTCAAAGCTGGCGGAGCTTATATCCCTCTCGATCCTAGCTATCCCCAAGAACGCCTAGAATTCATGGCAGAAGATTCTCAGATGCCAATACTCATCACTCAAAAGCATCTGATAGAGCAATTACCACAGATGAAAAATGTCAAGGTCGTATGCATAGATACAGATTGGCCCGCGATCGCCTCATACGAACAAAAAAACCTTGACAGTAGAGTAAGCGGCAAGAATTTAGCTTATATCATCTATACTTCAGGTTCTACAGGTCAACCAAAGGGCGTTCAGATTACACACCAATCAGTAGTTAACCTCCTCAATTCCCTGCGGAGGGAGCCAGGATTAACAGCAGAAGACACACTGCTAGCAATCACGACCATTTCCTTTGATATGGCAGTCCCCGACCTATACCTACCTTTGATTGTAGGTGCTCGGATTAAGCTGATTGAACGACAAGTAGCATCAGATGCGGTTGCGCTAGCAAAGGTTTTATCAGAGCCAGAAGTCACATTTGTACAAGCCACTCCAGCTACTTGGCAATTAGTTCTCGCAGCAGGTTGGCAAGGGAATAAAAAATTAAAAATATTATGTGGTGGAGAAGCCTTAACCAGATCCCTCGCTAATCAGTTGCTCAACAAAGGAGGTTCTCTTTGGCACATGTATGGGCCAACAGAGACTACTGTCTGGTCAATGGTTTACAAAGTAGAACCAGGGATAAATGCTATACCTCTTGGTCGTCCTATTGCTAACACACAAATATATCTGTTAGAGCAACCAGCACGCCGAAAAAACGATCCAATTAAAATAGCTCCTGTTGGTGTTCCAGGAGAAATATATATTGGTGGAGATGGAGTCGCACGAGGTTACTTAAATCGTCCAGCGTTAAATCGTGACAGGTTTGTCTATCACCCCTTCAGTAATGAACCAGAAGCACGTCTTTACAAAACTGGAGATTTAGCTCGTTATTTACCAGATGGAAATATTGAGTTTATTGGCCGAATTGACAATCAAGTCAAAATCCGTGGCTTTCGTGTGGAATTAGGAGATATTGAAACAGTCTTGAGCCAACATTCAGATATCAGAGAAGCTGCTGTGATTGCCAAAGAAGATAATTTTGGCAATAAACGTCTGGTAGCCTATGTTGTTCCTAAGGCTTACCATGAGAAATTAGTAGCATCAAAACAAATAGAAAATTTATATACTGAGCAGCTTCAGCAGTGGGAAAATATTTGGAGCAATACTTATAGTCAGCTATCTGAAGATTGGGCGGGTTGGAATGATAGTTTTACTGGTCTACCCATACCAGCAGAGGAAGTACGTGAATGGGTAGATAATACAGTTGAGCGAATTCTTTCTTTACGTCCCCAACGAGTATTAGAAATTGGATGTGGAAAGGGACTACTCCTATTTCGCATTGCTCCTTACTGTAGTCACTATGTGGGTACGGATATTTCCCCAGAAGCAATTCATCATATAGAGCAGAAATTAAAAAATAATCCCCAAAATTGGTCACATGTTGAGGTGTTTGAAGCAGCAGCCCATGAAATTGAGGGATTAGAGACACATAGTTTTGATACAGTCATCATCAACTCGGTAATTCAATATTTCCCTGATGTAGATTATCTATTGCAGGTTCTCCAGAAAACCGTCAAATTAATCAAACCAGGAGGAAAAATCTTCCTTGGTGATGTTCGGAGTTTACCATTACTAGAAACATTTCATGCTGCAGTTCAACTTAGCCAAGCTATTTCTTCTCTTTCCACCTATAAACTCCAACAGCTAATTAGACAAAGAGTTTTCAACGAAAGAGAATTAGTCCTTCATCCAGATTTTTTCTTGGCTGTCAAGCAGCACATACCCCGCATCAGTCATGTTCAAACCTTGCTCAAGCAGGGTCAGTCTCAAAATGAACTGATGCGGTTTCGCTCTGATATCGTCCTTCATGTGGATACTGATATCCATATAGATGGAGAGCCTTTATGTTGGGATTGGCAGCAACAGGATCTATCACTAGCGATCGTTAAGCAATTCCTGCAAGTCAAAAAACCAAAAACTCTCAAGATTATCAATGTACCGAATTCCCGTGTGTTTCTGGATGTCAAGGCAGTGGAATTATTAAGCAGTGTTAACGTACCAGAAACTGTAGGGCAGCTAAAAGCAACTCTCTCGCAAATTAGCGAACAGTCAGCAGTACATCCTGATGAATTTTGGAATATTGGTCAATATTTACCTTATTACACTCATATTACTTGGTCTGGGTTAAATAATCCTAGTACTTATGACGTTTTGCTACAATATAACCTAGATACAAAACAGCAAAAGCCTGTTTTTTTCCCAGCAGAACGAACACCAGAGTTAAAACCATTAACGGCTTATGCTAATAACCCTCTTAAAGCCAACGAGAAAAGCAACTTAATTCCCCAACTGCGTACTTACACTAGGGAAAAACTACCTGATTACATGCTTCCTGCAACATTTGTAGTTATGGAAAGTCTACCATTGACACCAAATGGGAAAATCGATCGGCGATCGCTACCTGAACCTAAAAAAGAGCGACCTATGTTAACACAAGCATACGTTGCGCCCTCTACTGTACTAGAACAGCAAATCGCAGAAATTTGGTCTCAGATTCTCGAAATAGAACAAATTGGCATTTACGATAACTTTTTTGAACTTGGAGGACATTCGCTGCTAATAGTCCAACTACTTGCTCAATTAGAAGACGCTATTCACATAAAACTACCTTTGTTTTACCTTCTTAAAGAGCCAACGATAGCTGGGTTAATCAAATCGATAAATCTGTTACAAAATTTCGATTCAGCCAAACCTTCTGAGGAATTTACAAAGGTAGACTTAGTAGCTGAAGCGGTCTTAGACGCAACCATTTTTCCAGAAGAACCATTTATTGAATCGACAACCGAACCAGAGCATATCTTTTTGACAGGTGCAACCGGGTTTTTAGGTGCTTTTCTCTTACATGAACTTCTGCAACAAACATCGGCTAAGATTTACTGTCTTGTTCGTGCTTCTAATATTCAAGAAGGTCAGTACAAAATTCAAACTAATCTAGAGCGTTACATGCTCTGGAGTGGTGAATTAAATCCCAGGATAGTTCCCATTTTAGGCGATTTATCAATGCCTTTTTTGGGTTTGAATTATCAGAAATTTCAAGAATTAGCTAGTAAGCTCGACCTCATTTATCACGCGGGAGCTTTCGTTAACCTAATTTATCCTTATAATGCACTGCGAGCTACTAATGTTTTAGGAACTCAGGAAATTATTAGGTTAGCCAGTATCGGCAAAGTTACCCCCGTTCACATTATCTCAACGATTGATGTACTTAAGCCACTAATTTTTTGCGCTCCACAGCCAATCAAAGAAGATGAAATATTGGTAGATGGTGAAGGATTAACTAGAGGTTATACCCAAACTAAATGGGTTGCTGAACAGTTAGCAATAGCAGCCCAATCTCGGGGAATTCCTACTTGCATCTATAGACCAGGAATGCTCTCTGGTCATAGTCAAACAGGTGCTTATCACACGAGCGATTTAATGGGCAGAATTATCAAAGGAATAATTCAACTAGGAACTGCTCCTGATTTAGAACAATGGATAAATATAACTCCTGTAGACTATGCCAGTAAAGCGATTGTGCATTTATCAAGACAACGAGAATCTCGAGGTAAGTCCTTCCATATCATTAATCATCAAGCCTTACCTTGGAAACATCTGATAAATGAAATTCGTAGTTTCGGCTACTCAATTAAATTGCTACCATATGAAAAATGGCAAGCAGAATTACTGCAATTAGATAGTTACAGTGAAAATGTTTTAAATCCGATTAAATCGCTATTCACTGATAAGCATCCCCAAATGCAAATGACCTATTTAGAAACATTTCTATTAACAGCTCAAGTCTTTGGCTGCCAAAATACCCTAAATGGTCTGGCGAATACTTCTATTGTCTGCCCACCAGGCGATCGTAAACTTTTAAGTACATACCTTTCCTACTTTATCAGGTGTGGTTTTTTGACCAACTCTACTGACAATACTGAAGAAAATATATTAGTAAATCAGAGAGCGGAGGAAATTACAAATCAATGGGATAACTTTAGCAAAATATCTGAATCTAACAACTGTTACCCATTTTCACTATCAACCTTAAATGAGTAAAGAATTATGTTAATTTCTACATTAGAAATCAGTTTTTTATATACAAATGATTAGCTATAAACTGATATAGACGTATTATTCATTCATCTATGTTACTTTAAGTGATTGCGTTGTTATTTAAAGATTTTTTTGCAATTGTTATTCTTGCAATCAATTAGGGAAATATTACAAATAAGTACCTCTTCCATAAAAGTGAGCAAAATCATGCAATTGCAACAGGGAACCAATTATGAAAATTAGAAAAAATCTTATACATAATTCTATTGGTTCAAGGCTATTTTTTTACGTTTTAAGTGGTGCTTTAGTAGGACTAGGTGGTATGTCATACTTTTTCTATAAAGCCCTGGAAAATCAAGCTACTAATGAAATTAAAGGTAATCTCAGTAAACAAGTTAAGTTGATTGAAGGAGAGCTTTCTAGAGTAGAGCAATCTATGGTGGATGTCTCTGCGGCGGTTAAAACCATGCAGCGTCAGGGAATGGGACAAGCACAAACCTATAAACAATTAGCGTTTGACCTTTTTCAAGGACGTTCACCTCTCACGATGGGTCTTGGTTTTGGTCAGGCTGATTTTCAGTTAGCAAAAGACCGCCAATGGTATTGGCCATACTTTTATGTCGATCAAAAAACATCAGATCAAATAGGTGAGGTTTTACCTGCACCATATCAAGATATTCGCTACGTTGATGTACTACAAGATAGTTACTTTAAAAAACCATACTATACATCAGTTGTAACATCAAAAACAGGTATTTGGTTAGAGCCATATCAATGGTACGGACTGACCTTGACAACCTACACAGGCCCCATACTTGACGATCGTAACCAAGCTATTGGTGTTACAGGGATAGATATTAGTGTGACTGCTCTAGGTAAGCAACTTAAAGAATCTGTCACCAGAGGAGAAGGTTATTTTGCCATCATCAGCGAAAAAGGCAATTTGTTAGCATATCCACCCGATGCAGAAAAAGCTAAGGCACTGGCAACTTATAAAGACATACCCCAGCTGAGGGAGGTTTGGCAACAAATTGAAAACGATAATAACGGTTTTGTACAAGCAAAGGGTAAATACTGGGTATTTCAACGCGTACATGGAACGAATTGGTTGATGTTGGCAGTAGTACCTCAGTCAGTTGTGTTAGTTCCAGTATTATCTATCGCAGTTGGTGGTGCTTTAGGTGCTGGTATGGTACTAGCCTTAGTAGTTACCTTGTTTATCCGTCAACTCAATAATCGCTTACAACCCATTCTAGAAGAGTGTCAGAAACTGGCAGAAGCTGATGCCCAAAGGGCACTTCGTTTGGGACAAGATGGTGCAGTAATTGCAAATAGCCATAAGCCTCAAAATTTGGATTTGCTCGATGCTGACGAAATAGAAATTTTGGCACAATCGTTTAACCAAATGGCGGTTCAATTAAAAGATTCTTTTGAGGATCTAGAATTACGCGTTGAAGAACGTACTGTGGAATTGAAGGAAGCTAAAGAATTAGCTGATAGTGCCAATCGTGCTAAAAGCGAATTCCTCGCTAATATGAGTCATGAATTACGTACTCCTCTCAACGGGATTCTAGGTTATGCCCAAATTCTGCAAGCTTCAAAAAGCTTATCAGATAAACAGCAGAAAGGCATCAATATTATTAATCAATGCGCTTCACATCTGTTAACTCTGATTAATGATATTCTTGACCTATCGAAAATAGAAGCTCGGAAAATGGAGTTGTATCCTACAAGTTTTCATTTTCCTTCTTTCCTCCAAGCAGTTTCCGAAATTTGTCGGATTAAAGCCGAGCAGAAAGGGATTTCTTTTGTTTACCAGCCTGACGGATTACTGCCCATAGGTATCCATGCTGATGAAAAAAGATTACGCCAAGTTTTAATTAATTTATTGGGTAATGCTATTAAGTTTACGGAAAAAGGTAGTGTTACATTTACAGTCAAAATTCAGCAGATCCAAAATGCTTATCAAGATGAATCATCTACCTACCAAATTCGTTTTATGGTGGAAGATACTGGTGTAGGAATGACTAGCGAACAATTAGAGAAAATATTTTTACCATTTGAGCAGGTAGGTAACGTTAAAAAACAATCAGAGGGAACTGGATTAGGTTTAGCTATCAGCCAAAAAATTGTGGCAATGATGGGCGGAACTATAGAAGTAGAAAGCCAACCCGAAAAAGGTAGCATCTTCTGGTTTGATGTAGAAATATCTGAATCTAGAGAATGGGCAGATAAATCTAAGGTTTCTCAACAGGGAACAATTATTAGTTTTCAAGGCGAAAAACGCAAAATTCTAGTAGTTGACGATCGTTGGGAAAATCGCTCTGTATTAGTGAATCTACTTGAGCCTATTGGTTTTGAAATTGTCGAAGCAAAAGATGGTCAAGAAGCATTAGAAAAAATAGCTGAATCTATACCTGATTTAATAATTACAGATGTGAGTATGCCAGGAATGAATGGGCTAGAGATGATCCAATATTTACGAAATTCTGCTGATTGGAGTCATCTAAAAATAATTGTTTCATCTGCAAGTGTATTCGACTCTGATAAACAGAAGAGTTTAGATGCAGGCGGTGATGACTTTCTTCCTAAGCCTGTGCAAGCATCTGAGCTATTTGAAAAATTACAAATGTATCTAGAATTAGAATGGATTTATGATGATAATGATACAAATTCAGCAATTACACAAGAAGTCGTACTACCTCCAATTGATGAATTACAACAGTTATATGAACTGGCTTTAAAAGGTCGCATTAAAGCAATACAGAACCAACTCAATAAGATAGAAAACACAGATATGAAATTTAAACCTTTTGTGCAAGAATTGCAACAGTTAGCACAAAGCTTTCAAATAGAGAAAATTCAAATTATTATGGAGAAATATATCAAAAATCAATAGTTTGGACGGGTGATTGCTAAAATCTATTTGTTAACAAAAATTTTTAGATAAAATAATGCAAAACTCAGACACAAATTTAATTTTAATTGTTGATGATACTCCTACAAACTTAGAAGTACTTTCAGAAGCTTTAACAGATGCGGGATTTGATGTGGCAGTTGCCACTAGTGGTGAAAGTGCAATTAAGCAAATTGAATATGAACCACCAGAGCTAATTTTATTAGATGTAATGATGCCAGGAATTGATGGATTTGAAACTTGTAAGAGATTGAAGGCAAATCCAAAAACAAAACATATTCCCATCATTTTTATGACTGCCCTGGCTGACACAGTAGATAAAGTCAAAGGACTTTCTTTAGGTGCTGTAGATTATATTACTAAGCCGTTTCAGCAAGCAGAAGCTTTAGCTCGTATCCAAATTCATTTGAAGCTACAAAATATTAGTGTTGCTTTAGAGAAACAAAATGCACGTCTTCAACAAGAAATTCAAGAACGAGTAGCTGCCGAATTAGCATTACAAAAGTTAACTCAAGAGTTAGAGCAACGAGTATCCGAAAGAACTAAAGAACTTTCTCAAGCATTACACGATCTACAAAAGGCTCAAGTGAAACTGATCCAATCAGAAAAATTAGCGACACTGGGTCAGTTAGTAGCAGGTGTAGCACATGAAATTAATAATCCAGTCAACTTTATACATGGCAATCTTCAGCACGCTAGTTGTTATATTGAAGACTTGCTAGCCCTCATTAGCCTTTACCAGACTCAGTTTCCTAATTCCTCGCCAGAGATTGCCAAGAAATCCAAAGAAATAGACTTGGAGTTTATCCGCTTAGATTTACCTAAAATTGTTTCTTCAATGGCAATTGGAACGCAACGGATTCAAGAAATCGTGCAATCCTTCCGCAACTTTTCCCGTCATGATGAGGCTGAAGTCAAAAAAGTAAATATCCACGATGGTTTAAACAGTACGCTGATGCTGATTGACCATCGCTTGAAGGCGAAACCAGGTTATCCAACAATCCAAGTGATTAAAGATTATGGGAATTTGCCGCCAGTTGAGTGTTTTGCTGGCAAAATGAACCAAGTATTTATGAATGTACTCAGTAATGCAATTGACGCTTTGGAAGAGTTAATGGCAAATGCGCAGAATTTTGACCATAAATTATCACCGATAATTCGGATTCATACAGAAGTTGTAGGAGGCGATCGCATTGCTATTCGCATTACTGATAATGGGCCGGGAATTTCCGAAGCAGTACAAAAGCGGGTATTTGATCCATTCTTTACAACTAAGCCTGCTGGTAAAGGAACAGGCTTAGGGATGTCGATTAGCCATCAAATTGTGGTTGAAAAACATGGTGGCTCTTTGTACTGTATCTCCTGCCCAGGAAATGGTGCAGAGTTTGTCATTGAGATTCCCATTCGCCAGGAAAATTTTTCTGAACCCAGTTGGTGGGAATCCCCAGACATCTTAGAAACCTCTGTACAGAATTCAGAATCTTCTCTTATTGCCCAAATATAGGCATGAGTGAACAAATTCAGTCAACAACTCAGTACCAGTCAGCCATTCACTCCAGCTTTTGACACAACCAAGGATGAAAATCTCTCTTAAGAGTCAACAGTCAACAGTCAAGACTATTTTCAAGCTAGTCCCTCATGGGAACAACCCACAACCAAATATGAAAATCTCTTTTCCCTAGCCCCTAGCCCCTAGCCCCTATTTTTCAAACTAGAGCCATTTAACTCATAACTGTGGCTTATTTTTGATATACCCTGCCATTGCGGACTTGTACTACTGGATGATTGCACCTACGTACTAATTGTTCATCATGAGTAGTTATAATTACTGTTGCTCCAAAAGAATTTAACTTTTGGAGAATCTGTATCACTTGCCAAGAATTATCTGGATCGAGGTTTCCGGTTGGTTCATCCGCTAAAAGCAGTGGTGGTGTTCCGACAATTGCTCGTGCAATGCTTACACGTTGTTGTTCTCCACCAGAAAGTTGATCGGGAAAGGAGTTCGCTTTAGAAACCAAACCCACCAGCTTTAATGTAGGTTCTAAACGACGTTGAATTTCTTTTCTGGTATACCCTTGAGCTTGCAGGACAAAAGTCACATTTTCAGCTACTGTCCGTTGGGGAATCAGTTTATAGTCTTGAAATACAATCCCAATACGTCGCCTTAATAAAGACAAGCGATCGCCCCGCAATGCGGCAATGTTGCAATTATCTACAATAACTTCCCCTTGGGTTGCCAACTCTTCACCATAAAACAGTTTCAACAGAGTTGATTTACCAGAACCGCTAGGGCCAGTAATAAATAAAAATTCTTTTTGTTTTACTTCTAGGTTCACATCTAATAATGCGTGACAGCCATTAGCATAGGTTTTTGTGACAGCACGCAATTGCAATATCAGATTAGTACTACTATTTGGCTGGTCAGTTTCTCTGCCTTCTGGATGTATAAATTTGTGATTGGTTTCCTGAGTTGTTAAGAGCGGCATTGCTGAATAGTTAGGAGTATATAGATCGTATAACTGGGAAGTTGCATACAAAATAATGATTCCCAGATTGAAACAGGGAATTTCAAATTTCCCATCCAAAATTTAAAATTTATTTTGTCCGTAATACGCAGAAATTACTACTCAGAAATTATCTACTGAAGAATATACGAGCCTAAATGCATTCACAAAAAAATTATCACCCCAAAAGGGTGATAATCATCTGTCGCTACCGCTATGCTAACTGTAATTACTTATAAATAAATTAGAATAAGAGCATAGGGGTAAACTTCAAAGACATGACGAGTAGGCTTTGAGAAAGTCTAACTAATTGCCCCTCTTGCCGTCAAATGATAAACAAAAGCTTTTAAGGCGAACTCTGGCAAAGCTAACATCCTTCGCCAGCGCCAAGGTTCTTGATAAAGGCGATATAGCCACTCTAAATTATTATTGCCTAACCAAGCTGGAGCGCGATTTTTCGTACCTGACCAAATATCAAAACTACCACCAACACCAATCCAGATCGCTTGAGGACATAAATAGCGGTGTTGAGCAATCCATAACTCTTGACGCGGTACTCCTAAACCTACAAAAATTACTTGTGGTTGTAATTGGCTGAGAGTTTCCCGTAATTTTTCTTCTTCTTCTGGAGAATGGTAGCCGGAATGAGTACCGACTACATTTAAACTAGGAGTTTTCTGTTGACAGAATTCTGCGGCTTTTGCTGCGACTCCAGGTGCTCCACCATAGAAAAATACCTTAGTAGGGTTCTGTTGTTTTCCCAATTCTCGCAACAGTGTTTCTGCTAGTTCAATTCCAGGGCAACGTTCCACTTTTTGCCATAACAACCATCGCAAATACAGAACTACTCCCGCTCCATCGGGAATCACTAACTCGGCATCTTGAATGACTTTAGCTAGGGCACTATTACGTTCTGCCTGCATGGTCATTTCTGCATTGAGCGTGATTACATGAGTTCCTTTACCTTGTTGCAGGCATTCTAGCAACCAGCCTGGATAGTTAGCCATCACATGAACTGGTACTCCCAACACTGAAAATGCTTTAGGCGGTTTAGACATAGACGATTTTTACTTTAGCCTCACACCACAATCTCTCGAAGGTTAGTTTATCAAATTTTTTAATATATTGTCTGAGGCTATTTTAGCTATCAGCAATTTATGGTGATGCATATAATACTCAATAAATTTTCTGATAAATTTATCGGAAAACTTTTATGCTAACTATGGAAATTTTATTTGATGTGTGAACTTAGATTTTCATAGCCGATACTATAGATTGTACTAACTAATAATGAGAATTAGCATAAATATTACCTATTCTTAGTCAGAAAAATATCTTATGTTAAGATGGGTAGTCGCTTTGGTGAAAATTTTTAGAAATGTCGGCAATGACTCATACATTTTGGTAAGTACAAACTTCGTAAGTATTTACCAGGCGCTAAAGAATGTTCTGGATAGATTAGGCGATGCATGTAGATATAACTCTTGTTTATAGTTCATGCTAGCGACCCAAGTAGCAACTTTTCTATTATCGGTCTGTAATCAGTGTCACCTCCAGGCAAATCTTAACTCATTTATTAATCCCAATTAATCATCACTATCAGCAAGAGATGAGAAATAGGTGTGTTACCCTCTTTAGGTATCTGCTTGAGCTAAAAGCCTGAAAAAATAGTCTTTCCAGCTTTTTGCGAGCAGTGGATATTTTGAAGCGATCGCTTTAGTGTTTGAGCCTAGCACAACTCCTAGATCTCAGCGCAAGGTAGAATAAGGATCTGAAAATTACCTATTCCCTAAAGATCCTAGTGGTTGTGTTTGTGCTGTAATTGTTGTAAATCTCTAGCAATAATCAGCAAAATAAATTTAATTGCTACCCACTGCATTGAGTTGGGGTTTAGCTTTCTTAATTCTATGATGAGATTGTCACTTTCCTGAGAGAATGAATGCCTATGGCATTGGTAGCACCTTCACGTGTTAGCCTTACTCATAAAGCATTTCTACATTTTTGTACAAATGTTGGTGACTGCATTTCCTACAAGTTTTGAGTAAACTCGATTTTACAGTTTAAGGTAGTGTAACGGGCGGAAGTTGACTATGAGTAAAATTCGTATTGCTCTGATTGAAGATCATGACCTCACCCGTGTGGGTATTCGGACAGCACTACTACAAAAAGAGGAAATTGAAATTGTAGGAGAAGCTGCCAATGCTGCGGAAGGTCTAAAAATGCTGAAAACGCAACAACCGGATATTGCGATTGTAGACATTGGCTTACCAGATAAAGATGGTATTGAGTTGACGCGGGAGTTAAAGTCTACGAGTAATGGCTCAGAGTTAAAAACCAAGGTACTAATTTTAACACTGAGAGATAACAAAGAAGCAGTACTTGCAGCTTTTGCGGCTGGGGCTGATTCTTACTGTATGAAGGATATTAAATTTGATAATTTGCTAGAGGCAGTGCGAGTCACATACAATGGCAATGCCTGGATAGATCCGGCGATCGCGAGGATTGTCTTACAACAAGCACAACAAAATCCAGCTAAACAAGATTTAGTATCATTAGAGACTAGAAATAACTTTAATAACTCTGGCACTGGGGAGGCTCAAGAACATATAGATCCTTACATCCTGACAGAAAGAGAATTAGAAGTGTTACAGTTGATTGTTGAAGGTTGTAGCAATGCAGTCATCGCAGAAAGGCTTTACATCACCGTGGGGACAGTGAAAACTCACGTCCGAAATATTTTAAACAAGCTATGCGCTGACGATCGCACTCAAGCGGCAGTTCGTGCTTTGCGATCGGGATTGGTTGGCTAAGGTGAAGTTGAGCCATTTTCTGTTCGGAAACGAAGGATGATAAAAAATCTACAACCCCGAGCAAAATATTTGCGTGCAAAGTGGGTATCTTTTCTATAGGACTTCTATTTGATTTGTGCGCCTGCTAGCTATATACCCTGGAAAGAGCTTTCTTTTCTGGTGGTTATCGCTTGCCTACACTATATGGTGTTGATTTTTGATTATGTCATTATTTATTAGGTGTCATAAAAATAACACTTTTGCTCAATACCAGTATCCAAAAAGTTAAAGTCACATATGACTGAAATCGAGGGAAGCAAACTCAAGCTCATGGTGGTAGATGATGAGCCAGATAATTTAGATTTACTCTACCGCACTTTTAGACGGGATTTTGATGTATATCAAGCCAATCACGCCCTGAGTGCACTGGAAATATTAGACAAAGAAGGCGAAATGGCTGTGATTATTTCTGACCAAAGAATGCCAGAAATGAACGGCACGGAATTTTTGAGCCGCACGGTAGAGCGTTTTCCCGATACAATCAGGATTTTGCTGACTGGTTTTACTGATGTCGAAGACTTGGTAGATGCAATTAACTCAGGTCAGGTATTTAAGTACATCACCAAACCCTGGAATCCTCAACGGTTAAAGGCACTGGTTGAACAAGCTACTGATACTTATCGCTTAGTTAAAAAAAGAACTCAAGAGTTACGCAGAGCTTTACGGCGAGAATCTTTATTTAATGCGGTCACAACAGCAATTCGCGAGTCTTTAGACTATGACAGTATGCTGCAAAAAATAGTAGCAACTATTGGCGAAACATTTGAAACTACTTGTTGTTTCTTGAGGCCTGTTGAGGGGGATTGCTTAACGCCAGATGTTTTTTCTTATCAAGCTCCTTATTTCAATGCCTTAACAGACACATTTGACCCTAGCTCTTTAATTGAAAAAGTATTGGCAACTCGTCAGTATCAACTGACTCAAGGTACAGATGAGGGAAATCCTTGTCACCAATTAGTTGTGCCATTGTCTTACCAACAACAACTGCTGGCTGTACTGGCTCTGTACCAAAAAGGGCAAGATCATTCTTGGCAGCATGAAGACATTGAATTGATTGCGGGTGTGGCTGAACAAGCGGCTTTAGCCTTGTCTCAGGCAAAACTCTATCAGCGCCTGCAAGAAAAACAACACCAAATTCGCGCTGAATTAGAAGTTGCTCGGCAAATTCAAAATAACCTACTCAGACAAAGTTTACCTGATATTAAGGGTGCGAAAGTACAAGCTTGCTGCTATGCGGCGCGGGAAGTAGGCGGAGATTTCTTTGAGGTGTTTGTTCATCCCAAAGGCGACTTATGGATAGCGGTAGGTGATGTTTCTGGTAAAGGCGTACCAGCAGCTTTGTTTATGGCTAGTGCGATTTCCGTGTTACGCAGAGAACTATCTCAAGAAACACCAGCTGCGCCAAATATAGTCATGCAAAATTTGAATTATGCTATGTCCGATGATTTGATTAGCAACAATTGCTTTATCACTCTCGTCTTAGCATGTTATACCCCCAGTACTAAAGAACTTGTCTATGCTAATGCTGGGCACATATATCCTTTACTTTGGTCGTCTAGGAGTGAACTAGAACAACCACAATATCTCAAGGTTCGCAGCGTTCCCTTAGGTATCTTGCCGAAATGGCAAGCACAGTCTGGCAACTTAGTATTAAATTCCAATGATATATTGCTGCTAACCAGTGATGGAATTACAGAAGCAATGGTATCAAATAGTGTGTTTAAATGTAACAATACCGAAGATAATGGTCAGGTATCTAGCAGATCTATGCTAAATCAAGACGGTCTTTGGCAACTTTTACAACAACAACCGAAACCCCTTTATCTTAGCGATTTATTGACTCGTATCCAGGCAAACAGTCCAGTTCAAGAAGATGACCAAACTATACTTTCATTGGAGGTTTTGTAAGTAATGAAAAGTGAGCTACATGTACCCAGTGACTTGAATTTTTTAAATATTGTCGAAAACTGGTTGTTAGGATGCTTAAAAATCCAGTTAGGAGAATCGGTTGATTGGTCACGACAATCAAGTCGTTTGCGGCTAGCTTTGGTAGAAGCTTACTCTAATGTGGTACGTCATGCCCATAAGGAACAGGCTAATTTACCAGTATTACTGCGTTTGGAATTGAAAAACCGGGATCTTGCTTTGGAAGTTTGGGATTACGGTGAAGGTTTCGATATGTCTACCTACTTTCCGCCAAATCCTCTGGAAAAACAAGAAGGAGGCTATGGTTGGCTAATTATGAATCGGTTAATGGATAAGGTAGAGTATCAGTTACAGGTAGATGGTGCTAACTGCTTGAAGTTAGAAGCTACTTTACCAGAACTAGTTAGTTAAAACTTCGGGCAATATTGAGAAATGTAAACGACACTGATAACTTTTGCTAAATTTATTTGATTTATTAGTGTTATTTATCAGAACTATTAAGACTTAAGATAGGACTTGCGATCGCATCTAGCATCAATCAACCATGCTAGGTGCTAAAACTTACCTTAAATGAAGTCTTAAGGGACTTACAAAAAATAAATTACCCATATTCGGTAGTGCGAGCATCTTGCTTGCTTTTTAACATTAGCGAGCAAGATGCTCGCACTACAAATTTATTGGGTATTTAAAAAATTGGATGTCCCTAAGTTATGTTTCTTCCTATGGAAGCTTTATTTGGCTGTTAGCTGCTTAATCGCGACGCATAGCCAGTAACTCTTGCGGCGAAGCTAGGAGTTTAATTCTAGTTTCTATTATTTGTCTTTGCGGGTTGAGAATAAATAGCCATAAAACGTTAACACCACACCAGGATGTGAAGGCTTTTCCGGCTACCTGGACTTTAATTTGTGCGTTAGGTAAAATTTCTGTGATTCCTTGCTGTGGTTCGGCTTTAATACCTTGAGCTTCTTGTTTTAAGTAGGTTGCGATCGCATCTGACCCGACAAAACCAGATTCAAATGGCGGATACATTATACCATCTTCAGCAAACAAGGCTGCTGTGGCTGTAAATTCTCCGGCATTAAGAGTTTGAAAGTACTGCGCAATTGTAGTTTCTGTAATTCCCTCAATAGAAAATTCTTCTGTTTTTGTTGTCGATTTTAATTCAGCAGCTTTCATAAAATTACCTTTGTTAGACTAGCTAAATATCCATCTTCATCACAAAGCCAGACAAAAAAAAGCTGCTATTGGTATATATTGCTTTGTTATTGGCAAGTCTTTCTCCGGATGGAGGCAAATAATTAATAATTCGTAATAGTTTTACGTCAATTAGTAATTAAATAATCCGCAAACGCTAGACTTATATGGATATTGGCGTGACGTTTGATGTAGTTTTAATAAGTTATCTATGTTTCTTGCTGGCGATCTGAAAAATAATAATTCACTGATGCTAGACTGCTCTGTAATTTTTAATATACCCGTAGGTTGGGCAATGTTCACCAAACTATAATTTGGCGAACATTGCCTTTCTTAGTTGCAAATTGCGAAAAATTTAGCTTAAACAAAAAGAAGCCTTTCGCCGAAACGAAGGGAGGCGATGAGATGAATTTTTGGGCTGGTTGAGGCTCAATCACAAGTGAATGTCATGATTGTACCGCAGTCAATTTTATAAGTTTTCTGCAAAATTAGGAGGAGGCTTGCATCACTCTGGGTTGCTTGACCTCTTGATTTACATATTGCAGTATTTCTTAATAAAAAACAAATAAAAGTTACAAATGATATGGATAGTAAATTAAACACCAAGGTATTGACTGTATAGAGTAAAATCAAAGTGCCGCCATTAGGCAAAATTTATATAAGATAAATGAATAACTCTGGCATAACCACGAGTGATGTGGTAAAGAAAAAGGCTCAGGAGTTGGGATTTCATAAAGTAGGGATTGCGGCTGTAGATGGGGTAGAAAAGACAGCAGCGCAACGTTTACAAGCATGGCTAGCCTTGGGTTACAACGCCGATATGGGATGGATGGCGAACCCCAAGCGTCAGGATATACACTTAGTGATGCCAGAAGGGCGATCGCTAATTTGTGTAGCATTAAATTACTACACCCCACATCAACGTCCAGAAGGTGAGGAATACGCCAAGATTTCCCGTTATGGCTGGGGGAGAGATTATCACAAGGTGATGGATAAAAAACTCAAAGCTTTGACTATCTGGTTGCGATCGCAAAGTGAAGATGTGAAAGCGATATATTATGCAGATACAGGCCCGGTACAGGATAAAGTTTGGGCGCAAAAGGCTGGGATTGGTTGGATTGCCAAAAACGGGAATGTGATTACGCGAGAATACGGTTCTTGGGTATTTTTAGGCGAGATTATCACTAATTTATCATTAGAGAGCGATCGCCCCGCTACGCAACATTGTGGTACCTGTACTCGCTGTTTGGATGCTTGTCCTACTGGTGCAATTACTAGTCCTTATGTAGTAGATGCTAATCGCTGCATTGCCTATCATACAATTGAAAATCGCGCTGAAACATTGCCTGAAAGCGTCCAATCACATTTACATGGCTGGGTTGCGGGTTGTGATATCTGTCAAGATATTTGTCCGTGGAATCTCCGGTTTTCTCAGGAGACTGATGTGGCAGAATTTCATCCTTATCCTGGGAATGTGGCACCGAAGCTGATAGAATTAGCAAAAATCACAGATGAGGAGTGGGAACGACAATTTCCAGCATCAGCTTTGCGGCGGATTAAACCAGAAATGTTACGACGTAATGCCCGTGCTAATCTAGACGCATCCAGGCAACAGAATGACTCAGAAAGTAATTATCTTTGATTTTGATGGTACGATTGCAGATACATTAGATGCGCTTGTAGGTATTGCTAATCGTTTAGCTTTAGAGTTTGGTTATGTGCAAATTTCTCCCCAAGAATTAGCTTTGTTGAGGAATTTAACATCAAGGGAGATTATTAAATATTCGGGTATTTCGGTTTTGAAGATACCTTTTTTAGTTAAAAAGGTGAAGTCAGAGTTAAAAAATAAAATTCACGAATTTAAACCTATCTCTGGAATTCAGGAAGCATTGATAGAACTCAAGCAGCATGGTTACAAACTGGGGATTATTACTTCTAATTCTCAGGATAATGTAACGGAGTTCCTAAAAATTAACGAGCTAGCGAGTTTGTTCGATTTTATTTATTCAGGTGTGACGATTTTTGGCAAAACAACAATTATCAATAATGTGTTGAGACAAAAGCAGATTAAACCCCAACAAGTTATTTATGTGGGCGATGAAACTAGAGATATAGAAGCATCGAAAAAAGCTAATATTAAGGTAATTGCAGTAGGTTGGGGTTTTAATTCTCCAGAAGTGCTAGCGAAACAAAAACCTGATTTTTTGATTCATCATCCTAGCGAACTTTTAAATGTAGTTCGTAGTTCGTAATTTTTAGAGAGGTTTATTAGCTGTTGAGATTGCAAATTGTGTATAGGAATCCGCTTTGATTGCTGAAATTATTTGTATAGGGGGGAACAGAGAACAGGGAACGGGGAACAGGAAAGAAGGAATCAAAGTGTATTGAGTTTTTTCAAAAATAAAATAGTAATCCTATATATAATTCCTGTTTAAATAATAAGATAGGTGGGCAATGCCCACCCGAAAATTATTGAGAAAATGTGGAGATTATTTCAAATTTCCTACTGAATTGGTATATTCGTAATTACGTAATGGTATTTTTTAATTACGAATTACGAATTACGAATTATTAATTTTTTGCTTGGCCTTTTTCTAAAGCTTTTTGCACTAAATCGTCATCAATGCTGGCTACACCTTCTGTTCTAGAACCTGCGATATCCTTAGCCATATCTGCATAATCATCGGGATTACCAGTTGGTTGGGTTTCTAGCCTAGTTTCTTCTGGTTTGGGAACTTCAAATTTAGGTGCTGTTGCCTCTGCGGCTGCTTTTGCACCTTCACCTGTGCGATCGATTTCACTGACGCTAAATTGTTGTGCGGCGGCGTAATCTGCTTCAAAATCTACTGTTGGTGCTTTTTCTTCACCAGCAGCAATGTTTTCTGCGGCTAACTGTGCGTCATGGGTAGGAGCTTCGTTAACATTAGGTTTAACTTCATCAGGCATAAATTTACTCCTCAGTATTTTTTCAATTGCTGAGGTTATCGTATCAAAGCGATCCCCGATCTTCTTGGTTCCTTTAGAGATATTCTTACCTCTATGAATAGGTAGATAAAAACTGTAAATTGCTATAAATTAATCTCTTTCTCTTGGCAGTGGATTCTGATTATTAAATTCTGTTAACCCTAAGTTTGGTATGTTAAATTGCTTTGGAGATAAATCATGACTGCTAGCCAAGATAAAAGCGTTTCACAAGCTTTAACTAATGAAACTCAAAAAGTAGTTGCAGATTTTAATGGCTTAGATACGGATGCTAAATTAGCCTGGTTTTATTTTGTTTATGAAAAAATGGGAGATTCCATTACTCCGGCTGCACCTGCTGCTGCGGAACCAAATTTAGCACCTATTTTGCTAAATGATTATTTAGAATTATCTGATGATGAACAATTAGCAATTATGCGGCAAATTGTTAATGGTGAAGCTAGCGATTATTCTCGTGCTTATGGTGCTTTAAAAGAAAATAATCAGCTATTGGTTTGGTATGTTTGGGCGGAAGCAATGGGCGATAAGGTAGTTGATTTATCTGAAGATTACGATACTACAGATAAAATTGACAATCTGCTTTCCCAACTAGAAGGATTAGATTTTGAAGCGCAAATGTCTGTGCTGCGGACGATAGCATCCCAAATGGGCTACAGTGATGTCAAACCTGTAGAAACCCAAGCACAGACAGGTAAAACACCTAGCTTGTAAGCTATTAGGACTTACGCAGTATCAGCTATTTTTCATGCTTTTTGTCAATGGTCAATAGTCCATAGTCCAAAAACTTGAATTTTGACCATTGACTTTTGACTTTTGACCACTCTTGTGAGGGTTTTTGTGTTCGGTGCGTAAGTCCTAGCTATTTCCCACTAAGATACAGCCATGTGATTTAAATCTGCTGGGGTGAGGTGGGAGTGAACGACTTCACCATCGCGGAACCAGACTATACGCTGAGTTTGACGAGCTACCTCTGGTTCGTGGGTAACCATGACAACTGTAATTCCACTGGCGTTTAATTCACTAAATATATCCATGACTTCTTGGGTAGTGCGGGAATCGAGTGCGCCAGTGGGTTCATCAGCAAGGAGAACAACGGGACGGTTGACAATGGCACGAGCGATCGCTACTCTTTGTTGTTGTCCCCCTGATAGTTGGGTGGGTTTGTTGTTGAGACGCTTTTCTAAGCCAACTTTAATTAAAGCTTCAGTAGCGCGATCGCGTCTTTCTTGAGGATTGATTCCTGCATAAGCCATTGGTAAAATGACATTTTCTAGGGCTGTTAGTTGAGGTAATAAATGGAATTGTTGAAAGACAAACCCTAGTTTTTTGTTGCGAATATGCGCCAAGGCTTTATCGTTCATTTGCGCGACATCGACGTTATCTAAATAGTAGCTTCCAGAACTGGGGCGATCTAAACAGCCGATAATATTCATAGCTGTAGATTTACCAGAACCAGAAGGCCCCATAATTGAACAATATTCACCTTCATCAATAGTCAAATTCACATTATTAAGTGCTTTGACTTCTGTTTCTCCACTACCGTAAATTTTAAAGATATTTTCTAAACGAATAATTTTCATTTGTCAATGGTCAATAGTCAATAGTCAATAGTCAATAGTCAGCGATGCACTGAGCGATGAGCTTTGTTTTAAGTCTACGGAATACCTACCTGTTTCAACTTAAGGTGAAACACCCATTTTATCTAGCTCCCATGCAAAGCATGGGAGCTAGAATTATGAGGCTCCGCCTCAATTTATCAGTGTCTGAAGCGGAGCCTCGCAATATACATTTCCAGCCGGAGGTTGGAAAAAAGATAGAGAAAGGTGAAACAATTTTGGATTTTAGATTGAACCCATGCATAAAGCCAGGGTTTTGTCAATCAATTGTTTGATTTGGGATTTTAGATTTATTACCCGAATTTATTTTGAATGAGCGAATCTTTAATCCAAAATCCAAAATTTAAAATCTAAAATTCGGTTAGTGTGGGTAGTTCAGATTATGAATTGGCCGTCGGTTGAGGAAGTACTCCTGTATTTCGGGTTTCTGCATTAGATAACCGACTCAAAGTTAATAGCGGTACCTCTTGTCGGCAAGATAGACAAAACCAATAAACTTCACTATGCCGAATATGGCGCAGGAGGGAACCACCACAACATGGACAGGTGTTGCTTCTCATACTCATACCGATGTCCTCCTATAAAGAAATGTTGTAATATGCACAAAAATTTTTTTGATTAAAACTGGATTTTGGCAGCATGGATGTGCCCATTTAAATCTACGCGCGCCTGAATGATTTTTTCGTAGATTGCTTCGTAACCGTTCACCATTTGGGCAACACTAAATTTATTTTCTACGTATTGACGACAGGTTTGGCGATTGAGTTTTAAAGCTTGCGGAATTATTTCTGCCATTTGCTCATAGTTTTGGCAGATAAAACCTGTTGCCCCATGAGCAATAACTTCTGGTACTGAACCGAGATTCATTGCAATTACTGGCGTACCAGTTGCCATTGATTCAATCATAACTAATCCGAAAGGTTCTTGCCAAGCAATTGGGAAAAGAGTGACAGCAGCATTGCCTAATAGTTCAGCTTTTTCATCATGGTTAACTTCACCGAGATATTCAATTTGCTGACCATCTATATGGGGGGCAATTTCTTGTTCAAAAAACTTTGAGTCTACTAAATCAATCTTTCCTGCCATCTTTAAGCGCCAACCACTTTGTTTCGCAATTGCGATCGCATGATGTGGCCCCTTGTCGGGGGAAAAGCGGCCTAAAAATGCTAAATATTCTGGTTCTTGGGGTTGCTTTTTAAAGGGGTAATCTTCTGGATTAATTCCGTTGTAAACAGTGCCAAAATAGTTTAAATCTATCTGTCGCTGTGCGTTACTAATACTGATGTATGGTTGTTTTTTATGGTGACCAAAGGCTACGCGGTTATCCTTGGTAAAGCTGCCGTGGAGTGTGTGTACCGTTGGTGTTGATACTAAACTCGCTAAAGACAGTGCCGATATTCCTACATGGGAATGAATAATATCGAATTCTGGCGATCGCTGGTAAACCTGACTAAGTTCCAGCATTTCATACACTGCATACTCTTTGACATTGGGATCTAAGCGTAAGGCTTGTGGATAAACTGCTTGTAAATTAGCCAAAGTTTGGGAATCGCCAGAGGCGAATAAAGTCACTTCATGACCGCGACGAACTAATTCATCGGTCAAATGACTCACTACCAGTTCAATTCCTCCGTATGTTGGAGGTGGAACTCTTTCCCATAAGGGGGCAACTTGAGCTATTTTCATATGTCTTGGTTCAGCCGATTCAAAAGTTCTCTAGAAGAGAACTGATATTAAATTTGAGGGCAAAGATTTATACTTAATATTCTGAAATTTACATTAACCAAATCTATGCCCGCAAGTGCAATATCGGTTAACCGTACCGTTGAAACAGCACCAACAAATTTCAGAGCATCAGCGATCGCCGCAGCCAACTACAATACAAATATACAATTAACTGTAACTCCTTTCATCTATCTTGGGGATCATTGAGACAATTGCCTATTCTGTAACTTAACCTACTGATTTAAAAATTTTGTAGCTCAAAATACTAAAATTTACTTTGGGATCAATTCTTCTTAGGGGTGATTTAGTGAAAAATGGCTAAAACTATAGGACAGAGACAAATATTAAAAAAAAATAAAAAGCCTTTAATTAATAATTAATTAATGAATTTATGTAAATATTGCTGCAATGAAAATCGCCACTTGGAATGTTAATTCAATTCGCACTCGCCTAGAACATGTCACTGCTTGGTTAAGCCAAAATCCGGTGGATGTACTTTGCTTGCAAGAGACAAAAGTTATAGATCGAGATTTTCCGCGATCGCCTTTTGAAGAACTGGGCTATCAACTCTATTTTTCTGGGCAAAAATCATATAACGGCGTAGCTTTAATTAGCCGTCAACCGCTTTTGGATGTAAGTATGGGGTTCACACCAATAGTGCCCAATTTACAACCAGAATGGGATGAACAAAAACGAGTAATTACGGGAATTATTGATAATGTGAGGATTGTGAACCTATATGTTCCCAATGGTTCATCTATAGGTAGCGAAAAATACGAATATAAGCTGCGATGGTTAACAGTATTACGTCAGTATTTGCAACTATTATTAAAATCTCATGAGGCAATTTGTGTTTGTGGCGACTTTAATATTGCTTTAGAAGCCAAAGATATTCACGATAAAGTCAAAGCCGAAACCCACATTATGTCATCGGAAGTCGAACGGCAAGCGCTGAGGGATGTATTATCATTAGGATTTGCTGACGCCTTTCGCAAATTTAACTCTGAAGGCGGAAATTACAGTTGGTGGGATTATCGCGCCGCATCTTTTCAGCGCAACTTAGGCTGGCGCATTGACCATCATTATTTAACACCCGTTCTTTACGAGCGTGCTACCAGCTGCATTATCGATGTAGAACCGCGAAAATTAACCCAACCTAGCGACCATACGCCCGTGATTGTGGAATTTTGAGTATCTGCTGTAGGAAAAGTATTTTTTCGTGAGGACTTCAAGTTGCAAATGAGGATTGAAGTCCTTACTAGTGATTGCAAAAATTTTGCTGGGTTGCTAGATCCCCGACTTCTCCGAGAAGTCGGGGATCTGACTAATGAGACAGACCACTAAGTTTAATCATTGAATATTGATGGAGAGCGATCGCCGCAAAAATCACCAGAGACTGGAAATATTAATATATATAAGTATGCTCGTGTAGAATAGCCGATTTCCGGCTCTAGCAGATATCTAGGTTTTCAACAACGCAAAAGACTGAAAGTATTTATATTAGGTCATTTTATGATTCTAGTCACTGGAGCAACAGGGGGAATTGGTCGCAGAGTCGTGCGACTTTTACGCCAACAAGAGAAGCCAGTAAAAGCATTTGCGCGTCTTAGTTCTCGTTACAGCGAATTGGAACACCGAGGAGCGGAAATTTTCATTGGTGATTTACGGCGAGAAAAAGATATTCAGCAAGCTTGCCGGGGCGTGGAATATATAATTAGCACTCACGGATCTGGGGGCGATGCCTTATCCTTAGATTATCGTGCCAATATAGAACTGATTGACCAAGCCAAAGCTAACGGAGTCAAACATTTTGTCTTCATTTCTGTATTAGGAGCCGATCGCGGATATGAAGATGCGCCTGTATTTAAGGCTAAACGAGCAGTAGAAAAATATCTCCAAGCTAGTGGCGTGAATTACACTATTTTACGTCCGGCTGGATTAGCATCTAACTTGCTAACATTAGCAGAAAGGTTTCGCGAAACAGGGTTGTATTTGCTGATTGGCGATCCTAAAAATCGGACTTCAATTGTCAGTACCGATGATTTAGCCAAGATAGTGGTGGATTCTTTGACAGTTGAAGGCGCACAAAACCAAACTTTAGCCGTAGGAGGGCCAGAAATTCTCTGGCGTGGGGATATTCCCCAAATTTTTGGTCGCATCTTCAACAAAGAACCGGTGGTGATTAATCCGCCATTGTTTGCTATTGATGGGTTGCGGGGTGCGTTAGGTTTATTCGATACCCAAACACAACAAGCTTTGGGAACCTACCGGACTTTGCTCGCCAATGAATTTTTCTGCACAAAAGACGAAATCTCCAATTTAGAAAGCATTTTTGACTTTAAATTGGAGACTTTAGAAAATTTTGTGCGGCGTTATTTAGCAGTGTAAATGGCTAGGGCTGGGGAAGCAGAGGAAGCAGAGGAGAAATACAATGCCCAATGCCCCATGCCCAATGCCCCATGCCCAATAACTAAAGACAAATAACAAAAATTGTATGAAATATTCCCTAGTGGCGAATGCTGCGCAAGCCCGTCAGACAAAACAGCGATTTGCTAAACCAGATGAACAACTATCTTATGAGTTGGGTAAAGCCGTTCAGGAATTACCGCCGCTATATACAAGATTATTAGCGGGAACGATTAGCGTGATAGTATTTGGAGCGATCGCATGGGCAAATTTTTCCGAAATTGATGAAGTCGCGATCGCGCCAGGGGAATTAATAGCATCTACACAAGTGCGTCCAGTCACATCTTTAGGTGGTGGGACAATAGTTAAAATCAAGGTTAAAGAAGGCGATCGCGTCACGAAAAATCAAGTTTTAATTCAACGCGATCCCGATTTGAAACAAACTGATGTCAATCGTCTGGCTAAAGCTACTAAATTGATTCAGGAAGACTTACAGCGTTTAGATGCAGAACGGGTGGGAGTAAAAAGTACTGGTACTAAACTCCAAGATGAACTGTTAAATTCCCGTTTAGCTGATTATCAAGCACGCCAAGCTGCTGCTGAAGCCGAAGCCAATCGTCAGCAAGCGATCGCGAATCAGGCGAAAGTTCGACTAACAAGATTACAAGAAAATTTAGCCAACGCTAAAAGCGCCTTTGTGAACGCCAAAACTAATCTTGCTAACGCCCAAAGCATTAGTGCGAAAATGCAAAACAATTTGGAAATTGCAGAAAAAAGAGAACAGAGTTTACATACCCTTGTATCTCCTGGTGCTGTACCTAGAGTTGATTATCTAGAAGCACAAGAAAGATTAAATCGAGCTATTACAGACATCACCAGATCTAAAGATGAAATCACAAACGCTCAAAATAAAATTATTGAAGTTCAAGACAGAATTACATCTCTAGAAAAAGATATTGCAGCCCAAGTTCAAGAAATTCGCCAAGCCCAAGAAGCCTATGAAGCTGCACGCAATCAAGCGCAACGTGTCGCATCAGAACGGCAAACAGAAATCCTCACCCAAATCAACAAGCGTAAAGAAGAATTAACTAATGTTTCCGGTCAATTAGAACAAGCTAAAAAGCAGGAAGACGAGGAAACAATTAAATCTCCTTTTGCAGGGACAATTTATAAAATCAAAGCGACAAAAGGCCCTGTACAAGCTGGTGAAGAATTACTTTCCATTTTGCCAGAAGGGGAAGAAATGCTGCTAGAAGTTAAAGTCCTCAATCGCGATATTGGATTTATTCGTCAGGGGATGAAAGCTAAAGTAAAAATGGCAACTTTCCCATTTCAGGAATTTGGTGTCATTAATGGCGAAGTCGTGTATGTAAGCCCCAATGCCATTACAGATAAAGATTTAGGCTTAGTATTTCCCACAAGAATTAAGTTAAATAAACATTCAATTAACGTTCGCGGTCAAGAAGTTCCCTTAACTCCTGGTATGACAGCAAATGGCGAAATTGTTACTCGTAAAAAATCAGTTTTGACCTTTATTATGGAGCCAGTGACACGCCGATTTAGCGAAGCCTTTTCCGTGAGATAGATGATAGTAGGGTGTGTTGTCCCATAGCGCAACGCACCATCAATTATTTAAGGATATCAGTGCAATTAACGTAGGGGCATGGCATTGCCCATACGTGTCAACTTAACGCGAAACCCGCTTTGGAGCAAGGTTTTTGCCCTCACCCCCAGCCCCTCTCCCGGTGGGAGAGGGGAGCAAGAGATTTAATTCCCCTTCTCCTGGGGGAGAAGGGGTTAGGGGATGAGGGCGAAAGTTTTTGTACAACACGCGCTGTATATAGCTTTTAGCTTAAGTTGACACGTATGGGCATTGCCATGCCCTCTTAAATTAGCTAACAGTATTAAGCAGCATTAATGATCAAGAAATTATTGCGGAAGTCATTGTAAGAAAGAGTCATAACACCATTAGTTTCACCTTGTCTTGTTACACCCCAAGGATTATAGAGAGTTAAAGTTCCATTTGTGGTGTCAGCACTGAGAATAGTGTACTCATGTCCGCCAACAATATTCAATCCAGGATTAGAAGTTGTATCGGCTGTCATTGCTTTTCCAACACTTAACATAGTAGCTATTTGCGACAAACTCAGAAAAGCGTCTGAACGAGTTCCTATATTACTCCAACTGGTATCAGCATAGTAACCCCCACTGATACCAGTAATAGATGGCATTACCCGATAACCCCAACCGCCTTCAATGCTGCCGTAACTGTTAGCATTAGAATCACGTTGAGATAGTCCAGATTCAGCAAATTGAGCATAAGCTTTTTCTGCTAAAGCTACCCACAAGCCTAGATTGAGATTGTCGTATTTAGCAAATCTTTGTCCGGTGTAGCCCTCACCTGAGACATTTTTTGGTAACCAGCGATCGACGGTGACATAATCACTAGCTGTAGTCACTTTACCATTGTATTGACCGTAGAATCTGACTGTAAAAGTCCCGTCACCATTGTCAATAAACATATTTTTAATGGCGGATGGTTGCTGGCGTGCTGTTGCGCCTAAAGAAGCTAAGAAATAACAGTCACCTAAGAAACCTTGTTTAACATCTTGGTAGTTGAATTTACCATCGCTACCAAATAAACTACCTGAAGCTTGCTGATAAGTCATTGTAAATCCAGTTGGTGCGGTTGGGCGATCGCCTCCTAAAAACCACTTATCAATTAGCCGATCCATTTGCGTGGCGCTGCTACCAGCATACAAGTTGCCTAATGCGCTACCCTTGTAATTTTTATTTGCAACATCACCGCTAACAACTTTGTTAGATAAAACACGTACATGATCGTCTATGTTGAAGCGGCTAGATTCGCTGACAATTTTCCGCAAATCCTGCAATTCATTGCTATCAATTAAATTGCCATCTCTCGCATCACGGAAGATATCAATCATATCTTGGCGGCTTAATTTATTATCAGCTGCACGCAGTCGCGTCAGATCGATTATTTGTTGATCTGTGAGATTTTGGCTAAACCAATCACTAGTAATCTGAATTGTAAATTCACGTTCTACTACATTACTTTTAGCGCCTGATTTATCGTAAGCTAATGCCGAGAGGCTGTAATTTCCATTCGCTAAGTTTAACCCACTCAAAGACAGGCTGTAGTTGAAACTTGCCTTGCTATTCTCAGTAGTTGAAGTTGTGAAACTCACAACATCCACAACATCCACAAAAGTTCCATCGGATTTCTTAATGCGGAAATCTACACGAGAGATATCTGTGACACCGTTAGCATCATAAACTAAGCCATTATTAATGCTGAGAGTATCTGTAGATTTAAGCTTGTTATTATTGAGATTGAATTGTAAGCTATTGGGAATACTGTTAATTGATTGAGCAGAAACACTCAAATTATAGTTAGTATCACCCTTGACTGAATAAACTCTGATGAAGTAATTACCACTTTCTAAAGAAGTCTTGATTAATTCAGCATCTGTTCCCGCAGTATAACAACCAGTAATAATTTCACCTGTATCAACTACACCATTTAAGTTATTGTCGCGAATTATTTGTACATTTGCATCAGCTGTTAATTTATCGAGAGAGAGGCTAAAACTACTGCGACTACTAAGGTTGAAGCGATAAAAGTCGTTTGGATCTGATAAACCCACCAAGTTTTTGAAAGTTTGAGGGTTAGAATTTAAATTTATATTCAAAGCTGTATTTAGCGTGTTATCTGAAATATCAATAGTCATAAATTCCTCTATAGCAATTGGTAAATTAAAGTGCTTGCTACTTTGTGTAGCAAAGGGTTTTTAAATAGAATTGCCAGCCAAATACATATTGATTACATTCTGCATTTGCTTATGCAGAAACAGTAAGGGTATACCTGCGTATTTTTTTTGTGAAGTAAAATTAAAGTTAAAGTAATAATTCTGTGAAGATATCCCTTAATGCGTGTTTTCCTAGATGAGAACACCCTTTGTTAAATCGTTATGGTAATAATATGGAATTTAGATATTCCACGTGCTGTAGCAATAATTTTCATACACAAAATAATGAAAGCGCGATCGCAAATAAATTTAGGGGAATTGAGAGTGACATACTCCCATAAAAGTGGCTGTAAAAGGTATTTACAGCCACTTTGAAGCAAAATTCAAAGATTATTTGACAGAGATGCGATCGGGAGCATCCCAAATGTGCAAAAACGCCCTCACCCTAGAAGGGTGGGGCTAGAAATACGAAGCCTGCCTTCTTTTGCTAAAAGTTTGATAGCCTGCGTTCGTCGAAGACGTTCCCGAAGGGTAGGCAGGCTTTGTTGGTATAGCAATACCCTTTTAGGGTATTGCGTCAAAATTGGGATGCTCCCGATGCGATCGCGCTATAATCTACCCTCATCACCCAGTGCTAGAGTCTGGTGTGGTTGAAATTTATGGGTTAGCAAACCATTGGCGCAATTCATCCATTTGTTGTTGAAATCTTTGCAGGATGCTTTGTACATCCTTCGTTTGGTCATTATCGGGGGTGTTGTTATTGTCTGTTTGCAAACTGCTATCATAATAGCGGTATTGAGAATTGATGTTTGCATTGCTGAATAGATCGAGGCTTGGGGCTGGTGTGGAACTATTCGTGCTTAAATCTATAGTTTTCTCTTCGGCGATCGCATTATCATCAAAATTAACTGTCGAAAATTTAGCCGGATTTCTTGCTATCTCTGCGATAAATTCATCGGCTAACCAACCAGCACTTAACCCAACGTCTGGATTTTGTCCCCCATTACCCGCAGTTTGTGTCATAAATTGACGTACTTGGGCATCAGTTAGGTTAGGATTAGCACTGAGCATTAAAGCTACTACTCCAGCAACATGAGGCGCAGCCATAGATGTGCCATTATAAATAGCATATTGATTGCCTGGTACTGATGAATAAATACCTACTCCTGGGGCTGTAACGTAGGGAAGTTGATTGATTCCTGGTGTATTAGAAAAACTGGCAATTTGATTATTGCGATCGACTGCGCCTACAGCTAATCCCCATCTATCTGCATAACTAGCAGGATAAGACAGGATCGGTAATCCATTATTACCAGCTGCCATCACAACTACTACACCTTTGCTGCTAGCATATTCAATAGCTGATGCTAAAGAATTGTTAGGAAAATCGCTACCCAAGCTGAGATTAATTACCCTAGCTCCTTGGTTGACAGCGTAGTAAATACCTTGAGTAATTGAACTAATAGAACCAGAACCAGAATCATTGAGAACTTTCACTGGCATAATTCTGGAATTATAGGCAATACCTGTCACACCAGTACCATTATTTTCACCAGCAATAGTTCCAGAAACGTGAGTACCATGACCATTTCTATCTATGGGATCGTTGGAATTATCTACAAAATTCCAACCGTGGATATCATCAATGTAACCATTACCATCATCATCTATACCATTATTAGCAACTTCGCGAGTATTAGTCCAAATATTATTTTGTAAATCTATGTGATTATAGTCAACTCCCGTATCAATCACAGCGACAACAATATCTTGTCCTGTATATCCTCTAGCCCATACTTCTGGGGCTTTTACCATGTCAACATTCCAACTATTACCACCTAAATCAGGAACATCGGTAAAGGTATTTTGTCCAATTCCTCTAGCAACTCCGGCTGCGGCATTAACTAAACCATATCCAGTGGTAGAGTCATAACTCATAGTACTCATCGTGTCTTCATTATTGACTGATTGAGTCTGAGTAGAATTGGCGTTTACAGCATTGATATTATTATCAAAACTACTTCTTCCACTGATATTAAAATTGTAGTCATCTTGAGAAGTAAAAGTATCTGCGGAGGAAATAGGATTAATATTTAGCCCGTTATTAGTCAATGTGCTGTTGTTATTGGACGCATTGGGCATAAGTATTTTCTCCTCAAAGATGACATTTTTGTGCAGCCGTAAATTGCGTAACTGTGATGATACGAATTAATGCGGACTAGAATAAATTTCTCTAATTAATAATTACTATAAAATTAATCATAAATATGATATTTTAATCACAAAAGTAGCAAATCAAACTGTTTGCTAAATTTAAATTTTCGCAATAATAGAGAGGGTTTTAACCGCCTAAAAATCTATCTGTGTATTTGATTACTGAAAAATTAAATCTAGGCGTTGCTGAGTAATTTTGAGAGCTTCTGCTGGTGAATTTTTACCTAATAATACAGATTCAATCGCTCTACCTAGATTGTCAGAAATACGTGAATAATTAGGAAAAATAGGACGCGATCGCCCAAATTTTGCTTGGTCTAAAAATACCTGTATTTGGGGGAATTTCTGCATAAATTTTTGGTATTTACTACTTTGACGCGATCGCACATTTACAGGTAAATAACCAGTTCCTAAAGCTAATTCGGTTTGAAATGCTTCACTAACAGCATATTCTGCAAATTGAAAGGCGGCTTTTTGCTGTTCTGACGTAGTTTTAAATAAGAATAAATTTTCGCCACCAATACTAGTAGCCGGATTTTGTTGCTTGGGAATGGGGAAGACATCAAAATCTACACCACTTTGTTGAAATTCTCCCAGACTCCAGGGGCCAGTGACTTGCATTGCAACTTTACCACTCACCAGGTTATTAACTTCATAACCTCGTTCTGGTTCAGATAACATCGCCGAACCATCGGTAATTAAATCACGCCAAAGTTGTAAAGCGGCGATCGCGCCTTGATTATCTGTTAAATTTACAGATGCAGCTTGCTGTACATTACCGCTAACTAATTCACCGCCGCCACTCCACATAAAGGGTAACCAAGTAAACACGGTAAATTCGCCTTTACCTAAAGGAAGAAGCATCCCATATTTATCTATTTTGCGATCGCCATCGCTATCTCTGGTTAATTTCTGCGCTACTTGGCGCAACTCTTCCCAAGTTTGCGGTAACTTCTCAATTCCGGCGGCTTTAAACAGACTAGGACGGTAAAAAATGCCGACATTATTTGTTGCAAAGGGAATTGACCAGATTTTACCCTGATATTCCATCGATGCAAATAAAGTCGGGTCAATTTCAGCTTTTACTGGTGATTTTGCCAGCATTTCATCTACAGGAATGATGGCATCAAGTTCCACTAATTGACCGGCAATGGTTGGGTTGTACCATAATAAATCCGGCGGTGCATTGCCGACTACAGCCGCTAAAATTTTGGGCATTTGCTGATCCTGTTGCCCAACATACAATGATTCTACTTGAATATACGGATGAGTTTTGTTGAATTTATCTACTAGCTTTTGCAATACATCCCGATTTTGCGGTGGATTCACGCCTTGCCACAAGGTAATATGAATTACCTGCGCTTCTGGCTGGTGGATAATTGCTTGACAGCCAGTAACAACTAATACCGCCATAAATAGCATCAACAGACAGTATTTCACGTAGCGGGAGAGATGGCGATTAAGTGAAAAAAAGTTGTCCACGATCTACTCAATCAGCAATTCCAGAAAAGCGATCGCCTCAACTGTCTCACTTTCTGCAACTGTTGCGCAATTATCTTGAGGAAGAGTTAGTTGTCAGTTGTCAGTTGTCAGTTGTTTGGATTCTTGACCGTTGACTATTGACTATTGACTATTGACCATTGACTTTCAACTATATCTTAATCTGGAAATAGAGTTGAGATGAAGTTAAAGTTATGGCAGGACATAGTAAGTGGGCTAATATTAAGCGTCAAAAGGCTGTGGTGGATGCAAAAAGGGCAAAAACCTTTACTCAGCTATCACGGGCGATTATTGTCGCGGCGAGAAGTGGAATTCCAGATCCAGCAGGGAATTTTCAATTACGTACAGCAATTGATAAGGCTAAGGCGGCGGGAATTCCTAATGATAATATTGAACGCGCGATCGCTAAAGGTGCAGGTACATTTGGCGGTGATAATAATAGTCTAGAAGCAATTCGTTATGAAGGTTACGGCCCTGGTGGTGTCGCAATTTTAGTTGAAGCTTTGACAGATAACCGCAATCGCACTGCGGCTGATTTACGGGCTGCTTTTAGCAAAAATGGCGGAAATTTGGGGGAAATGGGCTGCGTAAGTTGGATGTTTGCCCAAAAAGGGGTTTGTACTGTTGAGAATGTAGTTGATGAAGAACAGCTTTTAGAGGCGTCTTTAGAAGGTGGTGCTGAGTCTTACGAAATGACTGAGGAGGAAATAGCGGAAGTATTTAGCGCTGTGGAAGATTTAGAAACGCTGAATAAAACCCTGAATGAAAAAAGCTTTCAGGTAACTGATACAGAATTGCGCTGGATTCCTAGTAATAGTGTAGAAGTTACCGATGCCGATCAGGCGCGATCGCTTCTCAAATTAATTGATACTCTAGAAGGTTTGGATGATGTGCAAAACGTAACATCTAACTTTGAAATGTCGGAAAGTCTCATGGCTTTGAGTATTGTTTAGGAGAATTTGGATAATTTGTTGTCTAATATACATCTGCTAAAATAGACATACAAATTTCATAGAATTTACAAACTATTGGCATACAGCTATGAGATGCTGGAGATTTTCAGGCTTTATAGTTAAATTCCATAAATTATTTGGGTAAAGCCTTATTTTTATAATTAATATTGTCTGGCATCTATAGCTGTTTCTCTAGTTTCCCTGTGTTAGCTGTGACGATAATTTGCTGCGGAAGTTGTAGCTAGGTAGAGATGATTTACAAATTAAAAAACAATTTGCCCAGAGAATAATATAGAAATCTACACAGAAAGTTTATATAACTAATAACATAATCACACACTCTTTTGCGATACTATAATAGTCTGCTATTAAATGATATGGACAATCTCAAAGAGATGAAGTTAGATTGAACTCGCAACCCTGGCTCTATGGCTAGCTGCCCTAACCTTAGACCTATGTGATAATCGCCTGTTTGAGATGGCTATAACTGCTAATTTATACATTTTATAGTAGATAATCAATTAATTCTTTGATTTTCCCGTAACTACACACTATACCATTCAAGCCTGCTGCCTTTGGTAGCGGGTTTTTTGTATCAGCGTGTTAGATTGGTACGCCGTGCCGATGGTTACTACTGTCAGTTTTGTATTGATGTTGAGGTTTCAGACATTCAACCAATGACAGGTAATGAAATCGGTTTAGATGTTGGAATTGAAAGTTTTTACGCTGATTCCAACGGATATCAAGAATCTAATCCCAGGTTTTTGAGGAAGCTTGAGAAGTCGATTAAACACGCTCAAAGACGTATTTACAACAAGAAAAAAGGTTCATTAGGACGCAAAAAAGCTAGAGCTATATTTGCCAGAAAGCACTTAAGAATAAGTAGGCAATGGATTGAGTATTTTGCCGGGTTATTTGGTAAGTTAGCTGTTGCTATATCGCCACATTACACATCACAAAAATGTTCAAGTTGTGGTGTAACTGTGAAAAAATCCCTATCAACTCGTACCCATATTTGTAGCTGTGGGTGTAATTTGCATAGGGATGAAAACGCAGCAATTAACATTTTAAGTCTTGCTAGACAAGCTAGGGTAGGGCATACCCAAAGTAACGCTGTAGGACTCGTTACCGCTACTCTTTTAGGCGAAAGCCTATTAGAGCAAGTGACGAGATAGATTACAGAATCTCCGTAGCTTTAGCCCGGAGAGTGTCAATTGGTTGTGCCAATATCTGAATGTTAATGGTTAACTTGCTCTAAACAGGGCGATCGCGTCAAAATAATATTAAGATGCTGTAATTTCTCGTAACAATGCCCTTAACACAGCCTTTGCAAACCCTCAATTCTTCCCCAACAGCCGCAGAAAACCGGGGATACGATTACGATTTAGTTATTGTCGGCGGCGGAATCGCGGGATTAACCCTCGCTGCAGCCTTGAAAGATTCCGGCTTGAGTATCTTGCTGGTGGAAGCCAAAGTCGCATCAGCAGCCGTAGCTAAAGGGCAAGCCTACGCCATTCACATGCTTTCGGCGCTAATTTACCAAGGAATTGGCATTTGGGATAAAATATTACCGCAAATCGCCAAATATGAGCATGTACGCCTATCTGATGCCGATTTTTCTGAGGTGGTGGAATTTAACACCGCAGATTTAGGGACGCCAGAGTTAGGTTATGTAGCCGAACATCAAGCACTGTTAGAGCCGCTACAAGAGTTCGTCCGCAATTGTACTAATGTAACTTATTTATGTCCCGCAGAGGTATTGAAAACAGAGTACCATAAAGACATAGCAACCCTTGATATTAAAGTTGCAGAACATACAAGAAAAATACGGAGTAAATTATTAGTCGCCGCCGATGGTTCGCGATCGCCTATTCGCCAAGCTGCGGGAATTAAAACCCACGGGTGGAAATATTGGCAATCTTGTATTGTCGCCTTCGTCAAACCAGAAAAACCCCACAAGAACACCGCCTACGAAAAATTTTGGACTAGCGGCCCGTTTGCGATTTTACCGCTACCAGGGAATCGTTGTCGCATCGTCTGGACAGCCCCCCATGAAGAAGCCAAAGCACTGTGTGGTTTAGATGACGAGCAATTTTTAAGCGAACTCAGCCGCCGTTTTGGCAATCAGATGGGTAAATTAGAATTATTAGGCGATCGCTTTATATTTCAAGTCCAACTCATGCAGAGCGATCGCTATGTCTTACCGAGATTAGCATTAATAGGCGATGCAGCCCATAATTGTCATCCTGTTGGCGGACAAGGGTTAAATCTTGGAATTCGCGATGCAGCAGCTTTAGCACAGGTAATACAGACAGCCCACGCCAAAGGCGAAGATATTGGTAACATCAAAATTCTCAAACGCTATGAACGCTGGCGTCAGCGAGAAAATTTGACAATATTAGGGTTCACCGATTTGTTAGATCGGATGTTTTCTAACAATTTCTTACCCTTATTATTGGTGCGTCGTTTAGGTTTATGGATTATGCGACGAGTCCCAATGCTCAAAGTTTATACTCTCAAGTTGATGATTGGCTTAAAAGGGCGGACTCCAGAACTGGCGAAAAGATAAATGGAATAGCTAGTGAGTCAAAATTTTAGTCAAACAGACCTTTTTCCTCTCTTTCTCTGTGTCCTCCGCGTCTCTGTGGTTAAATAAATTATTTTTGAACCGCAGAGGCGCAGAGAGCGCAGAGAGAATACTTATTCGATCGCTTTAATCTCCTGATTCGCCGCATTTTCTGCCCGCACCATAGCTTGCTTTAACGGTTGCTCCCCTAACAACGCGCTAATAAATTGATTATCAAAATTATTTACAATAGCGGCTGGATATTTACCTGCTTGCCAAGGCGTAGCATAGGACACACCGCTTACAAAAGGCGATCGCAAAGTATCTTTGTCATAACCTAATTTCTCTGCTACAGATTTTCGCGTCGGTAGCGCAAACCCGGTTCCCGTCCACTTTTCCATTCCGGCTTTACCTGTGAGATAAGAAATTAATTCCCAAGCCTCAGCTTTGTGTTTGGCTTGTTTATTCATCACATAGGCAACGGTAAAAACCATCGTATTTTTTTTATCATTAATAGCTGGTACTTCTGCGGTAGCAAACTCCAAATTAGGGAAAGTTTCCTGAAGATAAGTCAGCGCCCAATTCCCCTCAATTACCATTGCAACTTTACCCTGTCCAAACATTTCACTACCTGAGTTTGTCCCTACATCGGATTTTTGGGCAGAGGTACGGTCTTTTTGATACTGATCGATTGCTAATTGCAAACCCTGTAATCCTGGTTCCCTGGCAAAGGTAGCGTTATCATTTTTACCTATAAGTTGTCCGCCAAAGGCTTTAATTTTATACGCTTGACGGGCTAATTCAGGAACTTCCCCAAAGCCATATTTATTCAACTTACCTGTTAATTGCCGCGAGTAGCTGCGTAATTCTTCCCAAGTCTTGGGTGGATTATTTAAACCCAGGTTAGCGAAGGCTTTTTTGTTATAAAACAGCGACAGGGTTGAGTAATCTTTGGGAAAGCCGTAAATTTGGTTTTGGTATTTGAAGCTATTAAGTAGGTTAGGTTCAAAATCTCCTACATCAAATTCGGGGGTAATATAACCATCTAGCGGTTCGAGGACGTTTTGACTCATCAAAAAAGGAGCCTCCAGCGCATCCAGATAAAATACATCCGGTGCAGCTTCTCCGATTAAGCGAGTTTTAATTACATCCATGTATTGATCGGAAATTACCTCATACTTAACTTTAATTTGGGGGTGCTGGGTTTCAAAATCTTGAATTACCTGCTTGAGGAGTTTTTGCTCAACTTGATTACCCCCCCAACCGCTAAGTTTAACAGTAACCCCTGTAGATATCTCGGATAGTGATAGACTGTGCCAAATAATCATGGCGATCGCGATCGCTATTGCCAATCCCAAAAGCTTGTACAATTTGCTGCTAATCACGTTATCATCACAGTCACTGCTATACAAAACTTGGCTAAACTTATCTAAGCTTCACCATTCAACTAAAGTTTTCTTTAGAGGGTCTGCTTCCTGCTTCCACCAAGGGAGTCGGCTCCAACAGTCCCCAGGCGTAAATTCGGCTCTAGCCGAGCCTATTTTGCGGTCTGTCAAATTTTTTTCTGAAGCTTTTAGCCATTGTTCAAAATTATTTTCCACCTATTTAAAGAATCTTGGTATCACCTTCGACCTTTTTAAAGGCTGGCTAGTAATGAACGCGACTGCGGTTTAGAAACCAGATATGAAGTTGGCCTTGGTTTTCGGCACTGATTCTAAAGTATCAGACAGTGAAAACGCTCTTCTGTTGCTCATTGTGACTAATTATCAGTAACTTTAGGAAAGTATTTGCCTATTTAGTCAATCTCTATTCCCTAGCCCCTAGCCCCTAGGGGACTTACAAAAAATAAATTACCCAAATTCCGTAGTGCGAGCAGCGTTCGACTGAGCGCTCACGCCGAAGTCTTGCTCGCTGGTGTTCAAAAGCGAGCAAGATGTTTGTCCTTCCCTGCGGGAGGCTGCGCCCTAAGCGAAGCTATGCCGTTTGCGTAGCGTCTCCCCTTGGCAGAAGAGAAGGCTTTACGCACTACAAATTGATTGGGTATTAAAAAAAATGGATGTCCCTAGCCTGTGTTAACCAAGCTACAATGGCGAGAAATTATCGGCAACGAGACAATTCTACGGTTCATTATCCGTTTGACACTCTCCTGCCTAAAGGCGAGGAGATTCTTGATTCAACGAGTCCACTTAGATTAGACCCCTTGCGGTATCTAAGCTAGAGGTGGTTCTCTCCTCAAGCGTTAACTTTCCAAGTGCCCCTCGGTAGTTGGATTACTCCAAAGAATTTGTTTGTTTAAATTCTGTTTCGTCTAGCCCCCATGAAGATTTTACCTATTCCCGGGCAGGAACTAGAACTATGGAATAGAACCCGATATCTTCAATTGTCAAGGTACAGATTGCCGTTAGGCAGTTAGGTTTTTATACAGGTTGATTACCATTCCTGTTTGTACTATTTTACCAAAACGTGGCTGAGGCGTAAACACCTCTAACCGTTTTCATCCCTTGCCTGAAGTATGGAATACGTCGCTGTGCGACTGTTCCTCAAGGGTTTTCAACGAGTGTTTTTATAAATTTAATTTATGACTTTTGTTCCGATTGACACTGTTGCGCCTGTAACTCTGGAAATTACCCAGATTCCCGCGCCACAATCAGCATTTATTTCTCCGACAAAGCCCAATCCGCAAGATTATAAAGATGCTATTCGTACCAGCTTGCGAGCTTCAACTCTAGATGCTGTTTTCGCCGCAGTTTTTGGTGTAGCTACTGGTGGTATTTTACTCAGCAATTTTCTATTGGAGTTGGGTGCTAGTCCCGTGGTGTTTGGGATGCTGTCATCTATCCCGATGGTGGTGAATTTGGTTCAACCGTTGGGTGCTTTATTATCCGAACGCAGCAGCAGCCGTTTCCAATATTCGCTGAAAACTCATGGAATTGCGCGGTTACTGTGGCTAATTCTCGGCTTTAGTATTATTACTTCACCCTGGATTGGGATAAATTCTCAACAGTTAATATTATTAACCCTGTTAGTTGTACTGTTCAGTGGCTTATTAGGAGGTTTGGGAAGTGCATCTTGGCTAAGTTGGCTAGCAACGATTGTTCCGCGAAAGTTACGAGGTAGGTACTTTGGGATTCGTAATAGTGCATCTAGCTTGACTAATTTGCTGTGCGTACCTTTAGCAGGGCTAGCGGTATCGCATTGGTATGGTGGCACTTTACAAGGTTACGGGATAATTTTATTTGCAGCGATCGCTTGCGGGATAATTAGCATCTGCTGTCAGTACTTTCAAACTGACATGAATCCCGCATTACAAAACAGTAGTCTTGTAAAGTACCAGCAAACTAGTGAATCTGCGGAAACTGTTACCGTCACAGAAATAACTAGTCCACCCAATGATTTGGTAAGTATCGGCATTAACTGGAACTTTTTCCGGTTTCTGCTTTATTTCGGCTTTTGGACGTTGGCTTTTAATATCAGTGCGCCTTTTTTCAACTTCTACATGCTAGATAAGCTACATCTAGATGTTAGTTGCGTAACGCTTTATGGTAGCCTCCAGGCGGGAGCTAGTATGTTATTGATTGTCCTGTGGGGTAAATTAGCCGATAAAATCGGTAACCGGCGGATTTTAATGATGATTGGCAGTTTAGTGGCACTGACGCCGTTGTTGTGGTTGGGTGTGAGTGCGAATAGCTGGAATATTTGGTTGTGGTTACCGCTATTACACATTGTTACAGGCGGAACCTTAGCAGCAATTGATCTATGCAATAACAATTTGCAATTAGCGATCGCACCACTTAAAAATCAGTCTATCTATTTTGCGATCGCTTCTGCTGTCGCCGGTTTTAGTGGTGCTTTAGGTACCACTATTGGCGGCTTCATCGCCGAATTTGCCGGACAAGGCGCTTTACTGGGCTTATTCGCCCTATCTAGCCTTTGTCGCCTAGCAGCAATTTTACCCCTGATATTTGTTGAAGAATAGGGCAAGGGGCATTGGGCATTGGGCATTGGGCATTGGGCATTGGGCATTTTTCATAGACGCGATGAATCGCGTCTCTACAATGTCTTCCTTGTCCCCCTTGTCTTCCTTGTCCCCCTTGTCTTCCTTGTCCCCCTTGTCTTCCTTGTCCCCCTTGTCTTCCTTGTCCCCCTTGTCCTCCTTGTCTCCCCTGCCCCCTAGCCCCTCACTTACTCAGCAGCGCTAGAACTCAAGCTCATGCTTTCCCATAACACCATGTGGGGCGCGGTGGGTATGGGTTGGTGTAAACCAATCAGCTGGGCGAGAATGTTTTTTAACTGAGTACGGGGAACGATTTCGTCAACGAAACCATGCTTGAGCAAATCTTCGGCAGTTTGGAAATCTTCGGGTAGTTTTTCGCGGATGGTTTGCTCAATGACTCGTCTACCGGCAAAGCCAATGGTAGCTTTGGGTTCTGCGAGGATGATGTCGCCTAACATGGCAAAACTGGCTGTTACACCCCCGGTGGTAGGATGAGTCAAAACAGGAATATATAAAAGTTTGGCGTCGCGATGGCGTTGTAAGGCGGCGGAAATTTTCGCCATTTGCATCAGGGAAAGCATACCTTCTTGCATTCTCGCCCCCCCAGAGGTGCAGACGATGATTACCGGGTAACGGCGTTGGGTGGCTTGCTCAATCATGCGGGTGAGTTTTTCCCCGACGACGGAACCCATGCTTCCACCCATGAAGCGGAAATCCATTACTCCTAAAGCTACGGGTAAACCATTAATTTGACCAAAACCAGTTTTTACCGCATCAATTAAACCAATTTTCTCTTGCATTTCCCGCAAGCGATCGCTGTAGGGTTTGCGATCGCGAAATTGCAGGGGATCGGTAGGACGCAAATTCTCGTCCATTGGTCGCCAAGTGTTAGCATCAATTAATTGGCGAATGCGTTCGTCGCTATCTACTCGATTATGATGACCGCATTCCACACAAACCATCTGATTTGCTTTTAGGTCTTTTGTATAGGTGAGTACACCACACTTAGCGCACTTGTGCCATAACCCATCAGCAATTTCTCTTTCTTGACGTTCCTGATTAATAGTGCCTGATTTCCGGCGATTTGCAAACCAATCCAATAGTGACTTTAAACCGCGTGATTCTTCGTTGTTTGCCATTTTTATCTTATTAATTGGGTAATGAGGTCGAAAACTGAGTCAAGAAGCTAGAGGGATTACAGGGTAAAAAGTCCTCATTCCCCAGTCGTGATTTGGGACTGTGGACTGGATATGGTTTGTGTGGTGGCTCCGCTAGGGGAAAGACACGTTTGTTCATCCCGTTTGGCTCTTGACTATATGACTAATCGTCAAATTACGCTTCTTAGCTATTCAGACCTTATTTTGCATCTTTGGTTGCCAGCTTAACGAAAATGCTGATGCCAACACAACTGTGTTATCAGTTTTATCTTTGTGAAAGTATTGGCAAAGGTCTTACATATTAATCCCCCCCAACAGGACGCTCTTCCCCAACCCCAGAAGGGGACACTTGCTCCCAAATCAAGACTTCGTATTGCTAGGTTATGAGCAGTTAGCTCGTTAAGAGGGTAATACTGGTCACAGGATGATATTACCAAAATCTGAAGAATTAATGGCGTAATGACAGTTACAGTCATGGGGGTAGAAATTTCTTATGATTGATTAATGGGTTTTAAAATGGGATTTTAAATTGTCCATGTGCGACTTTGTTTTTGCCTCCTTTATTTAAATTACTGGAAAAAATAGCCGCAAGTACGCCGATAAAATCGCTTCACCGCCAAATAAGGCGATCGCTGCTCCAATCGCCAGAAATGGCCCAAAGGGTATTTTTTGACCAAATCTGTGCTTTGAGAATGTAATTGAGGCAATCCCTACTAAGGTTCCCACTCCACAAGCGATAAAAGCCGCTAGCAGCAAATATTTCCACCCCAGCCAAGCCCCCATCATGGCGGCTAGTTTGGCATCGCCTGCGCCCATTGCGGTTTTACCCAGAGCAATGGAGCCAAAAAGGGCGATCGCATCAAATAACCACAATCCCACCACTGCGCCAACTATTCCCATCATTAAATGTCTAATAGCTCCCACAGAACTACCTTCAGGAAACAATCCGATAACTATTTGAAATATTATTCCCAATACCAAACCCGACTGCGTCAGTTGGTTTGGTAATGTCATAGTATCTAAATCGATGAGGGATAAGGCCAATAACCAGCTACAAAACGCCCAATAACCAATTGTTAAAATAGAAACTTTAAATAAAAGAAAAACTAGTAAAAATATTACGCCCGTTAACGCTTCTACCACCGGATAGCGGGCAGAAATCTTGCTTTTACAATAACGACACCGACCTTTTAACCATAGCCAGCCAAAAACAGGCACATTATCGTAGGCTTTTAGTTGGTTGAGGCAATGGGGACAGCGAGACGGCGGCCAAAGTACCGATAATCCGGCTGGTAACCGATAAACCACAACATTGATAAAACTACCGATAGATGCACCTAAGGCGAAGACAACAGCACTCGCCGGCAGGATTATTAGAATATCCATAATTAGTCATTAGTCATTAGTCCTTTGTTATTTGTACTTTGTCAGTCGTCAGTTGTCAGTTTTTAACTATCATCTGTCCCTTGTCATTCCTCATTTGTCTTGCAACCAATGATTAATGACTAGTGACTGTTGAGTGTTGACTGTTGACTGTTGAGTGTTGACTGTTGACTAATGACTGTTGACTAATACATCTGGGATTCAATTTGACTTAACGGCACAAAACATTCTTGCGGTAAAAGAACTGGCTGATTAGTAAAAATTACCTTACCGCGATGAGTAACACGATTAATAGCTACACCTGTAGGCTGTCCAGTAACTTCTGGATGTGCTTCGCAGAGAGTGTAGTAAATCTGACCAGCAGCCCGGATAACAGCAGGATCGGCCAAAGGTGGCTGAGAATACTGACTGCGGGGAGCAGTATAATTTTCGTTTCCTTGTCGTAAAGCGTACACTATGGATGTTATTGCTTTCTAGATTTGTCTCTAGTTTATATGAAAGTTTCCGTAACGGTTGCCAAAATGATCCAGTTGTTGGGCATTGGGCATTGGGCATTGGGCAGGGGGGACAAGGAAGACAAGGGGGACAAGGGGGACAAGGGGGACAAGGAAGAATAATGACAAATAAATCTTGTACAGACGCGATTCATCGCGTCTCTGTCTCTACTAACTAATTGCTTTAATTAAAGCTTCACCCATAGCGCGACAGCCTAAAAGATTGGTACCAGGGGAGAGAATATCGCCGGTGCGATCGCCTTGTTCGAGAACTTGGAAGACGGCGTTTTCGATGGCGTCGGCTGCGGCTGGTTGATCTAGGGCGTAGCGCAGCATCATGGCTGCACTTAATACTTGGGCTAAGGGGTTGGCTTTGTCTTGTCCGGCGATATCTGGGGCGGAACCGTGAACCGGTTCAAAGACACCGGGGGCGGAAGCACCTAGACTAGCTGAAGGGAGCATTCCTATACTACCTGTGAGCATGGCAGCAGCATCGGAGAGAATATCGCCAAATAAATTCCCGGTGACGATGGTATCAAATTGTTTGGGGGCGCGGACTAATTGCATTGCCGCATTATCGACGTAGAGGTGAGAGAGTTCCACATCGGGATATTCTTGGGAAAGTTTGGTGATGCGATCGCGCCATAGTTGAGATACTTCTAAAACATTGGCTTTATCCACTGAACAAAGTTTCTTACCGCGTTTTCTGGCGGTTTCAAAGGCGACTCTGCCAATGCGATCGATTTCTGATTCGGTGTAAACCATTGTATTTACACCCCGTTTCTCTCCTGTCTCGGTTTCAAAAATCCCCTTGGGTTTACCGAAGTAAATTCCTCCAGTGAGTTCGCGCACCACCATAATATCAACGCCTTCCACAACTTCCCGCTTTAAAGTTGAGGCATCAATTAACTGGGGTAAAATTTTTGCAGGGCGCAAATTGGCAAATAATCCCAATCCTGCACGTAATCCTAACAATCCCGCTTCTGGGCGGAGATGAGATGCTAAAGTATCCCACTTGTAACCACCAATAGCAGCGAGTAATACTGCATCGCTATTGCGACAGGTATCTAAGGTTGCAGCTGGTAGGGGTTCGCCAGTAGCGTCAATAGCTGCACCACCAATTAAAGCTTCTTGAAAATCAAAACTTAGATCAAATTTTGTCCCCACGACTTTCAGCACATCTACCGCTACGGCCATAATTTCGGGGCCAATGCCATCGCCGGGGAGTAAAGTAATGCGGTAGTTTTGGGTCATAGCTAGTTTTTACTGGGTAAATGCTTGCAGATTAAATATCATACCTAGCAAAGTGTACTCATGAGTTAATAGATATGCGGTAAAAATTCTTTTTTATCAAGAAAGGCAGAGGGCAGGAGGCAGAAGGCAGAAGGGAATTCTGATTCCTGCCCTCTGCCACGACCGAAGGGAGTAAGGGTTTAAGACCCCCACCAAATTGAAAATTTGGTGGCTCTTGTTTAGGAGGGGTCAGAATCCCCTTCTAAACAAAACCTTCTGCCCTCTGCCCTCTGCCTTCTGCCTTCTTCAACGGCAAATTTACCCGCAAGGCTACAATTAAACTAAATCTATTTTGAGAACCATAGTTTTTCATGGGTAGTGGGAGCATCTTGCTCCCTGATGGTAGTAGCGGGCAAGACTTCGGCGTGAGCGCTCAGTCGAACGCTGCCCGCACTACTCTAGGTTTCAAGATGGACGAAGTTTAAACTAAATCTCTGGTAAAAACAGGATAAAAAAGGCTAGATAAAATGCCATGACCGTAACTACCTATAAATGGTCAGTTGAACGCTATCACCAAGCAATAGAAGCAGGCATTTTTGACGGACAGCCGATTGAACTATTGCGCGGCGATCTGATTGTTATGCCCCCAGAACGCGAACCTCACGCCTATTACAACACAGAAACTGCCGATTATCTCCGCGCACTACTGGGCGAACGGGTAAAAATCCGCGATGCGAAACCTATCACTTTACCCAATGATTCCGAACCCGCCCCTGATATTGCAGTTGTTAAACCTTTAGGCGAAATTTACTTGCAACATCACCCTTACCCGGAAGATATTTTCTGGGTAATTGAATTTTCCCAAGCTACCCTAAGTAAAGATTTAAACGAGAAAAAAGAAATTTATGGGAAAGCAGGAATTATTGAATACTGGGTTGTTAACCTCAAGACTCCGCAATTACAGGTATTTCGCGACCTCAATAATGGAGAATACAAAACTGAACTAACATTCACTACAGGTACTATTTCGCCCTTGGCTTTTCCTGATGTATCCGTACAAGTTCAGCGTCTTATCGGTTTACCAAAAATAAAATAGCCAAAAAATAAACAGACGCGATCGCTCGCGCCTGGTTACTAAGTTAGGAGTGTTAAATGAACAAGTTTTGACTTCTTGCTCTTAGCTACTACAAACCCCCAACACTCAATTCCAGATTCTCATTAGTCAAATTGATATCGTTTTGATTGTCGTCAATGTTGTGTTGATTCGCGTCAATGTTGTGTTGATTGTCGTCAACGTTGCGTTGATTGTCGTCAACGTTGTGTTGATTGTCGTCAATGTTGCGTTGATTGTCGTCAACGTTGTGTTGATTGTCGTCAACGTTGTGTTGATTGTCGTCAATGCTGTGTTGATTGTCGTCAATGCTGTGTTGATTGTCGTCAATGCTGTGTTGATTGTCGTCAATGCTGTGTTGAAATACTGTAATTATCAGCTTTTCCAGCTTAAACCGACCTATGGTAAAGGCGATCGCACTCACGGAAAATACAGCAGATTGCCAGTTTGTCAAGTATAAATCATCGTAGGGGCATAAGCACCGCTTTGCCCCCACCCGGCGACATCATTTAGCTAAAATCAGGCGATCGCATTTACTGAAAAATATCACAGGCGATCGCATTTAATGAAAAATATCACAAGCGATCGCAAACCGGAAACACCCCAATTTTACCGGGAATAAATTTGTAGTGGGAGCATCTTGCTCCCTAATGTCACAAAAGCAAGCGATCGCATTTAATGAAAAATATCACAAGCGATCGCATTTGCTGAAAAATATCACAAGCGATCGCATTTGCTGAAAAATATCACAAGCGATCGCAAACCGGAAACACCCAAAGCTATCAGCAAATACAAGTGCTGAAATAGGCGACTTACAAAAAATAAATTACCCATATTTCGTAGTGCGAGCAGCGTTCGACTGAGCGCTCACGCCGAAGTCTTGCTCGCTGGTGTTCAAAAGCGAGCGAGACGCTCGCACTACAAATTTATTGGGTATTTAAAAAATTGGATGTCCCTAGCAGGTTCAGCAGTAGTTAACTTTGCACAGATAAATTCCGTTTGAGTTGCAATCCTATCAACAATCCGACAATGACAAAGGCTGTCATGTAAGCCAAACTAATAAACCGCACTGAAAAAGGTGGTGCGACTCCTTCCACATCTATGAGTTTTTCTAGCTGAAATGGCTTAAATTGACGTTCAGCATTGGGTTGAGGCGCAATTTCTACTTGTAGTTTATGGGGTGCGCCATCAAAAAATCCTTGTTCCCAAGAAAATTGTCCTGTGGAATCAGTTACAGTTTTGTAAGCAAAATTGACAAAACCATCTTCAACCATGATGGTTTTAATATTTAAAAGTAAGTCAGGAATTGGTTGATTAGTTTTTTCATCAGTTACTTTTAATTGCAAAGCCGCAGTTTCACCAACGCTGGTGTTAGTAGATCCTAATAATTGCAGTTGCAAACCTTGTTGACGAACAATTCCCGAATTATCAACTTGTAGCGCAGTTGTTGAACCATGTTCGTGATGCCCTTGATGCTCTTGATGCTCGTGACTGTGTGAGTGTCCTGCACCTTGGGATTGAGCAACTTCTGCACTGATGTTAATAAATAATAGAGCTGCGATCGCCACGACAGTCAACCCACTTAATAATAATCGCACTCGTTGGGGTGCAATTTCTCCCGGTGCGATCGCTTGTCTTCCACCAATTACCCAACCGCCACCTAGCCCAACTAGTAATAAAATCACAGCAAGAATCGCAAAATTCCGATATTTTACTGAATTCTCAGCTACTGGTAATGTCAGGGTTTGCTGAATTGGTGTAAAAGCATTGGCAACAACAGGGGTAACATTCACCTTAAGTTGGTAATTTCCCCGAATTGGTAACATTTGCTCAACTTCTAACTCGCCTTTAGGGGCGATAGTTTCCAAATCTAGAAGCTTGCTTCCCTCGACTATGGGAAAATCTGTAGTAAACCAAGGATTATGGGGTGGGTTAACAATTTCCAGGTTAAATTTAGCGTTCTCTAAGGCTTTACCTGTAGCGTCTTCGGCTCGTAGAACTAATTTTACTGGCGATTGGGGGGTAGTGGCTTCGGCTTCAAAGGGTATAACTTTGCTGGCTGGTGCTGGGTTCACCAGTCGCACTCCTGGCGCGGGGGATGCGGAGAAGCCGATAAAACTATAAAAAACTACACTCACCATACAAATAGCACTGATGAGTGTATAAAGCTTAAATTTCGACATTTTCACTGTGAATTTCTACAGTAATAGTGGAGTTTATCGAACCCTGTGAACCCAGCTGACAAGTTTTCAATTACTCATTTTTGCTGTTAATTGTGGAGAATCTTGTGCGCTGGATTTCACACAGATTATTCCCCCATTCCTGGAGGATATGGGGGTGGTTAAACAGTGGCTAACTGTTTAGTGACAAGGTACCAACAGGGTATGGTGACGGGGGCTATGTACGCGATCGTGAATTGCCGGATAGGTTGTAAAATAAACAGTCCACAGTGTCAACGCACAAAGGGAAACAAAAAGTGTTGCTTGCACAGGCGTTGATAAAGTCACGTTAGCCGTTTTTTGCAACACTGAAGGATGAGTTTGAGTTGTCATCTTATACCTCGCATAAATTTAGAACAGTGAACGCATCGGCGGGTGTTCCGGCTGGGCTAGCTTTAGCAACTGTTTTCTTGATGAACCACGAATTCATACCCAAGTTTTCCCTTTACCTTTAGCGGCTGTTCTCCACTAAAACCGATTATTACGCAAATTACACAATATCTTAGATTTTATTCCCGTGCCAGTATATATATTTATGCAAAAATCCTGAGACTTAGGGGTTAGGGGCTAGGGGCTAGGGACTTGTGGGTTTTTTCCGTGTAGTTACAGTTATTGAAAATAGCGCCTGGGGAATTAGTCGTTTGTCATTAGTTGTTGATTTTCTCCCCTGATGATGAAATCTCAGTTTAAATACTTAATATTATATTTTCTTAATTTCTCCTCCTACTGTAAATCTACTGATGATGCTAAGATTTTTTAAAGCGTATTTTTTACATTTATAACTTAGTATAGACACTGCCTATAAAAGTAACCGATATACATATACAGATGACAGACGATCTGATGTAGATTGACAAATAATTTGTCAAGTTATTCATGCTTGTTTGCTGGGCTGTGGCGAAATCTCATGTTTTGAGTTGGCAATCTGAAGCTGTAAAAAATGCTGAAACAGGTAATCAACAGAATTTAAAGTGATGACAAAGAAGCCGCCATTTTGGTGAAATAATTCGTCACTCGACAAGCAAGAGCGATCGCTTTCCCTGGGTATGTGCGATCGCCTATTTTGATGACGAAAATTTTTGTTTTATCTGGCACATAAACCAAGTTGGCTATGGTAAGCCTTGTGTTTTTTGCCACTTATAGCTTCAGGCGACGAGGTGCATGAGTAAGAGTTTCTCTATCTACCTATTTACAACCTGTGAAACAAAGGAGTAAAAATCTGTGGCTAATTTTATTTATGGTACCTCCGGCAATGACACACTTACTGGAACTGTCATCAGTGACTACATTTCTGGTTATGCCGGCAACGACTCCATTACCGGTGGGGCTGGTGACGATAACCTTGATGGCGCTACTGGTAATGACACCCTCAATGGTGGTGATGGCGACGACACTCTGATAGCTAGTGATTACTCTGGCAGTGTGAATGTCGAAAAAATTGATGGTGGAAATGGCTATGACTACCTGAATTTAGATAATTCTGCTGCTGCTAGCAATTTAACTGTCACCTACACCACCGCTATCAATGGCACAGTTTCCAATGGCACTACTTTTCAAAATATCGAAAGTTTAAGGCTATACACAGGTAGCGGCAACGACACCATTAATGTCACATATTTGGGTGATGCTGCCATTTATGGCAATGGCGGCAATGATGCTATCACTACAGGCAATGGAAGCGATCGCCTTGATGGTGGTGATGGTAATGACACCCTCAACGGTGGTGCAGGTAACGATACTCTTGATGATGGTGCGGGTAGTGACATCCTGAATGCAGGTGATGGGGATGACTATATTTACGCCAATAAAGGTAGTGCAGGAATCGAAAAAATCGATGGTGGGCAAGGTTTTGACTACCTCAATTGGGATATAGCTGATGTCGTTGGTAATGTCACTGTCACCTACACTACCGCCACAAATGGCACAGTTTCCAATGGTTCTACTTTTCAAAATATCGAAAGTCTAGACTTAATTACTGGTAGCGGCAATGACATCATTAATGTTACTGCTTTGGGTAATGCCGATATATCTAGCAATGACGGTAATGATTCCATTACTACAGGTAATGGGAGAGATTCCCTCAAGGGCGGTGCTGGCAATGATACCCTAAATGCTGGTGCTGGCAACGATTATCTAGATGGGAATCTCGGCGATGATGTTTTGAATGCAGGTGATGGCGATGACACTATTTATGGCAGTAATTATACAGGTAGCGTTGGAGTAGAAAAAATCGACGGCGGGCAAGGCTTTGACTACTTGATACTGAATAATTCTGCTGCTGCTAGCAACTTAACTGTCACCTACACCACAGCCACAAATGGTACAGTTTCCAATGGCACTACCTTTCAAAATATTGAAAGTCTCGAACTAGCCACAGGTAGCGGTAACGATATTATTAATGTCACTGCTTTGGGTAGTGCGGAAATTGATGGTAATGGCGGCAATGACTCCATCACCACAGGTAATGGTAGAGATACCCTTTATGGCGGTGCTGGTAATGACACCCTCAATGCTGGTGCTGGTAATGATATCGTCGGCGAGATTTATGGCGAGGCTGGTAATGATGTCTTGAATGCAGGTGATGGGGATGACATTATTTACGCCAGTAATGGTAGTTTGGGAGTTGATAAAATCGATGGTGGACAAGGCTTCGATTCCCTGAGACTAGATAATTCCGCAGCTACTGGCAACTTAACTGTTACCTACACCACCGCCACAAATGGCACAGTTTCTAATGGCACTACTTTTATAAATATCGAAAGTCTGACGTTAGAAACTGGTAGCGGCAATGACATTATTAATGTCACAAATTTGGGTAATGCCAACATTGATGGTAATGCCGGTAATGACTCCATCACCACAGGTAATAGTATAGATACCATCTACGGTGGTGCAGGTAATGATACCCTCAACGCTGGTGCAGGTAATGACATCCTAGGTGATAGCTATTATGGCGAAGCTGGTAATGATGTCTTCAATGCAGGTGATGGCGACGACATTATTTACGCCAGTAATGGTAGCCTGGGAGTCGAAATCATCGATGGTGGGCAAGGTTCTGATTACCTGAGACTAGATAATTCCGCAGCTACTGGGAATTTAACTGTCACCTATACCACTGCTATCAATGGCACAGTTTCCAATGGCACTACCTTTAAAAATATTGAAAGTCTTTCCCTACAAACTGGTAGTGGGAACGACATTATTAATGTCACATATCCGGGTAGTGCCAACATTAATGGCAATGGCGGTAATGACTCCATCACCACAGGCAATGGTAGCGATACCCTTGGTAGTCTACTCAATAGCAATGATGGTAATGACACCCTCAATGCTGGTGCAGGTGACGATACTCTTTATGGCGGTAGTGGCAATGATGTCTTAAATGCAGGAGATGGTGATGACTATATTTACGCCAGTGATTACTATGGTAGTGTGGGAGTCGAAAAAATCGACGGTGGACAAGGTTTTGACTACCTGACTTGGGATAATTCTACTGCTACTGGCAATTTAACTTTTACCTACACCGACTCGACAAATGGAACGGTTTCTAACGGTTCTACTTTTATCAATATCGAAAGTCTGACGCTAAAAACTGGCAGTGGCAATGACACCATTAATGTCACGGCTTTGGGTAATGCTGACATTACTACTAATGGTGGTAATGATTCGATTACTACTGGTGCTGGTGGTGATAACCTCAGTGGTGGTGATGGCAATGATACTCTCAATGCTGGCGCTGGTAACGATGTTCTCTCTGGTGGTGGCGGCAATGATGTCATCAATGGTGGTGATGGCGATGACCAGATTAAGTATACTAATCTTTTTAGCGCTCCGGGAATTGATACCATTGATGGGGGACAGGGTAATGACAGCTTGGAGATTACAATTTACTCCTCTACCCTCGATTTAACTGTCAATTATCCCATCGCTACATCACCAGGTAATTTCTTAGCTACAACTTTCCAAAATATCGAAATTTTCGATATTTATACAGATGCTGGCAACGATACAGTTAATCTCAGTGCAGCTATTGACGCTACTGTTTCTACCAACGCTGGCAATGATTCTATCACTACAGGTGGCGGTAACGATTATCTTGATGGCGGTGTTGGCAATGACACCCTCACCAGTGGTGCTGGGGATGATTATATTATCGCTGGGCGTGGAGTAGACACAATCGTTGCTGGCACAGGTAACGATCGCTTAGATTTGGATCTTTCCTATACTACTGCTAATTTAACAGTTACTTACACCAGCACTGCTACAGGTACAGCATCTAATGGTACAACATTTAGAGATAGCGATCGCCTGTATTTGACAACCGGTATTGGCAACGACAGTATTAATGTGACTGCTGCCAATTATGCTGCTGTTGATGGTGGAGTTGGTAATGACACTATTACCACTGGCATCGGTGATGATAACTTAACTGGGGATGAAGGTAACGATATCCTCAATAGTGGATTTGGGGATGACTTGCTTTCTGGTGGTGATGGTAACGATATTCTCAATGCTAGGGCGGGGAGAGACAATCTTTCTGGTGGTGCTGGTAATGATAGCCTCAACGCCGGTGCAGGTAATGACACAATTTCTGATGGTTCGGGAGTAGACACTATTAATGGTGGTTCCGGCTATGACTATCTGAATTTAAATATGTCTAATTATATTGTGCCGTTGACTGTTACCTATACCACCGCTACCAATGGCACAGTTTCTAATGGCACTAAGTTTACAGATATTGAAAGCCTAAAACTACAAGCAGGTAGTGCCAGTGACATTATTAATGTGACTGCGGCAGTTGCGGAAATTACTGGTGGTTACGGTAATGATTCGATTACCACAGGTGCAGGCAACGATACAATTTATGGTAGTACAGTCTTGAGCGGTGATGGTAATGACACCATAAACGCTGGCGCGGGAAATGACTTTATTTATGAAGGTAGAGGTGGAGTAGACAGTATTAATGGTGGTGCTGGTTCTGACTACCTGAATTTAGATCTGTCTAATTATATTATTCCTGTAACTGTCAGCTACACCACCGCCACCAATGGCACAGTTTCTAATGGCACCACCTTTCAAAATATCGAAAGTCTGAGTCTGAGTACAGGTAACGCCAGCGATATCATCAATGTCACTGCTGCTGTTGTTTCTGTGGAAGGTGGTTACGGTAACGACTCAATTACCACAGGTGCAGGTAATGATAACCTTGATGGCGGTGATGGTAATGATACCCTCAATGGTGGAGATGGTAATGATACTCTCGATGGCGGTGCAGGTGTAGACAGCATTAATGGTGGGGCTGGCTATGACTTTCTCCGTTTAGATTTATCTAATTACATTATTCCCCTGACTGTTACCTACACCACCGCCACCAATGGCGCAGTTAATACTGGCACTACTGTTCAAAATATCGAAAGTCTGAGTCTGAGTACAGGTAACGCCAGCGATATCATCAATGTCACGGCTGCTGTTGTTTCTGTAAATGCTGGTTACGGTAACGACTCAATTACCACAGGCGCTGGTAACGATAACCTCAATGGCGGTGATGGTAATGACACCCTCAATAGTGGCGATGGTAGTGATACTCTCAATGGCGGTGCAGGAGTAGACAGCATCAACGGTGGGGCTGGCTATGACTACCTGCGTTTAGATTTGTCTAATTACCTTGTTCCCCTAACTGTCACTTACACCACTGCTACCAATGGCACAGTTAATACTGGCACTACCTTTCAAAATATCGAAAATCTCAGTTTGAGTACAGGTAATGGCAGCGATATCATCAATGTAACTGCTGCTGCTGTTGCTTCTGTGAGTGGTGGTTACGGTAACGACTCAATTACCACAGGCGCAGGTAATGATGATCTTTATGGCGGTGACGGTAATGATACCCTCATTGGTGGGGCTGGGAATGATACCCTCGATGGCGGTTCAGGTGTAGATAGTATTGATGGTGGGGCGGGCTATGACTACCTGAATTTAAATTTGTCTAATTACATTGTGCCGTTAACTGTCACATATACAGCGATCGCCAATGGTACAGTTTCTAATGGCACTATTTTTAAAGAAATTCAAAGTCTGAGCCTAAATACAGGTGAAGCCAGCGATATCATCAATATCACGGCGGCTGTTGTTTCTGTGAATGGTGGTTACGGTAACGACTCCATTACCACAGGTGCTTTTAACGATACCCTAGATGGCGGTGACGGTAACGACACCATCAACGCTGGGGCTGGCGATGATTTGATTTATGAGGGTGTAGGGGCGAATATAATTAACGGGGGTACAGGTTCTGACTACCTGAAATTAGATTTATCCAGATACCTTACTTCCCAGAATGTCAGCTACACCACTACCACAACTGGCACAGTTAGTACTGGCACTACCTTTACAGATATTGAAAGCCTAGAAATAGCAGCAGGTAGCGCCAGCGATACGATTAATGTCACGGCTGCGGCTTATGCAAATATTGATGGCGGTTACGGTAACGACTCAATTATCTCAGGTGCAGGGAGCGATCGCCTTTACGGTGGTTTAGGTAATGACACAATCAGTGCTGGGGCGGGAAATGATTCAATTTATGGTGGTGAAGGCGTAGATAATATCAATGGCGATGCGGGCACAGATTTGCTGACTTTAGATATTTCCTCTGCCACTACCAGCTTAAATGTCTCCTATACTACTGCCACTACTGGAACGGTTTCCAACGGCACAACATTCCAAAACATTGAAAGTCTCGCCTTATCTACAGGTACAGGTAACGACATCATCAACGTCACGGCGGCGGTTGTCTCTGTAGCTGGTAATAGCGGTAATGACTCAATTACATCTGGTGCAGGTAACGATAACTTAAATGGCGGTTTCGATAATGATACCCTCAATGGCGCTAGTGGTAATGATACTTTGTACGGTGAATTTGGCAATGATAGCTTAAATGGTGGTGCCGATAACGACTTCTTAGTTGGTGGATTTGGCAGCGATACGTTAACTGGCGGTGTTGGTAATGATGGGTTTGTCTACTTTGAGTTTATCGAAGGCGGCGATACAATTACCGATTTTGCTACCACCAATGATGTAATTGTACTGACATCTCTACTGACAGATTCAGGTTACTTTGGTGCAAATAATGCGATCGCCGATGGATACTTAAGATGGCTCCAGTCAGGCACAAGTACTCTAGTGCAAATAGACGTTGATGGTACTGCGGGTACATCGGAAACTTTCGCTACTTTAGTCACTTTGAACAATGTCACTGCTACTAATGTGACTGCCAACAACTTCGTATTTTAATTGTTGACAGGTTGCAATTAACACGGCGACGCAGAGAATTAGGACTTACGCAGTGTCAGATATTTTTCATGCTTTTTGTCAATGGTCAATAGTCCATAGTCCAAAAACCTGAATTTTGACCATTGACTTTTGACTTTTGACCACCCTTGTGAGGGTTTTTGTGTTCGGTGCGTAAGTCCTAAGAATATTCTCTGCGTTGTTCTTGAACCATCAATAATTGAAGCACTTTGGCGGCGATCGCACTTCTCAACACTTCTCAACAACACAGTTCTTAACACTGGTTGTTTTTTTGTGATTTTTGTGGCAATATTTTTTACATTCAGTAAAATACTATAATACGATAGATTTATCGTAGTTTACAAAGCAGCCTAGAAGAGGAGAATCTAAATGAGACTCATATCCAGTCGGGCAAATTTGGCGAAAATAAGTTTCTGTGCTGACAAATCTTGTCTTTTTGGCTTTTTCAACTATTCAGTGATGATGGGAGGTTAAGCCAATGTCTCCTCGTCAACCGAAAAAATCTCCCCCAGTTCATAGCCGAATTTCAGTTCCGCAAAAGTATCATAGACAACCTGTGATTTCGCGGTTAGTGTCGCGCTATGGTTTAACAGTCAACATTACAGCCGCATCATTAGTATCAGATAATGACAGCGATGGCTGGTTTGACTTAGAACTATCGGGAAATCCCCAGCATTTAACCAATAGCTTATCTTACCTGCAAGAATTGGGTGTAAATTTAGTGCAAATAGCGATCGCTAACCAAATTCAAATGAATCGCCGGGATTTGGAAGGAAATCCGATGAAGTGGGAATTGGGAGAGGGAGAGAAAAATCTAGTTCCTAATCATGAAACCACATTTTTGCGATCGCGATCGCGAAAAATCACAGGGCTGTCAGAAGAATACCAAAAATGGTTATCTCATGGTCAAACTAATCGCTTACGTCTACAGCTTTGTATTTTGCAAAGTTATCACCAGAAACCTGTAATTTCTCAACTAGTTTCTCGCTATGGATTAACAGTCAACATCATCGGTGCGCGTCTTCACCCCAATATGCAAGATGATGGCTGGTTTGAGCTAGATTTATGGGGTAAAACCAAGCAAATCCGCTCTAGTCTAATTTATCTCACAAAATTAGGATTACCAATTTGGCCTGATTGGGCTAGTGGCTAGGGATTAGGAGCTAAAAAGAGTTTAATTTATTGCTTAATAAAAATTTTTGAAATACTGATTTATAGTTATATGACCGCATTTAATCAAGTTCAATTGAAAACCAAGAGTAAATTTTCTGTTTTTAGTTCTGCGATCGCATCAATTCACGACAAAAACCAGATTACTCAAATTCGTGTATGTGTATATATTCCTAAATCATACCTTAATGAGCCAGTAATTTCCCGGTTAATTTCTAATTACGGCTTAATTGTTAACATTACTGGCGCAATGCTAAAAGCAAACACAGATAGCGCTGGACGTTTTGATTTAGAAATTCGCGGAAGCGTGGCTCAAATCAATCATGGTATAGCTTATCTTGAATCTCTCAATCTTAAAATAATCGGCAAACCCCATGTAAATGGTGATAGTTGGTCTTACTAATTAATACTCAATAGTCAACAGTCAACAGTCAACTGTCAACTGTCAACTGTCAACAGTCAACTGTCAACCTTTTTACAAACCACCTGCCTATCCTCACAAGTTCCTCAAATTTAAGAGCTATAAAATAAGCGTATACAGCAGAGGGCTGACCAAAACACTCAGGCTAACTCTTAAAACATATGTATTTATTAGTGAGCAAACATAATTGAGAACTCAAAGCCAGAAACCTCTATTGCCATTTATCACTAGAAGCAGAGGTATATATGTTTACCAAGATTTTAGTTGCCTTAGATCGTTCGCCAACGGGGAAACAGGTTTTTGAGCATTCCTTAGCTTTAGCAAAGGCAACAGGAGCTAGTTTAACACTACTGCATGTTCTATCTGCGGAAGAAGAAGGTAGTCCTTACGCACCTGTATTATCTAATTTTGATTATTACCCCGGTTTAGGTAGTCAAAGCTTCGAGTACTACCAACAGCAATGGGATAAATTTAAAAATCAAGGCGTGCAAATGTTGCAAGAGTTCTGCGCGGAAGCCAACACAGCAGGAGTAAATGCAGAATTTATCCAACAACTTGGTAGCCCTGGAAAGCTAATCTGTCAATTAGCGGTTCAATCTAATGCTGATTTAATTGTCATGGGGCGTCGTGGACGTTCAGGATTAAAGGAACTATTTCTTGGTAGTGTAAGTAACTATGTTCTTCACCATGCACCTTGCTCAGTGCATGTGCTTCATGTTACCGCTGATATTGCCCAAGCCCAAGAAGTTGTGGCAGAACCTAGCGTTAAAGTAGGGGCTGGAAATTAGGCAATAGGGGCTAGAAACTAAAAGCTAGGAGGTATATTTTATGTTGCGTAGCTTCCTGCAAGTATTACTGCGGCTGCTATTGCTAGGAACGGTAACGATATTTATCTTCCTGGGTTTAGATATCAGCACCTCTAAAAGAGCGATCGCTGCTATTACTCGCTTAGAATCAGTACCAGGAGAAATAATTTATCGCTCACAACTCAAATTAGAAGATAAATCAGGACATATTTGGCAAGTAATTTTGTGGAAGCAAGTTTATCCCGATCATCCATCAACTGTAAATCTCCGTTTGGTAGGCTTTCCTGGTTCTGCTGAATTAATTCATCCCCAACCATTGCGAATTACCAAAGCTACAGGTGAAGTTTTGATTGCTCCTGATGTTTTCTTAGACTCAGCACCAGCACCAACAATTGGTCAGTATAATTTTCAAGATATATTACCAAATTTACCAGTAGAATCTCTACTACTAAGTATTCCTTTACCTGGCGAGAAATTTATTAATATCTCTGTTCCTCAATCTGTAGTAAAAGAATGGCAAACGGTATTAAAGGATTAAGGGCATGGGGCACTTGTACTGAGCGAAGTCGAAGTATTGGGCATGGGGCATTGGGCAAGAGTCAATAGTCATTTGTAGATCTTATCCCCCTTGTCTCCCTTGTCTCCCTTGTCTCCCTTGTCTCCCTTGTCTCCCTTGTCCCCCTTGTCCCCCTTCCTAGCCCCTAGCCCCTAGCCCCTAGCCCCTATTCCTCCCATCTACCACATCATTAAAAGACTTTTTGGAGACGATTCATTATGTTGAAAGCAGCAGATATTATGACGAAAGATGTTGCTACAATTCGGAGTTCTGCAACTGTTGCTGAAGCTGTGAGATTATTAAGATCAAGAGACTGGCGGGCGTTAATTGTGGATCGTCGTAACGAACAAGATGCTTATGGGATTATTAGCGAAAGCGATATTGCTTATAAAGTCATAGCTCATGGTAAAGATCCTCAAACAATGCGTGTTTATGAAATCATGACTAAGCCTTGTATTGCTATCAATCCCAACCTTGGTTTGGAATATGTAGCCCGATTATTTGCCCAACATCATCTTCACAGAGCACCAGTTATCCAAGGCGAGCTATTAGGAATAGTCTCACTCACAGATATTTTGGCTCATAGTGAGTTTTTAGAACAACCACGAACATTGTTATTAGAACAAGAATTACAAGACGAAATTAAGAAAGCTCGCCTAGTCTGCGCGCAAACAGGCGTTCGTTCACAAGAATGTGCGGCTGCATGGGATGTTGTTGAAGAAATCCAAGCAGAGATAGCACATCAACGCTCTGAAAAGTTTGTAAAAACAGCTTTTGAAGATTATTGTGATGAATATCCAGAAGCGATAGAAGCGATAAAATACGACCTTTAAAAGTACCTTGTAAAAATACTTTTCAAAGCTCTGATGTGAGAATTACACCCTGCATTACAGTATTTTTCACCTATTTGAACCACATCTGTGTAGGGGCACAGCAATGCCCATTGGTGTCAACTTAAGCTAAAAGCTATATACAGCGCGTGTTGTACAAAAACCCTCGCCCTCATCCCCTAACCCCTTCTCCCTGAGGGAGAAGGGGAATTGAATCTATTGCTCCCCTCTCCCTCAGGGAGAGGGGCTGGGGGTGAGGGCAAAACCTTTGCACAAAGCGGATTTTACGTTAAGTTGACACCAATGAGCACTGCCATGCCCTATAGAATATATTGATGTGTCGCTAACATTATTTAAATTGGTATAATTTGATTTTTGAAGCAAGAATTAATTTAAAGTTCGCTTGCTGTCGTAGGTGCAATAACTTCACCTGTACCTATTTCCAAAAGCAAATCTTGGTCAGTAATCAGTTCATTGAGTTCTTTTACTTGTAAATTCATTTCTTCACAAGCTTGCCTTAATTCGCTGGCAAATTTATTGAGGTCGTTACCATAACCGCATTGATAAGCAGCAGTTTCAATTCCTTGCTTGGCGTTTGCTCTCGCACAATCTACTAATTCTGTGCCTTGCAATGGTGTTGTGGATGCCATAAATCTCTTTGCTAATTATTACCTATTTTGCATTAATACAATATCAATTATTTATGATTTACTCATCCATCTATGGGTTAGGGTTGTTAATAGTCATTGGTCATTTGTGAGAGACGCGATGAATCGCGTCTGTACAAGCGTCATTGGTCATTTATCATTGGTTGAGAATTTATTTACCGATTCCCTATGCCCCATGCCCATATCCCATAATTTAGAAAATAAACCCTTGGGTTGAATTTTATTTCAATCCAAGGGTTTATTTTGCTTTGTCCTTTACTTAACATTTGTAAGTTTAGGCTATTTATTATTACATATTAGCCAAGCTTACTTATAGATGGTAAATGCACTTAGCTGATATTCTCTCTCCCCACACATGACACACGCTTTTAATTAGACCACGGGCAACAAGCAAACAACTTTCTTGTGATGAAGGTTTTACTTTCATCATGTAGTTTTACATTAGCTGTTATGTGGTGATAATTTATCAATCTTTAGATGTAAAATCATCTTCCTGTAATCAACCTTTAGATGTAAATGCAAAATTCAGTTTATTGCTTGAGCAATTTAGCAACAAACTATGAAACAATAATTACCCACATACTAGCTGCTAAGGCAATAGTCGCTAAGTGTTGCCAAATCAAGGTAATTATTGGTTGTCTGGCTATTTTTTGTGTTAGCAGTATCGTTAATAAAACAGCAAAAATTAGGGTTGTGCCTTGTAAAAAGTCAATTACTGCTGGATGTACTACTAATATCGGTAATTGCTCGTTATTTAAGCCAAAAGTTGCAAAAGTGATGGGTAAAATCCGTCCGCCTTCTCCCAAGCCTAAGCGGAGATAATGGGCTAGGTTACCGCCTAATACTAATGGTAAATAACCATAAGCTAACTCAATAAATGTTTTAGGTTTGCGACCAAAATTAAATAGTTTGGTTAAGCCATAAGCTGCTAAAGGAATTGTGACAGGAATGAGTAAAGTTATGAGAGATAATTCTGTGTGCTGCCAAAAAATAGTTAAATCAAAGTTTAGCCCTAACCAAGCTTGTATTTCTGGTAATCTATGCAGATATATCCCACCTAATAATAAAAATAACAGCGCGACTTCATAGCTACGGGCTACATGAGTTGTCCAAAGTTCAATTCCTGGGGGACGTAAGTTAAATTCTACGGAACGATGGGGACAGGCTTTTAAGCAAGTCATGCATAATACGCAATCTCTGTTATCTTCCAATTGGGCGGGGTGAGAGTATAAAGGACAACCATCTGTTTCCATTCCCTCGCCTTTTTGCGGCCCGCCTTTGTAACATTGATAGGTGGTACAAGTTGCCGAACAAATACCTTGTTGCGCCCTTAATTCTGTCATGGAAAGTTTAGCGAATAAACCGTTCATTCCGCCAATAGGACAAAGATAGCGACACCAAAACCGCCGTTCAAATATTGCAGAACAAATCATTGCACCGGCGGTGATTAGGAGTAGCAAACATGCAGACAGGTAAGCGGTATTTTCTAAATCCCAGAGTTCTTCCCACAGAAAAATTAAGGTAAATAGCCCAAATAAAAACCATCCACCCCATTTTTCAGCTTTTTCTCGCGGCCAGCGTTTCAGTTGTCTGGGAAACAACCAGAGTGATAATTTCTGCGTAATTTCACCGTAGATCATGAAGGGACAAACTGCACACCAAATCCGCCCTAAAAAGGGAAAGAGGAAGAGAAAGACAGGCCACCACCAAGCCCAAAATAAGATTAAACCGAAATTGCGATCGCGTGTTTGCGGCCCAATAAATAATACACCAATCAAAAAAGCAAAAGCCGCAACAGTAAAACCATAGTTAATGCGATCGGGCCACCAATCACTGCGTAAAAACTTTCGCAAACCTGGATACATATTTAACAAGTTGACGCGAAATTGCTTTTTCTTCGGTTCTGCTGACCAAAATATTTCTTCTGTTAATTCTTTCCCTTCGCCAACTTGAACGATCGCTCTTTCGACTAAGTTTTTTAATTCTTTGAGATTACCGGGAAAATCGTAAGCTTGCAAGCGGCGTAAAGCTTCTGGGGTGACACGAGGTTTAGCTAAACCCCGCGCTCGACTGTAAAGGCTGATGTAATATTCTACTTGCGCTTTAATATCTGCTTTGCGTACCCGCAACGGTGGGACTTTAATGACATGACCAACTTGACGTTCGATGATTGATTGGGCTTTTTCCGAGACAATTAAAATCTTAACTTTACTGGTACGTGGTTCGGCTTTTGGTTCTCCCGGACGACTCACAGGAGTATATGTATTTGTTTGCAGTAATTGGGCGACAGCTGGTAATAATTCTGAGGGTAATTCTTGAATATTATTGAGAATTAAACTACCTTCCCCCAACCATTCTAAAAGTCCGGGTTTACCGCCAGCACGACCAAATAAATCTAAACCACTAGTTTGCAGAATGCCACAATTAATTTTAATGATTGGTTCGCGGCGACGGGGCGAACTAAAATGAATTAGGGTGGCGATATTATCTTTTTCTAAACCCGGTTCGCCAAAGATATCTACAGATAAGCGATCGCCCGCAGCAGCACGAATTTGTTCCCGCAAGCGCACAGCATAACGACTTGTACCGACAATTCCCCGTTGCGCTTTGGTGACTAAATATGGGCGTAATGCGATCGCCCGTTCTTGTTCATAGGTTAAAGCAGATGTGACTTCCGCTAATTCTTGCACTAATAAACGCGAAAAAGCTTGATTTATCTCTGGATATTGACTAGCTAAACTGCGAAATTTATCAGCCGGGATTGTCCACAAATGACATTCATTCAGGGTGATAATTGTGAATGGGGCGAATTCGTCTAGGAGTAATTCCTGTAGGTTAATAACTTCACCAGGAAGAAAACCACGGGCTAAAGCTGAGTTATTTTGATTACTAGTCTCACACTCTAAATGTCCGTCTTGCACGATGTAAAGTGCTTCTGGCGGAGTATCTGCGGTGACTAAAGTTTTACCTTCAGGTATAACTTGTAACTCCATCTCTGGCGCGATCGCCTCTAACACTCTAGGTGAGAGAATTCCTAAAGGCGTGCGTTCTTGTAGCCAAATCACTGTATCACCAGATGCAAGCATAGATTCCCCGTGCAGGCTGTATTATTTAAATGATAATGGGGCATTGGGCATTGAAACAATTTTGGATTTTGGATTTTATATTTAGATGAGAATGCAAAATCGCAAATCTAAAATTCTTTGTCCTCCTTGTCTCCCTTATCCTCCTTGTCCCCCTTGTCCCCCTTGTCTCCCTTGTCTCCCTTGTCCTCCTTCCATCAAGACTTGACTCGTTATTGAGAATCACTTTCCGCCGTTATTTCTTTATTTTTAAATTTCATATTTCCCCAAGTCTGAGATTTGCTGACTGGTAATCCATTGGTTTCTTCCGAAGTTGCTTTTGGCGGTGTAAAATCTCCTAAAGTTAACTGCTTAACCCGTGCCACATCACCTTGATCAACTGCTGTTTTCAAATCCCGTTTTAAATGTGCATTTCTCACTGCTTCTTCTTTAGAACGGGAACTGGTTGTAAAGCATTTTTCTAAACTTTCATATATCCCCACACGCCGCGCCATTTTACGGAATTGGCGTTCTGTATCCAATAATTTCGCCATTAATTCTAAGTGCATACCGTCATCTGCACAAATTTCTTCTAATACCGCCCATTCATCGCTACCGAGTAAACTATTATCAGCCCCAGGACGAGGATCGCGGAAAATTTCACCTGTTTCTTCTTGATAAATTCGGGGTAAGCTATCATCAAATTCGTGTTTTTCTTCTAACCAAATGCGGCGGATTTCGCTCATTTCTTCGATGGTAATTAAAGTTATATCGCGCATATTTTCTGGTGCTGTGCAGCGAATTTGAGTTTGCGCTGCTAATAATTTCTTTAGCCAATATTCACGCCAATATTTAGTATATGGGCCTGGGATTGGTTCTACAGAAATTTCCCCATCTTTATTGCGCTCAAATAATTGCACTTCACCCCAAATGCGGCGAAAGTCTCTTTTATCTCTGTCGTCTTTAATATCTAATTCATTGCGAATATCTAATAAAGGCTGCATCCATTCTTTTTCTTCATCATTTTGGATCATCGCCTCCATTGATTTATCTTTATTAACTAATGTGCAAACCCAGCATCCAAAGCGGGAATCACCACAACTAGGAGTAGAAGTATCAACTACAAGGGGGCATTCATTATCTGCTGTCGCCCCTCGATACATGGTGAATAAATCTTTGTTGCTATGTCCCCAAGGATTTTGCCACTGATTCAGGTAAATCCAAACTTCATCTGTACGCCAATCGTCAATGGGGCTATAAATTAGAGAGTTAGGTAAACTAGGGCTATGGTAAAGTAGCGATCTAGGTGAAATAGAATTAGAACTGAGGCGATTTTCTAAGCTACCTACTTGATGTTTTTCCATAGAGGTAGCACGTCTGACGCTTTCAGCTTTGCGTGTACCTAAAACAAGAATTACTTCTCCGTTGACTCTGACTACATCACGAACAAAGCGGTTAGATGGATTAATTTTTAGGCGTTCTGTACACCACCGAAATGTTCCTCTCGGTGCTGGGTAGCCTTTGCCAATCAAATTTACCCAAAATGTTTGTTTTGCTTCTGGCTTGAGTAAATGGGGTTCTATGGGTAATTCTTGCTCTTTAGCTGTAGCTTTCATCTGCTCAAGAGATTTGCTCACCCAAGCTGAGATGACAGGGTTTTCTACGAGCGTATCTGTTGTAATTACATAAATTGTTTTGGTTCGCTTTTCTAAGGGCAGTGTGCTTATTGCATTCCAAACCAGCTGTAATGTAGCAGTACTGTCTTTACCCCCCGAATAGCCCACAACCCAGGGAATCTCATCTAAACAATACAATTCTTGAATTTCATCGGTGAGAACTTGGATATCTGCCACTAAATCTGCTACAGTACGCGATCGCTGAGTTTTATTTTCTGGTTGTTGTGCTGTAGTCATTTATCCCTACCTCTGGAAACTCATCTCTCTATCTGGGCAATCGCATTCGTGCTTACACAGTCAACACTCATCTACCCAGCACCAAGGGTGAACAGGGGTTACACAAATGTTTTTAAAAACTGTACTATTAATAGCGAACTTTTTCCACAACTAAACTACTTTACATTATCTAGGTTTTAAAAATTAACATGAAAGACAGTAAGTCCGACCCTACTACTGACATCGCTAGAGAATACCTGGAACGGGATAACAAGGATAAACAGGTACTAGCTTTACTCTTCGAGAAGTTCTTGGAGAAAAAAGACCAGATTCTCGTGCAAAAAACCGAGATGGGTGGCACTGAAGCCTATATTGGTTCTGTCACCCTGGAATGGTTTGCGGGTCGGGTTCACTTCGCTTCTGGTTTACCTCTGTTTCAGAAAAAGTATAATTCTGACACAGATAACATCGAAATTGACGCAGATAGCATTGATGAAATTCAGCAACGTCCTGTTGATTGGTCACGTCAAGCACCCTTGGTTCAGTATTTAGCAGCGAGGAAAAATCACAAGTTTCCGCCGGTACTGGTAGTCATTAATCAATCTTGGGTGGATGATCCCAAAGGGACTGAGTGGGATAGTGAAGGAAGAGCTACTAAATCTACAACAGATTTTACTCCTCTGGATAAAGACGGTAAAGTAGGTTTACTCAACATTTCCGAAGATGATGTCACTATTTATGCATTAGATGGTCAACATCGCCTGATGGGTGTACAAGGTTTAATGGAGTTAATTAAAACAGGAAAACTTCAGCGTTACAGAAAAGATAAAAGTGCTGATGATAGTTTTATCAAAATAAATGATTTGATTGAGCAGTATCAAGTAGACCCTGCTTATTTGCAAAGCTTACCCAAAGAAAAAATTGGGATTGAGTTCATTTGTGCTGTTGCGCCTGGGGAAACTCGCACCCAAGCGCGGCGAAGGGTGAGATCAATTTTTGTTCATGTCAACCTGATGGCTGCACCTTTAACTAAAGGTCAGTTAGCACAATTAAATGAAGATGATGGTTTTGCAATTGTGGCACGAAAAATCGCTACAAACCATCCACTTTTAGAACAACGGCCAGGTCGCAAACCTCGCGTTAATTGGAATAGTTCAACAGTTGCAACAAATTCCACAGTGTTAACAACTTTGCAAGCTATTCAAGATATGTCGGAAAGATATTTAGGGCAAAAATTTCCTCATTGGAAACCTTTAGAAAAAGGTTTAATTCCCATGCGCCCAGAAGATGATGAAATTGAAGAGGGGATTAAAGACTTTGAAAAGCTATTTGATAATTTAGCCGACCTTCCTAGTTATAAACTTCTTGATGAAGAAGAGACCACAGCTTTAAGACGCTTCAGCTTTGAAAAAGATGGCGGAGAAGGAAATATGCTTTTTCGTCCTGTTGGTCAAGTAGCATTAGCTCAAGCTTTAGGAATTTTACTATTTAAAAAAGGTTTGGCGTTGGGAGATACTTTTAAGAAATTGCGGAAGTTTGACCAACAAGGCGGGTTTAGTGGAATGGAGTATCCACAATCTCTTTGGTATGGTGTTTTGTATGACCCTAATAAAAAAAGAGTACAAGTTGCTGGTCGGGAATTAGCTGCGAAGTTACTAATATATATACTTGGTGGTATTCAGGATCAGATGGAACGTGCAGAAATTCGCAAAGCCTTGGCTGATGCTAGAACTCTAGAAAATCAAACCATAGGTTTTGATGGCAAATTTGTTGAACCCAAGCAAGTAGGATTGCCACCTTTGTTGTAATTACGCTTGAAATATATTTTGGCGATGCCATTGTAGCGCTTCAATTCCTGGAAAGAATTGCTCGGTTTGAGGCAACAATAGTTTTTCGCCATGAAAATCTTTCATGGGTTTAGTATGGGGAGATACTTCTTCTAAATTATTGGTAATTATAATTTTGTATTGTTCATCTACAGCAAACCAACCTCTATCAAATGCCCAATGATGATTTTTACAAAGTGCTATTCCATTATGTATTTTATTATCAAAAAATTGTGAAAAAGGTTTGATGTGTGCGCCATCAACAATATTTTGTTTCACTGTTTTACTTACTTTTAGCCCACAGAAAGCACATCTGTAATCATAAATCTGTACAATTGCTTTCCGAAAAAAAGCATTTCTAATAGCTACTCGTTTCAAGCTCCACCTTAGATTTGTATCTGAATTTGCTGATTCAAGCAAATTGTCTATCTCGAACGGTTCATCTTGAAAAGTTTGGTTTATTTTTAAAATCTCTTCTAGAGCATTTTCGCTATCACAAAAGAAAGCTGATACTAATGCATCTATTAGTTCTAGTCTAATAATCCCGTCTTGTAAGAAGTTAAATAATTCATTGTCTAGATATGCATATTTAACAGCATCTTTGAGTTTATTAATTGTTTTTGGCTGCAAACCATTAAAGTTTGGCTGAAATTTTAGGTGCCAAAAGCCTTCATTTTGTAGATGAAAAAATGGATAATGTAATCCACCTTTGTAAGATGGAGAACCTATTACTTTCCAGTAATTCTCAAAAGTTTTAATCAATTCATCTGAAACTAAAATTTCATTAGTATTAATCAAACCTCGTGCCATCAAATCAATTACAGATAAAATTAATATGGGTTTATATTGAGCATTACCTCTTTTTTGGCTACTACTCACCTTCAGTTCAGAAAAACGTTGACAATAGTATTCTATATTTTTCATAGTCAATTACTCTATTTAGAAGTAGCAATATAATTAACAGACTCTTATATATTTCAAGTTAAAAACTTACTTAGATTAAATTCTTCTTCCCACTGTTCTTTATTTCCCCGTTCAGAAATTAAAACTAACAGAAGTCGCTCTGAGTAATCAACGGCTCCTCGTAACTCATTTTGTAAAATTTCAAGTCCTCCATTAGCATACTCTTCAAATATTTGAGTACGCTGATCCTCATATTCTTCTTCTCTGGAAGAGAGTATATTGATATCTTGTATTTCAGTCAGTGCTAATAATTTGATGATTAGGTCATGACCCAGTGAAGCGAAATTTTCTTGAGGAATAGGAGATGGTTCTCTTTTGGAGGTCTCTTCCAGGGGAATACGCTTTTTGTTTTTAATTCCCAAAGCTGCTGCAAACACCATTACTTCTACATAAGTCTGAAAAGGCCCGGTTGTGTCTTTTGACGCAAGTAAAGCGTTAACTAACTCAGCTTTATCTTTTGCAACCCTGATTCTGTTTGCAGCCATTGATTTGCATATCTACATTGTGGCAATTTTAACCGAAAGCAAAGAGCGATTGCACTACTTTATTGCCACATCCAAGCGATCGCTCTTTCTTCCCACCGCACCTGCTACAATTTCAAAAAGCCCTACGTAGGAAATTGCACATTTTCATATAGCAAAGCTATGGGAAAGCGAAAATCAACGCTGGTTAACTGAACTTCATCCCCTGCTTCATAAGGATGTAACTCCCAAAGTCCTCTATCATTTAAGCGAAAACAATCTACACCAATTTTTTCAGCATCAATCAGCACATATTCTTGCAAAGTTTCAATTCGGCGATACCGCGTAAATTTAGCACCTCTGTCGTTAGCTTCCGTACTTGGGGAAAGGACTTCCACAATTAAACAAGGATACTGGATAAATTGAATCGCTTGTTTATCTCGTTCATCGCAACTCACTACAACATCAGGATAATGAAAAGGCCCCTTTTCTGATACAGCTACTTTTGCATCCGCCATGTAAGGAAGACAAGGACTCCCTCGCAGATGACTTTTTAAAGCTGAAGCCAAGTTTAAAGCAATGGTTGTATGGGGAAGAGTACCCCCAGTCATGGCGAAAACTTCACCATCAATATATTCGTATTTAATTTCTTGACGTACTTCCCATTCCAGATATTCTTGAGGAGACATATACTTACTGTCTGGACTCGCAACCATAAACTTACTCCCTCTCAAAAGCCACCTTTTTTAACTCTAACTAAAAAACTCTGCGCCTCTGCGTCTCTGCGTGAGACATTTACCCCTCAGTCCTCACCGTCACTACCTGCGGCGGCGTAGAATCAGGCGGATACAAAAAATCCACCTGTACTTGTCGCTTCTCCCCTGCTAACATCTTCAACCTCACCAAAGGTTCACCCATTTGTCCCCGACGTTGTACTAAATGTACATAGCGCGTCTTTTCCTCGCCATTATCATCGGTGTAACGCACCCTCACAGTACCGCGAAAAAATATTTGTTCCACCTTTGGCTTTAAAAATAGTAGTCTATCAGTTCCCCCTTCATCTTTTAAAGGTGTATGCATTGATACGGTAACTATCTGACTTTGATTACTACTATTACGTAACGGCAAAGTCAGATTGTACTCGACACCATAGTTACTGTGAGCAAAATACGCTGTATCAGGGTAGCGTTTCAACATTGGCGCACTCTGTATTTGTCCGGTGCTGAGGGTGATTAAATGCACAGTGCCTAAAGGATAGGCAAAGGCTTTTCCGGGTTGGGGTATGGTTAACTCGGACACATTAGCATTATCCGTTAGATTAGCTTGCCATTGCGTCCCTTGGGAGACACCAGCGACGCGGCTAAATACTGTTGGTTCTGTGGGTGGGTCGAGAGGGGTGGGAATGGGGTCGCGTTTTCCTGCTAAACTACCTGTATCTAAAAGCCTTTGCCATTCAGCCACAGTGGGGGGTATAGGGCTATTTTTAGCTAAGTTTGCCAGATAAATTGGGCGATCGCTCGCTAATCGCATCATCGTTGTGCGACCATTAGAAGAGGGAGCTTGTACAGGTATGGGTAAATTGGCTAATATTTGGGTTTTTCCTGGTTCAATTACCAACTTTTCGGGAAAATTACTCTGTCTAATTCCCCGTAGTACATCATTCATTGTTCTGCTACCAGGGCCAGCGTAAACTGTACTTTGGGAATTGTCTACCATATCTGGTAAAGTAATAAACGGTGCTTCTGTAGATAAATAACTGGCGGCTTGTAATACTTGCAGTGTGACAGGTTCATTCCCCGGATTGTAGACAATAATTCCTTGGTAAACAGTGCGGTTTTGGGCTGGAGTTTCCGCCCTGACGATATGATGGGCAAATACATCAAATCTGCCAGAGAAGGGATAATTGAGGTGTGCTTCTGGAGATTGTTTACCATCTGGGGGGAAGGTAGAAAGTAAAATTCCTTCAGTAGTGACTAATTCTGGACTATTACTATTAAAAGTGGGGATATTATCGAGTTTTCCCGGTAAAGGGCGGACTTCTTGCGGTTGGATTTCGACACCAGCTATATATTGTGGGGGTACGGTGTAGATATTTAACGCCCGACATATCAAAGCTGCAACTTCGCCTCTGGTGGCGCTTTGCTGGGGTTTTAGCTGTTTAACTTGGGGATAGTTGACGACAATACTGTTGATTGTAGCGGATGCGATCGCACTTTGAGCATAGTTAGGAATTTGCAACCCATCGTCAAAATATTGTTGTAATGTCTGCGCTGGGTTAGATACAGAACTATAATTTTTCCCCCCAGCCACAACACCGATAATTTGGGCGCGGGGAATTGGTTGATTCGGTTGAAAAACTCCCCCCGGATACCCAGAGAAAAAGCCTTTTTGATAAGCTGTGTTAATTGCTTTATTTGCCCAATAATTCCCAGGTACATCTGTAAATGTAGTCGCACTGCGTTTGATTGCTGCATCGGGGAAAGCATTCAACATTAAAACTGCTGCTTCCGCCCTTGTTACCGTTGCTTCTGGGCGAAAACTACCATCCGGATAGCCTGTAATTAATTTTCTTTCTCCTAGTTCTTGAATGCAATTATTAGCCCAATGTTTTTGTGTATCAGAAAAGGCAAGAATGATTGTATTTTGTAACGTAAAAAGCGAGGCGAATATCAATGGTATAAGCATGAATAATAGTCAGTATAAACTTAATACACAATTTCATTAATTCATAGCAAATTAGCTTAGAAAATACTCCGCGAAACTTTGCGCTAACCTCCGCGCTCCTTTGCGTTTAAAAACTTATAAACTTATACAAAGCAGTAATTACGATATTAAAGCATATAAGGATAAAAATCTTCATACTCTCTCTTTTACCAATCTCGCTTCACCTCAACAACTTCTGTATACTCAAATTCATTGGGACTTTGCTTCACTAAAGGGTATCTTTCCCCACCTAATTCAATATAATCTTGTTCGCAATCTGGCTTGGAAGAAAAATAAGTCAACACATATTCTCTACCAATTCTATCTGCCATTTCCTCTTCAACTTCACCCCGCCATTGAGTTTTCGTCACCAACACAATTAACTGATTGGCTAATTTGGGAATTGTCTGCGCAATATGTCGGCGGGAAATTTCATCTAAACTTCCAAAAGGCGAATCCATGACAATAGGAAAGGTGCTGCTTTCAGGTAGCATCAGCATTTTTCTTTTTTCGCTCCATTCCCGCACTCTGTCAATAATACTGGCGATAAAAGATAAACTAAGTATCTGATTTTCACCAGTGGAAGCGGCTACAGGTGCTTCGACTCCAGCAGTATTTTCTATGAGTGTTAATTCATATTTTTCGCTGATTTTGGGAATATAGGGAGTAAAGGAGATTTCCGCAAATATTTCTTGTACGCGCTGTTCTAATTGCAGGCGAAATTGCTTTTCTTGACGGTTTCTGACTTCTGTTAAGCGTTCAATTGCATCTTGGGTAGCGTTAATTCTGCGCTGTGCTAATGCTTGACGTTCTTCATTGAGTTTTTGCTTGGCGATTTGTTTACCTAATGCTTCAAGTTCTGTATTAAAATAGGCGATTTGTTGTTGGTTTGCACCTTGTTCGCGATGTAATTCATCAATCTTATTTTCAATTTCGTCTAAGCGTTTCTGCAAACTGCTAATTTCTTCATTCGCATCTTTTCTCAATCTGTCTTGAATGTTATCTAATTCGCTTTCAATTTGCGATATATTTTGCTTTAATTGCTGAATCCTGGCTTGTTCTCTATCTACTTCTTGCCAAAAAGCCGTTGCTTGTTTATCAATTTCATCAACTTGCGCACTCATCCGAAAAGCCATTTCTTCTACTGCTGAAGAACCTGCTTGATTTAACCAGAGAGTCACATTTGTATGGGGATGACTACCGACATTTAAATCTGTACCGCAAATACAACGTTGGGAATTCAGTAACTCGTTGATAAATTCCCGCGAAATTCCCGCAGTTAATTCACCGCGCTGCTTCAAATCATGCATAATGTCCCGAAACTGGGATGTGGTTTCTGCTAAGAGTACTGTATAACCCCGCGCAGAAATAATTTTTTTCAGAGCTTCGCGAGTTTTTTTATATTCTTCTTTATATCCTTGGTTCTGGGTTTCCAAATTTTGACAGCGTTCTTGTAATTCTTTCGCCGCACTTAGTTCGCGCAGGCGGTTACTTGTCTCTTTTTTAAATGTTTGCTGATATTCTAATTCTTGTTTAATTTCTGTTTGGCGTTGCGCAATAGTTTCAATTTCTCTTTCTATCTTCTGTTGCTGGCGTAAAAGCTGTTTAATTTCCGAATCACCGATAGCTTTTAAGTCATTCTCTAAACTTTTTTTCGCGTCTCCCAAATGTTTAATCGAACGGTTAATTACCTCCACACCTAAGAATATCTTGGTAGCTTCGGCAATTTCGGCTTTTTTATCAGAACGCACAATTTCTTCAATGCGTTCGCCATCAAAGAAAAAATATTGATGCAAACTCGCAGGTAAAATTTGATTGATAATTTCTTCTGGTTGCTGGGGTGGGAAATACCATTTACCATCATCACCACCCACCCACATAGTTAATTGGGTTTTACCTGCTTCAAAATCACTCTCATTTTTGTAAACTCGACTCGAACGTTTGACGCGATAGCGTTTACCTTCATGTTCCCAGCCAATCTCTACCCAACATTCCACAGCTTGCTTGTTTTTCGCTTCCGCGATCGCTCTTTTATTAACTAGCTGTTCTACCGAGGCAAAAGCAGCACTAAACTTCTCATATAATACCCAAGTAAAGGCATTAAGTAAACTGGTTTTTCCAGAACCATTATTGCCATGAATGATCGTTGTGTTAAGTACCTCTCCCCCAGACAGAATTATCTCTGGTGTGATGCCATAAAAGGAGCGAAAGTTGCACAACTTGATGGAAGTTAGCTTCATCGCACCTCTTCTTTAATAATCAGCAAAATCTCTTCGTTAATGTGGCTGTTAATTCTCTTATCTAGTCTGCCTTTTTCTAGCTTCCATACCCGCTCAATAATCTGTCTCACTTCCGGCGGGGCGCTGGTAATTGGCTCCTGCACATCATCAATATTTTGCTCTGGTGACATGGGGAATGGTAGATACTTGTTTATTTATTGTACTGCTTGTTAGTTGTTAGTTGTTAGTTGTTTGATTTTTTTAAAATTAAGGGCTTGATTTTTAGGTAATGACTTGTTATATTTAGTCTATATTATAATGGGGTGTTTGCAAAATTTTTAGAATTGCAAACACCCCATTATATTAGGGTCAATAACACTATTATTTCATAAATTGGCACACCTAATTCACTATTACGAAAAATTTTACAAAAATCTATAAAAAAACAGCGTTTCAAATATCTAATAAACCATACCGCTTTTGTAAAGCAAGTAGCTTCATTCTCGCTTCACCGGCATTATCAGCTAAATCGGCAAACTCGACAAAGCGCCGCAATTCTTTCTTTAATAAATTGCGTTCTACTTCCATAGTTTCCCTTTCTAAATCTGGCGGTAAGACAATCATGTCGTAAATAATGGCGCGTTCTTTTCCTGGATGGGGACGTAAAACGCGCCCGCGACGTTGGATAAACTGACGGGGATTACCAGAACTTGATAAAATCACCGCAGTTTGAATTGCGGGGATATCTACACCTTCATCTAAACAGCGAATGGCTACTAATCCTTGCAATTCTCCACTTTCAAATTGACGGCGTAAAACCTCCCTTTCTTCTAAAGAAGTATGGGTTGTATAGGTACTAACTTTATACCCCAATTCCACACCAAGAATTTTGGCTACGGCTTTGAGTTGACGCAAGGAAGAACGCTCTCCCGCTTCTTGAGAACCATCACTGCAATAAAATAAAGTGTGGGTGGTATCTTTGCGAGTCGCCATTAATTCCCGCAAAGCAGTTAACTTGTTTGATGCTGCACCAATTAATCGAGCGCGTTGCATTAACAACGGTTTTAAATCTTCGTTATTTTCAAAATCTCCCGCTTCACCATTTTCCCGTTCTCGGTACAATAAAGATCGCCCAATTCTGCGAGTTAACTTTAAATAGGCAATACTTTCGGCTTCTGTTAATTCCACCAAAATCGGATAATACAGATAATGTACCAAAGCACCTTGAGCGATCGCATCTCTCAAAGTAAATTCAGGCTGTAGCACCGCGCCGAAATAATCAAGCAAACATTGAGTACCATCATCATCAAAGTACCTTTCTGGCGTCGCAGATAACGCCAGCCGTAAACCAATGCGACGGGGTAAACTTTCCTCTAACTTGGGTGCGCCTAAATTATGGGCTTCATCGCCAATAATTAAAGTTCTGTCGGGAAAATATTTCAGCTGCGACTGAAACCCCTCGCCAATTAATGTCGAATTGGTGGTAATCACCGTGACAAATTTTTGCGAACCAGAACGCAGATTATAAATTTGGGTAGAGAGTTGACTTTGCCAATTGCGGACATCAAGGAATGCTAAAATCGGCTGCAAGTTAAATTTTTCGCATTCTCGCGCCCATTGAGTGACAAGATGACGATAGGGACATACCACCACCAAGACTTGTAAGTTAATCTGCTGGTATAATTCACAAGCGATCGCTAAAGCTGCGATCGTTTTACCACTACCAGTAGCCATTTTTAGCGTCCCTCTACCATTATTAGCAAACCAGCTTGTTATCGCTTGGCGCTGATATCCCCGCAGTTGCAGAGATTGGGGCATTTTTGGGCATCCTGGTAATGGTTTCTGCGTTTGATAACTGCCCCGATTTTCCCTTAACAATGGCAATCGTAAGCGAAAACCGGGTAGTGGCTGCACTCGATTTGGCGTCAGGTACATAACAAGTCAAAAGTCAAAAGTCAAAAGTCAAAAGTCAATGGTAAGTTGTCTACCTCATCCCTCCCTAGCCCCTAACCCCTTTAGGCTGAGCGGAGCCGAAGCCTAGCCTCTAGTTATAATCACGCCAAACGGCGACTAAAGAACCTTGTACCTGTACGTGAACAGCTGGAACTTCAATCGGCTGGTATTTTGCATTAGCGGGTTTGAGGGTAACGCGATCGCCACTGCGATAAAAGCGCTTTAATGTAGTACCATGTCCGTCAACTCTTGCAGCGACAATCGTGCCATTTTTGAGTTGATTTGGTTCTGGTACTGGACGCAAAAATACTAAATCGCCATCAGCAATTAAATCTTCAATCATGCTGTCTCCAGCTACCCGCAAAGCATAACTTTGGGGAGGTAAGGCAAAATTACTAATGTCTAAATGTTCTACAGCATCGGTAAAAGGTTCAATTAAACCTCCAGCAGCAATCGTACCTAAAATGGGTACACCAGTAGCAACAGGACGCAAAATTCTAATAGTTCGCGCCTTACCTTCAGTCCATTCAATATAGCCTTTAGTCCGTAAATGTTCTAACCGGCTTTGAATTGGTGCTGGTGACTTTAAATTCATCGCTTGCATCATTTGCCGAATTGAAGGCGAATGCTGATGAGTGCGGATGTATTCTCCCAGCCATTCATACAATTCTTGTTGAGCTTCTGTTAAACGTTCCATAATTTTGTTGGGAAGTATTTACAAATGTCCCTAGAACATTAGTACTACATAAAATCCCATATAAGCAAGATGAAAGTGAAAATATATCTGGTAAATCTCTTTAACTTTGAAAATTGATTGATGAAGCTAGGTAAAAGTAAAGAAACCAGATAATGGATGAGTTCGTTTATAAGAAGTTATTTAAGACTACTGTAGCAGTTTTGTTGGGAATGAAAGATATATTAAAAAAATAAAAGGCAAAAGCATGATATTTTTACCATGTCCTTTGCCTTTTCCAGTCGTCAACAGTCAACAGTCAACAGTCAACAGTCAACAGTCAACCGTCAACCGTCAACATTCTTCATTCTTTATTCTGCGCCTAAAATACTAGCTAACAAAGCCTTTTGGGCGTGCATTCGATTTTCCGCCTGATCCCAAACCCGTGATTGAGAACCTTCGATAACTGCTTCGGTAATTTCTTCACCGCGATGGGCTGGTAAGCAGTGTAAAACAATAGCTTTGGGGTCAGCAAGACTTAATAAATGCTCAGAAATTTGGTAAGGTTGGAAAATCGGGAAGCGATCGTCTGCTTCTGCTTCTTGTCCCATACTTGCCCAAACATCAGTGTAAAGTACAGCTGCACCTTTAGCGGCGATTTCTGGGTCATGGGTGAGGAGAACTTCAGTTTGATGATTAGCGATCGCTCTGGCTTGTTCTACAATGGCGCTATCGGGTTCATAACCTTGAGGCGTCGCGATTCTCACATTCATTCCCGCCAAAGCACAACCCAACATTAAAGAATTGGCGACATTATTACCATCGCCTACATAGGTTAAAGTCAACCCTTTCAGGCTACCAAAACACTCTTGAATCGTCATTAAATCTGCCAATATCTGACAAGGATGTTCCGCATCAGTCAGCGCATTAATTACCGGAATCTTGGCATAGTTAGCAAAAGTTTCCAACTCATGTTGTGCAAAAGTGCGAATTGCTAATACATCTAGGTATCGATCCAACACCCTAGCTGTATCTTGTACTGGTTCTCCACGGCTCACTTGGGTAACATTAGGATTGAGATCAATTACCTGTCCACCCAATTGATACATTGCTACTGTAAAACTCACTCGCGTGCGAGTTGAAGCTTTAGAAAACAACAATCCCAAAACCTTATTACAATGCAACTTGAGCTTTTGGGATTTGAGTTGAGATGCTAATTGCAGAAGTTCCTGAAGTTCTGTAGAACTCAGATCCGCCAGACTTAATAAATCTCGTCCGTTCAACGCTACCATGCTTTGTGAATCTGTAAAGAACCAGTGATGTTTTTCTATGCCTTGAGCCAGCTCTATGAAAAATTATCGCTTTAAAACTCTACCAGATATTCTGGTGTTGGGGGGAGATGGTCAACAGTCAACAGTCAACAGTCAACAAAAAATTTTCTGAGCTTTTGCTAGACAATAAACTTGTTTATGCTATAATTCAAAATCGGTGAGTGCTTAAAGCGCTTCGCAAAAAACGCCAGCATAGCACAGTGGTAGTGCATCCGACTTGTAATCGGAAGGTCGTCGGTTCAAATCCGACTGCTGGCTTTATTTGTACATTCTGTCGATTGCCAAATTATTTGTCCGCGTTGACAGATTCCTGTGTTGTGACAAACAATAGTGAACCAGCATTTTAATTAATTATAAGCTTCATCAGTTTTAAACCGACAACTTTGCAATCTTTCAACCCGCCTTAAACTGTCAAGTCCTCATACTAGACTGGGGAAAATTTTTTATGTTCTTTTTTGCCTCCACAGAAAATCGAGCAACTAGAGAAGATTTTATGGCGCAGCCTTCCCCAGTTGCGTCAATGTTCACAGTCTCGGTTTTTTGTTAACTATCGCTTGATATTCAAGACAGTCGCTACTAGCGCAGCAAGCCTAATTTATTGGATTGAGTAATCATAGACTATGTTTATGGTTTATCGATTTTCTAGATGGTTTGAACCCAACATTTTCAGCTTGCGGCGCTACTTTTTTCTCTTTCCTTCCTGTTCTTTGTGTACTACCCTCCGGGTTTTGCTTTGCAGTACGCGGTTGGTTTTTCCACCCGTAAGTGTTGATAGTTCTAAGCGCTAAAGTACTTCGCTACTGGGTGATAAGTAATAATCGCCGTTGTAGACTGTTCTGGATAAAGCTGTTCGCTCTCATCCATATAGAGATTAATCCTATCAGTCCCCAACAACTCCAGCTGCTTGTATTGATCCTGAATATTCGGACAAGCCGGATAGCCAAAACTATACCGCGAACCCCGATAACGTTGCGCCAAAATATCCCGAATATTATTCGGTTCCTCAGCCGTAAAGCCTAACTCCTGACGAATCCTAGCGTGTGTCCATTCCGCCAAAGCTTCCGCTACCTGCACCGCCAAACCGTGGAAATACAGATAATCTGTGTATTGATTATCTGCAAATAACTTCTGCGCGTACTCCGTCGCAATCTCTCCCACAGTTACCGCTTGCATGGGGAACACATCAATGATTCCCGATTCCTTCGGTGCAAAGAAATCTGCAATACACAGTCTGCTAAAAGACTTCTGTCTAGGAAACTCAAAACTTGCTTTTACCTCTGTGTTCTCTACGCCTCTGTGGTTTGATTCATAAACATACAAAGTATTCCCCTCAGCCTGACAAGGAAAATACCCATAAACTACCTGAGGATGCAACAAATTTTCCTCAATAATCCGCCGTTTCCATTGTTCCAAAACTGGATAAACCTTCTCAGCTAAAAAAGCTTGATATTCTTCCTTAGTTTGCTCCTTAGGTTTGCGGAATTGCCATTGTCCAGCTATCAAAGCTTGCAAATCTAAATACCAGAATAATTCTTCTAAAGAAATATCGCTAGGCTGTAATAACTTCGTTCCCCAAAAAGGCGGTGTGGGACGTTCAATATCTACCGCTACAGCTTCAGAACGTCTGGTATCTGCTGCAATTTTCTCCCCTGAATTTTGAGTATTCTTGGTAGATTTCTTAGACTGAGATTCTGACTTTTTGGTAGTAACTGCTGCATCATCGCCAATTTCATCCAAAAAGCCTTGTAAATTATCCCATTTACCTGCTGCTTTGGCTGGCATTAATTTATCCATGAAATGCAAGTCAGAGAACGCATCTTTGCCATAAATAACTTTACCTTTATAGGTATTTTGGCAATCTTGATGGACAAATTTCGGAGTCAGCGCTGCACCACCTAAAATCACCGGGACAGTAATTCCTTTTTCGTTAAATACCTCCAAATTTTCTTTCATGAAGGCGGTAGATTTTACCAGCAACCCACTCATAGCAATACAATCAGCTTGATGCTGTTCGTAAGCTTGAATGATGTTTTCTACTGACTGTTTGATGCCCAAATTAATGACTTTGTAGCCATTATTAGAAAGAATGATATCCACGAGGTTTTTACCAATATCATGGACATCCCCTTTAACTGTGGCAATAATCACACTTCCTTTAGCATTATTCCCTGCCTCCGACTTTTCCATGAACGGTTCGAGATAAGCTACCGCCGCTTTCATGGTTTCCGCCGATTGCAAGACAAAGGGTAGCTGCATTTGTCCGGAACCGAACAACTCACCCACAACTTTCATCCCATCTAGGAGAAAGGTGTTGATAATTTCCAAGGGGGGATATTGTTCTAAGGCTTTAGTTAGCTGCGCTTCTAAACCAATGCGTTCGCCATCAATAATATGACGTTTGAGGCGTTCTTCGATGGGGAGGCTTTCATCCACACCTTTGTTGCGTTTTGTCGTCACCCCAGCAAAAACTGTAGTCAGTTCTCCTAAAGGATCGTACACGCAGACATCACCCTCAAATCGCCGTTCATCATAAATCAACTGGCGACAAACTTCTTGATGTTGTGGTTCAATCTTCGCTAATGGTAAAATCTTGCTAGCGCTGACAATGGCTGCATCCATTCCCGCAGTCATCGCCTCGTGTAAAAACATCGAGTTGAGCACAATCCGCGCGGCTGGATTTAAACCAAAGGAAATATTTGATACGCCCAAAATTACATGACATCCGGGCAATTCTTGACGAATTCTGCGAATTGCTGCAATTGTCGCTTTGCCATTCTCCCTATCTTCTTCAATCCCGGTAGAAATAGGTAAAGCTAAGGTGTCAAAGAAAATTTCTGTCGGCGGGATACCATATTCTACAGCTTGACGATAGGCACGTTGGGCGATCGCAAATTTTTTCTCAGCAGTTCGCGCCATCCCCTCTTCGTCTATTGTGCCAATTACTACCCCCGCACCGTATTTCTTCGCTAATTCCAGCACCTTCAAGAAACGCGGTTCCCCATCTTCGTAGTTAGTCGAGTTGAGTAAGCACTTACCACCAGCAACTTTTAAACCCGCTTCCATTTTTTCCCATTCGGTGGAATCGAGCATCAAGGGTAATGTAACATTATTCACAATGCGCGAAACGAGTTCGTGCATATCCTTGACACCATCGCGCCCTACGTAATCGACGTTAACATCAAGCACATGGGCACCTTCTTTCACCTGGGATCTCGCCATTGATACCAAGCCATCCCAATCTTCCGCATTCAGCAATTCACGGCATTTTTTGGAACCGCTAGCGTTGAGGCGTTCGCCGACAATTAAGAAAGAATTATCTTGGTCGTAAGGCTGAGTCGTATAAATTGATGCTGCCGCAGGTTCTAAACTCGGCTGTCTTACCTTCGGCTTTAAATCTTGGGCAATTTCTGCTAATTGTTGAATGTGTTCTGGTCTTGTCCCACAGCAACCCCCAATCACTTGGACACCCAAATCTTCAACAAAGTGCATCAACGCCATCCGTAATTCCATCGGTGTCAAGCGGTAATGTGCTTGACCGCCGACATTCTCCGGTAAACCCGCATTAGGAATACAAGAAACCACAAAAGGCGAATGTTCTGCCAAATATTTAATATGTGGCTTCATTAAATCCGGGCCTGTGGCACAGTTTAATCCCAGAATATCAATAGGGTATGGTGCCAAAATTGTCAGTACGGCACTGATTTCCGTACCTACCAACATTGTCCCCATACTTTCCATTGTCACCGATACCATCAACGGCCGGCGATCGCCTTTTTTGGCAAAAACCTCTTCAATCCCATTCAGCGCGGCTTTAATTTGCAATACATCCTGACAAGTTTCCACAAGAAAGATATCAACCCCGCCATCCCACAAAGCCTCTGCTTGTTCGGCAAAAGCAGTCTTTAAGGTGTCAAAGTCAATATGTCCCAAGGTAGGAAGTTTAGTAGTAGGGCCAATGGAACCCGCCACAAACCGGGGTTTTTCTGGTGTAGAAAATTCCGCCGCTACAGATTTGGCTAGTTCAGCAGCTTTCTTGTTGAGGTAATATGTCTGTTCTGCTAAGTCATATTCTGCCAAAACAATCGAAGTCGCACCAAAAGTATCCGTTTCAATCACATCTGCACCAGCAGCGAGAAAATCGCGGTGAACCTTGGCGACAGCTTCCGGTTTAGTGTGGACTAAATATTCATTACAACCTTCATACTGAGGGCCACCAAAGTCATCAGCCGTCAGGTTTTGTGTTTGCAAATTAGTCCCCATCGCACCGTCAAAGACGATAACCGGGCTATCTGGACTATGTAAGCGTTCAAGAAAAGGATGTTTCATGTTTTCCGTGCGGAAATAATGTTAGTCGTGTTTTATGAGACTTAACTTATTATTTCTAAAATTTACAAACTTTTGCCACCTTGGAATAAATTTGCACAGGGTGAAAGAAAATTATGGTTAGGAGTCAAGAGTCCATAGTCAAAAGTCCATAGTTGAGAATTGATTGACCATTGACTGTTGACTGTTGACTGTTGACCAACATCAATTATCCCTGGATCGCTCGTTAATCCAATCTTGTAAAATCGGATTGACTAATTCCGGTGCTTCATCTTGGGGGCAATGTCCTACCCCTTCTAAAGGAATAAACTTCAATACTTGGGGATAATCAGCTAACTCTCTACCTAAATCTACTGGTTCCCAAGGGTCAGATGTTCCCCAAATAATCATAGCCGGACAAGGTAGCACGGGAAGTAAATCTTCCGGTAAGGGGCCGCGAGAATAACTGGTAAAGGCTAAAAATACAGCTACTGCACCAGGATCTTGCGCTGGGGCGGTTAAAATATCTACTAACTCGTCTGTGACTGCTTCAGAGTTAGCGTAGGCTTGGAGGAGAATTTTCCTAACTGTTGTGGGTTTGGCAATTTGATTAAAAAAGAACTTGCCAATGGGTTTGAGCGATAATATATTTTGCAATAAAGGTGCGCCCAGGCGACGAGATAAGGGTAAAGTTGCTCGTTTGCGATCGTGTAATAGTCTTAAAGAACAGTTAATTAATGCTAATCCTAAGGCAATCTCTGGGTTGCTGACTGCTGCTTGCATCGCCACAATACAGCCAATGGAATTTCCCACTAAAAATGCAGGTTCCCCTACTACTTCCCGACAAAAATCCGCTACTTGCTGTCCCCAGGTTTCTAGGGTGTAGTTAATTTTTTTACCTGGTTCTGGTTTAGCTGAACTGCCAAAGCCGATCAAATCTATGGCATAAACGCGACAATTTTCTGCTAACACTGGTATATTTTGCCGCCAATGCTGCCAGGAAGCGCCAAAACCATGTACTAATACTACAGCCGGGCCAATACTTCCTTGGCTTTGGTAGCAGATGGGGAAACCTTGCCAAATCCAAGTTTTTGTGGCGGTAAATGTGGTTTGAAGATTTGTCATAATAGTTGATAAATTATGTATTTCACAATTAGACCGAAATGTCTTACCGCAGCTATTTTTCAGGATTTAAAATCATTTTGATGCTGAGGCTGTGCTGCTAGTACGGCTAGCTCTGAATTTGTCATTACTTGCTCATAGGGATTTTATGAATTTGTAAATTAGTAGCTGATGGCAGCCGCTTTGTACTAGCTCTCATGAAGTTGTATACATAAATTTATGTGTAAAATATAACATGGTACTATAATTTTTTCCTACTACTTCAAATTTAGTAAAGTAGTTAGTAAGACAATATTTATACTTTAAAATTAACCGCTATCAAACAGAACTGTCTGCATAACAGAGTATTTATCTTGGCTGGCAGCAGTTAAATATCTCACAAAATTATGTTGATGATGTGTAATTTATCATCGCCATCAGGTCAATAGATAGTATTATTGCTATAGGTATATAGTAATTGGTAAATTTATTACAAAGGTTTTGATGGTCAATGATACCACGGAAATCTAGCGAAAATTGCCAATTATTTGGGTTTAATCGCGGAATTTATTGCTAATCTGCTCTAATATAATAACGCTCGCTAGGAAAAAGGTAATTGCAACAAGCAACTAGATTATTCATTAAATTCCCTACATTAACCTACAATTAAGTTTTCGTAAAGAATGAATTAATCATGCTTGGTACAGAGCAACTATTGCTAGTATTGATTACAGCAATTCTACGGTAATTATAAAACTTCTACATTAGCTCAGATTCTGCGATCGCGACCTAGTTGTTTTAGCTGCGTAAAACTGCCAATGATATCTAGTTCAATTTTCCAGGATTAGTATCAGTATGAGATTCAGTAGTTTTACAATTTACGCTAGCGAGATTAGTCCATAAAATGAGGACTTATTGAGCATCTGCCAAGGAGTGGTTTGCAACTAGGAAACTGACGCTGAATTTGCCGCAATTTTTTTTGTTGCTAGTTCCTCCAAACCTAAACCCATGACTATACTAGAATCTATTGATACTCCTGTTGGGAGCTATGCACCAGACTTTGAACTGCCAGGAATAGATAATCAAGTACATCATCTGAGTCGTTATCTAAATAAGTTCCGTGCAGTTGCTGTGATTTCCATGTCTAATAGCTGCCCTTATGTAACTTTATATTTAGACAGACTCAAAAAAATTCAAGCAGAATTTGCCAAAATAGGTTTTACATTAATTGGAATGAATGGCTGTGGCGCAATGGGACAGCCAAAAGAAAGTTTGGAAAATATGAGAATTTTTGCCCAGTCCCATCAGTTAAACTTCCCTTATATATGGGACTCAACTCAAGATGTAACTCAGAGTTTGGGGGCGAATAAAACACCAATGGCTTTCTTAATCGATAATACAGGTATTTTACGCTACAGGGGCGCGATTGACGATTATCCCCAAAACTCCTTAGCAGCAGGAGAAGATTATTTAAAAAATGCGATCGCGGCGCTGCTAAAAGGCCATAAAATAAATACACCAGAAACTGAGGCGGTAGGTACTTCATTAATCTGGCATAACTAGACAGAGATAGCCATTGTACTGCTATCTTAAGTTGGAGGCAATTGCAACTGTTTCGACAAAGCGTAACTTCATGGGAACGAATTACCGACGGGTTTTACTTAAACTGAGCGGTGAAGCTTTAATGGGCAACATGGGCTATGGCATTGATCCAGAAGTGGTCAAGGAAATAGCCCAAGAAGTAGGAGAGGTGGTAGCCACCGGCGTGCAGATCGCGATCGTGGTGGGCGGCGGCAATATTTTTCGTGGTGTAAAGGCAGCATCGGCGGGTATGGATCGCGCCACTGCTGACTACATCGGGATGATTGCCACGGTAATGAATGCCATGACGCTGCAAGATTCCCTAGAACGAATAGGGGTGCAGACGCGAGTGCAAACTGCGATCGCTATGCAAGAATTAGCCGAACCTTATATCCGTCGTCGTGCCATCCGTCATCTTGAAAAAGGGCGGGTGGTAATTTTTGGCGCTGGTTCGGGGAATCCCTTCTTTACCACAGATACCACGGCGGCATTAAGAGCAGCAGAAATCGATGCCGAAGTAATTTTTAAAGCCACCAAGGTAGACGGAGTATATGATGCCGATCCTTTTGTCTATCCAGATGCTAAACGTTATACCAGCCTCACATACGCCCATGTTTTGGCGCAAGATTTACGGGTAATGGATACTACAGCGATTGCCTTATGTAAAGAAAATAATATCCCAATTCTGGTTTTTGACTTAACGGTGCGAGGTAATATCCATCGGGCAGTCATGGGAGAATCCATCGGCACCCTTGTGGGAGGTTCTTGTGAAATTAGCTGAAGCTCAGAGTAAAATGCAACATACCGTTGAGGCAACTCAACGCGCTTTTAATACGATTCGTACTGGTCGCGCCAATGCGAGTCTCTTAGATAAAGTACAAGTGGAATATTACGGAACACCAACGCCATTAAAATCACTGGCAAATATCAGTACACCTGATGCCTCAACCATTTTAATTCAACCTTACGATCGCAGTAGCTTGAATATTGTGGAAAAGGCAATTTCCTTGTCAGATGTGGGTTTAACCCCCAGTAATGACGGTTCTGTCATCAGGCTGAATATCCCGCCCCTAACAAGCGATCGCCGCAAAGAACTCGTCAAACTGGCTGCTAAATATGCCGAAGAAGGGCGTGTAGGGATTCGTAACATTCGCCGCGATGCCATAGAATCGATTCGCAAGCAGGAAAAAAACGCGGAAATTTCTGAAGATGAATCCCGCGATCAACAAGACGAACTGCAAAAATTAACTAATAAATACACTGCCAGAATTGACGAATTATTGGCAGAAAAAGAAAAGGACATTACGACTGTTTAGGGCATTGGGGAGGCAGTGCGTTGGACGGTTTTCGCGGCTTAAAGCAACTGCCGTCATTGGGCATTGGGCATTGCTCAGTCTTAAGGTCAATTTTCCACACCTGACAACTGACAACTGACTTTTGACTGTAAAAACCACAGATATTCATCGTGATGTTTCGGTGTTTATCTGTGGTTTTACTTAATCAGTGAGAATTTTTGATGCGCGCTAAGTATACACTAGTCTAGGGTGGACACTGCCACTCGATCAAGTTTTGCTGGGCTAAGTGAGGAGCAAGAATTCAGCAATATGTACGATTGTATTATTGTGGGAGCCGGGCCATCGGGGGGAACTGCTGCCTATCATTTGGCCAAGCAGGGTCGTTCAGTCTTAATTTTAGAAAAAGCATCTCTACCTAGATATAAACCCTGTGGTGGCGGAGTGTCACCGGCGATCGCTCAATGGTTTGATTTTGATTTTAGTCCAGCGATTTCTGTCAAGGTAGACTCTTTGCGCTTTACCTGGAACTTAGAAGATCCAGTAGAAGCAAAAATCGGCGTGAAAGAACCGATTTGGATGGTAAGACGGGATGTTTTTGACCATTTCCTCGTCCAACAAGCAAAGATACAAGGGGCGAAACTGCAAGATAATACAGAAGTAACAGGTATTGAGTTTACAGGCGATGCTTGGCAGGTGAATACAGCCAATGGCTCGTTTACAGGTCGCTATTTAATCGCTGCTGATGGTGCGAAAGGGCCGATGGCTAAATGGTTGGGCTTTAAAGACCGCAAACGTCACTTAGCTGGCGCATTAGAAGCAGAAGTTCCCGCCAATGTGGAAAATACGTCTCTGGCTCATTTTGAATTTGGCTTGGTCAAAAATGGCTATATTTGGAACTTCCCCAAAGCGGACGGGTATTCTCTAGGTGTGGGTACCTTTATTGGCGGCGCACCTCCCCAAGACTTTAAGAAAATTTTAGATGAGTATGCCCAATCTTTTAATGTCGATGTGAAAGTTTGTCAGCAATACGGTCATCCGATTTGCTTGTGGAATGGGAATCAAAAGCTACATACTCAAAATGCTGTTTTGGCTGGGGAAGCAGCTTGTGTAGTTGACCCGATGACGGCGGAAGGTATTCGCCCTTCGATTTTTAGCGGTTTGCTAGCAGCCAGTGCTATTAATCGGGCGCTATCGGGCGATATTAACGCTGTAGAAGAATATACCAATGCCATTAACGAACAATGGGGAACGGATATGGCTTGGGCGCAAAAATTAGCTAATGCATTTTATCGCTTTCCCAAAATGGGTTATGGCGTGGGTGTTAAGCGTCCTTCGGGTGCGCAAATCATGGGTAAAATTCTCTGTGGTGAAATGCGCTATGGTGAAGTGGTTAATCGGGCGCTCAAGCGTTTGATTCCTGGTTTTGGTGGGTGAATTAATTTTGCATGAATGCCCTCAATGGTTGCGAGAAAATCAGGAAAAGAGCTTTGAGTATATTTTATGTTGCCTTGCTGCGAATTTAAAATTAAGGGCATGGCAATGCCATGCTCCTACTGTTGCATTTTCGGTTTAAATTGGTATGAGTTTCACTGTTTTAGAAAAATAAAATCGGTTAATTCGACTCACTAAGTTAAAAAATATGTTTTAAATTGCTGCTAAACCTACCTCTTTACCAATGAGGTTGAGAAATGCAGTGCCAAAGTGTTAAATTTCTAAAAAACTTGCTTGTTCTGGTACAGTTTTATAAATTCTAAATGTTATCATAATTGCCAAAGTTGCTGCGCTTTCTCAAGAACTAATAAAACTCGTATCGCGGTCAAGAAAATAAGGTTGATTAGCCCAATGAGCCATTTGATCGGCATTTAAAAAATAGCAACCAGCATGGTGATTAAGCACGCGACGAAATTTAATTGGCATTCCCATTATTTTACCCTCAATTTTGGGATTTTCATGGAAATTTTGAAAATTTGCCGTGATTTTAGGTAATATTCCTCTTCTGTAACTTTCCGGATATTCTGAATAAAATAATAAAATCAAACCCGCAGCATTTGTTGCATATTTTATGCTAATTTCTGGGACTATATCTAGTAATTACACTAATCCCGATCGCAAGGCAACAACTGCGGCTTGTACGCGATCGTCTACTGCTAATTTATTCATAATTCCCCGGACATGGGTTTTGACTGTATTCGGGCTAAGATAGAGTCTTGTGGCAATTTCTGGATTACTTAAACCATCTACCATGAGTTTTAAGACTTCCAACTCCCGCGCCGAAAGATTTGCGGTGTTTCCTTTTGCGGTTGGGGGACGGAGATTTTCTATGACTCGTCGCGCAATTTGGGGATCGAGATAAGTTGCGCCATCAATAGCAGCTGCGATCGCACTTAATAACCGCTCTACACTCGCGCCTTTGATACAATAGGCATCTGCACCGCTAGATAATGCGGCAATAATTTCTGTTTCTGTTTGATGAGATGTCAGCATGACTACATGAGTTTCTGGTAATGCAGCCTTAATTTGCTGTGTCGCTGCAATTCCATCAAGTCTTGGTAACCCGATATCCATGACTACTAAATCGGGTTTAAGTTTTAGTGCTGCTTGTACGCCTAAATAGCCATCTTCTGCTTGTCCGACAATTTCTAACTGGGGATGAACCATTAAAGATTGTTCTAGCCCCAGTTGCATCATCGGATCGTCTTCTACAATTAAAATGCGCAATGGCGGCGCATCTGTGGGCAAATTGAAGAAGGAACTATTATCTGAAGACATTTTCATCGTTAGTGCTTAAGAGTCAAGAGTCCATAGTCAAAAGTCAACAGTCTCTAGTCCAAAATTTAATCACTCATGACCATTGACCATTGACCATTGACCATTGACCATTGACCATTGACCATTGACTAATGACTAATTTCTATTCTTCCACGCGATACCCTAACTCTGCTAAACTTACGCGAGATTGTCGCCATTTTGGTTGGACTTTGACGAATAATTCCAGGTAGACTTTACCGGAAATTAGCTTTTGAATTTGTTCGCGCGCCGCACTTCCAATGGCTTTGAGCATTGAACCACCTTTACCGATGAGAATTCCTTTTTGGGAATCTCGTTCTACGTTAATGGTGGCGAGAACGCGGGTAATACTTGGGGTTTCTTCTACTAGATCAATTGCGATCGCTACTGAATGGGGTACTTCTTCGCGGGTTAATAGTAAAATCTGTTCGCGAATCAATTCGCCCATAATAAAGCGTTCTGGTTGATCTGTGACTAAATCTGGCGGATAGTAAAAGGGGCCGTTGTCTAAATTTTCAATCAGTAAATTTTGTAATTCTGGCAATCCCACGCCAGTTTTGGCAGAAAATTTGACTGTTTGCCATTGATATGATTCAGCTAAGTGTGTGTAACTATCATCTATCTGCTGGGAATCTGTGGGTTGTTGATCGACTTTGTTCAATCCCAAAATTACTGGTGTTTGACTGCGACTGAGCAATTCTGCAATAAAGCGATCGCCTGCACCACAAGCTACTGTACCATCAACCACAAATAGCACTACATCCACTGATTCGATGGCGATTTTAGCATTTTGTACCAGTACCTCTCCCAATTGATGATGGGGTTTATGTATTCCTGGTGTATCGACAAAGATTAACTGTGCTTCTGGTGTAGTTAAAATCCCTCTTAAGCGATTACGTGTAGTCTGAGCTACCGGGGATGTAATCGCTATTTTTTGCCCTACCAATTGATTCATTAAAGTAGATTTACCGACATTAGGGCGACCGATAATGCCGATGAAACCTGACTTAAACTCAGGAGGAGCTTGGGGAATCGATACTTCTTCTGAAAAAGAGAAGATGTGATTATCAATACTAGTCACCTTTAGCTCCACCGTCATATTTTATAGTTGGGGTAAGTTGTTTTTTTTCTTAGACAAGTAAGAAACATAAGATCACCCTGGCATTTTTTAGGGATTGCCTCTGCTTAAGTTTAATCTACTACTAAATATATTGTGTTCCAATATCCAAAAAAGAGATAGGACTATACAAACTAGTTGAGTTTTTCTCTCTTGTTGGGTATTGCTTTTATGATAACACTGTGCTGCAATGATATTTCCTTGTGCCATGAATACGGACTGTCGAGAAGTCAAACCCCTTGGGGGGAATTCAAAATTCAAAATTGAAATTCTGGGACTTTTTTCTTTGCATAAATCAACAATAGTGCTAATGTCTAATTTCTCACTGAGCGGTAACTACTGAATCATTCTCAGGACTAATTCGCCTTGATTCACAGCTTGATTAGTGGAAATTTCATATACTAAGCCATCATTTTCGGCAAAGATATCTATCGTCTGAGGTAATTGGCTTTCTTTATTGAAACTCAGAATTTGATAAAGTCTATCGTTAGCATTGATTTTACTACCTACTTTCACTCTAGATTGAATCATGCCGCCGGCGATCGCATAATATTTAATAATTTTACTGGATGTAGAAAAAGTCATTTGCTGATTGCTGGTGTTTGCTTGGGGAAATTCTGGTATTTGCAATACGCCTTTTTGGGCTAAATAATTTTTTATACCTAAAATACCCTTGGCTACTGAATCAGGATGCATCTGCATTCCTGAACCTAGTTCAATTGTCCAAGCTTCGATATCAAATTGAATATTTCTCCCCAATTTTTGAAAGCAAGCTTCTAGCGCTAACCAAGGTTTGATAAACGCTTCGTCAAAGGCATCACCATCATAATTATCTAGTAAAATGCCGTAATCTAGGAGAAAATATTTGGCGCTTTCTTGGCGATTTCGGAAGTAATAAAGGTAGTCTATAGCTTGATTTGTCGAACTATGTAAATCAATTAAATAGTCTGCATCTATACACATAGACTGCAATTTATAGGCAAATTGTTCAGTATAAGGTAATCCAGAGGGGGAATTAATTTTTTCTAAAATTTTGGCGAATTTTTCTCTAATCGTAGTTAGATAATTGAGTCGGACGACCTCTCTATCAAGCTGAAGTTGAGATTTAGTAAAAGCTACTAAATCATCAGCTTCTTTTTCGTAGTCCCAGAATATCCGATTCCAGTCTTTCGCTTCGTAAACACAATATCTACCAGGGGAAAAATGGTGCGATCGCTCATTTACTCCCATTGGATTGCAAACCGGAACTAACCAAATCTCTCCCACTAAGTTTGTATCATTGATGGTGAGCAAAAAGTCAATGAATTGATGAATAACTGCATTACCAGCTATTTCTGCGCCGTGTAAGTTAGATTGAATGTAAACTTTTTTACCAGGCTTTGCGCCAATAAATTTATAAACTTGTAAAGATAAGCGATCGCCTGAAGCCATTTGGCGTAAAAAAACTGTTTCAATAATTGGTTGCATAAAAATCAATGTAGTTCAGTTAAGGATAATTGTAGGTTGAGTAGAGCGTCAGCGAAACCCAACATCAAAGCGGTTTTGTTGGGTTTCGTCCCTCAACCCAACCTACACAAAATCATGTTTTTGACGCTAATACCAAGCCTATTTGCATAAAAATTCCAAATTCACAAATAAAATAAGTATGATAGGCAATGCCCATCATACCCATATTGCACAAATCAAGTATTAATGTGTTGTTCTGTTTTTTCAATGCTGACTAAATTAGAACTTACGCACCGAACACAAAAACCCTGACAAGGGTGGTCAAAAGTCAAAAGTCAATGGTCAAAATTCATGTTTTTGGACTATGGACTATTGACCATTGACAAAAAGCATAAAAAATTTGTGACACTACGTAAGTTCTATAAATAATTTAGGAATTCAGCAGAGGTAAAAACTGACGAATTAAGCCAATAGTGACTGCTGGTAATTCTAACTGTGGTGTTAATCCCACATCTTCAAGATGTTGAAAAATTTTAATGGCTTGGGGATTGAGATCCGCCAAACGTCTACCGATTTCTGGCCCGGTAAATTGGGATTTTTCTCCCCATATAATAGCAGTAGGAGTGGTCAATTGTTGAATATATAACGATAAATCAAAGCACAAATCGCCACGTACAAAAGACAGCGCTGTGTATTCTGCATTTGGCTGTTGTGCAGATTCGAGATAAGCATCGACAATTTCTTGGTAAACTCGGCTAGACTCGGCAAATTGTCGTTGTTCTAAAAAGGTGCGAATCCCGTTACTAGTGGCAACTCCCGTACTATACAACAAGCGATCGACAATGGGAACGCTGGCTAATTGCGCAAAAAAACTGCGGGAATAGTCTTCACCAAAATCAGAGAGTCCCGCAGGAGTGGTGAGGATAAGAGATTTAAATAGATCGGGATGAGCGATCGCTAATCGAATTACCATAGCTGCAGTTAAAGAAGATGCGATCGCTGTAACTGGATGGATACAAGTCTGCTGTAAAAATTCCTGAATCGTTTTTAAGTAATCTTCAACTTGATAATTGCGTCCTAAATGCTCAGATCTACCCCAACCGAGTAAATCCGGTGCAATAATTTGGTAGTCGCTAGCGAATGCTGGATAAACTTTAGACCATTCATAAGCCGAAGAACCACCACCAAATCCGTGAAGAAACACTAAAGTATCCCTTTCGTCTTGAGCAGTATCATCTTGCCAAAGTGAACCTGTGTTCGTGTAGTAAACTATTCTTCCTAGAGAGGTAATTATCGAGCGTTGTTCAAATCCTAGTGGCTGAAACATAAATATTGTGATTCACGTTTGTGTTTGTTGGGCAAAGGTAAAAATTTAGTCAATCTTAAGTATTTATACTAAATTAAATTCCGGAATAGCACTAAGTAATCAAGTATTAGCATAAAGAATCAACAAATATGGGGAGAATTTTTTAGCGTTTCCCCAGATACCTGTATGCGTGACTATCTAGGATCGCAGTTTGGTATTACCTGTTGATCTGCAAATCTCTCTCATTATGGATGAATCTATGATGCTAAGACTTCTGTCCAACGTCAGATTAAGTGGATGTAAAATTGCCAGATTATCTATGAAGATATGATGATTTTTTTATGACAAACTTGGGCTGTTTTTGCCTCTATTTACTGCCCCATGAGGATTTAGGTTTGTAGTCAGGATAACTTAGACATTAATTATGGCATTGCTTTTGTATGGTAATCTATCAGAAAGATTACGGATACTTTTTCTAAGTTAACTCTCAGTCAAAACCCTGAGATAAACAAACGTTTATTTTATTACTGGCAACAAAAAACCAACTTTGCTCGTAATTATGACGAATCATTAAATTAATTATTCTTGAGAAAATTTAAAGGCGGAGTGTGATGGTAAAGGAAGCAATTCTTAAATCAGATAAAATCCCCAAGTTTCACAATAGTGAATTTGCGGTTGATAGTAGTCAGATTCATCACCAAACTCTAGCTACAGAATGGCAAGGTTCTGTCAAAGAAGTTTATGAAGCTGCATCAGCAAATACACCGAGTTGTATTGCTTTAAACTTTGAGGATTTAAAATGTTTTGAAACCGTAGAACGCCAGTATGAATCCTGGGGTGTAATTTTTAATAACTCTATAGCTATACAGCCATCAAACCCAGCATTTCCCGCACACTCAGGTTCAACAGTATTGATGGGATCGCCAAATAGTGGATCGTTAGAAGTAAGTTTTTTGCAACCCGTGAATTGGGTAAGTGCTTTTGTTACCAGTTCACAACGGCTAATACTCACAGCTTACGATCGCGATCGCCAAATGCTAGCGCAAACAGTCTTACCAGCAGCCAATCTCGCTAATTCTGACTCTTCCATAGCGCCTAACGCTTTATTATCTATAGCCGCAAATAATATTTGTCATCTGACCTTCAGTGCATTTGACGGTCAATTTACTCTAGATAATTTTCGCTTTTGTGTTTAATTGGTCAATTGTCAGTGGTCAGTGGTCAGTGGTCAACAGTCAATAGTCAACAGTCAACAGTCAACAGTCAACAGTCAACAGTCAATAGTCAATAGTCAATAGTCAACAGTCAATAGTCAATAGTCAATAGTCAACAGTCAACAGTCAACGGTCAAATAAGGTATTATTAATTCTCGATGGCAGCTTGAGGTAACTCTCATAGCTGGCATCTCTATACCCATAAGCATTGAACGCCTTAATCAACAATGGGTGTCCCATCCTTTCCTTATATAAAGTAAAACTATAAACTGATAATCTTGTAATCTAGTAGGTAAAAACCGTGGCGCAGGCTTTGTCTTCATGGCAGCAATTAATTAACCAGCTTTCTCACTGGTCGCTTCCAGATCTTAAGACAGGAGCCTCAAAGCAACGAAAATATCGGCAGTTTTCTGGCCCTGGTGGCGTGCTAGGATTGCTGACAATTATCGTGGCGATGCTGTTGTGGAACTGGAAACTGCTGTTGGCGCTGCTAATTGGGATTGGCGTCATGTTATCAGTCTACTTAATGCAGAAGTGGGACTGGCAACAACGTTTGTCTCAAATGCAGGGGTTTGTCCATGCTCCCAACCGTCAGTTAATCTTGGCAGTTAGTAGCGGTGGAATTGCAACTTTTACCAGTTACATAGCAGCAGCGATTTGGTTTGACTCTAACAGTCCTTGGATTGCTGCGGGTGTGATTTTCCAAGGTTTAGGAACTTTATTAAGTTTAATTTTGCTGGTTTCTCAAATTGTCAATTTTTATGGAATTCGTCAAGAAGACCAATGCGATCGCTTGTTAGATAACTTAACAGAAGCAGACCCCTTAAAGCGTCTGGTAGCTGTACGTCAACTAACTAAACTTGTCAGTCGCAAACGGGTTGATGCAAGTGTAAAACAAAATGTAATTGAATGTTTGCAATTGTTATTAACTCAGGAACAAGAAGCAGTAATTCGCGAAGCAGCTTTTGCAAGTTTACAAACTTTAGATAGCGCACAAGTACTTCCAACCAATACATCTGGCATTTTTATTCCTGTTTCTAATAAAGTTAAAACTCCAATTCCTTCTTAACTGATATCTTGCACCTACACCCTATAAGGGTGAGGCTATACAAACAAAGCCTGCCTATGCAGGCTTGTCTGCTGACTTCAAAACTGCTTTGTTTATGATTATTATCATCATGGGTGTTTCTGGCTCTGGTAAAACCACTGTAGGCAAACTTTTGGCAGAGTCTTTAGGCTGGAATTTTAGCGATGCTGACGCTTTTCATTTACCAGAGAATGTGGAGAAAATGCGGAATGGTATTCCTTTAACTGAGGCTGACAGAAAACCTTGGTTAGAAGCTTTACAAGCAGTTATTAAACAATGGTTGCAAGAAAATACAAATGTGGTGTTGGCTTGTTCGGCGTTAAAAGACAGCTATCGTCAATTTTTGCTAGTGGATAGCGAACGCATTCAGCTAGTCTACCTCAAAGGCTCTTACGATTTGATTCAAAAACGCTTACAAGAGCGTCAAAATCACTATATGCCAGTAATCTTACTCCAGAGCCAGTTTGATGCCTTAGAGGAGCCTTTAAACAATGTATATATAGATATTGCTCAATCACCCCAAGCTATTGTGCAAAACATTAAAACGATGTTGCAAATTTAGTTTTTACAAAATTTAATAAATAGGCGGATTCGCATTACCAATGGTATCCGCCTGACAGACAAACAACAATACTATGAACTTACCCATCATTACAGCTGATGACTAGCGATCGCCGGAATAAATTGTCATAATGTCATAAAATTTATGAAAAATTAGCATTTCGGATCGCGATCGCTAATTACAACATGCAGATATGCTGCTGATTGATGCCATGATGAATGCGATCGGGCGATTCAATACTTTGGTAGTTCGATTGAACTGTTTTTTCTATGTTAAACTTCGTCCATGTTGAAACCTGGAGCGGGACAGAAAGCCCCCTACTACCAGCAGGGAGCAAGATGCTCCCACTACCATGAAAAACTATGGTTCTCAAAATAGATGTGGTTTATCAAAGTATTTACTAAAGTATTTATGCCTGAATGCGTTCTTCTCTCAACTGAGATATAAAGTTATTAATATCAAAATTTTCTGGTAATTCTGCTTCTACAACTAAAATTCCATCTTGGCGATAAAGGTTTGCTGGTTGATTATTCAATAAATTATTCAATTGGGAATTTGGCTGAGTATTTTCTTCAGTTACTTGCTGACTTAGAAGCTCTATTTTTTCTGTAATGGCTTGCAAAATAAATTCTTCAGTCGATATTCCTTGACTGCTTGCCCATTTTTCAATTTTTTGTTGCAGTTGGGGAGGAACGTTCATAAAAATCAAGAGAAATCAAACTTTAATACTTTAATTGTAAAAGGCGATCGCTTAGTTGATATTCACCTTGGTAGCGATTCAGATCCCCGACTTCTTAAAGAAGTCGGGGATCTAGCAACCCGAAACTTGATTATGGGGTGTTAGGAATTAATCTACCGCAAGGATAGGTAGCTGCTTGCTGGTTTGCACTTTCAACTACAGCCGCAGGGATTTTATCTGATGGTTGCGCTTTTGCTGCAAGATAATCTTGGCGGAGTTTTTCGACAATTGTTTCTCGCTTGTCGTATAGCCGCTTTAATTGGCGTGGCTGGTTTTTTTGCATAACGTATGCTGTTACTAATGGTAAAGCGATCGTGCTATCGGTGTAACAAACAATTGTGCTGGGTAATTCTTCTGGGTCAATTTTACCCCAGCTAACCGCTTCTGAAGGCGTCGCCCCGGACAAACCACCTGTATCAGGACGCGCATCGGTAAACTGGACAAAGTAGTCATGTCCCCGTTCTTCTAAGCCTAGTACCTCGTGAAGTTGCGGTTGAGTTTGTAGCAAAAAGTTCTTCGGGCTACCGCCACCAATAATCACAGCTGCGCTTTTACCTTCTTCTTCTCGTGCATTGTAGGCGATCGCAGCTGTTTCGTTAACATCAATAGAAGGATCGATAACTAATTGCGAACCTTCTAAGGCTAAAGCGGCGACATTCATTCCAATGGAACTATCCCCAGGAGAAGAAGTGTAAATCGGTACGCCACATTCATAAGCTGTTGCTAGCAAACAGGAATTTTTCACCCCTAATTGCTTTTCAATTTCCCAAACATACTTACCCAGCAAATGGTGAAATTCAGCCGTTCCCATGCGCTTTTGAAAAGCTTCTGCTTGCAGTATCTTGCGGATAAATGCATCAGTTTCTAGCAGCACATCATAGCCGAAAATAATGTCATAAATGCGGATAGTTCCTTGTTGACGTAGTTTTACATCATCTAAAAAGGGATTACCCGCAAATAATTCAAAACCCAAGCCATAGTGCATATCGTGATAAAGATTTGCACCAGTGCTAATCATCCAGTCAATAAAGCCGTTGCGAATTAAAGGCGCAAGGGCGGAAACGCCAAATCCGGCTGGTGTCATCGCCCCAGAAAGACTTACACCGACTGTGACACCAGGGGTTAACACTTCACGACTCAGCAGTTGACATATTTCCCGCAACCGCGCGGAGTTGTAAGCGGTAAAGTAATTATCAATCAAATCAACTACGCCGATCTCCGTTGACATGGGAATCGGTGCAATTTTTTGACCTAGTTGTTTTGACATTCTGAGAATCCCGAAAAGTAAATACGCCGAATCTAATGTTATCGAGGATTACGTTAATTCTCGTATAACTTTTAGATAACAATCGTAAGCACTTTGTCCAAAACAGACAAAAATCACTTGTTCGATAGACTTATGGCTGTGTAAAAACTTGTTAACTTCCGAAACTGCAATTTTGCAGGCGCGTTCCATTGGAAACCCATAAACGCCAGTGCTAATCGCCGGAAAAGCAATGGTTTTAAGTTGATACTGTGCTGCTAAAGCCAAACTATTGCGGTAACATCGCCCTAACATTTCATCTTCACCGCGATCGCCACCATACCACACAGGGCCGACGGTGTGAATTACCCACTTTGCGGGAAGTTGATAACCTTTGGTAATTTTCGCTTCCCCAGTAGCACAACCATTTAACAGACGACATTCAGCTAATAATTCCGGCCCCGCAGCGCGATGAATTGCGCCATCCACACCGCCACCACCCAATAAAGAGTTTTTTGCAGCATTCACAATTGCATCGACTGGTAGCTGGGTAATATCACCTTGAATAACTGATGTTTGCTGGCTCATTTTCGCTTCACCATGATTGTGATTATTTTCTAACATCCCAGCTGCATAAATTGCTTGTAATCTTTGGAATATTGCTAATAAGTGTTTATTGTCAATCATCCTAGCTAAATGACCGCTACAAAATCGCTCTTGGCGAATGTGCGTTGTGAACAATTTTTGTAATGTAGAAATATCTGCTACAGTTAATAGTTCAGGATTAGTAATAAAACTATCTGCTGATTGTTTCCAAGCTAACCAATCAAAAGAAATGATAAAGTTTTCTTGATAAAGTGCTGTAATAAGCTCGTTAAATTCTTTAGAATAGCAATATGGTTCAAAAGTCAATGGTTCAGTTTGGATGTCATATAGCTTAACTTCTTGATTCGTCAATAATGTGACAAAACCTAATATATTTTCCAGATTTTTTATTGTAATTTGAGTAGACATATATAGGAATCTAGCTGCGTATTCTTAATTAATGGGCATTAGGCATTCTTGTACAGACGCGATTCATCGCGTCTCTAGCAACTGACAAATAATAATTGATGAAAAACGATAACCCACAACAATTAGATTCAGATCAAGAGATTGCACGTGTAATTGACGAGGTGATGTCCTCATCTTTGAGTAACGAACAGTATCGCCAAAAGATGCAGCGACGTAAAGAAGTCCAAGATAAGCGGATAGCACAAGCTGTCCCCGAAAAGGGATTAGTAATTGTCAATACTGGTAACGGGAAAGGGAAAACCACTGCGGCTTTAGGAATGGTATTGCGATCGCTTGGTCATGGGTATAAAGTGGCGATCGTCCAGTTTATCAAAGGTGCTTGGGAACCCTCAGAGAAAAGGGTGTTTAGTAGTTGGCAAGATCAGTTAGAATTTCATGCTATGGGCGAAGGCTTTACCTGGGAAACCCAAGATCGCGATCGCGATTTAGATAAAGCACAAGCAGCTTGGGAAAAATCCTTAGAATATATTTGCAACCCAGAGTTTAGATTAGTCTTATTAGATGAAATTAATATTGCTCTGAAAATGGGTTACTTACAAGTTGAGCAAGTATTAGCCGGTTTAGCTACAAAACCTGCTGGTACGCACGTAATTCTTACAGGTAGAGGCGCACCACCAGCCTTAATTGAACGCGCCGACTTAGTCACCGAAATGACATTAGTGAAGCATCCTTTCCGCGATCAAGGTGTAAAAGCGCAACCAGGAATTGAATATTAAAATCATCAATTTATCGTCAATAACGGCAAACTCCATCCAAAAAAAGATGGAGTTTTTTATTATAGCTGTTGACTGTTGACTGTTGACTGTTGACTGTTGACAGAGTTGAAAGCCTATTATTGTCAGGGTTTTATCTTATACCAATTGGAAAAAAGAATGCGACAGATTAGTAGGGGCACTGGCACTGCCATGCCCTCTAGAATATATTGATGTAGCGCAAATATGATTTAATTTACTAGACATCTCCGAAAACGTTCAAAGCCTTTATGTAGCTAGGCTATAGTCCATAAATGCAACCATCCTAAATTAGGTAGTCTGTACGAAAAAATAAGGCTTTGAGATATTTACTGTTGATAATTAGGCAAAAACATCTAGTTATATGCGTTAATTTTAACCTCATGACATAGCAGATATTTCTAATGGTAATATTAGCGCTCTAATTCGTAGTCTGACTAATCCACAAATTGTCATAATCACCTCAGCATACTTTTTTGGATTTAACCTAAATCTGTCTTGAACAACTCGAAATATTTTTACCGAACGGATTCGATGTTCGACAAATATTCGTTTAGAGGAAAACTCCTTGTTTGATTTTTTCTGGTCTGTTGTTAACTCTTTATTTTTTGGTTTCTTAATTGGAGTATCAATTAAATCTTCTCCTAAATAACCTAAATCTCCCTTAAAACTTTGTTTTGGGTCAAAGTTATCTCGATTTGCTCGAAACAAAGTTATATCGCTTATTGGTCCAGGTTCTCCTGCTACAACATCAACGATATCTCTACCATCTGGCATGATAATCATTTGGCTTTTGAATGTATGATTACTTTTCTTACCTGAAAAATATTTTTCTTGTTCATCCTTGTCTCCAGGCCTTTCTCTAACTTGTTCATAGCTATCTACTATTAATTCATATTCTGTCAAAACTTCTTTTACTATTTCATGATCAGCAGCGTTTTTTTTTACTTGCTCAAGTAAACTAGATGGTAGTAGTTCTCGTAAAGTAGGCAACCAATAATTAAACGTATCATTAGCTGTAGATTCACTTACTGCAAACTGGATACCCAGAAGTTGAAAGGTTGTCATGTGTCGGAGATAAACTAAAGTTAAAATTATTTGTTCAGCTATAGATAGTTTTGGTTTACGACCTCCACCACCAGAAATAATTCTCACTTTTTTTGATTCTAAGACCGCTTGTTTTTCGTGATGTAATCGTTCCGCATTTTGGATTAACTGTTGTAACTGCTCATACTCCAGACCAATTAAGCGCTGTGTTTCTTTTTTGTTCCCTTCAATATAATTTAGGATCTCGCTCATGTTTCTGCGTCTAAAAATCTCTTTAATGTTCTATTACCACAGAACGTTACTATTTTGGAGATGTCTACTATTAGTTTAAACTTGTTCCCCCGCTACATTTCTAATCACTTCCACATCTAACTCTAATATTTCACCTAAGTAAGTCAGGATTATTAAGCATAAGTATTAAATATGGCAATTTTGCCCATTATACTCTCGGTAATAGTCCCTAATACTCATTAATGAGCCTCGAAACCTCGTCCACGAGCAAAATAGCCTCGTCCACGAGCAAAATAGCCTCATTCACGAGCAAAATAGCCTCGTCCACGAGCAAAATAGCCTCATTCACGAGCAAAATAGCCTCATTCACGAGCAAAATAGCCTCATTCACGAGCAAAATAGCCTCGTCCACGAGCAAAATAGCCTCATTCACGAGCAAAATAGCCTCACTCACGAGCAAAATAGCCTCGTTCACGAGCAAAATAGCCTCATTAATGACCCTCAGAACCTCATTAATGAAGAAAAAAGCCTGATTAATAGATGTATGGTGGGATGTCACTTGCTTTAACGAGATTTAGATCCCCGACTTTTTCAAAAAGTCGGGGATCTGGGCAGCACGCACCATCAAACATTAATAGTGTTGTACCCTTCCTTCCGTACCCAGCACTGTCACAATCGGTTATTACTGAGGTTGATTCATCAATAGAGAATAAAAGAACACATTAAATGAGTAAAAAAGATATTTTAAGAAGTTTTAGAGGCATTTAGACTATTCTCAATAAGAAGTAATAAAAAATTCAAGCAACTTGAGGAGCTGATAATAATCAGATATTATAATTTTTATTTAATGATTAATTAAAGCTTATATAAATGTCAAACTAAGTAGGGTTTTCAGCATAATAATTCAGGACTAATAATGAAATTAAATAGTCCGGTTAAACATAGTAGCACCCTTAAGAATCTAGATAAAATTAAGTTATGCAGGTGTAGTAACGGCGGCAATCTTCTGGTAAGAATGTCAGAATAAAATTTCTCTCGCTCGTTAAATTAGAAATATCCGTTTCCTGGTTTAATGTGACAAGATAAATTGATTCAAAGCATTGAAATATCCACCTTAATGTGGGGTTATTGATTGATTTACCCAGTTGATTTTTAATGGTTGATTTTGACGCTGATAAAGCTGCCCTCATTTGTCTTTGTGCCAGTGTGTAGACTAGTAAGCATAACCCCATTATCATAGCCAATGCTTCTATTCTTTCGGGGCTTTTAATGAAAATACTATCTGTAAAAAACAATGGGTCTTTCAAAAAGCCAAAGCCTCTTTCACATGATTGCTGTGCTTTGTATTCTTTAATCATTTTATCAAGAAAGGCAGAGGGCAGGAGGCAGAAGGCAGAAGGGAATTCTGATTCCTGCCCTCTGCCACGACCGAAGGGAGTAAGGGTTTAAGACCCCCACCAAATTGAAAATTTGGTGGCTCTTGTTTAGGAGGGGTCAGAATCCCCTTCTAAACAAAACCTTCTGCCCTCTGCCCTCTGCCTTCTGCCTTCTTCAATATTGTCAAGTTGCTTAGATTCTAAGACATTTGTGGCAATAATAAAACGCCCAGCACTTTTGGTTTCGATAGCAATTGCATTGTCATTTTGTGAGACAGTTGCTGAAATCTGATAATAGTTGTCTGTCCTTTCATATTTGGCATCTGGTGTTTTTTCAGTGATTTCAATCTTGTCTATTTGATGGTGTTTAAATTGTTTAGATATTTTTGATAATGCCTTCATGGCATCAGATGAACATGCAAACTTCTCTTGTGATAATGTTTTTAACTTGGCTTTGGAACTAGAGAGATTTTTTTCAATAGCTTGTGATAATTTATGTAAGTCTGATTTTCTTCTGGCATGACTTTGTACTACTAACCATCTTTGCTCTATGCCTGCGTAGCTGACTTTTTTCTCAACATATGAATATCCATCTAGTTCACTGTTAATGAATTCTGATTCTGGCAAGGTTGTGACTAAGGATTTTGCTAATTTTAGAGTTAAAGGCACTCGAGACAACCACTTAATATTAGACATCAATTTGATATTTTCTTCTGTATATAATGCACAATCTGCCACTATCAAACTATCGACTTTTATTTGATTGAGATATGACACGGCAATTTCTCCAAAACATGCTGAGTCAGCTTGGTTTCCGGATGCTGCTTTCAAAAATATTGGTACATCTCCGTCTCCTGAACATATCAATTCCATAATAAATTGTTTTAAATCTGGTCTATGGTCACGAGAATAACCATATGTAATTTTTATAGCTTCCGGTGATTTTATCTCTGATTCTTCGGGAACCTGAATATTACCAATTTTTGGAAATATCACCTCTGGCAAACTAGTTTTATATTCTCCATGTAGATGAAATGATGATGAGTCTAAATGCGATGATGCTAAAGATATTTCAAATTTTTTCACCACATTTAAACTAATTGCTAAAAATATTGTATCTAGACCTTTTATAAATAATTTATCCATCACTCTGCCGAGTTTATCGTCGTTCAGATATTCTGGTTTGACTCCGGCTCCAATTAAATGCTCGCAAGCTATCGATTCAAAAAACTTGGGAAACATATACAATGGTTTTGAAACCATCCCCAATCCATTTAAAATCATTGCTTTTACTACATGTCCAGCACTAACTTTTTCTCCGGCTTCTGACCCGATTAAATTATTAATTATTGACACCAAACCAATTGAGTCTACTATTCCTGCCACTATACCCAAATGGTCAATATTCTTGATTTCAATATCTTTGATATTCAACATGATTGGAAAGTAACTAAAACCATATCAGTTAAAATTTTCACATTTTTGGACAGCCTTTGTGCGATAAATTTCAGTTGCTTATACAAATACCTCTATCCACCCGAAAATTGAATCATTATTGAATTAAAAAACATGAGGAAAGGAGAGGCTGCCAATGGCAGCCTCTCCTTTCCTACCCCCCCCCATATGAGAATGATTATTATTCTTTTGTTACACAGATATCTGAACTTAATAGAAGTTATTCTTATTTAGCTGGAATAAGCTCTACTAGAAGCTAGTTCTTATGTACTATATCTATCCGGTTTTTTGGGTGTGACAGTTCTGGGTGCGGAAGATAGGTTGTACAAAAACCCTCGCCCTCATCCCCTAACCCCTTCTCCCGCAGGAGAAGGGGAATTAAATCTCTTGCTCCCCTCTCCTGCTGGGAGAGGGGTTGGGGTTGAGGGCAAAAACCTTGCAACCAAGCGGGTTTCACGTTAAGACAAAATAAGGGTACAGCATTGCTGTACCCTTATGAATCGCTGATATTTTATCTCAGTCAGAATTGTGGATATCTAGGAATTTAATATTCGGGAACGGAAGAATCTACTTCTCGACTCCAAGCGGTGATTCCGCCTTTAACGTTTGTACCGACAATTCCTGCATCTTTAAGAATGCTCAGGGCTTTTGCCGATCGCCCGCCCATTTTACAATGAGCAATTAAGCGGTGTCCGTTGAGGATTTCTTTGACTTGTTGCACGCCATTGCCATTTTCAATATCTGGTAATGGAACTAATACTGAACCAGGTATTTTGGCGATTTCGTATTCATGGGGATTGCGCACATCTAACAGTACAAAATCTTTTGCACCGCTATCTAATAACTGTTTCAATTCTGTCACAGTCATTTCTTGAATTTCTTGCTGCTGTTTGGCTTCCTCGGCTTTCGCTTGGGGAATACCGCAGAATTCTTCGTAGTCTATCAGTTTTTCAATTACTGGGCGAATCGGGTTTGGACGCAGTTTCAATTCGCGGAATTTCATTTCCAATGCATTGTATAGCAGCAGTCTTCCGCTTAAGGTGTTACCTTGTCCGAGGATAATTTTGACAGTTTCTGTGGCTTGGATCACGCCAATAATTCCCGGCAATATGCCTAACACCCCACCTTCTGCACAGGAGGGAACCATTCCTGGTGGTGGTGGTTCGGGATACAAGTCACGATAATTCGGCCCGCCTTCATAGTTAAATACGGTGGCTTGTCCTTCAAAGCGGAATATGGAACCGTAGACGTTAGGCTTGTTGAGCAGTACGCAAGCGTCGTTAACTAAATATCTGGTGGGGAAGTTATCAGTTCCGTCAACGACAATATCATAGGGTTCCAAAATACTCAGGGCATTTTCGGAACTCAGGCGCACTTCATGCAAATCAACTTGACAAAAGGGGTTAATTTCGAGAATTCTATCTTTAGCTGATTGAATTTTCGGTTTACCTACCCAGGATGTACCGTGAATTACTTGGCGTTGCAAGTTCGATGTATCAACCACATCGAAATCAACTATACCAATGCGTCCTACACCCGCAGCTGCTAAATATAACAGCAGTGGCGCACCGAGTCCACCTGTACCGATACAGAGTACACTGGCGGCTTTGAGGCGTTTTTGCCCTTCTAGCCCTACTTCCGGCAAAATTAGGTGACGGGAGTAACGTTCGTAATCGTCTTTGGTTAACTGGATTTCTTCCAGATTGGGATTGAGCGACATAATGTATACCAATACTTTCAGCGTTTAATCTAGTATTTCTAGTACCAAAATAGTAATTTAAGCATTAAAGCAGTTTTAAACGCCTTGTGTCGTAGCTTTTTGGCTAGTAATATTCTAGTTTACTACTAGGTAGTACATATCTCACCCTCAACCCTAAGAACTGAGGTTAAAGGTATATCTCTCAACCGCTTAAGCATTAGCAATATTTTCACTCAACACAAGCACTCTGGACAGTTCAATCAAACGTTTTGATTTTGTTACACATTCAAGCTAGAATAGTAAAGGCTAGAACAAGCCAGTAAATTGAATAATTTCTCCCATGCCACGACCGGGATGAGATTTTTCATAGAGTTATAGAGATACAGAATACGGGATATGGTAATTGCGATTTATGAGTCGTGGTTAGTGTGATGTAGAAATTTGTTGCACAAACTTGTTTCACAGTTTCATAGCCATTAATAGATAAGCATTGTGAGCATTTTAGTAGTGATGCCACTAGCACTTAGTTATCTGTTATCTGCTATAGGGAAGATATTCTAATTACCTGCTATATAGCCATATAAAGCTTATGTCTGGATTTGTTAGACAAATTGTTTAACAATTTTCTATATAAGCTAAACATAGTCACCTGGATGGTTATATCAAACGTCTTGATTCTGTTACAGAATCAAGTTAATGTATTTACAGGATACATTACAACGTTGAATCAATGAATAAATACCTAGTGGAGTTAAAGCACTCTACCACTGATGACATGCTACTTGTCCAGCTAGAAAGTGACTCACTAGAGAATGCTGGCGACAATGCATTAAAAGCTAATCCTGATTATGAATTAGTCAAGGTTAAGCATACTCATGGTGGTAAAAGAACTGGCGCTGGTAGGGCTGGTAAGTGGGGCGATGGCGTTAAGACTCAGGTTTACAGATTACCGCCTACTATTGGTGACAAAGCTGAAGATATAGTTAGTGAACTGGAGATGATTAACCATATCCTTGAAAGCTGGCAATCAGAAGTTGATAGATCAAAATCCAGGTCAGATAGTGGTCAGCCTTCAGCGCGTTATGAACATGTTGCTCAACTGCTAGATGACTTAAAAAAGGCTATGAAAGTAACTGGTGAGAAGCTAGTGTAAGTTGCAGTAACAGTTATCTCTAAAATTGTTAAACAATTTGTTTAACAAATATCACTAACAGAGATACAGCTAAAGGCTAACAATTCTTATATAGCTAACTAGTTATATTGAAGACATTTAAACCAACAAATAATAACCCCGTCTTATGTTGCTAGACGGGGTTATTTAATGTGTACAGATGGATTAATTGCAGTATAGCTTACTTAGCAAGATATCCTTTACTAAAGATATTTGTTGCTTATTTTCACGTTTTAATTCAGCTAATTCTTTTTCAATTTCAGCTATTTGTTTAAGTTGTTCAGGCGACAAGGTTTTAGCTTTCATTTTTTAATTCCTGTTTTTACTAGCTTGCGGACATTCCGTTTAATATTGCTTTTATGTGAGATTCTAAGCTGTCTATTTTAGCTTGCTTCTCTTCAGACCTTTCTAGGAGTTCATTATAAAGTCTTCTCAATTCATCCAATCTAAAAACACTTTGCTCTGATATTTCCAATCTCTCTTGATATGATTCAATTACTTTTTCTAATTCAACAATTTTTTCATTGTCAGATATTAGTTCATATTTTTGACAGAAAGTATTCCAGAGTGCCTGACTCAATTCACCTTCTCCAATCAGTTTTTTAATTGCTTCAGGCATAGGATAATTTTTTGCTGGAGCATCGTTGTCTTCTCTGTCTTTCCATTCCTTCAGAAACTTGCCAATAGTGGTATATGAACCATAACCAGTCTCTTTTCTAATCTTCTCTTGAGTAACTATCACTCCTTTTGCAAATAGCTCATCGGCAACTTTCCAGACTAATTCTTTTGTGACTCTTTGGCTTGACCTTTCCATGTCTTTCCATCTGTAGTGTATTGTATTATACGTATTTTAATACACTTGTACTATGATGTCTAGTGTATTGTATTGTATTACATACACTTTGATACAGTTCTGAGATGCGACTTTAGCTATCTGCCAGTTAAGCGTCACTCTTAGCCTTATTCGTTATATCCCCATAAATAAACAAGGAGCCTTTGTGTCAGGCTCCCCTTGAGCAATTCTGTAAGGTACATTCCATTTCTATGATACTGGAATTTCCGCTATAAGCTAGAGCCATAATGAGTAATATTGCTTAATATTGATTTAATCTGTGCTAAATAGTGTTTTATTGCCCTATTTACTATTAATTAGCTTTTTTATGAATATTTCTACTTGAGGAACTGTACTGTACTGTACTACACACAGTTAATACAGTTTGTGAGTGAGCTTATGGTAAAAACTACCATTATTATTTGGCGACTGTTGGCTACTTGATGGTTAACGCAGTGTTTTTTACGCCGGAATGGGTAAACCGTTCGGGTGTTTTTCCGTGGTTATTGTAGCTAGCCTTCTGATTGCTTGTTTCTGTCCAGTTTCTCTTGTATGGCATCCCGGCAAAACTGAGCAGGGTTATCTTGTTGCTGTATTGCTTCCTTCATTTCCTTAGTTGCCCTAAAAGTCACATTCTCTGTTAAATCCCTACTCGGTGGATTGTCAAAATTTTCTGGTTTACCCTTGCGTCCTGACATTGTTTAGAAAAGTAAATATGACTTTAATTCGGTGCTTGCGTCGGTTTACAGTTATTAATTGGTAGGTAAACCAGCCTGGAAAACTTGTTACCTACCAAATCCACCATTAGAAAATGGACAGTACCATTTTATGTTTACAAGGGAAGAATTAGAAGGCTTAAGCGTCAGGAAGTTGCGCAACTTGTGCCATCGCTATCACATGCAGAATGTGAACTCGACACTTAGTAAAAATAAAATCATCTATCTGATGACATTCTGCCAGACTGCTATCAATCAGTTCCGACAAGGTAAAGGTTTAAAATCGCCTGGATTAGCTAGCATCGAATCTCTCGCCAAGATAATTGAGCAAATGAATACACCTACTGATGAACAGAAGGGACTAGTTAATTTTTCACTTGATGATGACCGGAGAATGCAAGGGCAAGATGGAATAGACCAAGAGAAATTAATCAGATTGGGTACTGCGCATATCTTACTTGAGAAGGCTTATAAGCTGCTAAGTGAGTAGGGAGAGATGATCTAAAAAATTGTTAAACAATTTGTTTAACAAATCTAGAAAACAGTTCTAGAGACACAAAAAAAGAGAGTAGAAATACTCTCTTTAAGTTTTTATGCTTAGTTAGGTTTAAATATCCGCTAATTCTCTTTGCTTATCTGGTTGTAAATAATGTTTCATTATCTTATCTACACTTGTCCCACAAACATCAGCTATTAATGCTAAGTCTGTACCATTATTGGCTTGAATACTGATGAAAGTATGCCTAGTTGAGTATGGTTTAAGATATTGAAGTTTCCCCTCGTTAGCTAATGTTGTAACAATTCCGTTGTAAACTCTTCCTTCACTGTATTTTTTATCCCAAACTCCAGCTAAAGTATCTAATGAAACTCGTTTACCATTTAGTTTTGTAAACAACAAATCTGTATCAGAACAGTTATTAGTAGCTGTTTTTAACCTATCTATTAACATGGCTAAACGGGAATTTTTCTTGAACTTAAAAATGCGAATAACATTAGTTTTTGTCTCTTTAATTTCTTTGCTAACAGAACTATAAGCATCCTCAAAGCGTATCCAACCCTTGTCTAAATTAATATGTCTCCATTCAAGGGCAAAGGCTTCGCCAGGTCTACAACCTGTAAGAAATAAAAATTCTATTAATTCTGCTAATTTTCTGAATGATGGTTTTTGAGAAGAATAAAAAGAGTTAATTATCAAATCTCTTTCTTTGATAGTATATGCTCTACAATCTTCTTCTTCTTGTAATTGCTTTGATTTTTTTTGTGGTTTATAAAATTTCTTTATTTCTGCAAAATAATCTTTTTTTAGTGTGCCGTTATTTATGGCTCTTTGGGACATTGAACTTAAAGCACCAAATAGTTTACCGATTGAATCGGAGTTAGTGCGTCTAGCACACAAATCATCTATTATTGTTTGGGCTAAATCTTCTGTGAGTGGTTTATTTAAATAGTTTTTTAACAAGGAACCAAAACTTCCTTCATATCTTCCTATGCGTGTACCGTTTGATATCTGCTTAGTGTCAATCTTCCAATCTACATACTCTTGCCAAAGTTCTTTAAGAGTAGGAATGGGAAGGCTACCTGGAAGATTTACAACATTGCTTTTGAGTTCAAGATACTTGTTTAAAGTAGGGTCAAAATTAATACCATTCTGGTAATCAATATCTTCTTGAATTCGTCGTGTTATTCCTTCAGCCCAATTTCTATTATCATCTGTATCACTTCTTCCCAGTCCTATATATTTTTGTCTTTTTCCGTAAAACTGTTGAGAGACACGACTGCTAAATTGTAATCGTAGAGAACCTTTGTCAACTCCTAATCTCACATCTGTTTGCTTGCTGGATTCTTGCTTACTGTACATTGCTAGTATTTTTCTAGTATTAGAGTACAGAAACTATTGTATAGCAAAGGCTTTCCATTGATTATTATTATTTGCTAAATCCAGATTGGGATTGAGCATAGCAATTTTCAGTGGAGGGCGGATTATTTATCGTAGCGAAAAATGATATCCGTATCGATCGGTTGTTTAAATTATGTTGTTAATTACTTCTGGTTGGAATTGATGGTTGTCGTCTAGACTCCAGCTTTGGAGTGTTTCCGCTTTGCCTTTTTGAACGGAAACTATTATATACGAGTATTCCGGCCAAGCATAGAGGCGATCGCATTCTGAAGGTATGGCGGGTGCGTCGGGGTGGGAATGGTAAATCCCGATGATATTCAAAGCACAATCGCGGGCTGTTCTTTGTGCTTGTAACATAACTTGAGGTGCGATCGCATATCGTCGTCTTGGGGTATCCTGAGTGCGATCGCCTGGGAAATCATCTATAGTATTATTCCAGGCATTTTCTGTGGGTATCACTTCCACTACAGTTTTGCTTTCACTCATCCCGTGACCCAGGATTATACCGCAACATTCATCGGGGTAAGTACTTTCGGCGTGGCTGCGGATAATTTCTAGGTGTTGGGGAAGAATTCGCAGAATCATTAAAAATTGCGGCTAAGTTTCTCAATCGTATGTTCTAGTAATTCTTTCACTTCCACGATACTGCTGACAAGGCGATCGTAATCTGAAGGTTGCACCAGTTCTAACTCATAACAAAGTAGCAGATAATATTCTAATTCTATGGCTGAATCTCTAGCCATTTCTAAAAAATCTAGTTTTTCCTCGATTTCTTCGCGGTGACTTCCCTGAGCAATTTTAATTGGAACAGCAGAAGCAGCTAAACGTATTTGTTGGGTTAAACCCAGTAATTCATCGTCGGGAAAATTTCTGGTTAAATCATAAATTGCTACTGTAAGTTCGTGGGCTTTATCCCAATCTGGAAGAGTTCTAAATTCTGACATCTTAAATTTATTAAAACTGCTGGTTGATAATGTGAGTCATGGTAGTGCTAAAAAACAGGATGTAATTCCTGAATACGAAATTATACTCACTGCTAATACCCAGATTAACACTATGACACGCATGGTTAATGAGGCTTTGATTCTCAGATACATATTTTAATTGCATTCTATATATGTTAAAAAATTGACGTATTTTTTAACATACAGTTGATTGTAGGGATATCTTGGGTGTCACTACTTTTTAGGTGTCTATAGCAATCCTAAATCATTTATGAAATTTGCTAACTCTCAGTTTTTTCTCTCAACCTTGGCGTACTTGGCGTCTTGGCGGTTCATCAAAAAAAATATTTTCACAACTCAGATAGGATTGCTATACATTCAATTACCAATTTGATTTGAGGATAAGTGCGTAGGCGTAACCTGCCTTCGGCATCGTAAAAAACAACAAAGCCTAGCTACACAGCCGCTTATTGTAAGACAGCGCCATTTTTGAGCCAGTAATCTGGCTTTTTACCTGCGGAAAACACCTTTAGGAGTGCGCGATTTACCGAATTGGGTAAGCAATATGGCTTTTTACTTGCGGAAAACACTAAAACTAGTGCGCGATTTACCGAAATGAGTCAGCGATAAGACTTTTTGAGTAGGTAAAATAGTATTTTACTTGCGGAAAACACCATAATGAGAAAGCGTTAAGGCTTAACGAGAAGGTGAAATGGCTTTTTGCTTACTGAAAACAGGAAAATGAGTACTTGATTTAGATAAATGAGAAGGCGATCGCCATTTATCTTTACTAAAATTATAAAAATGTGCGCTTAATATGTGTAAATGATAAAGCGACACATCAATCTATTCTAGAGGGCATGGCAGTGCCATGCCCCTACCATCTGTCGCATTCTTTGTTCAAATTGGTATTAACATTTTTTTCACTGACTTATTTAACTTCTCAAATCAGGCATAACTTTATGTATATTCATATTGAATTGGTATTAGGAAAGCATTGTCACTTTCCCGGTAGCTAAATCATAATAGCCACCAACAATTTTCAATTTACCTTGCTGAATTAAATTGCCTAAAATTGCCGAGCGTTCAGCTAAATGATCGGCTTGATATTGCACATTAGCAATCACAGTATTTGCTTCTAAACTGCCGTTTTTCTTTTTAGCAATTTCTACAGCCGGTTTAATTTCTTCGACAAAAGCGCCTATTCTACCAGGAAGCGGTTTACCTTCAACAGCTGCGTGAACTGCGCCACATTTTGTATGCCCTAAAACTAAAATAAGTTGCGTACCTAGTATTGATGCTGCATATTCTAAACTACCTATCGCTTCTGGGGAGGCGACATTACCAGCTACACGCACTACAAATAAATCGCCTAATCCTTGATCGAAGACAATTTCTGCGGGTACTCGCGAATCAGCACAACCTAATATAGCCGCGAATGGATATTGCGCTGCAACAGTTTCTTGCAAGCGAAATTTAGATTGGCGGGGAAGAAGACGCTTTCCTTGAACAAATCGTTGATTTCCTGTTAGTAACCGATTTAATGCTGTTTGCGGATTAACTGGTTTTGGTTTTGTGACAGCATCATTAGATGGATCTTCAGCTAACGATGGTTCTTTATTCCAGAGTACACCACCAGTACCAATAATAGCCCCAAGACCAATACTACCCAACCCAGCTAAATGTAAAAAATTACGCCGCCCAATAAATCCATTAATTCTAGCCATTCATCTACCTGGCAACGTTTCGTTGTTGCCTGGAAGATAGCAAAATTCAGCCAGATGGAAGAGTACTCGCTGACACTGTTTAAGAGTGATTTAAGTTTTTGTCAATGGTCAATGGTCAATGGTCAATGGTCAATGGTCAATTGTTTTTTCTCCTTGTCCTCTCTGTCCCCCTTCCCTTGTCTCCCTTCTTTAGCTCCTAGCCCCTAGCCCCTAGTCCCTAGCCTCTAATGTTTCCCCGCGCCTAGATACAGTTCTGCGACTTTGGGATCGTTTAACAATTCTTGACCGGGGCCTGTGATAGCATCGCGTCCTGATTCTAGAACATAACCGCGATCGGCCATTTCTAAGGCTTTACGGGCATTTTGTTCTACGAGGACAATGGCTGTACCAGCTTGGTTAATTTGTTTAATTTGCTCGAATACTTGTGTTACCAGGATGGGCGATAAGGCGGCGGAAGGTTCATCTAAAAGCAGTAAACTTGGTTCTAGCATTAAAGCTTTACCCATTGCCAACATCTGCCGTTCTCCACCGGAAAGGGTACCAGCGCGTTGACGACGGCGATCGCTTAATCGGGGAAACATGGTAAATATTTTATCTTTGAGGGGCTTTAGAGGCACATTCCGCACAAAAGCCCCCATTTCTAAATTTTCTTCAATACTCAAGGATGGGAAAACATTGGCAATTTGCGGAACGTAACACATTCCCCTTTGCACAATTTGATTTGACTTTAAGCCAGCAATATTTTCACCTTTAAAGGTAATTGTGCCTGTATGGGGAGTTAATAATCCAAAAATGGTTTTTGCTAAGGTCGATTTACCCGCACCATTAGGGCCGATGACGGTTACCAATTCCCCTGCTTCCACCCGAAAATTTACACCTTGCAGGATATCTACATCTTTAATATATCCGGCATGAACATTTTGTACTTCTAGTAAATAGTCAATAGTCATTTGTCAATAGTCATTTGTTATTGGGCATGGGGTATGGGGCATGGGGCATTGAAACAATTTTGGATTTTGGATTTTAAATTTTAGATTGGAATCCAAAATCGCAAATCTAAAATCTAAAATTCTTTGTCCTCCTTGTCCTCCTTGTCCCCTTTGTCCTCCTTGTCTCCCTTGTCTCCCTCCCCCATCTCCCACGCCCCTTTGCTTACCTTAACCCTGAACTATGGACTATTCTGGCGTTTTTTGCAAGTCTGGGCGTTCTTCGGGAACGATCGCGCCTTCTACCGGGCATACTTGGAGACAGATGCCACAATCAATGCAGGTAGCAAAGTCAATCCAGTACCAATCGGTTCCTTTGACGTTTTTACCGGGCCCGTCATGAATACAGGCTACTGGACAAGCTTCTACGCAGTCAGCAATGCCTTCACAGACATCGGTAACAATTGTATGTGGCATTTTCTTGATTCCCTCTGTTTAAAATCGGCCATTTCTAGCCTAGCAATTAGTGATGTTTGGTAGTGAAGGTATCATCAAGAAGGCAGGGGGCAGGGAGAGTGTGACAAATGGTAGGGGCATGGCATTGCCATGCCCTCTGGTATATATTGATGTGCCGCAAACATTCTTGAAATTGGTATAAGTAATCAAGCGGACATCATCTCAGAAATAAACCCGACACTATCATGTAATTAAGTGTCGGGTTGAATTTGCATAAACAGTACAATTCAAGACTGAAGTTTTGGGAAGAAAATTAATCATCCGAATTTTCAGCGATCGCTACTGCGAGTTTTTCATAACGCCGAGGATCGCCTTCGGCAAATACCTGCCGTTCTTGTCCTTTACGCCCATACAAACCTTCCATGATTTTTTGCCAGTCCATAGAAGATAACGGTGAGGGGCTATCTTCTACAGTTTGCTGTTGCTCAATTGCAGTCTGTTTCTGGAGATGTTGCTGTGCCAGTAAGACACGTGCTTTCACTGCCCAGCTATCATCTTTGGCGAGGATTTGCTCAAATTGGGACTGAATTTGCGATCGCCATTCTGGATAAGTTACGGTTACAGCATCAGCCAGAAACTCTAAGCCCACAACTGCTGAATAGCGGACTACCCACTCGTCGTCTTCTTGCGCTACAAACAATAAGGCATCCATTGCTTCTGCTTGGGCGATTTCTAGCAAATCTTCGGGGAACCAATGCCACTTCATCATTCCTAAACCCTTAGCAGCAGCGCGTCTGACGCTGAGGGCAAAGTCTGCTGTGGCTGCGCCTAATAAGGTGACTAATCCTCGCGGATCGCCAATTCCTGCTAAGGCACGGATTGCCCAAGATCTAGCGGTGTAGTTATGCAGATCGAGTAGCTCTAACAGTGCTGGTACTGCGGGTTCACCAATTTGGATTAGCCCATCCACAGCAGCTACGGCTGCACCGGGATTGTTATAGCTGAGTGAGGCAATTAAGGTGGGAATGGCTCCTTCTAAACGAGATGCTGCTAAGTGTTTCACAGCTTCTTGCAACCGAAGAGAAGAATCTGCGTCTTCTACTGCACGAATTAGAGAATTAAGGTAATCTGCCATGAGGGAGAAGAGAAGCAATAAGTTCTACCTTTTACATTGTCCCTCTTTCTGCTACAATAGCGCATCCATTAATTGCATTACTTTGATCGCCCCAGGAGATAAATCCGGTGCTGTGGTTTGTGGTAATTGCTTTTCGAGTAAGCCTTTGAGGGATATCAGCTTTAAGCTATTTTCTGCTAAAGTTTCGGCGATCGCATCAGCAGCTGGCAAATATCCAATCGCTCCTAAATCTGCTAGCACAGCTCGACGTAATTGTAAATCATCGTTAGCTAATGCTTGAATTAGGCGATCGCCATACTGATTTGATGTTTCTGTTGCTTTATAGGTAAGCTGATACATTGCTCTAGCTGCTGCAAACTGAATCCGGGGAATAGGGTGATCTAAAAAGGATTCAATTGCAGGAATGGCTTCAACTGCTCCCAAAGTTCCCAAAGCTTCAATAATCGCGTCAAAAGGTTGGGCTAACTGGGGCGGTTCTGGTGCGGGTAAGGTTCCGGAAATGCGATCGCTCAGTAAATCAATCAACCGATGAAGACAAGATGTGTCCCCCAACATTTCTAGAGATTGGGCTGCGGCTTCCCGGACATAAAAATCAGAACATTCCAGCGCTTTGACTAAGGCGGGAACTGCTCTATTTTCGCCTAGTTTACCCAAGGCTCTAGCTGCATTGCGACGTAGGGGATAACCACCAGCATGAGTGCGATCATCTTCATCTTCTAAGGCAGTAATTAATACATCAATCGCTTCTGGCGCATCCACCCGAAAGCGTCCTAACCACCAAGCGGCGTATACCCGTAATCCCAAATCTTCACCTTGGAGATTAGCGATCGCCTGTTCCACAGTTAATTGGCTATCATCCTGAATATTAGCTTTGTTTTCCATAGAAAATCGCTCTCAACGAGATGAAGGGTTAGGAAACTTTTGACTGTCGATTAGTTGACTGTTGACTGTTGACCGTTGACTGTTGACTGTTGACCGTTGACTGTTGACTGTTGACTGTTGACTGTTGACTGTTCACCAATGACAACTGACCAATGACAAATGACCAAAACAATACCCGGAGGGGTAAACAATCACTAACTGCTGTCAGTCATTGTATACCTCTCCGGGTCATACCATCTAAAAAATTAGCTTAATGCGTTGATGGCGTAGTCGATGTAGGAGTTAGCTTCAACAGCAGGATCGCCGCTCAAACCGTGGTTAGCTTTGACATATTTCAGAGCTTCAACATACCAGCTAGGAGACAAATCGAAGGTGCGGTTGATTTCTGCAATACCACCGATGAGGTAATCATCCAATGGGCCTGTACCACCAACAACTAGGCAGTAGGTAACCATGCGCAGGTAGTAACCGATGTCACGAACGCACTTGTCTTTGCCTGTTTGAGTAGAAGCAAAGTTAGGTCCTGAAGTGCTGGTTGTGTAGGGATATTTGCTGTATACAGCGTTAGCAGCACCAGCAGCTAGGCTAGAAGCTTTATCGCTTAAAGCTTTTGCAGCTTCTAAGCTAGCTTTAGCTTGACGGAAACGACCAAATGCGGTTTGGATTTCGGTGGAGCTTAAGAAGCGTCCTTGAGAATCAGCAGCAGCTACTGCTTCGGTTAAAGGGGTTTTCATGTCAGATTTTCTCCCAATATCTTATTGATGAAAGAGCTTTTAGCAATTGTTGTCAGCTATGTGCAGCCGATCGGAAAAAACTGGTAAGTCTGTGGTTATGAAACCGCAGCAGCAGCTCTATCAAAATAGCTAGCTACTTCAGACATTAAGCTTGCACAGTCGCCTCTGGTAACACCGTTGGTGTCGCCAGCAATAGCTAGTGCAGCGTCTTTCATCTTGGAAACGCCAACTGCTACGGAAGCGCCGGGGGTTCCTAAAGCCAAGTAGGTTTCTTTCAAACCGTTGAGGCAGCGATCGTCGAGGATGCTTGCATCGCCAGAGAAGATAGCGTATGTGATATAGCGTAAGATGATTTCCATGTCACGCAGACAAGCAGCCATACGACGGCTGGTGTAAGCGTTACCACCAGGAGCGATCAACTGGGGCTGTTCTGCAAACAAAGAACGAGCTGCATTAGCAACGATTGTGGAGGAATTGCCGGTGATGCGGTTAACAACGTCCATACGCTTGTTGCCATCAGCAACCATAGCGCTCAGGGCATCAATTTGAGAAGCACTCAGATATTCACCGCGTGCATCAGCTTGGGAGACTACTTTTGCAAATGCGTCAAACATACACTCTATGTCCTAATTCGTTTAGTCGAGTATGGCTTGGATTAGGTTACAACCCAATTTGATTCGGCTGATAGCCAAATCAACTCAAAGCAGTAGGTTGAATAACTGCTGAAACCTTTCCGATATTTTCCCTGAGGAATTTGGGAAGATTTCTGATTTCTTTAATAATTGAAGAGTTTTTCTCATCTATGATGAACGACTAAGCGATCGCCTGGTCTGTTGATCTCTTCATTGTTGTTTATACTATATCGTTGGATCGTTTGTTTATTACAAATTGTCAACTTAATGGTGTCATGGACGGAAACGCTTATTCATCAAGCTTTTCATTCTTATTAGCATTTATATTTTTCTTAGCATTTCTTAATCATCCCTCAGTTTTGTCTAGCTAATCTACCTAGCTCTACTGCCATTACAGATAGATATTGCCGATCTACAGCCGAGCTAAACATGATCGAAAGATTAATAAATATTAAAAAAACTGAGTTTTTCTCATCTGGGTGTTATCGGCGCACAACGCTCAAGCAAGCAATAGGCAATTAATGTCTGCAATGAGTAAGCTATTGTGCTTTTAAGTTCCAAAGTCCATCATGACGGCTGTTGACTGTTGACCGTTGACTGTTGACCGTTGATCGTAGAGGCGGGTTTATTTAGATCTTTGTTGATCAATGCGGATATCCCTGAACCCGCCCGCATAAAAGTTAACAGCCCTGATTATGTAGTTGTGTAATTTATCACGACTTAGTTGCTGTCCAATCTTTTTTGAGCAAGGCGAGAAAGGTAGCAATTCCTTTAGAAAATCCTTGGGGGTCAGGTAAAGCATACTGGGGAAATTCCTCATAAGGCCGCCACGGCTCTGAGGAGTTATGACGCAGGTACAAAACGCGCTCATCTCCTTCAAGTTTCCAGAGCATTTGACCGCCAGTGGGAATTTCAGCCATGTTGTTCTCCTAAATATAGTGCAAACAAAAACTTGCCAAATTCTGCCAGAATTCCGTGATTCTCAATATTAATTTACGTCAACTTTGCTACAATACCTCTAGACTATTGCGTTGAATTGTTGTAATAGCATGGATACATTATACTTGCCAATTGCTAAGTTAGCCATCACTCAAATAAGTAGCCATCATTCGCGAGAAAATCCCATAACCAAATATGAAAATATCTCTTAAGAGTCAATAGTCAATAGTCAACAGTCAACAGTCAATAGTCAATAGTCAACGCTATTTTCAAGTTAGTCCTTCATGGGAAAAACACACAACCAAATATGAAAATCTCTAGCCCCTAGTCCCTAGTCCCTAGCCCCTAGCCCCTATTTTCAAGCTAGTTTTGTTCTCTATCAAGCGATATGAAAAATTTAAACTAGAGTTATCCTGCAAGACCAAAATCAATCATGATTAAATTAAACAGCCAACTTACGTTAGAAGAATTCCTTGCACTTCCACAAGGTGATATCATTTACGAACTAATTGATGGCGCAGCTGTCCCTAAATTTACCAATGATGATATGGCACCAAAATATTTTCATAGTTCCGTAACAGGTGCGCTATTTATCTTATTGTCTGCATGGGCGCAAGGAAAAGGACGGATAGTAATTGAATGGGCAATTAAGCTCATCAGAAATCAACAAGACTGGGTTCCGGTAGCAGATTTGACCTATATTTCTTATAATCGTCTTCCTGCTGATTGGTTACAGGATGAGGCATGTCCAATTGCACCTGAATTAGTAATTGAAATTATATCTCCTGGTCAAACTTTTGGAGAAATGACAGAAAAAGCCACTGATTATTTACAAGCTCAAGTTCAAAGAGTTTGGATTGTAGATACCAAAGCCAAAACTATGACGATTTTTTGCCCGAATACTCTTCCCCAAACTAAGCGCGATCGCGATATTTTGACAGATTCTCTGTTTCCAGGGCTACAAATTACACCTCACCAAATCTTCCAAACAGCAGGGATTATCTAAACTTAATCATTTATTTTATTTTTTAACTTTGATTTTTCATAGCAATAAAGGGGCGGAGAAAGGTAAACTTTCCCACGCCCTTACATTCCAAAATTAAATACTACTGCTGTCAGATATGCGATGCGATTTCAGTTTTCCGATGAAGTTTCCGCAGTCGCAGAACGAATGCCGACAATTTTACCGCCTAAACGGCTGATGCGACGCATTTCTTCATTCATCCGGCTGTAAGGCACTTGAATGAGAATTGTGCTGCTATTGCGAATTTGATAGCGATTGTTGTCGGTTTGCTCGCTCTGGCGCAATCCTTCTACTTCATAGATAAAAACGCGATCTTCTGAGCTGGTGCTTGACCCTCTTGTCAATGCAGATTTACCCAACATAATGGTTTTATCTCCTATTGTGCCAAGGTAATGCTAGCAATCTTACCGCCCAGCTTATTGATTTGCTGTAGGGTGCTAGATAGCTGTTCGTAGGGAACGATAAATTCTTTATTGCTCCGACGAACTTTGGGATATCTGGGTAAGCTGATACCGGTCACTTCAATCCGGTATAAACCTGAGGTAGAACCAGCAGAAGATCTGCCAAAGGTGCGGCTGGGTGCAGTTCCTAGCTTGGAGGGGAGGTAAGAGAAACCTTGAGAACCACCAGAAGGAGCGATAATCGCAGAGGCGCTGTTTTTAGCTAAGTCAGCAGCCAGACGAGAACTAGTACCAGCAAGCTGAGAGCGATCGCTATTAGCATAACCGCGATAGAGGCGGAACATGCGCGTAAAACCAACGGTTCTTTGACCAACGCCTGTGGTGACAAAGTCACGGTAGTAAGGAACGATCGCATCGCCAAAGTAAGTATCATATTCAGCAGAATCAACATAAGAATCGATATCTGCATCGAAGCCTTGATTTTGATAGCGATCGAGATGCTCGATTACTTCCGACTCATCGTAGGGTGCCCGTCCTAGCAGGTGTTTAATGTTTAATTCAATTACCCGAGTGTGGAAGTTCGGATAAAGGAATTTAGTTTTGTATAGTTCGGATTTAGCCACTGCGCGCACAAAATCCCGGACGCTGAGTTTACCATTGGTCAATAACGACTCTAAGCTGGTGAGACGTTCTGACTGCATTAGGTAGTCGTTACCTAATACTTGACGATAAACTGCTGCAATGACAGCCTTGGCATCTTCTGCTGTCCAATTGGGACGCAATTCAACTGGGCGTGATGAATCGAAAGCCGAAGTTCCTAAACGAGACGCGGCGGTTGTAATTGCCACTAATAGCTCTCCTTGTAGACTTGGATATTGCAAATTGGACTGATTTAGGCAGGAGAAATATTTACTACCCGGTTACCTCTTTGATTCAGTCTTTGCAGGGTGGGTGAGAGTTGATCGTAAGCCACCAAAGACTCTCTCATACTACGGCGGACTTGAGAATTCTGCCCGCTATTTGCTTGAATAAAGCGCACTCGGTAAAGCTGTCCGCGATCGCCTGCGACTGTTCCGGTTAGTCCCTTACCAAAGTTCGGGGTTTGAATGGCTGTCGCTAAATTCAAGGCGAGATCCTGGGTTAACCAAGCAGATTTATTTTTCCCTTGGGCGCGATCGCTGTTTGCATAACCGCGATAGATTTGAAACATCCGGCTAAAACCGACTGTTTTTTGTCCTGTTTGGGTAGCAAATCCGCGATAATAGGGGACAATTGATTCGCCAAAGTTTTCTTGATATTCCAAAGAATCAATATAAGAATTGATTTCTGCCTCGTATCCTTTTTGCGTATAGAGATCGACATGGTAGGCAATCTCTGCTTCATCATAGGGCGCACGACCAAGGAGGTGCTTATAGTTGAGTTCGATGAAGCGGACTTGAGGTGTAGAGTAAAAGAATTTTTGCCGATACAGTTCGGATTGTGCTAATGCCCGCACAAAATCGCGAACGCTAATGTTACCTTGTTGCAATAGCGATTCGGCACTGGTGAGACGTTCGCTTTGCATCAGGTGATCGTTGCCAAAAACTTGACGATAGGCAGCATGAATCACTGCTTTTACGTCTTCACTTGCTCTTAATTCTATAGGAGCTGTGCCGGCAAATGGCTCAAATCCTAACTGACTGGCGGCCTGGGAACTAGTCATGACCATTCTCCTCAAGTTCAATCAGAAAAAACATGCCCAGAACCCCATCAAACTGTTCATGCCAGAAAATTAGCATCCACAGCCTTTAGTTGTTCTGGGCAAAAATCAACTCTTAGCTTAAAGCGTTGATTGCATAGTCAATGTAGGAGTTAGCTTCAACAGCTGGGTCGCCGCTCAAGCCATGATTAGCTTTGATGTGCTTGAGAGCTTCAACATACCAGCTAGGAGATAGATCGAAGGTACGGTTGATTTCTGCCAAACCACCAATTAAGTAGTCGTCTAGAGGGCCTGTACCACCAGCGATTAAACAGTAAGTGATAATGCGGATGTAGTAACCGATGTCACGTGCACACTTGTCTTTACCGCGTTGGTCAGCAGCAAAGTTCTTACCTTGCATTTGGGTAGTGTAGGGGAACTTTTGGTATACTGCATTCGCAGCACCAGAAGCTAGGCTAGAAGCCTTTCCGCTTAATGCTTTAGCTGCATCCAAGCTAGCAGATGCTTGACGGAAACGTCCAAATGCTACTTGAATTTCTGTAGAGCTCAGAAACCGACCTTGAGAATCTGCGGTAGCGACTGCTTCGGTTAAAGGGGTTTTCATGCTGATTATCCTTTCAACAAATTATGTAAAGGTGTGCGTTAGAAATAAGAAAGATTGAGCTAGTTGAGGATTTTCCTAGCCTACAGCCGCAGCCGCACGATCGAAGTAGCTGCTTAATTCAGACATTAAGGAGCTACAGTCACCACGGGTAACACCGTTGGGATCGTTAGCGATCGCGATCGCTGCTTCTTTCATCTTAGAAACGCCAGTCGCTACAGAAGCGCCAGGAACGCCCAGAGCCAAGTAGGTTTCGCGCAAACCGTTTAAGCAGCGATCGTCTAAAACGCTAGCATCGCCTGCAAATACAGCGTAGGTTACATAGCGCAAAATGATTTCCATGTCGCGCAAGCAAGCAGCCATACGACGGTTGGTGTAAGCATTACCACCTGGTTGAATTAACTGGGGTTGCTCTTCAAATAGTGCCCGAGCTGCATTAGCTACAATTGTGGATGCATTACCGGTGATGCGGTTTACAACATCCATCCGTTTAGCACCAGCGGCTACCATATCTTTCAATGCATCGATTTCAGAATCGCTAACGTAAGAGCCTCTTGTATCAGCTTGGGAAACTACTTTGGTAAAAGCGTCAAGCATTCCAGCATCTCCTAAATAATTACTATGCTGTGGATTCAAATTAGGTTCAAAATTCTGAATCTTGATGTGAACAAGCAGCATAATTTGTTGAAAGATAACCACGCTATCATCTGTAAATTAGCAAACAGTAACTAGCAAGTTTTCATGCCTTGCAAATCCGGGCAAATTCCACCCGAAACTGTTAGCTATTTAAAGTTAACTAACGGTACAGTTATCCATCAATTCAATACTGCGAATATCCATAACAACTACTTCTCTAAGACTCACAAGCTCAGATCGTGAAATAGTTGAGCCTCAATTTTTCAGAAACTGAACTCTTCCATCCAGGTTAAAGAGTTCAGTGGTTTTTTGAACCTGCAATTGATTAAAGCAATCCAATTGTGCAAATTTTGTGCAAATTTTTATTTGGGTTCAAAGATTTAGTTACGAAATATTAAGAAAACCCGCAAACCTTGTACAGTCAAGGATTTATTTTATTTTAATCTTGTCTTTAGATTTAAATTATCGTTACATTTAGCAATATTTGGCAACATTGGGATTAAGGAAAATTTTTTTGTCCCATTTTTTCCCATCAAAGTGGTTGCTATCAGTGCCATTACTTTTAATATTTATTCAAATAAGTTAATAAATGTCTTGCTTACTTTTGCTTGTACAGAAAATTATTTAATTTAGCATTCTTAAGCAAAATCAGGATAACTAGGGGCTAGGGCGTATTTGCAAACCCTAGCCCCTAACCCCTAGCCCCTATGCTACATAGTCAAATAGCATCGTGTTCATATAGCGATCTGTCCACTCTGTTCCAAAGGATTTTTCGAGAACTCGGCGGGTTTTATCATTCTGTTGTTGTTTTGTACAGTAATAGCGTTGACCTGCTAGCACTCTAGAGATGTCAAGATTTGATGTCAGGGGAGTTTCTGTACTGGCAATTTGACAATGAACTGTTAAAAATTCTCGCACGCGGTGGAGAAACTTATCTTCTTCAGCAGGATTTTCGGGACGTACAAACAGACAAAATTCTGAAAAGATATCGCCCCACTCTGGTAAAGCCCGTGGTTGGGAAAACTCCACAGGAGATAGAACAGATAACTGTTGATAATAAAGTGGGGGGAGAGTGCGATCGCTACTTACAGGAGACAAATCCGCGATCGCCGCACTAATTGCGCCGCCTCGCCCGCCTACCAAATCTGTGCCAAAAATGGGAATAGCATATTCAGGATTGGGAAACATGACACAGTGGAGAATATCCAATCCATTACCGACTCGCGCCAATTCCAAATGTAGTTTACGAAATTGCGGCGTTTGGTAACAATGATTTTCAATGATCAGCCGTTCACCTTCCAGGTGTCCCTCCACATAACCTAAACCTTCAGGGACAGAGTAAGGGGAGAGATCCAAGTACTGATGCCAAATTTCTTCAATGGCATCCGCCAATTTGTGGATGAGAGAATGCTGATGGCTTCTTATCGATGTTTGCATAATAATCAGGAATGATAATAGGTCAATAGGTATTAGCTGACAGTCCCCTACTCCGATCTCTGGCAATTACCTGCTATATAAATCCTAGACAAGTCTAGACATTTATTTCTTACTTCACTGGGAGCATGGGAGCAGTTATCCCTCAGTAAGCTTTCAAGGTTTAGCCAACCTCGATATGTTAATTGCGGCGTTTAAATCCCGATCAATTGAGATACCGCAATTTTTACAGTTGTATGTTCTTTGTTTGAGTGGCATATCTTGAATATGTCCACAATGGGAACAAGTTTTACTGGATGGATACCATCTATTTATAATCTCCAATTCACAACCAAATAAAAACACCTATAGCTTGACATTTTTGTCTATAAGTGTATGGATTTGTCTATTGAGGCAGTTCAGCGACCAAAAGTATTTTCCTATGCGTTGGTTTCCCTCACAACTATTCATGCTTCCATCACCAATGCCCAATGCCCCATGTCCCATGCCCTATAATTAACTTGCCCAAGTTTTAACTCTTTGTAACCGCCGCAGAATTCGGTTAGCAAGTTCGACTCCTTTGACTGGCTTACATAAATAGTCATCAGCACCCACAGTAAAGGCTTGATTTTGGCTGGCGGCATCTGTGAGTACGCTCAGAAATAATACAGGTAACCGTTGCCAATGAGGGTCACTGCGGAGAATTTGGCACAGTTCAAAGCCGTTGATTTGTGGCATATTCACATCTAATACTAAAGCATCGGGAGTGACTGCTTGCAGTACTGTCCAAAATTGTTGTGGATCGGCTAGAGTTGTGACTTTAAATCCCCAAGGTTTGAGCAGAGTAGGGAGAGTGCGTAACCATTCTTGATCGTCGTCAAGAATCATCACTTTCTTGGCTGCTTCCGTACCGCGTAATAGGTTAACGGCGGTGTCAATTACTTGTTCAGCAGAAATTGGTGCGGCTAAAAACAATTTTCCACCCCGGCGCATGACTTCTAAGCGATCGCTTAATTCATTGCGATCGCTCATCACGACAATCGGTAATTCCGGGTAACGCTGTGCTAATATCTGCAATATTTCCCAAATATTATTGTCTGAATCTGATAAACTAGTTGATAATCTTAACAACACAACATCAGGATTTTGACCAACAGCATCAAAAACCGATTCGGTTGTGAGTAAAGTTTTAGCCATATCCAACAACGGCGCAATCTCAATCCGAATTCCCTTAGTTGCGGCTACATCTGTTAAAGATTGGTTAAACTCGCTGTCTGAACTGACAATTAATAATAACGGCGATTGCCCATTGGGAATTTGCGACATCTGAATCAGTGTAGTCTGCTCAATGTCTTGTTGCAGAGCCATCACCAAAGTTTTCATTAATGGTGCATGTTTTGGTTGTAGCGGTTCTCGACCACCTAACCAATACTCTAACTGTCTGGCGATGTGAATTGTTTTTGTTAACCCAAAAATTCCCAGAGTACCCGCTAGTTTATGGGCTAGTTGTTGCGCCTGTGCTTGTTGTTGAGTTTTGAGTTGATTTGCTTGTAAGTCCCTGACGGTTTGTAATAATACTCCAATCTGGTCTAGGATTTTGGCTTTGCTAGACTTCCATGTATCGTTGAGAAAAGCGAGATATTGTTGCTGGTAATCACTTGGAGGGCGATAATTTTCCCCATCGCTCAACTTTTGTGGAGATAACGCTATTGATTCCTCATCCGTATAATTACCAATATTATTGGTAGCCAATTGTGTAGAAGATTCTTCTGTATTGATGGCTTTTAAGTAATAGCCCCGTCCATGCATGGTAGCAATAAAATCATGGGGCGCGCCTGCTGCAACTAACTTGTGTCTTACCCGCCGGATATGGGAACGGACTGTAGCTTCCGAAGGAAATTCTTCCGAAGACCATAAGCGATCGAGAAGTTCTTCCGTGCTGAATACATGCTGACAATCCCGCAACAATAATTCTAGCAGATCGTATTCCATCGTAGTTAAATTTAGGGGGCGACCATTATAAGTCACTTCACAAGTACTGGGGTTAAGCAGCAAATCGCCCCAAGTCAGTAAAGGAAAAGGATTATTACTACCGCGTCTCAGCAAGGCGCGAATCCTGGCGATTAATTCTATAGGGTCGAAAGGCTTAACCATGTAGTCGTCTGCACCAGCATCCAAGCCCTGAACTTTGGCAGTAATATTATCTTGTGCTGTAAGTAGTAAAATTGGGAAACTATATCCATTTGTGCGGAAGCGCTTGCATAAGCTGATACCATCCAACTTCGGCAGCATGATATCTAGTACGATCAGGTCATACTCAAAGGTAGAGCCATAAGTCCAACCCATTTCCCCATCTTTAACCACATCTACAACATAGTTATGGGTTGTCAGATTTCTGTTGAGAACTTTAATTAATAAATCATCATCTTCTACAAGCAAGATTTTCATGGATGCAGCTACCAATGGAGAATTCTCATAATTTGCTCTGCCAGATCTAGCGAGTTAAAATCTTTGCTAATTCCATTACTCACTCGCAAATCAGAAAACTGAAGCTTTGTCGCCATAAATTCCCCTGATTGAAGATTGGCTGACTCAAGATTAAGCAATGTCAGCGCAAATTTACTTCCACACCCCAGATGACTTTCTGTCCAAGTTCTATCGCTGTGCTGCTCAATCGGTTGCTCACTAATGGTGAGTGCTAAACCAGTGCTACCTTGTTTGGGTTCATCTGACGAATCTACTGGTTGAAATCGGTTTTTGCGCCGGATTGCGAACATTGCTGAAAAGAACGTTTTGACGACTAAATCAATATTTCAGGGGAAATTTCCCATTCTTTACTTAACTTAGCGAAAGTTTAAATCTTATGAAGTTAATGTTGGAAAAATTAACATTTTTGCTATGGAAACTCAAGTAAAAACGAGCAAGCGATCGCGCCAACTTCTCAACCACCCCAAGCCTGAAGCTATTTCCATCAATAATTAAGCGATCGCTCTTGGTTATCTCTGCGATCGCTTTTCAATCTGACTCAATGGATTCTCGATCCCTTATATTTAACGTCGATATTCATCGCCGCAATCACCGATTAACTGATACAAATCGCGCGATTTTTGCGAGACAGCATCAATCTTTTCTAAATCTTCCGCATCTAAATTAACACTAAATACCTTGGCGTTATCTTCTAAGTGTTCCGATATTCCCAATCTTGCGCCGACAATTACACCACCGACAACAGGCTTATCTAAAATGTAACGCACTGCAACATTAGAAATACTCACTCCATGCTTATCGGCGATAGATTTCAAGGTAGAAAGCAACTCTTGAAATAATCGCCAACCACCCCAAGCATCGACCATATTTTTATACTTTTTCAAGCTAACTGTAGTTAAATCAAATCCTCTCGGTTCTGGTTTACCTAAGTATTTTTCTGATAGTAATCCACCGCATACTGTCCCATAAGTAAATAGTTTAATATCGTGCTGTTGACAGAAATTTATCATATTTACTTCTGGACGACGGTCAACTAGAGAAAATTGCACTTGATTAGAAACGATTTTGATGCCAGCTTCAGTGATAATTTGCAGATGTTCAGTGTCAAAATTCGTCAAAGCTAAATGTTTAATTTTGCCTTCAGTTTGCAGTTCTGCCATATATTTGAGGGCATCAAGATAGTTTTTATCTTGATATTCCCACCAATGAAACTGCATTAAATCTAGTGATTCTACATCCATCCGGCGCAGGGAGATATTAATATTATCTTCGACTATTTTTTTAGTCATTTTCCCTGGACGGGGTACCCATTTGGTAAATGCTTGAATATTTGCTAAAGCTGCTTTACCACGAGTAGCAATAACTTGACGGCGGAATTCACCAATTAAGTCTTCAGCAGGGCCATAATGGTCTGCTAAATCCCAAGTTGTAAAACCTGCATCTACATATTTAAACATGGTTTGAATGGCAAATGTGGAATTAATGCGTCCATGTCCGCCAGAAACTTGCCACATACCGTTTAAAATGCGACAAATTTTTAAATCGGGGGTAAATTGCAGATAGCTTGCTGTTGGTAAAGTCATGGTGAATGATGAATTATGAATGATAAATTATGAAAAAATTGGCGGGGTTTAAACACAATTGTTGTGACATAATTAGCTTTATTTTCGCCAATCTTTCTCAGCTTGTTCGAGAACGTAAGCAGCAACGTTTTCAATTTCTTCTGTTGTTAAACGGTCTTTATAGGCTGACATATTACTTTTACCATTGGTGACAATAGATGTTATTGCCTCTAAAGAATCCATATTATATTTCTTCAGTGCTTTCTTTTTTAAAGTCTTACCGCGTCTGATAATATTACCGCCGTTTTCATGACAACCAGCACATTGAATATCAAAGATTTTCGCCCCGTTGGTTATATCTGCGGCTGTTGCAGGTTGTGTCACCATACTTGTGAAAATTAGGCAAGTAATTAATATCAATTTGATGATTGAAAAAAATTGTATTTTCATATAATCAAGTTAAATTTCTGCTGATTTCAAGATTCAAAGTAGGCTGTAAATCCTGGGAATTTTTGACATTCTTCTGTAAAAGTTTCGGCATCGCTGACATCGGCGATTTTATATACCATAATCCGTTGACCATCAGGCAGTTTTTTAGAGGTAATGCAATCGCCTGGATATTTATCAGCGAGTGCTTTAAATGCAGCACCATAGCTTTTCCAAGCATCGCCTGAACAATTGATGTTTACTTGCCACATAATAGATTTATTTACTATCAACAGATATTCATCATCTCATAAAAGGGAAATTGCAATACATATTAATTCCTCTGGATATCTATTTAAAGTATCGATAAAAGACTAAGTACGGCAATTACGCCAAAAAGAAGAGTATTTTCTGGGTAGTAGGCAGACTGATAAGTAATTTGGCAGTAATTTCTATCTAAAGGAAGTGTCTGGTGGAAAAGGGCTAGGTCATAATGACAATAGAGGATGATGTCTAGAAAATTTTATTAGCTAAATACCCAGAATTGAAAATGAGTAACAATATCAAAGAAAAAATTCAAACTGACCTACAACAAGCTAAAGCAACTGGACAATTGAGAAGCGATCGCATTCGTGAAATTGTCAAAGCTGCTGTTTCTCAGGTAGCATCTGAATTTAAGGCAGGTTCTATCGAACTACGGACTATTGTTAAGGATGCAGTTTCAGCTGTGATGGAAACTGCGCAAGAACGTGGTAGCGAAATCAAAGAAGAGGTGACAGCTTCCATTGAAGGTGTGTTAGAAGGAGTCAATAGCCAACGCCACGAAAATATTGCGAAAACGCAAACAGAAATTAAAAGATTACAGTCGCAATTAGATAGCGAAGAAGAACAACTGCAAAAAGATGTTGATGTAATTTTGGCAGAAATTGAAGAGACAGGAAAGGAAACTTCTACGAGTACAAAGAGTGTTCTTGATTCTGTAATTAACGGAATTAAAGATAGCGAAGAAGCAACTTTATTAAAGAAACGCTATGCACAATTGCAAGCACAACTGGCGATTGTACGCGCTAATTTAGCTGCGCGTTATGGCGGACGTTCTGAGGAAGTACAAAATTATTTAGAAGACGCTAAACACTGGTATAATCAGGCGCGTCCCCAAGCAGAAAATATCGCAGCCCAAGTAGAACAAAAGCGATCGCAGCTGGATGATAAACTAGGAGAAGCGGGAAGTGCGATCGCAAAAAAAGAACGTCAGCTAAAACAGACTTTAAGAGAGGTACTTTTAGCTGCGGCTGATTTGTTTAAAGATAAAGATCATTCCGATCAACCAAAACTTCCTCCCAGGTAATTTTTAAAGGCAAGAGGCAGGGGGCAGACGGCAGAAGGGATTATAATTTTCATGATGTAGGTAAGCTGTAACCTGAAAAAGTTATTTCGCCTTTCTCCTCATCTCCTTTTATTCCTTTCATACTCAAACATAGTGATAGTGATGAAAATCATTGTTTCATACTTCTGCCATCTGCCCTCTGCCCTCTGCCTTATTCACTCCAAATCCTTTCCGCCGTCCAATGGCGATGAGAATTTTGATAAATTTTGACATCTGATAACCCAGCTTGAGAAAATAACTCTGTCACTTCATCAAGAGTAAAAGCAGCATAGAGAGAATCGCGGAAGCATTTTGTCTGCATGGCGTTAAATTCTCCCCCAATACTGTTAACTAGATCGTTAATTGTCCCTTCATCCGCCGGACGAAATAAATCTCTAATCAAAATTCCCCCACGAGGTTTTACCACTCGCTTAAGTTCTCGCAAGAATGGTAAAGGATCGGGTAAATGGTGAATTAAACTATTGGAAATTACCATATCAAATTGTGCATCTGGATATGGTAATTTTTTCGCATCGACTAATTCTAGATTAATTTGTGCTTGCAAACCAGCCTTTTGCACGTGTTGTGCAGCAATTTCCAACATAGTCGCCGCTAAATCAATTGCTGTTACCTGCCATTGTGGTTGCATTTGACAGATTAACACAGGAATTTGACCAGGGCCAGTACCCACATCTAAAATTTTAGCTCGTGCTTGGGGACAGAGTGCGATCGCTTCTTTCGCAAAAGCTGTATTTACCTCAGAAAAATCCATCGCGTCATAAGCAACAGATTCTTCTATTGAGTCCATTACTTCTGGTTCTAATACTCTGTTAATACTCATAATTCGTTATTTGGGCATTGGGCATTGGGCATTGGGCATTGGAACTTTTTCACCATACCCATAACCAATTTCTAAAAATTTTATAACGTTGTGATGCACTGAAATCGCCTCATTGTTTGTTAAATTTTCCATCAACTATTAAACTATTACCAAAAACAACTGACACAGTACCATAAAAATTGGTAATGGGAAAGATGAAATACACCAAAAACCCATTACCAATATTTTGTTTGATTTTGTATTCAACCCAGCTTCATTTGCAAACTAGTAAATAGACCTCTTGCAAAAGTTTTAACTTTCGCGTTCTTATTTGCGTCTTTGCGTCTACCCTTCTCCTTCGGAGACGCTAACGCGAACGGGAACGACTTCGTCGAATGCGTGAGATTTTCAAACGAATACTCAACAACGCCAAAATATTTATGCAAGAAGTCTAATCAAGAGAAAATCTCTTCCCCTAATCCCTAGTCCCTAACCCCTAGTATTGTCTATTAAATTGTTCGTCATGCTTGGCGATAACCCAAACAGCATGGATACTACCGGGAAGCCAACCTAATATTGTGAGTAAAATGTTGATAAATAAAGTAGGGCCAACACCAACTTCGAGAAATACTCCAACTGGAGGTATCAACAGACCGAGAAGTAAGCGAGTTAATTTCATGGTTTTGATTCTAATGTTTGCTTAGTTTACTTACATTTGTATGACTGTCATCGAATTATTAAATCTAGCGCAGGCATTAATTCGATGACTAATATCTAGCACAGAGATAGCTTAAATCATATTTAGTTGGAGGGTAATTGAGTCTTGTCATTCACATTTCCACTGCCTAATGCTAAATTCTTTTCAGCGAAGTAATTGTTAATGAAGGTGTTAGCAAAAGACAGAATTACTGGCCCCAGAATAAAAGCAATAATTCCGTGGGCAGAAAAACCGGGAACTAATGCAGCAGCTATGGCAAAACAAATACCATTAACTACTAGAGAAAATGCACCAAAGCTTAAGAAATTAAGTGGTAAAGATAAAGTAGAAAGAACAGGCTTGACCGTACCATTAACTAAGCCAATTACTAACGCTGCAATTATGGCTGCGGGGAAATTAGCAATATTAACGCCGGGAACCACTAAATCAACTATTAGTAAGCTTAAGGCTGTAGCTATTGCTGTTAACACTGGACTTAGCATTATTTTTACCTCACAAACAGATTATTGATAATGTGAACTTACTTTCACTATCTTGAATTAAATAATCTGTCTGAACATCAATATGAGGGTAGATTGTTGTTCTACCATTTGGCTGAAATATGCGGTTTTAATTTTACTATTTGATGATTTTCTGCTAAAATGCATTTTTATAAGGGAAAATGTGAGCGCATAGATTTATAAAGAAAATATTAAAAATATAATAATGAGCGACTATCTGGACAATTTAGTTTATATATCAATACGCTTCAGTTAAGGATAATTATAGATTCGGTTTCGTTCTTCAATCCAACCTACGCAGGTTATAGGGCGGAGACTGTCAAAACAAGTTATTGCTTATAATAAAGCGAAGACTTATATAAAACCTGTTCTTGATGAGTTTCTAAAGTGCAATCCGAACGAGGATAAGTCACACAAGTAACAACATAGCCAGCTGCTATTTCTTGGGGACGGAGAAATTTCTGTTCGCTTTGATCCACTTCACCACTGATAAGTTTAGCCACACAAGCAGAACATTCGCCTTGTTTACACCCAGAGGGTAGGCGAATACCATTGTCTTCGGCAATATCAAGAATATATTGATCGTCTGGTACTTGAATAGTACGATCTAAACCTATTGTTTGATTAATCAGTCGAACTTGATAAACTCCCATTGGCGATGTCGTCGGATTTTCCCCATTACAAAACTTAATTAATTCCTCGCTTATTCTCTGTGTACCTTAGCGAATCTTGGCGTTAAAAATTCCCGCCTCAATCAACCACGATATTATGCAAAACTGTACTTAGGACATATTTTTGAGATTAGTCCAGCCAATCGCGATGACAATCAGAGGAATCAGAAGCGCTAAAGGATTCCATACGCCTTTGGTTATGAGTACAATTTGGCTCATCATTGTCAATCCAATATAGGCATAAACACCCCACTTCTTCATCAGCCACATACCGACGAAAGATATCAAACCACCGACTGATGCTAAGGCTAAAAACGGAGGATACCAAGCACCAATTCCAGCTGCTACCGGCGAGAAAATCAGTAGAAAAGAAGGAATTAAGCCAATAAAGCCAATAATGCAAATTACGGTTATCGCCACAGGTCGAGAGTTGGCTGTAGTCATAATCAAAACTCTTGTAAAATCTGAATTTTTACAGCTTAACTCTATCTTTAGCTACATTTTCTCATTGCTCATAATAATTTAAGGCTTTGTTAACGCTTCATCCCTGCTTTCATCGATAAACTAATCCGCTTTAATTTCTCATTCACTTCTAATACCCTGACTTTGACAACTTGTCCGACTTTGACAATCTTTTTCGGATCGTCAACAAATCTATCAGCTAATTGGGAAATATGCACCAACCCATCCTGATGTACGCCGATATCGACAAACGCACCAAAGTTGGCGACATTAGTAACGATACCTTCCAATTCCATCCCCACTTCTAAATCTTTGATTTCGGTAATTCCTGCTTTGAAGGTGGCATACTTAAACTCAGCCCGAGGATCTCTACCGGGTTTTTCTAGTTCCTTGAGGATGTCGCGCAGTGTCGGTTCCCCTACGGTATCGGTGACGTATTTCTTCAGGTTAGCTTTTGGCAATTTAGCGGCGATTTGGGTGACCTGATTTAATGGTACGCTGAGGTCAGATGCGATCGCCTGGACTACAGCATAACTCTCAGGATGGACGGCTGTATTATCCAAAGGATTCTCACCGTTACGAATTCGTAAAAATCCGGCTGCTTGTTCAAAGGCTTTCGGACCTAGTTTTGGTACCTTTAATAATTGACGACGATTTTTAAACGCTCCATTCTCGTTGCGATAGGTAACTATATTATTGGCGACTGCTGGGGTAATTCCCGAAACAAAAGTTAAAAGTTCTTTAGAAGCTGTATTTAAATCCACACCCACATAGTTAACGCAGCTTTCTACTGTTTCATCCAATTTTTTCTTCAGCAATTTTTGGTCAACATCATGTTGATATTGTCCCACGCCAATAGATTTTGGATCGATTTTCACTAATTCCGCCAAAGGATCTTGTAACCGCCGACCAATACTAATCGCACCGCGCACGGTAATATCTAAATCGGGGAATTCTTCTAAGGCGACTTTGCTAGCAGAATATATCGATGCACCCGATTCATTTACCATAACTTTAATCGGTTTGCGTTCCATTGTTTGCAGTACTTGAGTGACAAATTCATCAGTTTCGCGGGAAGCTGTACCGTTACCAATGGCGATTAATTCGATTTTGTATTTTTCCAGTAAATTCTTGATAGTTTGCGCCGCTTTTGTGCGTTGTTCGGCTGCTTGATGGGGAAACACAGCTTGGTATTCTAAAAACTTCCCAGTTTGATCTAATACTGCTACTTTACACCCAGTTCTAAAACCTGGATCGATGGCTAAAGTAGGTTTCATTCCTGCTGGTGCAGATAATAGCAATTCTCGTAAATTGGTTTCAAAGGTTTTGATCGATTCAATATCAGCATAGGTTTTCTTTTCGGCGATAACTTCCCCCATTAAAGATGCTTTCATTAAGCGGTTAAATGCATCTTTAATTGTCGCTTGATAAAAATCGCGAATGGCGCGCACTTTAGTTTTAATTTCTTTTGCTTCCAAATAACCAAGTACGACATCTTCATCAAAAGAAATTTCAAAACTTAAGATTCCTTCCGCTTCACCGCGACACAATGCCAAAATATTATGAGGTGCAATATTTACTACCTTAGCTTGGTAATTGCGGTACATTTCAAATTTTGTTGTTCCTTCGGGATGTTCATCTTTAATCCAAGAGATAAACACACCCGATTCTAACAGATAATCGCGGATATATGCTCTAGAATCCGCTTTTTCAGCTATTTCCTCTGCCAAAATATCCGCCGCGCCTTTCAACGCTTCTTCCGCAGATTTTACCCCTAGAGTTTCGGAAATATATTTCGCTGCTTCTGTTTCTAAAGAACCAGATACAGGATTTTTCACATTCAGGGATTTAATAAACTCCGCCAATGGTTCTAAATTTTTCTCTCTGGCGATAGTGGCGCGAGTGCGACGCTTTGGTCGATAAGGTAAGTATAAATCCTCAAGTTCAGTTTTTTGTAAACAGGATGTAATTTGGGCTTTTAATTCATCAGTCAGCTTACCTTGATTGGCGATCGCATTTAAAATTACCCCCTTTCTTTCTTCCAGTTCAGTTAAGTATGTATACCTATCGGATAAGTCCCGCAATTGAACTTCATCCATCTCGCCGGTGCGCTCTTTGCGGTAACGTGCAATAAAAGGAATTGTTGCACCTTCTGCTAAAAGTTCCAGCGCATTTTGCACCTGATAAGGTTTAAGCTCTAATTCAGTTGCCAGTAATTGAGGAATGTTCAGCATTTGGTGTCTAAGTAGAAAACGCTTGTTCTGTAGGTAATATGCTAGATCGTTCTTCCCATCCAAGCATATAGTGTTAAGCTAATTTATCAGATGATTATCGAATCTTGATTTTCTACACCGTTATTTTACACAGCCAGTTGTTTCTCAAAGCTGGGGCGATGTAAAATTAACCACAATGCCAAAATCTCTTTTTATCTGTTTATATCTAACGTTGTGCTTTTGATTTTAGAGGTTAGTAGAAATGGCTTTGTTTTTCTTAGTTCCACTGTGTACTGCCTTATTAACCGGCTATTTCGTCAAGCAGTCTCACGATGAAATTGCTTATATAGCTGGTGTATTTGGCTTTATTTGCTTCATTTTGAGCTTGGTTTTAGCACCTTGGCAAGTTCAGCTTTTGATGTTAGTTGTTGTCCTTGTCACTACTAATCGGCTATTGTCCAAAAATGAATACAATTTGCCCAATAATACAGATAAACAATCCCGGCAATGATACTACCTCCGGTTAAATAGTAAAGTTTGACGGTAACAAAAATTGAATTAAGTTAACTTTATTCCCGTTCTTGAGAAAATACGAGTATTATTTTTCCTAATTTACATTACCGCTACGTAGATTGGTAATTTCCTCATAGTTCCCTAAAAATCCTCAGGTTCGTTAATTGAAGCTCATCTCCATTTACAGCTAAATTATCAGAATTTTGCGTCAATCCCCCATTTATCAAGGCTATGCACATACAAAACAATATCTATGCAGTTTGTGTATGTGCAAAATTAACCCTAAGTATTATTTCCCTGTTAGTTATCGCCAATCAAGAATTGAATTTTACACGCCTAATTATCAGTTTTTAGTCCGGAAACCTGGAAATTATAGCCGTAGAAAGAGTTGTTTGTCTCATATATGTAACAGGAAATACAAAGTATTCCGATTCTCAACCTTAAGATTTGTAATTACTGGTTAAGGTGGAATTACTTTCAGGAGAATTCCTGAGATGACTGAGTTAGGATGGGCAAACTCTACTTGCACTGGCAATAATCTAAACTGAGATGGTTAAAAACTGGGCGTTAGTTATTGGTATTAATGATTATAACTTCTTGCAACCGCTTAAATATGCCCGGCGGGATGCAAAGTTGATGCAGAATTGGCTTCACAATGAAATAGGTTGCGAGGGAGTTTTTTTATTTACGGATGACTCACCTCATCCCCATCGCCCTAATTTATTACAATTTATCCAAAAGTTATTTGCGCATCCCTTTTTAGAACCAGAAGATAACTTCTGGTTTTTCTTTAGCGGTCATGGGATGATACATGGTCAACAGGATTACCTCATGCTTGCTGATGGTCATCCAGATGATATTACAAATACAGGCATCTCTCTACAATATCTGACAGAATGCTTCCGCAATTCTGGCTGTGAAAATATTGTGATGATGTTAGATGCTTGTCGGCAGCAGCAACCCAATCATGGCGGATTTGGAAAACAAACACAACAGCTAGCCGATAAATCCGGAATCATCAGTATTTTATCTTGTCGTCCCGATGAAACATCGGCAGAAATTGATACAATTCAACAAGGTGTATTTACTCAGGCAATCTTAGAAGGATTAGGCATTCAGGGACAATGCGCCACTGTAAAACGTTTGCAGCAATACCTCAATTTCCGCGTGCCAGAACTATTGACACATTATAAGTATCCCCTGCAAACGCCTCAAATTAATAGTCAAGCTGCGCGATCGCCAAAGATTATTGTCAATAAGTATGCTAATTTAGCGGAAATTGCTGCTCAAAATCTGAATTTCTCTTCTACAGAAGCAACTCATAGCCAGGAACTAGCCAAATTAGAGCAACTGTGGATACGCACCAATAAGTTAGAGAATGGTGCCAATCATCATAATTCAAATAGCATTGTTAGCATAGCTGAATATTTGGCAGGTAGCGATACACAAGCTTCTATTTATGATTCCCCTGTAAATATCCTGGCACAACCCCAACATCAGTCAACTGTCACCATCACGGAAGCACCTAGCGATTACCTCAGTTCCGAATCCAAAGTCAACTACCAGCAATTATCCGCATTACTAGCTGCTGGTGATTGGAAAGCCGCAGAACGAGAAACTGTCACCCTGATGCTAAAAATAGCTCGCAGAGAAACAGCCGGTTGGTTAGATATTGCCGCGATTAACAAATTTCCCTATACTGACCTTTTGATTATCGACCAGTTGTGGGTGAAATATAGCCAAGGACGCTTTGGATTTAGCGTGCAAAAGCGTATTTGGGAAAGTATGTGCGCTGAAGCTGATGGTGATTATCAAACATGGACTCAATTTGGCGATCGCATCGGCTGGCGCGTTAATCATCAATGGCGATTTTACTCCGACCTCAATTTTACAGCTAATGCACCAGAAGGACATTTCCCCGCCGCCGCTACTGTAGATTTACTCCACGTGCATCAAGGTTGGGTAGTCGGTGTATTTGGTTGCCTGGTAGGATTCTCCGCTCTTACCGCCAGATTATCCCATTATTAATATAGTATACAGCGATCGCACTTTTGTACAATCAGGACAAATTGCGATCGCGTTAGCTAGGGGTTAGGGACTAGGGCGTGTTTTCAAACTCTAAAAGTAGGTTGATTGAAGTGAAAGCAACCCAACGAAGCGACGTAAATGTTGGGTTTCGTTCCTCAACCCAACCTACATTGAAGTCTGATTTAGGGTTTGAAAACAGTCCCTAGGGGACAAGGGAAGGGGGACAAGGAAGGAAAAATAACCAATAACCAATGACAATTGACAATTGACAATTGACTATTGACCATTGACTATTGACTCCTTTGCCTCACCAACTGTGCGCCTAACTCAATTGCAGCTTTCATACTCGTAGCATCCGCAATTCCCTTACCCGCAATATCAAAAGCCGTACCATGATCCGGTGAAGTTCGGACAAAAGGAAGACCAATCGTAGTATTAACAGCGCGGTCAAAAGCCATCAATTTTACCGGAATTAAACCTTGGTCGTGGTACAGTGCTAAATAACCATCAGCAGAATTTTGACTTTGACCGTTGCCATACCAAGCTTGACCAGGCTTTACCCACATCGTATCAGGTGGGATAGGCCCTTCTAGCTGCCAATGGGGACGGTTTTGTCGTTCTTGTTCTAGCCAGGGAATTAACCAATCGATTTCTTCTGTTCCCAATTGTCCCTGTTCGCCACTGTGGGGATTTAAACCCGCGATCGCAATTTTCCCATTTTCGATGCCAAAATCTTGCTCTAAACAATCCACCAGCAAATCTAGCTTTTTCGTTAATAATTGCGGTGTCAGCGTCTTTGATACTTGACAAAGTGGAATATGTGTGGTAGCCAATAAAGTACGCAACGTCCAATTAGTATAAGGCGATCGCGCTACAAATAACATCCCGAAGCGCTCCACACCTGATTTTTGGGCTAAAAGTTCCGTTTGTCCGGGATAATCGTAGCCTGCAGCCTTCCAAGCCGATTTGGCGATAGGAGCCGTAACAATACCATCAAATTTACCAGCTAAAGTTTGGGCGATCGCATATTCCATATAAGCAAAACTCGCCGCACCACTCGCTTTATTTCCAGTGCCGATGATAATTTCATCTTGAATATCTGCTGGTAATGGCACATCAATCACAGATAAATCGGCTGGATTTGCCAAGGTAATGCGATCGCTCACAGCTAAATTTATGTAAATTTTGTTCAATAAATCTAAACTACCGATTACCGTCACATCATAATTTTGCCACCAATCAAAATCAGCCAAAGCCTTTAAAATCACCTCTGCCCCAATTCCCGCCGGATCTCCCAACGTTAACGCCAACCTTGGGCGATTATGAGAAGCTGAATTAACTACCTGAATTTGATTAACTAAGTAGTGCCGTGTCATTAAAGATAGTTGATGAGGGCTGTCATTTGTCATTTGTCATTAGTCATTTGTCATTGGGCAAAAGTCAAATAGAATTCTTAATGCGTGAATTTTGCGGAAAGTCTGAGCGCCGGCTTCCGGCGATCAGAACTTTCCAAGAGAGAATTTTGAATTTTGAATTATTTGTCCCCCTTGTCCTCCTTGTCCCCCTGCTCCCTGCCCCCTGCCCAATAATAGCCACCAAACTGGTTTAAAATTATTTACACTGGTCTAATCCAACAGTGGCTGTTAAGAAGCTCCTGACAGACCTAGTTTACCTTGACTGCCTCCGGCAATTGGTGAAGGTAAAACTCAAATACCTGATTTTTAGGCATAGCGAACATCAGATTAGCGTCATCAAGTCTAATCTATGGAGCAAACCAAAAAACAGGCAAGCTAAAGGCTAACCTTTAGCATCCGCCGTAATCGACTCAATGCAAGCAAGTTGAACGGCAATAAGTATCACATCAATCATTCGCTAAGGAGAATCACACCAATGGGTGGCGAAATTTTGAATACAGCATTGTTGGCTTTCAGTTTAATCTTCGTAGGTTGGGGCATAGGCACTTTATTACTGAAAATTCAGGGTGCAGAAGAAGAATAACTCTGCTAAACAATAGATTTTCACTCGCCAGAGGTGTTTATATCTCTGGCAATATAGCTTGTCCGGTTTTCGGACAAAGCTTTTTTTACATATAACTTGTATAAATTATGAAAATAAATGTAAACTTTTGTTTAGGCGATCGTTCTGTTAAAATTTCTGTCATATAAATTAAAAAAAATTTACAACCCTCATGACATTATTAATTGTCGGTGCCACTGGCACCTTAGGAAGACAAGTGGCTCGTCGTGCAATCGATGAGGGGTATAAGGTGCGCTGTCTTGTCCGGAGTACTAAAAAAGCTGCTTTCCTCAAAGAATGGGGTGCAGAACTTGTATTAGGAGATTTATGTTACCCGCAAACCCTTCCCGGCGCACTCGAAGGAGTCACCGCCGTAATTGATGCGGCTACATCTCGTCCCACAGATTCACTCAGCATTAAACAAGTAGATTGGGACGGTAAAGTCAGCCTCATCCAAGCAGCCAAAGCAGCAGGTGTAGAGCGCTTTATTTTCTTTTCCATTCTCGAAGCCGATAAATATCCAGAAGTACCCTTAATGGAAATTAAGCGGTGTACAGAACTGTTTTTAGCCGAATCTGGATTAAATTACACCATCTTACGGTTAGCTGGCTTTATGCAAGGGTTAATCGGTCAATATGGAATTCCGATTTTAGAAAATCAGCCAGTGTGGGTAACCGGTGAATCTTCACCTGTAGCTTACATGGATACTCTAGATATAGCTAAATTTGCCATCAAGGCATTGAATGTACCAGAAACCCAAAAGCAAACCTTCCCCGTAGTTGGTACTCGTGCTTGGAGTGCAGAAGAAATCATTAACGTGTGCGAACGCCTTTCAGGTAAAGACGCGAGAGTCACGCGGATGCCAATCAATTTACTACGGACAGTGCGGCGTTGCCTGAGATTTTTCCAATGGGGATGGAATGTAGCTGATAGACTAGCATTTACAGAAGTATTAGCCAGTGGTAAACCCTTAAATGCCTCAATGGATGAGGTATACCAAGTTTTCGGGTTAGATCCTCAACAAACAACTACCCTAGAAAGCTACCTGCAAGAGTACTTCAGCCGAATTATGAAAAAACTTAAAGAGCTGGACTACGAGAAAAATAAAGCTAAAAAGCAGAAGTCTAATAAAAAATCACCATTTAAACAGCCTGCAAAAATTAATGGTCAAGAGTCAAGGGTGAATGGTCAATAGTCAATGGTCAATGGTCAATGGTCAATGGTCAATAAATTATCAACAGTGGACTTTTGACTCTGGACTTTTGACTACTGACTTTTGACTTTTGACTTTTGACCCCAAACACATGACTACGTTGTCAAAAATGTGTAAGGATTAGCATAATACAGAGCGTCGCCTAAACTTGGATATTTGAATGTGCCGAAAGCAGGCATTATCTACAATGACCTTAAACCGATAGCGAGTCGCATTGCTATCGAACTCAAAGACAAACTAACCGCAGCCGGTTGGAATGTATGCATCACAACTAGTATCGGTGGTATATTGGGCTACTCTAATCCAGAAAGTCCTGTATGCCACACCCCACTCGACGGTCTCACACCGCCAGGGTTTGACTCAGAGATGAAATTTGCTGTGGTATTAGGTGGAGACGGGACTGTTTTAGCAGCGTCTCGCCAAGTAGCCCCCTGTGGAATTCCCCTATTAACAGTGAATACTGGACACATGGGGTTTTTGACAGAAGCTTACCTCAATCAACTGCCGCAAGCAATTGAACAGGTGATGGCGGGTAACTATGAAATTGAAGAACGAGCCATGCTCGCCGTCAAAGTGCTACGGGGAGAATCGATACTTTGGGAAGCATTGTGTCTCAATGAAATGGTACTCCATCGAGAACCATTGACCTCTATGTGCCATTTTGAAATTGCCGTAGGGCGTCATGCAGCAGTTGACATTGCAGCTGATGGTGTAATTGTTTCCACACCAACTGGTTCTACCGCTTATTCTTTAAGTGCTGGCGGCCCTGTCGTCACCCCTGGCGTACCGGTGTTACAGCTAGTACCCATTTGTCCCCATTCCCTAGCTTCTAGGGCTTTAGTGTTTCCCGACAGCGAACCAGTTAACATCTACCCAGTCAATATACCCCGGTTAGTGATGGTCGTAGATGGTAATGGGGGATGTTATGTATTCCCAGAGGATCGGGTATATTTAGAGCGATCGCAATATAGCGTCCGATTTATTCGCCTCCAAGCACCAGAATTCTTTCGGATTTTGCGAGAAAAATTGGGTTGGGGTTTACCCCATATTGCCAAACCCACTTCGGTAGAATTACCTTAGATAGTCATTAGTCATTAGTCATTGGTCATTAGTTTAAAACTGTAACCTATGGCTTATGGCTAGTGACTTTTGGTTTTTTTGGAGATTTCCTTCCAGATTTGAATTATGAATGGTGAATTATTAATGATGAAATTACCCTAAAAATAAATTTAGGGAACAAGAATCAGAATTCTTCGCCATATTGTCTGTATTAGAGATAATTAGGTGTAACAGTTAGGGAAAGTTTCATGAGCTTTCCGCCTTTGTGGCTATTAATAATAGAGGTATCTGCCAAAATTATTGAGAATTCATTATTCATAATTCATTATTTATAATTCAACCTGGCAATATTCTTATGACAGCTGCTCATAGTCCTTGTGTTTTAGTTATTGAAACCGATGAAAGCCTAGCTAACCAGCTTTCTTTCGATTTACAAGAAGCTGGCTACGATTCGATTTTGGCACATGATGCCGTTAGTGGTTTACAATACAGTCGCGATCGCCAACCTGCATTAATTGTTCTCGATCGCATGTTAGCAGGCGAATCAGGACTTTCACTGTGTAAAAATCTCAGAAACTCTGGTATGCGCTCCCCTGTACTAGTGCTCATGGCACGAGATACAGTAGACGATCGCGTCGCTTGTTTAGAAGCTGGAGCCGATGACTATATTCTTAAACCTTACCGTTCCGAAGACTTTTTAAAGCTAATTCGGCTTTATTTAAAACCAGATGTAGACACCACAGAACAGTTGCGCTTTGGCGACTTGGTTTTAGATATAGGTACTCGTCGCGCCATATACAACGGACGCATTATTGACTTAACCATGAAAGAATTTGAACTTCTCAAGTTCTTAATGGAACATCCCAGAGAAGTATTAACCCGCGAGCAAATTCTGGAAAACGTCTGGGGTTACGATTTCATGGGAGAATCAAACGTCATAGAAGTCTACATTCGCTACCTGCGCCTAAAAATTGAAGAAGAAGGGCAAAAGCGCTTAATTCAAACAGTACGTGGTGTAGGCTACGTATTAAGAGAATCTTAAAAATTAATATCAGGACTTAGTAAGATTACAGCCTAATTATGTAACCGTCCCACCCTGAAACAAGGTGGGATTGTTAATTGTTGACTGTTGACTGTTGACTGTTGACTGTTGACTGTTGACTGTTGACGGCATAGCCAATGCCCAATGCCCAATGCCCCATTTTCACAGTACAATCGAAATCCAAATCACAAAATAGGTAATTTTATGTTGCGCGGACTAAGTTTATTTTCTATCTTGCTGAGTGTTTTGCTCATGGGTTGTTCTCCACCAACTACAGCTAAACCACCTAGCAATACATCCGAGTCTCAAACTTTAACACCAGTATCTGCTGGGCAAAAACTGCCAATTACAGCTGAGGCTATTGTGCCTAATGGCACCAAAATTCAGTTAGAAGTGGCAAAGACTGCCAAGCAGCAAGAAATTGGCTTAATGAATCGGACATCTTTACCAGATAACCAGGGGATGTTGTTCAAGTTTCCTTCACCACAGCCAGTTCGCTTTTGGATGAAGAATACTCTTATCCCCTTAGATATGGTGTTCATTCACAATGGCGTTGTGAAATATATTCAAACTTCTGCCCCTCCTTGTACCAAAGACCCCTGCCCTACTTATGGCCCTGATACCTCTATTGATACCGTAATTGAACTGCGCTCTGGTAGAAGTTCGGAATTAGGATTAAAAGTTGGTAATAGTATCAAAATTAATTATTTTTAGTTAGTGTTATTACTGACAACTGCACAATTAGTGAGATGTTTCACTGATTGTGAAATCTTGATGAAGAATATAGATGTAAAAAATATTACGTCATATAGTATAATATGCTATCACTCAGTGACTATTGAAAATATCACCAAACATTCGGAAGTCTTATGTCTCCACAGTAGAACCAGACCTGTGAAGTTTATCTGTTAAAGATCATCCTTTTGGTGTAGGTGTAAATAGTCGCTCATAAGAGACTATTTACTAAGGAATTTTGATTACTACATGTGTAATTAAAGAAGCTGCTATAGTTACTAGAAATTCAACTTATTGACCTGAGCTAAATGCTACTTGAACAGCAATCAAGCAAGTAGCTTGGGAGTTTCAAATTTAACCTTCCTACGATCGGGGCAATTTCTTTAAAGTAAATTTAGACAAAATTTGCTGTGGAATTTCAGTATTAATGTCATAGTGACAGATAAGATACTGGCTACTGGTTAAGGAGAAATGGTGAACTAATATATGACAATACACTCTGCACAAGGAGGTGAGATACAAATGTCACCATCGAAGTATTCTCGACTGATTCATTTTTTGCAAGAAGATTTGGCAATTTCTACAGCGTCTTTAGCTGTGGCGTTACGACATCGCGAACAAGACCCAGGCCCTTTACCCATGATTCTTTGGCAATATGGTTTAATTACGCTGGAGCAACTAGAAAAAATTTATGATTGGTTGGAGACAGCATAGATATAAACAGCTCGTAGGAGGATTGAGAGATGTCAAATCTGCTATGTCTGTTACCAAAGCTGATCAATAAAAAAACAAAATTTTACCTTAATTATTTTTGGCAATTTAAATTTAAAAAGCGAGTTAAATCTTTAACTCGCTTTTTTGATTTGGTGCAGTTTTTGAACTGTCAGTCTGTAGCCAAGCTAACAATTCTCACTTTACACAAATAATATCAATTCAAATAACCTTTACGACACATCAAAATATTCTAGAGGGCATGGCAGTGCCAGTCCCCCTACAATCTATCGCATTCTTTTTTCCAATTGGTCTAATTTTCTAGAAATCAACCAAACTGTTTGAGAACAGGTAAATAGCCTGGAAACCCTTACCAATGACTAATGTAAGGGCGGGTTCACACATATCTTAGTCGATCAACGATGATCTAAATAAACCCGCCCCTACTGACAAATGACCAATGACAATTATTTTGATATTTTGGGTATTAGATATATTTTGTAGTCAAAAATTACTGTATTCTAAGAAAGAATACAGTAAAGGAAGATATCCAGAGTTTTTATTCGGGAGCAACAGCTTTTTCTGTTTGGTGGTTGATTGACCAACGATAGTCAATCGGGACAGAGGAAAACTGGCAAATCTCTTCCAGGTGCTTTTGTTGGACAGCTGCTTTACGCAGAGTAATAATTAGCTGATTCACCTGATGACGCAAATCCGGGTTTTGACTTACTGCTGACATTGTTTGTCTCTCTAAGAGTTGCAGTATAAGTTCGTAGTGGATAGGTGATGGCAGAGGAATTTGCTCCATGAAGTTAATTTGCTTTTTCAAATAGGGGATTGTGGGAGAAGCGAAGTTTTTTGGGCAATAACTAAATTGTTACATATGCAACCAGTATTTGCTAAACCCTGAGATAGATTCAGTGAGAAAAGCTATAAAGATTTAGCAAAGAGATTGGTAATAGCTAACTGTGGATCTACTTGTTTGACTAATGACTCACCAATAAGTACAGCCGATGCACCTGCGGTTGATACTAAATTCAAATCCTCTGCTGTATGTAATCCTGACTCGCTGACAACTAAGATGTTCCGTTCTTGTAATTGCTGACCTCTGGTTGCGAGTAATTCACAAGTTGTTTGTAAGTTTACAGAAAAATCTTCTAAGTTGCGGTTGTTAATTCCTACTAAAGTGATGCCATCTAAGGCTAACACGCGGTCAAGTTCTGCGAGACTATGGACTTCGATTAATGCAGCCATTTTGAGAGAATTGGCAATTTTGACGAAATACTGCAAATCTTGGTCGCTCAGTATAGCCGCAATTAATAAAACTGCATCTGCCCCCCGAATCCTTGCTAAATACATCTGATAGGGATAGATGATAAACTCTTTACATAATAAAGGTAAGTCTACGACGCTACGCACCTTGGCTAAATTATCAAAGCTACCTTGAAAGAACTTTTCATCTGTAAGTACAGACAAGCAACTAGCACCACCTTGTTGATAAGCAAGTGCGATCGCAATTGGGTCAAAATCTTCCCGTAGAACTCCCTTACTTGGGGAAGCTTTTTTTACTTCGGCAATTAACGCTGGTTTTGTCTTTCCTTGTTTTAACGCCCCTACAAAATCACGGGTAGGTGCGGCGGTGAGTGCTTGCTTTTGCAATTCTCTTAAAGGCACTTTTTCCCGCATTTTCTCAACTTCTATTTCTTTGTGCCAGACAATTTCTTCCAAAATATTATTTGGCTCTGCGCCAGGAACAGCCACCTGATAACTTAAATAGGAAATTGAAACAGGTGTACTCGGTGCGACACGACGGATTTGCATAATAGTCAATAGTCAAGGGTCAAGGGTCAATGGTCAATGGTCAATGGTCAAGGGTCAATGGTCAATGGTCAAGGGTCAACAGTGTGAATTTGTAACTATAAACTATTGACTTTGGACTATTGACTTTGGACTTTGGACTATTGACCCTTGACTCTTAAATTAATGCACGATCGCTCTTTTATAAGCTTCATCTAGTACTTCGGAAAGTGTCGGATGAGCGTGGACTAAATGAGCGAGGGTGTTTACAGATTGGCGTTGCGCTACGGCGGCTGAGGCTTCATGGATGATGTCTGAGGCGTGTAGTCCAAAAATGTGGACACCTAAGACTTCTCCGGTATCTTGGCGATATATAACCTTGGCAATCCCGTCGGCTTCGTTTTCTGCTAAGGCTTTAGAATTACCTTTGAAATAACTCTTGCTCGTAGCTATGGCAAAACCTTGCTCTGCACCTAGTTCTTTGGCGGCGGTTTCTGTTAAGCCAACATAGCTCACTTCTGGATGGGTAAAGGCGGCTGCGGGAATGCTGCGATAATCTACCTCACGCGGTCTACCAACGATATTTTCCACAGCGACGATACCTTGGGCAGATGCAGCATGAGCTAGCATCATTTTGCCGTTAGCATCGCCAATTGCCCAAAGATGGGGGACAACTTCGCCACCAGATAATACCGCCATGCTGTCATTAACGGGGATGAAATTACGGCGGTCGAGTTCTACACCCACAGATTCTAAACCGAGATTTTTGGTAGCTGGGATGCGTCCAGTGGCGACTAGACAAGCATCTACCTCAATCACTTCTAAATCTTCTTTGGTTTGAAAATCAGCTAACTCAATTACCACTGGGGAACCAGGGATAACTCGTTTGGCGTAGATACCAACTTTTGTTTCAATATCGCGGGGGGTAATTAACACCCGTTCGGCTAATTTGGCGATATCGCGGTCAAATCCTGGCATTAATTGATCCAGGGCTTCAATCATCGTGATTTCGCAGCCTAAAGCCGAGTATATATCCGAGAATTCTAAACCAATGTAACCACTGCCAATAATTGCTACCCAGTTAGGTAGTGATTCTAACCTGACACCTTGGTCGCTAGTAAATACAGTTTTGCCATCTACTTCAATGCCTGGAGGAACAAAGGGCACTGAACCAGGAGACAAAATAATGTCTTTGGCGGTGATAGTTTTTTCACCACTATCGCCAATAATACTGACTTTTTGCGTACCGGCTAACTTTGCCCAACCTCTGATGATATCAACACCTAGACGCTTGAGGCTGTTGGTTAAATCGCCTTGGATTTTATTTACAAGATTGGTAGCATGATTAGCGATCGCTTGACGATCGAACTCCACATTACCGATTTGAATTCCTAAGGACTTGAGATGGTGGGTATTCCGTAACTCCCGCACCCTTCCCGAAGCCGCTAACAGCGCTTTTGAGGGAATACAGCCCCGGTTAACACAGGTTCCCCCCATATCAGCTGCTTCCACAATCGCTGTTTTTAAGCCGCAACTAACGGCGTGTAGGGCTGCTCCATGTCCACCTACACCAGCGCCTATAATGACTAAATCGTAATCGTATCCCTGACTCACGTTAGTTTCCCCGTGTGCTCCGCCTATTTATTCTCAACTTGACTAGCAATCAGTGCAACCGCTCTATAAAACTTACCCAAAATTACCCAAGTCTAGACTTAACTGGACAATGGTAGTTTTGATATTTACTTCCTGATTCAACGTAGTCTCAAGATGACTCTTGAGAGGTTTGTCTACTTCACAGGCTGACACGGTAGAGCTTACCGCCCAACGGGAGAGCCAGTTGCTCTACTTGGGAAGCCACCCCATTGGACGGGTTCCCCGGCTTGAAGGGAGTGGCGTGAGATCCCTGCGTACCCGTCACTGGCTCACCAAATCTGAACATTTTGGAATATACATTCCATCAAACCAACGTTCTAGATTTTTTGATGCGTTTAAATCTCTGTCTTCAATGTGACCACATTCTGGACAAACATAAACACGATTTTTTAATGGCATCTTGTGACGATGCTGACCACAATTAGAGCAAATCTGAGAACTAGGAAACATTCTATCTACTAGCGTTAACTTACTAGAGAATTTCTCGGTTTTGTACTCTAATTGACGCTTAAATTCATACATACCACAATCAGCAATAGCGCCAGCTAATTTATGATTTTTCAAAAATGCTTTAACTGATAAGTCTTCTATCTTTATTTCGCTGTGGTTTTTAGCAAGATAGTTGGTCAGTTTGTGGATTGCATCTTTGCGAACATTGGTGATTTTGGCATGTATTTTACTCAGTTTCTCGACAGCTAATTGCCTATTTTTAGATCCTTTAACCTTGCGGCTAACACTACGCTGTAAACGCTTCATACGTTTATTCATGCGTTTGTAAGCTTTGGGGTTTTTGAACACTTCACCATTGCTAGTTACAGCTAATTCTTTAATACCAATATCAACGCCTACAATAGGTCTATTATCTGCAACCGGAGGTTTTTCAATTTCATACTTAATTGCAATAAACCATTTATCAGCTTGGCGTGAAATGACACAGTTATGAACTGCTGTAATTGGTAATGGTTCAGCAAGTCTTACCCAACCAATAGACGGTAAACGTACTCGCTTACCATCGTTTGGTATTTTTGGTTGTGCTTTAGTACCTTGCTCTAAATAGAAAGAATCTCTCTGACCTTTCTTTTTATAACGTGGTTGTTTTGATGTTTTTTTAAAACATCTATCCCAAGCTTTTCGTAAGTCAGCTAATGCTTTTTGTGGCACATTCTTATTCACTTCGTAGTACCATTCATTAGCTGACTTAACTTCAGCAATTAACTTTTTATGTAAGTCAATTGCTGAGGGAACTTTGATTGACTTGTCATGCTTGCGAAGTTCTAACACCTCTTTAACATAGGCATTTGACCAGTTATAAGCATGACGCGCCACGCCACAAGCTTTTTTGAATGCCGTTTGTTGTTTGTTGTTCGGTATTAATGCCGTCTTGAAACTGAGTAACATTGCTCGACCTCCAATGCCTAGTATACTATAGGATTCATATTTGCTTTTTGAACAAATACGTAATATTTGGATAGAATTTAGCTTACAGTTTTAAACCCCCTTGAGTTTCGGTAGTTGCTAATTGAAACTTATGATTTACGCTAACAGGCAAAGGGTCTGAATATCTTCAGTATGCTATTTAAACTTGTATGATCGCTGTATTTTATACTTAAATGGGGCATGGGGCATGGGGCATTGGGCATTGGGCATTGCGAAAAAAAGCAATAACCATACAAGACTTTTGATATTATTTCATCCCCTTCCCTTGCTCTCGCTCCCCCTGCTCCCCTTGCTCCCCCTACTCCCCCTGCTCCCTCATCTCCCACTCTCAGATGTTAATTCCTAAGTTAAGTGAATTTACAATCCGCCGGAATGCTAGCGCTAAATCGTTTCAACGCGGTGAGGCTTATTATGAGGCGGATGCGGTGCTATATCTAACTCAACGCGGTAATGTCATTGAGGGGGAAGTAGATGGTAATGAACCGCATCCTTATGAAGTCGGATTGAGTTTTGATAGTGGGGGATTAACCTCAGTTAAATGTAGTTGTCCTTATGATGGTGAGGGCTGGTGTAAACATATTGTGGCTACTATGCTGGTTTGTATGCGTCAGCCAGAAATGATTGAGGAACGTCCGACTTTAGAACAACTCCTGAATCGCCTGGATCATCAGCAAACCCAAAGATTAGTGCAACAGTTGGTGGTGGAGTATCCCAGATTGATTGAGGCTATCGATCGCCATGTCACCTGGATTACTTACACTCCTGTAAAGCATGACAATGTTAAACCTTTACGCCACTATAATCTTGATTCTAAACCCTTTGCCCAAAGAGTACGCCAGATTCTCCGCGATGCTGTACGTGCTTGGGAAGATGGCTATGATGAAGATTCAATTACGGAAGAAATACTGAATTTGGTGCAAGGGGCGGTAGATTTGTGCGAACAAGGAAATGGGAAAAGTGCGATCGCAATTTTAGCAGCCATTACTTCTAGTTGTGTGGATAATTGGGATGATGTGGCTGATTATGGCGCTGATAACTATGAAATTCTCCCAGAATTAAATGCAGCTTGGTGCGAAGCCATTCTCACCGCCGAACTTACCCCAGTAGAAAAAGTCGATTTACAAGTTAATTTAGAAACTTGGCAAGATGAGTGGGATGCTGATTTTAGCTTGGCTTCGGAAGCTTTACGCCAAGGTTGGGATTACCCACTGTTAGTACAAGTGCTGCAAGGTGATATTCCCGATATGGGAGTATGGGAAGATGATATCCCCGACTACGCCGATGATTTAGCCTTAATTCGCCTGAAAATTCTCGAACGGCAAGAACGTTACCAAGAATACTTGTATTTAGCCGCCGCCGAAGGACAAACCGAACAATATTTAACTATGTTGGGGCGTTTGGGTAGAGTAGACGAAGCGATAATTGCTGCTCAAGCCCAGATGAATACAATGGAAGAAGCCTTTGCTTTGGGAAAAACTCTCAAAGAGCAAAATTCCTTGTTAGAAGCCTTAGAGATTGCTCAAATTGGTTTAGATTTACCAGGAAATTGTCAGTACGATTTGGCAATATGGACAACAGATTTAGCTTTAGAATTAAATAATCAACCAGCTGCTTTATCTGCAATGATAGCTGCTTTTCAAATTCAACCATCATTGATTAGCTATGAAAAAATTGCTGAATTAGCTGGGGAAGAATGGGCGATTGTTAAACCAGATTTATTACAAATTCTCCGCACCTTTGGCGGTTGGGGAACAGAAGCAGCCAAAGTAGATATATTTTTACAAGAAGGCTTAATTGAAGATGCGATCGCCATTGTTAACGAAATGAGTTCATACCATGCCGATTTAATTTATCGTGTCATGGATGTGGCAATTGCGCAAAAGCCTGGTTGGGTAATTGCTAATGCTCGTCACCGTGCCGAATTAATTATGGAAGCCGGGAAAGCAGAATATTATAATACCGCAGTTCAATGGTTAAAAAAAGTCCGTGCTGCTTATTTAGAAGCGGGAAGAAAAGCAGATTGGGATAGTTATAAAGCCAAGTTAATTCAAGAGCATGGGCGGAAGCGGAAATTGATGGGATTAATTAAAGAACAGGGGTTAGATTAGGCATAGATGTCAACTTAACGTGAAACCCGCTTACCGCAAGGAACTGAAGTTCCTTGCTCATAGCCAAAGTCATCTCAAGATGACTAAATATCTTCAAAATCTTGAGTCTACTTCAGTAGACTTGGGCTATGAGCCTTGGAATGAATTCCAAGGCGGGTGACAAAGCTAAATTTTATTGCATCCCCAAATTAATAAACCTATTACTAAACCAAAAAAGTAAGCTGTAATTAATTAATCTGGTAAAGCAATTTACCACTGAAGATTACATAGCTTTGAGGATGTATTGTTTGAATTAGATATCCCGGAAGTGAGCAAGATGTTGTATTTGTTTTGAATACCTGCGGTTGTGCTTGATAAAGTTTTGATACTCGTGAATGAGGTTATTTTCCTCGTGAATGAGGCTCGAAAGCTCGTGAATGAGGTTATTTTCCTCGTGAATGAGGCTCGAAAGCTCGTGAATGAGGTTATTTTCCTCGTGAATGAGGCTCAAAAGCTCATTAATGAGGTTATTTTCCTCGTGAATGAGGCTCAAAAGCTCATTAATGAGGTTATTTTCCTCGTGAATGAGGCTCAAAAGCTCGTAAATGAGGTTATTTTCCTCGTTAAACAGTAAATATACTGAGGCGATCGCCTAAACAATTGAGTAAAGCGATGCCTACGGCTGGCTACGCCTACGCTTTATTGCAAAATAATACTTACTGAGTAAATATCCGCCCTTGAGTTACGATAACACCTGCAAATACCTCGCAGAAACCTACCCAGCCGATTTTGCCAGATGGCTACTTGCATCTGAAACTTCAGATATCCAAGTACTTAAAACCGAACTAACTCTCGAACCAATTCGCGCTGATTCTGTCACCTTTCTGCAAATCGCCAATCAAATCCTGCATTTAGAGTTTCAAACTTCGCCCAAATCCACACCACCCCTTGACTTTCGGATGCTGGATTACTACACCAGATTAAAGCGTCAATACGGGTGTGAGATTCAGCAGGTACTCATTTTTCTGCAAGCGACATCTTCAGAAATTGCTTATCAAACCCAATATGTAGACACAAACACCATACATAAATACCGCGTCATTCGCCTCTGGGAAGAAGATCCCACCCCTTTGCTAGCTAACCCCGCACTCTTACCCCTGGCGACATTAGCGCAAAGCAACTCACCCCCAGACTTATTACAGCAAGTCGCGACTGCTGTAGATATGATTGAAGAAACAGATGAGCGACAAAATATATCAGCTTGCGTACAAGTTCTAGCTGGTTTGCGGTTTGACAAAAGTTTAATTACACAGCTTTTTCGAGAGGATATTATGCAAGAATCTGTGATTTACCAAGATATTTTGCAGAAGGGAGAGCAAAAAGGTTTACAAAAAGGAGAGGTAGCAGTAATACTGCGTCAGTTAACACGCCGTTTGGGTGCAATTGAACCTCAGACGGAACAGCAGATTCAGGCTTTAGCGATCGCGCAACTAGAAGATTTAGCCGAGGCGCTGTTAGATTTCACTAGCCAAGCTGATTTAGCTAATTACCTAACAAATATTTCCCCAGCTTAAGCAGATACAGAAAAAAAGTGATCGCCTGAATAATTCAGCAAGGCGATCGCTTTCAGAAAAATTTTGATTAAACAGCTTTTTCGAGCGGAAATTATGCAAGAATCTGTGATTTACCAAGATATTTTGCAGAAGGGAGAAGAACGAGGAAAGAAACAAGGGGCTTTACAACTGGTTCTGCGTCAATTGACACGCCGTTTAGGTGCAGTTGAACCGCAGACGGAACAACAGATTCGTGCTTTAGCGATCGCGCAATTAGAAGATTTAGCCGAGGCGCTGTTAGATTTCACTAGCCAAGCTGATTTAGCCAGTTACCTGACAAATATCTCCCCAGCTTAACCAGATATAAGGAAATAAGCGATGTGCCCAGATCCCCGACTTTTTCAAAAAGTCGGGGATCTAAATGTAGATGCGGTTTCTAACCAGGGCTGTCATTAAATATTCGCTTGTTGGCGTTGATAAAGTGACCAGTACAAGCCTTTTTGCTGCAACAATTGCACATGGGTACCGCGTTCGGCAATAACTCCTTGTTCCATCACCAAAATTAAATCCGCACGTTTGAGGGGGGCGAATCGATGGGCGATCCAGATCCCCGACTTTTTGAAAAAGTCGGGGATCTAAATGTAGATGCGGTTTCTAACCAGCGCTGTCATTAAATATTCGCTTGCTGGCGTTGATAAAGTGACCAGTACAAGCCTTTTTGCTGCAACAATTGCACATGAGTACCGCGTTCGGCAATAACTCCTTGTTCCATCACCAAAATTAAGTCCGCACGTTTGAGGGGGGCGAATCGATGGGCGATGAGAAACACGGTGCGGTTGGCGGAAATTGTTTGCAGGTTTTGCAGTACTTGTTGTTCGGTTTCGCTATCTAGGGCGCTGGTGGCTTCATCTAGGATTAAAATCGGTGCGGAGGAAAGGAACAACCGCGCTAGGGCTATGCGTTGTCTCTGTCCCCCTGATAAGGCTGTACCCCGTTCGCCGACGTTGGTTTCGTAACCGTAGGGTAATTGACTGATGAAATCATGGGCTACGGCTAGTCTAGCTGCTTCTACTACTTGTTCGGCGGTAATATCGGGGTTGCCAAGGGTGATATTTTCTAAGATGGAACCGTTAAATAAAAAGTCTTCTTGCAAAACTACACCAATTTGTTGCCGCAGTGAAGCTAAATCGGCACTTTTGATATCAAAACCATCAATTAAAATGCGTCCTGATTCAATTTGATAAAGGCGTTGCAATAATTTGGAAAGGGTACTTTTGCCAGAACCACTACGCCCAACAATCCCGACAAATTGTCCTGGTTCAACGTTAAAAGAAATGCCCCTTAATACTGGTTCTATACTGGATTGATAACGGAAAAATACTTGCTCAAAAGCAATTTGTCCGTTGAGAGTTGGTAATACTAATCCGGTTCCAGATTCGGCTTCGGGTGCAACGTTAAGAATATCACCGATTCTATCTACAGATAGGAGAACTTGTTGCAAATTCTGCCATAACTGTACTAAGCGCAATAGCGGCCCGGTGACTCTTCCTGATAACATTTGAAAAGCAATTAATTGACCAATTGTCAGTTTTTGGTCAATAACTAATTTCGCCCCAAACCAAAGAATTAATAAGGTAGAAAAATTGGTGAGAAAGTCACCTAAATTGCTACTGATGTTGGAAGTAGTTGAGGCTTTAAAACTGGTGCGAATAAAGCGTGCAAATAAACCTTCCCAGCGATCGCGCGCTGCTGGTTCAGCTGCGTGGGCTTTAACTGAATGTATGCCGGTAACTGTCTCTACTAAAAAGGATTGACTGTCGGCGCTGCGGTTAAAGGTTTCGTTCAGCCAACCCCGCAAAATTGGTGTCGCGACGATGGTTAATGTGGCAAATAATGGCAATACTGCTAAAGCTACAAAAGTGAGGGGAATATTGTAATAAAACATCAATGCTAAATACACCACAGCAAAGACGCTATCCAATATCACCGTTAAGGCTGTACCTGTCAGAAATTGGCGGATTTGTTCGAGTTCTTGGACTCTGGCTACTGTATCCCCAACGCGCCGCGATTCAAAATAAGCTAAGGGTAAGCGCATTAAGTGGCGAAATAACTGCGCTGATAAACTTAAATCTAAACGTCGGGCTGTATGGGTAAAGATAAATAACCGCAGTATACCGAGTACAGCTTCAAATATCGCTACTAATAAAAGTGCGATCGCCATGACATCGAGAGTTGGTAAACTCTCTTGCACCATGACTTTATCAATCACAACTTGAGTAATTAGCGGTGTGGCTAACCCCAAAAATTGCAATGTCAAAGAAGCTAGCAAAACTTCCCCTAATAATCCCCGATATTTCCAAACTGCGGGTGTAAACCAACTCAGGTTAAATTTTTCTTGCTGGGAAATGAGTTCAACAGTCCAGATTTTCCCATCCCAAGCGGCTGCGACTACAGATTGGGGGAGACTTTCACAAGTGCGATCGCTATTTAAAGGATTAGCGATAATTAAGCGATCGCCTTTCATCCCATAGACTACCACCCAAGTAGGACTTTCTTGCCCCGCAGCATACCACTGCATTAAAGCCGGAAATGACAACGAGCGCAAATCACCCCAATCAATTTGCAAACGCTGCAACAATAAGCCTAACTTTTCTCCTGCTTCCACGACATTTTTTGGGCGTTGTCCCCGCAGTTGGCGTTGTACCCATTCCAACTTAACCGCATTATCCAACTGCTGCGCCACCATCGTTAAACAAGCTGCGGCTGTATTCCCACTCGCCACAAACGGATAGTTATAACTAGGGGCTAGGGGCTGGGGGCTAGGGGTTAGGGGTTGGGAGTTAGGGGCTAGGGGCTGGGGGCTAGGGGCTAGGGAATTATCTATTCCTCCTTGTCTCCCTTGTCCCCCTTGTCCCCCTTGTCCCCCTTGTCCTCCTTGTCCTCCTTGTCCCCCTTGTCCCCCTTGTCCTCCTTGTCCCCCTTGTCCCCCTTCCCTTTGTCCTTCAAAAAACCCCGCCATTTCTGGCGTTAAAACTTCCGCCCAAAGTGCAGTTTCCCAACAAACTACAATGACTTCTTTACTAGCAGCAACAGCTTTGCATTCTACAGATAATTTTTGTAAATCACCAAACCAGTCTCCTGGTTGTAAAGCTGCTAATGGCTTACCAATTTCTTCTTCGCGCAAGCGAACTTTACCAGTGACAATAAAAAACTGGTAACCTCCAATAGTGTTTGACCAAATTTTTTCTCCCAGGCGATACCGACGAATTTCTGATTGATTTTGTAATCGGGATTGTTGTTCAGAAGTTAGCCAGCATAGCGGCGGTTGATTCCACGGTACAGAAGCTAGCACGTTAATTTTTAAAGAGTGATTATCCAGAATTTTTATTTCACTTGTAACTTGACTGTTAGCTTTTGAATTTTTTCTGCTAGCCATTTTTCAAACAACTCATTTTGTAGTGTTTGCTTTAGTTGAGTATCTTCTAAAGAGGCTGGCAAAAATTGTTCTACTCGAAACAAACCATAACGTCCTTCAATTTCTATTGGCCCGATCAATTCTCCGGGATTTGCTGCATCAATAGCAGATCTGACGATATCTGGTAATGTTCCCCGACTAATGGCTCCCATCATGCCGTTAACAATGCGATCCTCTGTTAATGAATATTCTTTAGCTAGTTGTTCAAAGCTGCCTCCTTCTTCAATTTGTGTATGTAATTCCTCGCTCAATTCGCGATTATCCACAAATATTCTCGAAATTACTACCCTATCTAAATATATTTTACGTTCAATAAAATATTCTGGGAGTTTAGGCTCAGTAATTAACGCTCTCAATTTTTCTAATTTGAAATTAAAAGCAATTGATGAATGAAATGTTTGATAATCCGTGCCATTTTTCTTTAACCATTCTTGAAAAGTTTGCGGATCTGTAAGTTGATTTTTTAGGCGAAAATCAATAATTGCTTGTTCTGTTAAAGCCGAACTGATATCAATATCATCTCTGATGTTGATTTCTTGGTCAATTATGTACTGACGAATAATTTCTCCAATAAACTGAGTCAACTTACCCGATGCTTGGAGATATTTTACTGCTTGTTCTAGAGAAATTGGTTGTTCGTTTACAGTTAAAAATGATAAAGGTTCCATAATTTTATTACGAATAAAAATAATCAGTGTTTTATCGAATTTCAACTGTAATAATATAGAGATTATCTAATTTTATTGGTTATATTGCATACCAAAATCTCTATAAAACAAATTAGTAAATTAGTTTGCGTTGGCATAAATACTTAAATCAGTCTTTAGCTAGAGAAAAATATAGGACTTACGCACCGAACACAAAAACCCTCACAAGGGTGGTCAAAAGTCAAAAGTCAATGGTCAAAATTCAGGTTTTTGGACTATTGACTATTGACCATTGACAAAAAGCATGAAAAATATCTGACACTGCGTAAGTCCTAAAATATTGAAGTTATTTGTATCTCTAGAACTCAACTAGATGCAAGAGAATTATTTGACATTTACATAAAAATGCCAAATTATCTGTAACCATAAAAAATGGCTAAAGACTGACGATAAATAACACCCTTAAAAATGGATTTAAATTGTGCGCCCTAATTAATTAAGCAATAAATAAGCCCCAGATGTAGGCAATTAACATAGCTGCGATCGCACCGATGAATGTATTGAGAACATTCACTAATTCATTAGTGAGCCAGGTATATCGAGATTGCAGGGTAGCACCAATGACACTTTCTAAGCTAGTGGCAATCAAAGCCGCGATCGCACACCAAACCACGCCTAACAAAGATATCAAACCGACTCCCCAACCGAGAATTGCGATCGCAATTGAAGCCACCACCCCGGCTAAAGTCCCCTCTAAACTGACAGCGCCTTCTGTTCCGCGAGGTACAGGTTGCATAGTGGTAATCAAAAAAGTTCGTTTACCGTAAGCCTTACCCACCTCACTAGCACAAGTGTCAGAAAGTTTGGTACTAAAACTCGCCACATAGCCCAACACCAGTAGAGACTGAAGACTAGCGACTACAGACTGATTAACAGCAGCCAATAATCCAGCATTTAAAGCACCAATTCCCAAAGCACAAAGCGCCGCCACCAACGCCGAACCCCAGACATTTTCCGGGCCCCTTGCGCCAGAACGCTTTTCCGCAATTCCTTCGGCTTCTTTTTGCGCTATACCTATCCGCGTCACACCAGAACCCACTAAAAAATAGAATCCGACTACCAGATACCCTTCCCAACCCAATGTTCCCCAAATAATCACACCCAAAACCCAAGCATGGAAGATTCCCGCAGGGGTGAGCAGCTTTTTAGGAGCAATCCAAACTAAACCCAAAAGAATAGCGTTTAATCCGACTCCTACCAACCAAGGATTTGCAGAATCAAAGAAAGAGAGCATCAGTAATACATCTCATTTAGTGTGGACTGATGATCAACAGAATAGCGAAATTCGCACTTTACTGCTTGATCCTCTCCACCCCATAATCCAACAATTACAGATATTCTCTTGTCTTTCCGGATAAAGTTGATGGTTGTCAGTTGTCAGTTGTCAGTTGTCAGTTGTCAATAATTTCTCTCCCCTGCTTCCTCTGCTTTTTGTCCTCCTTGTCTCCCTTGTCCCCCTTGTCTCCCTTGTCCCCTTCCCTAACCCCTAGCCCCTAGCCCCTAGCCCCTTTAAGATAGATAGCAATAATCAGTACTAGTGTTCTAAGCGAAAACTATGAGCGCAACTTTATTTCATCTTGCTTTCCCAGTCAGCAATATTGCTCAAACCAAAGCATATTATGTAGATGGTTTGGGCTGTATTCCCGGAAGAGAAAACCCCCATGCTTTAATACTTAATTTATACGGTCATCAGTTAGTAGCTCATACCACTAAGGAACCTTTGACACCCCAACGCGGTATTTATCCCCGACATTTTGGCCTAGTGTTTACTGCCGAACAAGATTGGCAAGAGTTACTAGAAAGGGCACAACAGCACCAACTACCTTTTCGCGAAGAACCGAAAAACCGCTTTGTGGGTATGCCTTTAGAGCATCGCACTTTCTTTTTAGAAGATCCGTTTTATAACATAATGGAATTTAAATATTACCGTCACCCAGAGGCGATTTTTGGCGGTGCTGAGTATTCACAAATTGGGGATAGGACTTAATCGGCTGGCTTAATGTCTCTGCTACTACTGCCAAACACCGGGAATCTGAGAGCATCCAAGGGTGTAAAGCTACTGGTAATATTACCTCGTTACCTACGGGTAATTGAGAACTCTTAGCGGGGACAATCATCAAATCATAGGGAGTCCAGATTGATGTAAAGTTTATCTCCTGCAACATCTCCACATCAGAATTTAAATCTTGCAGAAAAGCACTTTTAGGACGCATTTGCACGCAACCTGGCCGCATTGAGCCATAAGCAATCACAGTACCTTGATGGGGCGAAGAAATGGTGATAAACCTCTGTACGCGCTTAATTCCTGCCAACCTCTGGATATAGTAACGACTGACAATTCCGCCCATACTGAAACCAACTACATCCAGTGGTTGTTCTGGGGAAAATTCTCTGTCTACATAATCCCTGACTTGCTTTGCTAACTCATCCAAACCTTTAGCACCGTTATTGGGGACTAAATCTAGGGCATATACAGACCAACCTTGTTCTTTTAAATACTTGCCCATCCGGTAGAAAACTGCGCCCGTATCATCAATACCATGTACTAACAACACAGAATTCCGTTGCTGATTTTGATTGTTTGTTACCATATTTGTGCTTGATTTCTCCTGTACAAAATTTAACTGAGTCTGATTGCTGCTGAAAAATTATCTATGACAGTCTTTTTACTGGTTAAAAAACAACAACTGTACTTAGTGGAAATTCATAATTACACAAATAAATAATTGTTAATTTTTGTTAAGCCACCTATCAGAATCTTGCTCTCAGTTACCGTAAAATTTAATAATTAATTCTTAGGGTATGCATTGTATTCAGGTTATGAGCGCGATCGCAAATCAGGCGAAAACGCTTGCGCTGTATTATTACTACAATGTTGATTAAGTAAAAACCTTATATAGGTTGTCATCGATCGCTCCGATGACGCAAAGTAAAAAAATGTAAAATAATGTCGTAATTTTTAATAATTACGGTAGAAATTCTCAATTATAAAGGCAGGAGCAATTGTAATGGATTTTATCAAAAAGTTGATTTCGGGCATTGTCAGTTTCCTGACTGGACTATTACCAGGAAAAAATAAGAAAAGCAACGGCTACTTCTTGGAACTAGATGAAGCTAAAGATACAGTCAAGAAAGCAGCAGAAACAGTAGTAGACAATACTAAGAAGGTAGCAGAAACAGTTACAGCAGCAGCACCAAAAGCAGAATCCCTAAACGGTACAAAAGCTGCTGCGAAGAAAAAATCAGCTAAGGAAGCAAAACCAGCTGATGTACAACTAGTTCAAACTGCGCAAGGTTTGAAGGTTGAACCAGGTAAGAATGAAAAAGCTGCTGCTGCTAAAGTAGTTAAAGAAGAACCAAAAGTAACCACCTTTGCACCCAAGTATGTTGCTGCAACATCTGGTAGCACTAACGGTCGCCGCCTTCCTGGAGCTAATATGAGTTCTTACTTGGATCTTGCACTTCAAGTTAAAACTTCTAAATAAATTGATTTGCTTGGTTCGCTAATTATCCTCATCTCGATTGTGGGTAAGGTGAGAAAATACGAGTCCACTATATAAATGAAATGCTGGGTCCCAGTTAGTCTTATCCCTACGGAACAGGTGAATGTGAGACTGAATGTTACCCAGCATTTCTGTTTGGTCTAAGATAGTTTCCGCAAAAGGTGTAAAATCTGACCAAATCTTGATTTGCGGTAGTTGTTGGTCAAGCCATTCTAGTAACAAATTCCAATTAATTCTGATAGTATTTTGGCTAGCTTGAGGTGCAATTTCTAAGCCTTTTTGAAATTCATAGCTTTTATCAGCCAGTCGCAAAATACAACCCCTACCAGGTAGATGTAAATCACAAAACTGTGCATAGTCTTGGGTTTTAGTTTTGCGTTCTATTTGGTAACGGGCATCAACATCCACAACTTGCTCAAAAATAGGTAATAGTCCGACTACTCGCGCTTTCACTTCTGACCATTTAAAAGTTAAAGAACCGAGTTGATTTGCGGGGTTGCGACAAATAACAGTAGTATTAGCACCAGCCTCAAAAACATAATTCGCCTGAAATACTCGAATTTGCCCAATCGCCGCGATTTTTGTCCAAAAGCAGGGAATCCCAGCTTGTTGTAATTGCGTACCGTAAAACTTCAGTTCTCCGATTTGTCCAGTGCGATATAACTTCCAGCCGCGACTAGGTAAAGTTAGTCTTGCAGTATAATTATCAATTTGGAATATCTGAGCAAATTTAGGTGCTAATTGGGTTTTTAATTCATGATTAAGAGGTTCTAATACTAGTACACCTAATTCTGTATTGCTAGGTTCACTTGTCGCCTCAATAATAGCTCTTTGTCTAGCTTCTTGCTCAATTTCTTGCAATCGCTGCAAACCCTGACGCGCTAGTGTCAAAATTTTGCTATTTGTTGTACTTTGCAGTAAGTTTCGGTAAACTTTTTCTGCATTCTTATACTTTTTTGATACTTCATGCAGCCTTGCCAGATAAAATTGCACCCAAGGATTATCGGGTGATTCATCTAACAAGGTTTTGAGTAATTTAGCAGCAGTGTGATAATCTTTACGCTCAAAGGCTGCGGCAACTTGTTCAATCATCACTTTGTTTACAAACAAACTAAAAGGATGTCTCACGCAAAGGCGCAAAGGCGCAAAGGCGCGAGACATACATCCTTTATACTTCACAGGCTGCGGAAACTAGTGATAAAGCCACTACTGGCGCTGTGACAGCCCGCAAAATTCGCCGCCCTAGAGATACTGCTTGAAATCCAGATGCGATCGCACTCTCAACTTCTGGCTGCGTCCATCCACCTTCCGGGCCTGTAGCGATAACTAATTCTTGGTCATTTGTCATTTGTCCTTGGTATTGCAAGCAATTATTAAGGTGTGGAAAATTACCACGGGCTTCACATATATATTTGTGGCTGCTTGTCAATGACAAACTACTGCTAAAAGCTACAGGTTCTAAAATTGTCGGCACAAACGCCCGCTCTGACTGTTCTGCAGCTTCCGCCGCAATCCGCCGCCAGCGTTCGAGTTTTTGCGGACTAGGTTGCAATAAAGTGCGATCGCTCAAAACAGGGGCAATAGTTGTAACTCCTAACTCAGTACAACACCGGACTACTTCATCAAACCCGTTACCTTTAGGTAAAGCTATCAGTAGGGTAATGGCTACAGGTAACTCAGTTTCCACTACCAAAGGTTCTAAAACCTGTCCTTGTTCCCCTGCTAGCTGGGTTAACCACCATTTACCCTTACCATCCATTGCAATAAAGCGATCGCCTTCACGCAACCGCAACACCCGTGTTAGATAGTGTTGTTGCTCTTTGGTGAGAGCAATTTGTCCTTGTTGGAGTTGAGAAGGTGCGATCGCAATTCGTTGCAGTTGAGACATGATAATTCGTAAGTCGTAATTCGTAATTTTTACGAACCGCAGAGGCGCAGAGAACACAGAGTAAGAGAGGATAGAGAGAATTTTTCCAGAAATAAAAATAAACGCCGATATTTTATATTATCGACGTTTATCAGTAGTTAAATTTGTTTAGACCAATTCGCTGTGATGGACTTAATATTTATTTAATGAACCGCCAAGAACGCCAAGTGCGCCAAGAGAAAAGAAGCAATTATTAAGTGCAAGTGCACAGAGAATTGGTATTAGTAGTTGCTGGGAAAATTTCTCTTCCCTAGCCCCTATTTCTCCAGATTCTGGAAATAAGCTTCTAACGCCTCATGTACCAATTCGGTCATCGGTCTACCTTGGCTGCTGGCTGCGTCTTTGAGCTTATTGTAAACCTCATGTTGCAAGCTGACACGGCGGCGAGTCTTATAAGTAGCAATGGTAGTGTTTTCAATTGCTACTTCTTGTCCTTCGCTGTCTGCTGTTCGCGAATCGGCTATTGCTTCCACTAAACCGTCGCTATCGTCTGTAATATCTGAATTTGCCACGGATTGTACTGTGTAATTAGCTGCAAACTCGCGGATAGCATCAAAACCGACGCGATCGCAAAAATCACCAAAGCTTTCTTCTGCGTTTTTCGCCTGCTTAAAGTAAACGAAAATCGGCTCTAGTTGGGTTTCTAAATCGTTGTGGTGTAGCCGTTCCATGTAAGGCTGGGCTAACCGCGTCTGATTGGGTGAACCGCCTAACCATACTTGATAACTTTCTGGGGCGCTTCCCACAAAAGCTAGTTCCGCCATGTAAGGACGAGCGCAGCCATTAGGGCAGCCTGTCATCCTTACCACAAATTGCTCATTTTGTAAACCCACTTTATCGAGAATCGTGCTAATCCGGTCTAAAATACCGGGAATTGCTCTTTCTGATTCGGTGATGGCTAAACCGCAAGTAGGTAAAGCGGGACAAGCCATTGCTAACCTTTCTAAGCGGTCTATTTTACTAGGGTCGGAGATAACGCCACAACGGTCAAGAATTGCTTGAATTGCGGCTTTATCTGCTGGTGCAATTTCGTAGAAAATTAGGTTTTGGTGGGCTGTGAGGCGGATAGGTAAGTTAAATTGCTCTACAATTTCCCTTAAGGCGGTTTTCAGTTGAAACGCACCTTCATCTTTTACCCGACCGTTATCAATGGAAATGCCTAAAAATAGCTTGCCATCGCCTTGTTCGTTCCAGCCCAAAAAGTCATGATATTTAAATTCTGGCAGTTCTTTGAAAGGAGCGATCGCTTTGCCAAAATATTCTTCAACTTTGGCGCGGAACTTCTCTACACCCCAATCGTGCAGTAAATATTTTAATCGAGCGTGGCGGCGGTCAGTGCGATCGCCATAATCTCGCTGGGTAGCCACAATGGCTTTGACGATGTCGTAAACATCTGCTTTCGCTACATAGCCAATCGGATCGGCTAGCCTAGCAAAGGTTTCTTCTTTGTTATGCGTCCGCCCTAAACCACCACCAGCAAATACGTTAAAACCTTCTAATTTGCCTTTTTTATTGGTAATAACGACCAAAGTCAAGTCTTGGGAATATAAATCAATAGAATTATCCCCTGGCACTGTCACACAAGCTTTAAACTTGCGCGGCATATAGTAAGTGCCATAGATAGGTTCTTGGGAATTATTGATTAATGTCCCGTTAGTATCGCTTTGTCTGGCTGCTTTTACCTCTGGGCTTTCTTCCGCGCTAATTACCTTTTCGCCATCTAGCCAAATTTCGTAATAAGCACCGGTTTGAGGCGACAACAAATCAGCAATATTTTGGGCATATTCCCAAGCATACTGATATTCTGGGCGATTTTTAAAAGGTACGGGGGGAGCCATGACGTTGCGGTTAACATCGCCACAAGCGCCCAAGGTAGAACCGAGATTGTTGACGATAGAAGCGATCGCAGTTTTGAGATTTTTCTTTAAAATCCCATGTAACTGAAACCCTTGGCGGGTAGTAGCTCGCAAAGTATGGTTACCATATTCATCAGACAGCTTATCCAAAGCTAGATATAGCTGCGGCGGTACTAAACCGCCCGGATTTTTCGTCCGCAGCATAAACTGGTAATCTTTCTCCTGCCCCTTGACGCGATTATCACGGTTATCTTGTTGATAAGACCCGTGAAACTTCAGCAACTGCACTGCATTTTCGCTAAAGTGAGTTGTATCCTGAAGTACTTCAGTGGCTACAGGTTCACGCAAAAAATTACTGTTTTCCTTGATTCCTTCGACTTTGGAAGGCTTACGGCTAGCGATCGGGGAAGGAGGAGATTTAACCATTAGAGTTGTAGACTGTTCTTAATAAGGCATCAGTAGACGCCGAAGCTGCAAATTTGAAAGCACCTATTCGGCCAGGTGATCCCCGGATATCCGGTCGGAATTATGAGGAATATTTTATTCTAACATGACAAAAAGCTGGTCTTGTTAGTGACGCAACACTTAACAAAACCAGCATACCAGTATATCTGGTTGTGCCAAACTTTCAGATTGGGAACTTTAGAACAAACAACTCCCTCAACTAGCTAATCTGACACCTTTTTGCAAACCTATAAAATACTTCAATCCCTGGGTAAATATTTCCGGGCTAAGGCATGAAAAAAATTATCCCATGACGGCAGTTGCTACAACGGGGGGAACCCCCGCAACGCACTGCCTCCCCCATGCCCCATGCCCCATGCCCTATCTAAACCGATAACCTACACCACCTTGAATGCTGACAGCCGAAGCTGGGCTATTTTGGTAAGTCTTCATACCTAGTGTGGTGTTACCGTAGAGCATGAAGTTTTTCGCAACTTCAGATTCTACACCAGCAGTCAGAGCTACACCATCGCGATCGCCTAGAGGAGTTTGTTTACCATCAGTTTCCACAAAAGAATAACCACCAGCTAAGTAAACATTAGTTCCTTTAGCAATTGGTGCGTCTATAGAAAGTTGAGGAATAATTGCAGTCGTCTGATCGGTAAATAAGATTTGAGTCCGTGCAGAAAAGGGAGTAGGGCCTAATTTTAAACGGCCTGTAACGTTACCAGCAAATTGAGCATCTTGACCAGATTGTCCGCCATTAGTTACACCACCTGCAACACCAGCACCAATATAGCTAGCATCAGTACCTTTTTGTGTTTGTGCAGAAGCTTGCCCTGCATTCATTAAAAGAGGAGCAATTACTACAGAAGACAACGCAGAAATTGTCAGAGCAGACTTAATTAAACCTTTCATAATTCGCACCAAATATTGTTTTTTTGCTGTTAAATTAAAAGTCGCAATCTAATAAAAAAGGTTCCAATATTTTTTCAATTTCTACTAAATTTCTGTCTCTATTGATGCTGGTACGTTTCCAGCCCTGTATTAATCTGAACTGATAATAGCGGCGCTATAATTACAAGCTTTTTGCAGAATATCCGGGAGTTTTTCTAAAAGGTAGACGCTTTGATAACTGGCACAATAAATATTAATAATTAGTCATTTGTTAGAGACGCGATAACCCTTGTCTGTACAATTGTCATTTATCATTTCTCTCCCTTGTCCCCCTTGTCCCCCTTGTCCCCCTTGTCTTCCTTGTCCCTTTTTTTTGCATATAAAATAGGATTGCTAAATATGAGGTTGTAACAGCTATTGCAACAAGCTCTAGAGGGAATCTATAAAGTTAAGTTTTAGAGACTTTTATGGAGATTGAATAATGCTAGCCGCTACAAAAACGTTATCTGGATTGATGGGTTTATGTGTCGGTGATGCGTTGGGTGTGCCAGTGGAGTTTACCAGCCGCGCTGAACGAGTTCAATCTCCAGTGACAAAGATGTTGGGTTATGGCACGTGGAATCAGCCACCAGGAACTTGGTCAGATGACAGTTCTTTGACGTTTTGCTTGGCAGAAAGTCTTTGTAGAGGTTATTCCTTAGATGCCATAGCTAATTCCTTCTGGCGCTGGTATAAAGCCGCTTATTGGACTCCTAGAGGTCAGCTATTTGATATTGGCAATACCACCCATGCCGCAATTATGCGTCTGAAACAAGGTATTTTGCCCCGGGAAGCCGGGGGAAAAATCGAAAACACCAATGGTAATGGTTCGTTGATGAGAATCTTGCCAATGGCTTATTGCCACAAAATCTTGACCTATAACGAATTAATTTCGCGGGTACATGATGTTTCAGCCATTACCCATGCTCATGCGCGATCGCTCATGGCTTGTGGTATTTATATTACAATCGCCGTTGCCCTGTTAGAAGGAGCTGACCCACAAACAGCTTATTTACAAAGTTTAGAGAAAATTCAAGCTATTTATTCTGTACGGGATTATTTGCTAGAAAAACCCCATTTTAACCGTATTTATACTGGTGAAATCCATAAACTGCCCGTAGAAGAGATTAATTCTGGCGGCTATGTCATCGATACCCTAGAAGCAGCATTATGGTGTTTGTTAAATAGTTCATCTTATTCTCAAGCAGTGTTAACTGCTGTTAACTTAGGTGGCGATACAGATACTACTGCGGCGGTAACTGGCGGTTTAGCAGGAATTTACTACGGTATAGAGAACATACCCCAAGCATGGGTTAACCAAATCGCCCGCAAACAAGACATTATTAACTTAGCAAACCGCTTTGCGGTGGCTGTTTATAGTCAATAGTCAACAGTCATCCGTCAACGGGAGCATCCCAAATGTGCAAAAACGCCCTCACCCTATAAGGGTGGGGCTAGAAATACGAAGCCTGCCTTCTTTTGCTAAAAGTTTGATAGCCTGCGTTCGTCGAAGACGTTCCCGAAGGGTAGGCAGGCTTTGTTGGTATAGCAATACCCTAGAAGGGTATTGCGTCAAAATTGGGATGCTCCCCCGTCAACCGTCAACCGTCAACCGTCAACAGCCATAAAAAAAAATTCCCCAATAAATAACCCCATCTCCGAGAAACTTCAAAAGATGGGGTTATTTATGTTGAATCGTCTAGGAATCGCCCTTGATTTGTTCCGCAATCCATTGCAGGTAAGGTTGAGAACCCGCAATAATCGGTAAAGCGATAATTTCCGACAACTCATAGGAGTGCAGTTCGCGAATTTTGGCTTCCAAGGTAGAAAATTGTGCCAAATCAGCTTTAATGAGTAACTGCCATTCATCTTCTGTGTGTATTTTCCCTTGCCAGGTGTAAATCGAGTGGATTGGCAATAGACTCACACAAGCAGCGAGTTTAGCTTCCACCAGGGCATTAGCGATGGCTTGTGCCTCTTGGACATTGGCGGCTGTCGCTAATACCACACCGTAGCCAGCAGGTATTTCCATAACTAAACCGGAGATAAGGAATATACCTGACCATCAATCAATAGCCGCGTGATGCCTTTAGCTTGGAGATGGGTACGCGCCTTGTGTAGCATTTTACTATCAGGCACTTTAATCACGCGATCGCGCTTGGTAGAGAAACGCTTGGCAACGCGATGGTTATCGAACACTGGTAGAGTTCTTTGCTGAGTTTCTAGGTTCGGAATTTGACCTAAATCGCCAAAGTCTCTCAGTGGTCGAGTAATTAATTCTGAGGATCGATCAATCACCAAATAGCAAGTTTTCGGCAACTGCGCTGAGGACAATGGTAACACCTGTACAGGTGCTTCCCCTGCTCTGCGTCTTGTGACTAAAGGTCTTGCTTCCTCATAGTCATCGTCCTCATCCTCATCATAAAAATCATCGTCTTCGTCTAAATCGTCCTCTAAATCGTCCAAATCTTCAGATTCATCCAACAAGTCTTCGCCTAGCATTTGCGCTAAAACGTTAGCTTGTGGTGGCTCATCATCTAAGATGCGGCTAGAAATATTGCCAACTTCTGCCCGCTTAGGAATCGGCAGGTTAGGAACTTCTGTTACTTTAGGAGTAGGTAGGCTGACGATTTCTGGCAGTTTCGGACTGGGGGCGCTAGGAACTTCCGGCGGCTTTTTGGGGATAATTTCTAGCTGTTGTGCGACGGGTTGCTTTTCTTTTGCTGCTGCTGAAGAACGCCGCTTTACCCGTCTATTAGCCTGATTTGATTCTAGGCTATCGTCTTCTTCTGATGCAGCTACTACTTTTTCTGGCTCAACCTTAGGCGACTCCACAATCGGTTTGTCGATTGTCGGAGTTTCTGGTTTAGGTGGTTGCTGAATTAAAAGTGGTAACTGCTCGTAGTTTACCTGTGCCCTTCCCTCAGGAGTTCTCGCAGCCCGTTTCAAAGAAACGAGATACTCGTACTCATCTTCTGGCAAAGTACTTTTCAGTAAGCGGCTAATTGTCGAGTTACTCACGTCATACCGTTCTGCCAAAGTTGAGGTGGTTTCGGCAGATTCTCGATATAACTTAAGAATTTCTTGTTTGTCAGAATCAGTTAATTTTCTCACGGTAGACACCAAAAATCTTTGCTACGCTCTTTTTCTTCCTCTCTCCCGCCGCGATCGGCTCAGTGATGTGTCATATTCTAAGACAGCGCCCATACCAAATAAAACTCCACTAAAAACCCAAAACACTTCTAATATCTCTCCACTTTGATAATTGGGACCTTGAGCATATTTAAACCACATATCTGCAATGTAGAGCGAAAATGCCGCAGCTGCAATCATTCTCCATGATTGCGCAACTTTTCCTCCCCAAAAGGCTAAGAGCAAAGTTGTGGCGATAATCAAAATCGCTACATCGCTGACTATGTAGAACCAATTCAAAATGGTGCCTAGCAACTCTAGTTCTTTGCTCTGTTGCAGCGAAATCCACCAAGCTAACAAACTACCAAATACGCCAATGGCTAATACAATTAGCCATTGCCATTTTTCGAGATTGATTCGCCTGTGAGCTGCTGCTAAAATCATACCTGTACCAAGACACAGATAGGTTACTACAAAAAACACATCGCCAATAGAAACATCCGGTTCTTCTTTTAAGATTATTTCCGTATAACCGAAAAATATCCCCCCAAGGAAATAAGACAGCATACCTATGCCAATGGCGAGCCAAACATTGCGACCACTGACAATTTGCGGACTACGCCAATTCCTCAAGCATAAGATACCGGCACCCAGGTAAGCTAACGCTTCAAAAACATTTGTCCCAATTAAATACCATTCGGCACGACTTTCTCCGCCATTTGCTCCTGGGACTTTAGCGCTAAATAATAAAAAGTATAGCAGTGCCAGTACAGCCCAGCCAATGCCAGCTAAAATCAGGTTCCCGGTTGAGAAAACAGATTTAGAACGGTAAGAATTTTCGTAAGAACTACCCATAAGGCTTGATTATCTAAACAAAATTTGGCAGAATTTGACTTGCATGACTTTGTAGGCAGGAGTTTCTCTAGAAACCAACTAGTCAATTGCTCTTGCCAAGAATGCACAATTAGCTGCCAAGAGCAAGTATCCGTGGCAACAGTTTTCCTAACTTGTCTATGCTATTGCCACAGTTTACTCATTGGAGATTGATTTAGCCAACTGATAAATAGTGATCGCTCTTCATCTGACATATCCTGTAACCTATCGACTACTGGATGAGCAAAGTTAGCATTGCCAAAGTAAGTTTTACCTAGCTTATGGAGTTCCTGTAAAAAAGTAGTTACATGATTTTCTTGCCAATTGGGCAGGCTGTGGGTATCTAGCGGATCTTGCTTGAGCAAGAATTTGACTGCTTCTGGCGTAGTTGCTTGGGGAAGTTGCTTTTGTCGCAATATCTCCGTGATATCTTTTTCAAATAAAGCTGCTTGTTTAGCACCTAAAAAATCTTCAATGTCCATATATACAGCTTGCAATAGCAGCAGACTACCTTGGGTAAAAATTCCTGCTTTGCTGTGACTACCTGTATCACTTAGCTGTTCTAAACGGATTTTGCCCCAGACGCTAAAACGATCTGGTTCTTCCAACAATACACAGGCTTTACCTCGTTGATCCGTTAATTCTCTCCACAAGGCTCTAGCTTCTTCCTCTTGGCTAGCTTTAAAAACACTAATCAAGCGAAATGTTTGCCCCTGATAGTGGATAACTGGCACTGGCTGATCCCGCTTCGGGTGCTGAATGCTTGATATTTCTACATCCTGCCGTTTGAGAATAAACATGGCACTAGCAAATAACTCCTCTCAGGGGCGTTCTCAATATGCGATCTATAATCTGATTTACCAGCATCGCCAAGAGTGCGATTACCTAGCATACTGCAGACGAAAACCTCGCGATCGCTAGAGGCTACTCTACAATAGACTACCCAGTATTGATTTATTCCAATACCCAAATTAGCCATTGACCATAAAATATATAAAAGAAATAGTCCATTTACTTGGTTTTCAATGTACATTCAGTAACCAGCGACTAGCATCTTAGCCTTCTTACTGGGAAATCTGCAATTTTCAATTGCTTCTTGGTAAAGGAAAAGATATAATTAAACAAATGACTCTTGCAAGAGCCATCTTATTATTTTGGGCGCGTAGCTCAGTGGATAGAGCAATTGCCTTCTAAGCAATCGGCCGCAGGTTCGAACCCTGCCGCGCTCGTGGGAAAATAAATTATAAAGTAGTGCGATCGCCTGCTGAATGTATCTAGCGATCGCTATCCTATAAGATAGGGTTGAGTTTTAGTAGCGATCGCGTGTCCAAGATTAAATTAGAGCAATGTGAACTCTGTCACAGAGAGATGGCGAATTTAACCGTCCATCACCTAGTTCCGCGACAAAATACCAAACGCAAGCACCAAGAACCAGGTGAAACAGTCAATATCTGTTCTGCTTGTCATCGCCAGATTCATGCTTTATTCGATAATAAGCTACTGGCTAAAGAACTGAATACCCTAGAAAAACTCAGCAATGAGCCACAAATGCAGAAATTCCTGGCTTGGGTAAGAAAACAAGATCCTGGTAAGCGAATTTCCGTCCATCGTTAAAATCATTAGTCATTAATCATTAGTCAATAGTAAGGGATTCAAAGGCTATCATCATCAACGCTATGTGATAAAAAGACAATTCTGTCTGAATAAATAGTTACTTTTTAGCTGCTTATCTTAATGCTAGCTTGGAATTTCAAGTCATAGATAGCAACCTAGTAGAACTTAGAAATATTATGTGGGTAAGTGCGATCGTTGCGTATTTGCATTACTTAAGCTTTATCTTGTGTTTTGGTGCGTTGGTGTTAGAAGCATTTACCTTAAACAAAGATTTGAGTCTCAAAGAAGCTTGGAAAATTGTCATAGCCGATGCGATTTATGGTATAGCAGCAATTGTTGTGCTGATTACAGGTATTTTGCGAGTTCTTTATTTTGGTAAAGGTACAGATTACTATTTAAACAACCCAGTTTTTTACGTCAAAGTAGCAGCTTTTATCGTGGTGGGGTGTTTGTCTATTTATCCCACTGTTTCTTTTTTAGGTTGGTTGAAAAGTCTGTTACGGGGGGAAGTACCCAAGTTAGAATTAGCAAAAATTAACCGTCTAATCTGGTTAATTAGGGCTGAATTATTTGGCTTTATTATCATTCCCTTATTAGCAACTATAATGGCTAGAGGAATAGGCATAAACTTAGCATAAATAAATTTACAGCAGATTGCCAGTTGGTGAGGTAAAGATTATCGTTGATTGTAGGGGCACTGGCACTGCCATGCCCCAAAGTGCGTACTATATGAACAATGATTTCTCTATAAATAACAGAGTGCGATCGCACCGATTACCATGAATGATATCTCTCAATAAATACAATATCACCGAATACCTCTATAAAGAAAAAATAGAACTTCTCAAGCCTTTCTTTCTCAGGTAGAGATGTAATCCGCTTAATTTCATCGTTACCTATTCGGATTATCTAGATTTCCATACAAAATAACCTGCTTCATATAAAAATTCGTCCATAATGAATTAGATAGCTTGTTTAGCTTTTATATTCCTGACTATAACGATAGACAATATCTATCCTGGTTATTTTTCAATAATAAAATAATAGGCTAGTAGGTTGAGTTTAAAGAAGTAAAATCTAACAATACCAAGGTGTTTATGTGTTGGGTTTCGTTCCTCAACCCAACCTACGATTGCTCTGATTACTCAATTAATTTATAAGGAAGCTACGATGCGGGTGTCAGCATTCAACCCAACATACAATTGACTATAGTGGCTTCAATTGTTCTAATACTTGAGAATCAAGATATTTTTGTTCAATTATTTCTACCGAATTATCACACCATTTAGCAACTACAGCCGTAGGAACACCTTTGGCGATTTGTTCAGATATGAAAGTATCACGACAAGAATAGGGAGTTGTTTTACGACCAACTAATGGATCTACAATTTTATCCCAAGCTCGGCGTGAAAAGTTTCTGTAATGTATTGATAATCCTTCAGGAGATGGAAATATTAAAGCTTCAAAATCGAGATTTTCTGGTTTTATGTTTAATAATAGTTTTTGTAATCTCTCGTTACAATTAAAAACCCGCTTTTTATTGTTCTTAGAACCATTAACTCGCACTCTTTCCCCATTTCCTACTTGCACTAATGCACTGTCAAAAGTAATTCGAGAACAATCATCTGTAAGATGCTTCCATTGTAGACCAATAGCCTCTGAAGGTCGGCAACCTGTCAAAAATAAAAACTCTACAAATGGTGCATAATGACTATATCCTATACCTTTAGATGGTTTGTGATTTTTAAAAGCCTGAATTATTTTGTGCTTTTCTTCTTCACTGAAAGCATTAGGTTTTGAATCATCCTGCCATTTATGCTTGGGAAGTTCATTATACATACCTGCAAAGGGATTAAATCTGACTAAACCAAGTTTTATTCCCCATTTACAAGCTGCTGACAGATACATGAGTACATCTTTAGCTTGTGAAGTAGTCGTTTGCTGTAATAATGCAAGCCGAATTTTAATACCCTCATCTAAATTCTGATAGTGACAGCGCTTAATATGTTTTTCTAGTATTGCTAGTTTATCGATTGTTCTAGGTTTGAGAGATTGGCGTTTGTACTCAATATACTTATCCCATAGTTCAGAAATTGTTAAGACTATTTGGGGTTCATCTGCATTGACTATTGATAAGTGTCTTTGTGGCTTGTACTTAGCCAATGTTTCATCGAATTCGCCAGATTTAATGTCTAAATCTATCTGATGTGCTTTCTGTTCTGCTAGCTGACGATTTTCAGGCGTATCAGCTAAATTCAGAGTCAGATACTTTTGCGTACCTTCATAAAGTTGTCTTGGCAGTCTCAGACGTAATCTATCTTGAAATGATTCAACACCTACTGTTCCCTTAGATGCCTTTTGTGTTTTATTCATAAAATTTGACTATAAAAATAATGTGTTCCACTAAAATCATAGTCAAATCATAGTCAAAAAAACAAGCAGGATAACGAAAATTTTGACCCAATAGCCAAATCATAGTCAAATCATAGTCAAATCATAGTCAAAAACATGAGTAAAGGACTCTGTTTTTACCATTTAAATCTTTTGTAAGGGCTGAAACCCTTAATTTAGCGTAGATTATCTAGACAAAATAAAAAGCCCGTGACGAGGATTGAACTCGTGACCTCACCCTTACCAAGGGTGTGCTCTACCACTGAGCCACACGGGCAAAACTTAAATTTTATTATAGTTGAGAGTTATAATGCTGGGACAATTACCATCACTCAGCGATTATAACTCTTAACTGTGAAGTGGTGGGCCGGGCTGGATTTGAACCAGCGTAGGCGCAAACCAACGGATTTACAGTCCGTCTCCATTAACCACTCGGACACCGACCCGTTTTGCATCACGATTTATAACATTAGCACCAAGTTTTTGAGACTGCAAGGGGTTGAGAAAAATTTTTTGGGAAAACTGGGTTAAGTAAATAAACCCAGTTTCTTGAAGCTAACTCAGGAGTTCGCCAGTTTCTTGCAAGGAATGCAAGCGGCGGTAAATACCCTCTTGGCGCAAAAGTTCTTCGTGGCTACCAACTTCTACAATTCTTCCGCGATCGAGAACAACAATTTTATCGGCTTCGCGGACTGTACTCAGGCGGTGAGCGATGATGATTGTGGTGCGGGTTCCTTGAATCGATCGCATGGCTAATTGAATGGAACGCTCGGATTCGTAATCTAAGCTGGAGGTAGCTTCGTCAAACACTAGTATGTCTGGTTCTACGAGCAAGGCTCTAGCAATTCCCAAGCGCTGTCTTTGTCCGCCAGATAATCTCACGCCACGTTCGCCAACAACGGTGTAATAACCTTGGGGTAGGCATTGTAGCACTTCATCGACTCTGGCTATCCTACAGGCTTCCTGAACCTGCTCAAAGGTGGCATTTGGTCTGCCATAGGTGAGATTATCTAACACAGTACCGTTGAAGATATCGACTTCTTGGTGAACGATCGCTAATCTGCGGCGATAATTGCCGACATCTAATGTGCGAATATCTTGTCCATCAACGAGAATTTGTCCCTGTTGTGGTTCAAAATACCGCAACAATAGTTTAACTAAGGTAGATTTACCGGAACCAGAACGCCCAACTAAGGCTACTGTTTGGTATGGCTCAATCAATAAGTTGATATCTTCCAATACTAAACGGTTGACATCATATCCAAAATGGATATGAGATAACTCAATTTTCCCGGTAAATTGATAAGGTGATTGTCCTTGATTTTCTACTGCTAATAAACCATCTGTATCCGCGCCAGTTGGTTCTTGGAGAAATTCGTGAAACCGCAACATAGAAGAATAGCGTCGAGCGAATACTTCTGCTAAGTTGCTGATAGGTTCTAACTCAGAATATGCCATGCTGGAAAGAGTTAAGGTCATGACGAAATGACCTAGAGAAATCTTTCCACCGACTGTGGCGGCTAAAGTTAAGCCGAGTATGGCAAATACACAGAATTGAATTACTGTTTTCTGCCAAGTTAGGAGATCTACGTAACCTTTATGGATGCGGTAATCTACTACTTTTAGTTCCCGTTCTAAGCGTTGTGTTTGTCTTTTAAGTTCGTTACCTTCTGTGGCAAATGCTTTGACAGTTTTGATATTTGTGATTAGCTCAGAAGTGCGACTTTCGGTATTTTCCATATACCTATCTAGTCGGCTTTCGTAACCAATTATCTTTTGCAAATCTCGCAAACTGAATGTGAGAATAATGGCGAAGGAAATTATATATAAAGTCGCAATCCGCCAATCAATTAACAAGATAAATACAAAAATTCCCAACACCCGGATTAATTTGGGAATTAATTGCCCGGCTATTTCTGGATATGTCCAAGTGTGGTTAGCCAGTCCTCTGGCTACTCTCCCAGCTATCCGTCCGGGGTTATTTTCATCATAAAATTCTAGTGGGAGAGTGAGAATTTTAGCTATGGCTGTTTCGGTTTTTTCGCGACGCGCTCTTAAGGCTATATCCCAGTGAAACCAACTGGTTAACCAAGGTTGTGTAGGCGCTCTGACAACCGTTGCTACAAAAATTATCCCTAGCAATATACCCAAGGAAAGATTTTTATCAACTGGGTAATTAATAAGGTGAGAAAAAGTTGCGATCGCACTTCCTAGCGGTTTATCTAATGGTTCATTAGATAAGATGTTTAAAATTTGTCCAATGGCATAAGGTACAACTAAATCAATCAGTTCGTAAACGCTGGATGCAGCAATACTAAAAATACTCAAACCCCAGTAGGGGCGAAAATAATGTATAATGTCTCGAAATTTGGCCATGATGCACTCTTTCCAAGAACGTGAGCTTGGAATTTATATACTACATGCGTAATACAATGTAGTCAAGTTCTCTCGCTCGAAATCAATCTTAAGGAGTAGTTGCTAATTGGGAAGGTGAAAATTCTAAGCGATAGCGATAAAGTGCAACTGGTTGAGAATTAGCAATAAAGTAATCTGGATCTTGAGGAGAAAGGTAGACAGCAGTTACTTGATCCGCTTCTATAGTTGGCGGAGATTGAGAAACTTGACGGTAAGCCGTAGTAGATTCTACCTTATTTAAATAAGGACGAGAACCACCTTTAAACAGTTGTTGAAACACTTCTGTAGTGATAAACTCGCCATCAGCAGTGGTTTCGGTGGCGCGATCGCTTACAATCGAAACTAATTGGCGATCGCCTCGCAATAATATTATCTGGCGATTAGGCGAATTTGGATCGATTTTTACAGATAACACCGCTTCATTACCTAAATAAGCACGGGCTAAATTTAGGCTATTAAAAACTCTATCGGCTACTAAGATTGAGGATTTTTTACTTATCTGTGGAAAAGTTTTGATGCTAGCAACCGGAGATTTTTCGGGAATAAATCTGACTAAAAAACTTATTGGTTGATTAAGTTGTTTGCGGTTAGCTTCAAATCCTGGTGTAACTATATCTGGTGCTAAAGGTGCAACTAAATCTACTAATGTACTTTTAACTTGCCAATCACCAGCCATCCAGTCAGGATAAGCTAAATCACCTACAGCAGGTTGCACAGAGGTTAATTTCTCCCATTGGGGAAACTTCGCCAGCCTTTCTGATAATTCCCCAGCTGTAGCGTTTCCACTCCACCCGAAGAGGAACAAAGCCACTAAGCAAAAACTCCAAATCGCCTTCATAGCCAGTACTTAATTTTTTAGCGAGTAAAAATTCATCTCCAAGATTATTGTGTTACATTTCGTTGATGCAAGCAAAAACACAAGCAAACATAACTTATCAGCTGTCAGCTCACTAATTATGCAGATAGAAAATTACTTTGCTTTGTATGATGTAACACACTACTTTATATACAAAAAAATAATGAGTTAATGTTTGAAAAGTAAATTAATAATAGTGTAAAATCCGTTAAAGTACTGATGACCGAGTTTCAGGGTGCGTAATAACTGGTGTAATTGCTTGATAGTTGCATCTACGCTGAAGAATAGTTACGTCAAAATTTTCCTAGCATACTGGAATTACTGATGTGATTCCAGAGTATATTTGCACTCCTGATATCAGTGTGAGTAATTTTTATTGCTTTCACGCTCATAGAAGGTAGCTCTGCGATGATCTCAAGGGCTATATAAATATGATTGTTGCGGAGATGGAGAAAGAAATCCTACGTATTGCGATCGCAGGTTGCGTAGGTGCAGGGAAAACGAGCTTAATTCGCAGTATCAGTGACATAGAAATCTGAGATTTTTTAGCTAGCAAATTAGCCTCAATGCATTTGGGCAAAATCCTTAAGCTAATTCCCCGAAAATTGAAACAAATATTTGGGGATAGAAATCAACCTGTAAATTTGCAAATTGATTTACAAACAACTAATCAACAAATTTTACCAATACTTACTGAAGAAAAAGCCATGATAAATATTTCCATGTTGCAACAGGTTCTCCAAGAATTTGTTAGTGGTACATCCCACATTCAAGGCGCAGCTTTAGTCAGTCCTGATGGTTTAGCCTTAGCTTCAGTATTACCTAGTGAAATGGATGAAGACCGCACCGCAGCCATGTCAGCAGCTATGCTTTCTTTAGGCGAACGCATAGGTAGTGAATTAGTTAGAGGAACTATTGACCGGATTGTAGTTGAAGGTGAAAAAGGTTTTGGAATTGTTGTGAGTTGTGGCCCCGATGCAGTTTTACTAGTTTTAGCTAATGCTGCTGTTAAACAAGGTTTATTGTTTTTAGAAATCAAACGCGCTGTGGCTCAAATTGCACCTTTAGTTGCTTAATTTTCAGCGTAATTAAGGCTAATTCTGCAAATTCGCAAACAAAAGATTTTATCTCACAAAAACCTAGATAATCACAATAAATTGTGAATTCTGTCAATATCTCTAAATTGTAGAGTTGGGAGCATCCCAAATGTGCAAAAACGCCCTCACCCTATAAGGGTGGGGCTAAAAATACGAAGCCTGCCTACCCTTCGGGAACGTCTTCGACGAACGCAGGCTATCAAACTTTTAGCAAAAGAAGGCAGGCTTTGTTGGTATAGCAATACCCTTCTAGGGTATTGCGTCAAAATTGGGATGCTCCCGTAGAGTTCACAATTTATAAATTGCTGGCGCTGACAAAATACCATTTTATCCACTGCTGATTAATTTTTAGGAAATCTAAATCATGACTTTAGATCCACATACTTTCATGGCTACGCTAGAAAAGCGCATTGGTTTGACATCTGAGGATAAAGAACTGCTGAAATCTGAAGCAAATTGGGGCTTAGAACTAGCTTCAGAAATGGCGGATCATTTTTATGCATACTTGGGACGAGATGCGGAAATGAATGCAATTTTACATGCGAGTAACGAGCGGATGCATCGCCTCCATGAAACTTTTATTCAATGGTTTCACGAAATGTTTACAGGTATGGATAATTGGGGTAATGCTTATGCAGAAAGGCGCTGGAAAATTGGACTAGTTCATGTCCGCCTTGGTATTGGGCCTCAACATGTTGTCCCCGCAATGGCGACGGTAATATATGAGGTAGGTAAGCGATTAACAAAAGATGGCAAAAGTGCAAATTTAAAAGATGCTCTTGGGCGAATGTGTATGATTGATTTGGCCTTTATTGAGCAAGCTTATATTGAAGTATCTTCATCTGCGGTTTTGCGCGAAACAGGTTGGTCAGAAGGTTTGTTTAAGCGTTTGATTGTGAGCGGTGCAAAAGCTATGTAAGAGCAGATAATTTAGTGATAAATAAATAATATTTATTTACGCAATTTACTTCTGCACTATGCTTAATTCCAAAATTATACCAATTCAAATAATGTTGGCGACACATCAATATATTTTAGAGGGCAAGGCATTGCCTTGCCCCTACAATCTATCGCATTTTTTTCAAATTGGTATTAGATTTCGGCGGGTAAAGGTTGCCAAACTTCGCCATATTTGTCTTTAAGGGCTTGCCAATTTTCTACTTGGCCTGGTTCATATTCTCCTGGCTTACCCCATTGCAAAAAGAAACTTAAAGCTGGCTCTTGTTTCTCATCTAAAAAGCGGATAGCATAGGTTGTAAAATTACCTCTTTTCGCTTCACCAGTTTCAAATTTCACTTGCGTAATTTTATCCATATTCAAGTGAAATTCAAAATTTTCGGTATGCATATTGGCATATTTACCCTTGTTAGGTAATTCTGCATAAAATAGCTTTTCTAACTTGCTTCTAACTTCCAATACACCAGCGCTGCTAGTGACAATTAAACGCAAAGTTCCTAAGTTTTCGCAAGCTGTTAAAAATTCTTTCAATGTAGTAGTCATGATTCAGAGTTAAGGATCAAGGGTCAAAGGTCAAGAGTCAATGGTCAATGGTCAATGGTCAATGGTCAAAAGTAGTTAGTCATTTGACTATGGACTGTTGACTGTGGACTTTTGACTATAAACTATTTTTCGTATTGTTCGTAAGCAGCGACGATGCGCTGAACTAGGGGATGACGCACGACATCTTTTTGGGAAAATTCGCAAAAAGCAATACCTTCAACGTTTTTTAAAACGTGTAAGGCTACGGCTAAACCTGATTGTTGGTTGATTGGTAAATCGGTTTGTGTCATGTCACCTGTAATTACCATACGCGAACGGAAGCCCAATCGCGTCAAAACCATTTTGATTTGGGCGGGTGTGGTATTTTGGGCTTCATCGACAATTACAAAGGCGTTATTGAGAGTACGTCCCCGCATATAAGCTAGTGGTGCGACTTCAATCACACCCCGTTCCATTAAATTAGGAACTTTTTCCGGATCGATAAATTCATTAATTGCATCGTAAAGAGGACGGAGATAAGGATTAACCTTTTGTTGTAAATCTCCGGGTAAAAAACCGAGTTTTTCGCCAGCTTCGACGGCGGGACGGGTTAAAATTATCTTTTCAAATTGGTTCGCGAGGAGTGCTTGAACGGCGACAACGACAGCGAGAAAGGTTTTACCAGTCCCCGCAGGCCCGGTACCGAAAACTAAGTCACGCTTGCGAAGAACATCAATGTATTGACGCTGACGAAAGGTTTTAGCGCGAATTTCTTCACCCCGGCGAGTTCTGGCGAGGATATCGCGCTGTAGGTCTTGTAATTCGCCTTCTCGATGGGTATCTAAAGCTTGGCGGGCTGTGGAAATATCCGCACTGGAGATATTATTACCTTTAACCCAAATTTCTTCGAGCGATCGCACTAATCGCGAAGCTAAATCAACTTGTTTGGGCGTTCCCGAAATATGTAAGTCCTGTCCGCGTAATACCAAGTTAGCCCCTGTTTGCTGGGATAAAAGTTTGAGATTTTCTTCTCCATCTCCAGCTAAAGCGATCGCACTTGAAATATTCGGCAGCTCAATTTTATAGGCCTCTGCCATAGTATTTTTTAATTATAAAATTTTCGCTTAAAGGCATTAGTTATTAGTTATTGGTCAGAGACGCGATAACCCTTGTCTGTACAATTGTCATTTGTCATTTGTCCTCCTTGTCCCCCTTGTCCCCCTTGTCCCCCTTCATTAGCCCCTCTTTAAGGAGAAAAGTAGAGATACGATGAATCACATCTCTACTTTTAGTAGGTTTGCTATCAAATAGTTTCAAACCTTAAATTAGATAGTTAATTTAGGTTAACCACATAGCAAAGACGCTACTTTGAATTTAGTAGCGCACACCTTTGCGTGCGGCTTCCTCTTTACGCTTGCGTCGTAAACTAGGCTTTTCGTAACGTTCCCGGCGTCTAATTTCTGATAAAATGCCGGCTTTTTGAATTTTCTTTTTAAAACGTCTCAGCGCTGAGTCTATTGACTCATTTTCACCTAAACGAACTTCAGCCACTCCCTGGTTTCACCTCCTGACAGAGATTGTTCAGAGTTAAATATGATTATCGGTAACTTTGACATACCTCCTCGTCCTATAAAAGCGAGGATTCCTTGACGCTTCACTGAAACTAGCTACTAGGTAGTCTTATAGTCTCTCCACATCCGTTTAAAGTCTCCCAATGCCCTATGGCGACTGTTTGTACTGTAACAAAAATATTGGTAAAGCCGTTTTAGAAGGACGGAGTCTTAGACCCAGATTTTCTATAAGCAGTGTGCGATCGCTCTCTTGATGGGAAACACCCATTAATTAATCAAGCAATGCCTCACCCTACTGTTGCCAGAGTACCAAATTTGGCGTTTTTTAACCATTCCTCTTGACCAGAATGTCTGAGCGGATCATAAACCGCCCAGACTGGCTATAAAGTTTCCACCTAGCGGGTGCGGGGTTTGGCGATTGGTCTGGGGCCGTTTCCGTTTCCGCGTCGTTCTCTTGATTTGGGTGGCGGTAATCGCTCTTCCCTATCTTCATCAAAAGATCCGCCTTCCCGTGAGGCGCTGCTGCCATAGATATCCAGATATACTGATTGTCCAGCTACTTCGGCCGCTGCGGCAATTACTGTGCGAATCGCCTGAATATTGCGTCCTCCCCGACCAAATACTTTGCCTTTATCTGCACTGTCAAAAGCGATGCGAATCCAAGCCTTGTTGAGACTTTGGGAAATTTCACAATCGACGCTTAAAGACTCTGGGGATTCTAAAAACGGCTGCACTAAAAACCTCACCAACCCTTCGTAATTGGGGCTGGCTGAGGAAGATTGGTTTCCGATACTATGATGCGGCTGTTGTGGCACTGACCTGTTCAAAAACATTAGCTTTTACTAGGATGCGACGAACGGTGTCAGTTGGTTGAGCACCTTGTTGCAGTCGCTTGACGATTCCGGGAACGTCCAATCTAACTTCATCGGTTCTGGGGTTATAAAATCCCAGTTCTTCTAAGGGACGACCATCGCGGCGAGCGAGGCTGTTGATAGCTATGATGCGGTAACTCGCTTCCCGCTTTTTACCGTATCGCTTCAAGCGCAGTTTGATCATGATTTAAAAATCGTTCTCCTGTTTTGTAGATTTCAGTTGGAAGTAAGTGCGGTTTTGTGTCGGTCAAAAGTCAATAGTCCAAAGTCAAAAGACTTTTTTCTGTAGTTTTCGACCTTAAAGAGCCTACAAATTATCTTTGGCTATTGCCGCTATGTTGAGGCTCAACTTGTTTTAGGCACAATTTTCCATCCTGGAATGCTAATTTTAGCACTTGCTGGGTATGAACTGCTATTTGTTATTGGTCAGTTGTCAGTTGTCAGTTGTCAGTTGTTTAGGCTGATGACTATTGACCGTTGACTGTTGACTATTGACTGTTGACTATTGACTAAAGATTGCCGAAGCCTTTCTTTTTCTTCTCTTTCTTTTTCTTTTTCGCTGCGCCGGGATTGTTTCCGGTGTAGCCGCGCCAACCAGGGGCGGGGGGGCGATTACCTCCGCCTGCGAAGGCGTTACCCATACCGCCAAACATTCCAGGCATACCAAATTGACCTTGACCCATTTGTTGCATGAGCGATCGCATTTTTTGGAAATCGGCTACAAGTTTGCTCACATCTGCTTCTTTATAGCCAGATCCTGTAGCAATCCGCCGTCTGCGGCTGGGAGAACTAGCTAATAAATCGGGGTCGCGTCTTTCTTGGCGAGTCATGGAGTTAATCATGGCTTCACAGCGTTTTAGCTGGGTTTCTCCATGTTTTAGTTGGTCGTCAGAAAGCTTGTTCATCCCTGGAATCATTTTGATGATTCCACCTAGCGATCCCATGTTTTTCAGCAGGCGCAATTGCTTGAGAAAGTCGGTAAAGTCAAACTTGGCTGAGAGGATTTTCTCCTGCATTTGCTCCGCATCTGCCAAGTCAATTTCTTCTTGGGCTTTTTCCACCAAGGTGAGGACATCGCCCATACCCAGAATCCGCGATGCCATCCGGTCTGGGTAAAATGGTTGCAGCGCTTCGACTTTTTCACCGACACCGACAAACTTAATCGGTGCGCCAGAAATTTGTCTTACAGATAGTGCAGCACCACCTCGGCTATCACCATCTAGCTTGGTAAGAATTGCACCAGTAATGCCAATTTCTTCATGGAAGGTACGGGTCAAATTGGCAGCTTCTTGACCAGTCATCGAGTCCACTACCAACAAGGTTTCCTGGGGTTGGACTGTCTGTTTAATTGTGGCTAATTCTGCCATCATATCTGCGTCTATTTGCAGACGACCAGCAGTATCAATAATTACTGTATTTATGCCTTCTACTTTAGCGCGTTCTACACCTTGGCGGGCGATTTCTACGGGATCTGCATCGCTTCCCAGTTCAAAAACTGGTACGTCAATTTGTTTACCTAAGGTAATTAACTGATCGATCGCGGCTGGACGATATACGTCTGTAGCTACTAACAAACAGCTGCGATTTAATTTCCGCAGATGCAAAGCTAACTTAGCCGTAGCAGTGGTTTTACCAGTACCCTGCAATCCAGCCATGAGGACAATGGTAGTTTCTCCCTCGACTTCTACCAAGGGGACATTTTCTTCCCCCATCACCTGAACTAGTTCATCGTAAACAATTTTGATGAACTGTTGGTCAGGGCGCACGCCAGCGATTACCTCAGATCCCTGTGCTTTGGCTTCGACTTCACTAATAAAATCTTTAACTACCTGGAGGTTGACATCTGCTTCCAACAAAGCGCGGCGAACCTCGCGCAAAGCATCTTGAATGTTGGACTGGGAAATTTTATCCTGTCCCCGTAGTTTCTTCCAGGCAGATTCTAAACGATCGGCTAATGCATCAAACATAATTTCGATTACAGGTAGTGAGGCAGTAGAAATTTTCAGTAGAGTTTAAACGTGCTATTTACCAGCTTAGTAGTTTTCCTTGCGACTTGAGCAACCTGATACATATCTGGGAAGGGGGACAAGGGGGACAAGGAGGACAAGGGGGACAAGGAGGATAAATGATAATTGTACAGACGCGATTAATCGCGTCTCTGACTATTGACTAATTGTTCTATGGTATCGGCATCATTGGGTAATGCAGCCGTTAAAACTTCGCTGCCTTCTGCTGTCACTAATACATCATCTTCGATGCGGATTCCTCGGACATCGGCAAATTCCGCTAATCTGTCCCAATTGACTGTGTACTGATATGTTGAGCGATTTTGAGGATTGTTTAAAATTGCTGGAACTTGATAAAAACCTGGCTCAATTGTGACTAGCATTCCTGGGCGGAGAGGACGATTTAAACGTAGGTAGCTTAAGCCAAAGCGATCGCTTCTGTTTCTCCCTTCTTCATAGCCTGCTAAATCTCCCAAGTCTTCCATATCATGCACATCTAAGCCTAAGAGATGCCCGATACCGTGGGGGAAAAATAAAGCATGAATATCTCTAGATACTAAATCTTCGGCATTTCCTTGTAAAATGCCTAAATTTACTAATCCTTCGGCAATTACTGTGGCTGCTAATAAATGAATCTCGCCATACTCGACACCAGGACGGATTTTGGCAATACAAGCATCATGGGCGGCTAGGACAATATCATAAATATCTCTTTGGGTAGATGAAAATTTACCAGATACAGGCCAAGTTCTCGTAATATCTGCCGCCCAGCCTGTGTCTGTTTCTGCACCCACATCGGCTAATAGTAAATCGCCTGGTTGTAAGGGGTGGTGATAATGCTCGTTGTGCAATACTTCGCCGTGGACTGTGACAATACTGTTGTAGGAAGTAGTCATATTATGGGCGATGATAACTCCTTCCATTGCCCCACGAATTTCTGCTTCCCGTTTTGCTTGCATTGTGGCTGACATTCCGGCTTTATGGGCTTCTACACTGACAGCCGCAGCTTTGCGTAATTCGGCTAACGCGCCTTCGTCGTGGGTGAGGCGTAAGGATACAACAGCCTTGGCTAACTCTAAATCAATTCCTTGGGGGGGATTTTGCGGTAAAACCCACCTATTTAGCAGTTGGGATTGTTTTGTCCATGTGGCTGCATCTTGAACTGCGATCGTGGCTGCGTCGGCTACCAAGAATTCTAATTCTGACATTGGTTTAGCACTATCAGCGCCAATAATTTGGGCGATTTCCTCTCGTTTGGGCATTTCTCCATGCCATAGGGCGCTGCTAGGATGAGGATCGTCCATAAATAACTCTAGCTTCCCTGCTTCTAAGCGAATTGCCGCATTTGGTAGGTTTAGCCCAGCAAAATAAAGGAAATGACTGCTAGCGCGAAATGGATAGACGTTAGCAGCAAAATTGCGCGGATTGCTGCTTCCTGACCAAAAAACTGCGGGAAAATCTATAATTTGAGCTAGTCTTTGCCGTCTTTGACGTAAAGTATCAATTAAAGAGCTTGAGGTTTTGGGGATAAGCATTATGAATTATGAATTATGAGTTATGAATTATGAGTTATGAATTATGAGTTATGAATTATGAGTTACAACAGATTGCCAGTTGGTGAGGTAGAAACGATCGTTGATTGTAGGGGCACTGGCACTGCCATGCCCCTAAGCGCGTACCTCATTTATCTGAAATATGCTGTATAAATTATTATGGCTAAAAAATCTCATATTTTTGCTCTAGGGACATCCAATTTTTTAAATACCCAATAAATTTGTAGTGCGAGCATCTTGCTCGCTTTTAAACACCAGCGAGCAAGATGCTCGCACTACGAAATATGGGTAATTTATTTTTTGTAAGTCCCCTATATTCTATGAATTTGGAGTTTCAGTCAGAGATTTAGGTGTGACTGAAACATTCTTCCAAAACCGATTAACTTCGTTTTAATTAGTCTTTATCATCATCGTCTTTGTCATCTTTAAGATGACCTTTTTTCTCATCATCGTTATCATCATCGTCATCGTCATTATTCTTCTGATTCGATTCAGATTCTTGATTTGATTGATTTTTGTACTGTTCCTTTTGTTGCTCAGTTTGATTGAGTGGGTTTTGAACTTCATTAGAGCAGCCAATTAATCCTACAGCAAGCGATACTAAGTTCATAGCTGCAAAAATGACACCAAGAATTTTAAAACTCAATTGTTTGTTTTGATTAAGCATTGCTCGGAACTCTTAAACGGTAATTTGGCTCAGTTTTTAACATAGACTAAATCTCTGTTTAAGAGCCATTATTTTTCTTGAGCGATCGCCTAGTTAATCATCTCTTTATTACTAACTAATTGTTATAAACCCTGTAATTACCCTTTTGTATTTTGTCGTTAATAAAACCTAGCAACTACGATGCTTGAGTTATTTGACTCAATTGTATAAAAAATATACTCGGCAAATGTATTATTTTTTATATTAAGTTGTTAAAGGCGATCGCAGTCTAAATACAGCTAAATACAAGGGTGATGTTATGGGACAAATAATTACACAGGTGGATGCTTTTACCAATACGCCATTTGCAGGAAATCCGGCTGCTGTATGTGTGTTACCAACTCCCGAAAGCGATCGCTGGATGCAGAATGTGGCGCTGGAAATGAATTTATCGGAGACGGCTTTTCTCGTCAAACAGAATGATGGCTTTAATTTGCGCTGGTTTACACCGACTGTAGAAGTACCCCTTTGTGGTCATGCGACTTTAGCTAGCGCTCATGTACTCTGGTCAGAAGGACATTTATCACCAGATGAGATTGCCCGTTTTTATACTAAAAGTGGTGTATTAATTGCTGCAAAACAAGGTGAATGGATTGAATTAGATTTTCCGGTGAATCATTCACAATCTATTGCTGTACCAGAAGAACTGAGTCAAGCTTTGGGTGTAGCTTGTAAATCTGTGGTGCAGAATTCCCTCGGATATTTGGTAGAGTTGGAGTCTGAGGATTTGGTACGACAGTTACAGCCAAATTTTCAACAATTGAAAAGCTTACCTGTGGCTGATGTGATCGTTACTAGCATTACGCAAGCTGATTCCGAGTATGATTTTGTCTCTCGCTTTTTTGCGCCGGGATTAGGTATAAATGAAGACCCTGTAACTGGTGCTGCACATTGCTGTCTCGCTGCTTATTGGCGCGATCGCTTAGGTAAGGATGAGTTTTTAGCTTATCAAGCATCCAGTCGTGGGGGGGTTGTCAAGGTGCGTTATCCCGGAGGCGATCGCGTTTATTTAGCTGGGCAAGCGGTTACAGTGATGCGTGGGGAATTGTACAATTAACTTCTCAAAGAATTACGAATTGTAGCAGCTTAGTTCATAAATAATTACAATAGACCTCTTGCATAATTGGTCAGGATTAGTGTTGATCGGTAATAACAAATTGCTGTTATTGATGCTGACTGATTTATATAGAGGCTATGGAATTATTTTATGCCCATGAAAATGGTGAACTTTGGCGGGGAGATGCAATAGAGTGGTTATCTAGTTTAGAAACTGAATCAGTAGATTTAGTAATTGCTGACCCTCCATATAATATTAAAAAAGCCGAGTGGGATAATTTTGAATCGCAGGAAGCTTATGTACAATGGTCTGTAATTTGGATTGAGCAAGTTTCGCGAATTCTTAAGCCTACAGGTAGTTTTTATATTTGTGGTTTTTCGGAAATATTAGCTGATATTAAATTACCTGCGTCTCGTTTCTTTAAAGGATGTCGCTGGCTGATTTGGCACTATAAAAATAAAGCTAATTTAGCAAAAGATTGGGGACGTTCCCATGAAAGTATTTTGCATTTTCGTAAGTCTAAGAATTTCTATATGAATATCGAAAACGTCAGAATATTATATGGCGAACACACTTTAAAATATCCCTTGCATCCCCAAGCTAATACTAGTCAGTATGGTAATAATGGTAAGAATAATGGAAAGATATGGAACCCAAATTTAAAAGGTGCTAAACCCAGAGATGTCATCGAAATTCCCACAACTTGTAATGGAATGCATGAGAAAACTAAACATCCTACTCAAAAGCCAGAAGCATTGATCAGAAAATTTATTCTAGCTTCATCGCAACGCCAAGATATTGTAATTGACCCATTTTTAGGTTCAGGTACTACAGCAGTAACGGCTGAACAATTAGGTAGAAAATGGCTAGGATGTGAGATTAATTCTGAGTATTTAGAATTGGCTGTACATAGGATAAAACATGCCCAACATATGAGTGATGAAGAATGGTTTTTGTATGATAGGAAAAATGAAGAACGTAGAAAGAAAATTAGATAATAGAAACATAATTAACAGATCCCCGACTTCTTGAAGAAGTCGGGGATCTAAGCACAAGCAATATTTTCTGGTTATGCGATCGCTCTCGGTTTATGGACGGTTTAGCACTGCTTAAACTCCTACAATAGATATGTATTTATATGACAAATATTTAGTTTATGTATTAATAATTCAGTTCATAAAATGGCTTGATTCTTAACTCAAAATTAAGAAATTATAGATATTATAAAATTGAATTATCATGCCTTGTAACCTTCTGCCATCTGCCATCTGCCATCTGCCTTCACGAACTTTCTACGGCACAATAGTTACAACAGCCCTTATTTAATTAAAGAAATGCCTTCTAAACAAACCGCTAGTAATAACACCATTCAAGGGTGTGACTGGCCGATTGAACAATTACCGGGATTGAGTCTAGAAGAACAATCTCAATTGCAAAGCTGGGGAATTACCACCACAGGATTATTAGTCAAGCAAGGGAAAACCCCAGAAGCAAAGTTGGCGTTAGCAAATAAATTACAAGTTCACCTGCAATATGTAAATAAATGGGTAGCCTTGGCTGATTTGGCGCGAATTCCCACTGTGGGGACGCAATATTGTGGTTTATTATTACACGCGGGTATTGGTTCTGTAGCCCAATTAGCGCAGGTTCCTACACACCGATTACACCAACAAATTCTCCGCTTGCAAGTAGCCACAATGCAACGGCGAGATTTGTGTCCAGCTATCGAGTTAGTACAGCAGTGGAGTTATCAAGCACGACAAATTAGTTAAAAGGTCATTTGTCATTTGTCATTTGTCATTTGTCATTTGTCATTGGTAATGAAAGAGTCATTTCTCCTTTGTCCTCCTTCCCTTGTCCTCTTTGTCTCCCTTGTCCTCCTTGTCCTCATTTAGTCCCTTATTCTTTGGCGAGTACACCGTTGAGAAAGATATCCGCGAGTCCTTCAGCCATTTGCTGCATTTCTTGGGGAGAGGCGTTTGGTTCCATGAGGGTATTGTTGGAAAAGCCGGCGATCGCAAACATTCCCAAGAATACCTTAGCCACTAGTTTGGCATCGGTTTGGCGATAAATGCCTTTATCCATCGCCGTTTGAAAGAAAGCCTCAGCTACATCTGTCATTTTTTCAATCACATCCGATTGAATGCGATCGCGTAAATCTGGATGAAACTGCACCTCCATAAAGCAAACTTTCATTAAATCGACATTTTTGTGCAAATTCCACATCCGGCGGCGCATTACTTGGGCTACGGCTTTATAACTGCCCATTTCGCTTAATTCTGTCAGCAAATCTGTGAGAATATCTACCCAGCCACTAGTCGCCACCTCTACCAAAATTGCCTTTTTATTGGGAAAATGACGAAACAAAGTACCCTCGGCTACACCAGCGGCCTGTGCTAAGTCGCGGGTAGTGGTACCATCAAAACCTTGGGAGGCAAACAATTTTTGTGCCGCTTGTAAAATGCGGGTACGTGTCTGTGCCTCTGAGGGAGGAGAAGAATTAAAAACTCGCATAGTAGTTATTGGGAGATTTCCGGAACACGACTTGTAGCATTATTGTCTAACAGCAAATCCAAAAAGCACAGAAAGCTTAATACAAGATTAACGCTCTGTTTCTCTCTTAACCTGCCTCTGAGGTATTAAACAATTCGTAGTTGTAATTCATAATTCGTAATCATGTTTTGTGACAAAGATTTAACAATAAATCAAGCTGAAGCTTTCCATTTATCTGGCTTCTACAAAAGAAACATAAACACAAAACAAGTCGTTTATCTAAATGAGCTATCAATCTCTATTGAATTACGAATTACGAATGAGTAATTACGAATTAATATGAAACTTTACTGAAATTTTCGCTTATGAATCAGCCCAATTGCGGGAGAGCAATTTTCAATTTTTCCCAAAGATTATCCGTGATGCTTTACCGGATGTTTGTGACTTTGCTAACTCTGGTATTTTTGTGGAGTAGTTTACTTCCAGAGGTGGCGCTAGCCCAAACTACAGCACCTCCAGCGCCAAAAGTCCAGCCAAGTAGCAAAACTCCGACTTCGATTCAACCGTATCTAGATCGCGTCATCAAGCAGTTGACGGAGTTTCGCCTAGATAATGGTCTGAAGTTCATTGTTTTGGAACGCCATCAAGCCCCAGTAGTATCTTTTTTAACTTATGCTGATGTTGGCGGTGTGGATGAGCCAGATGGAAAAACTGGTGTAGCCCACTTTCTAGAACATTTGGCATTTAAGGGTACAAAGCGTATTGGTACAAAAGACTACAATACAGAAAAACCACTATTAGACCAACTGCAACAGTTAGACACCAAAATTAGAGCTGCAAAAGCCGCAGGTAAAACAGAGGAACTGGCGAAGCTACAAGCTGAGTTTGATCGGGTGGAATTGCAAGCAACCAAACTCAGCAAGCAAAATGAAATGGGACAAATTGTCGAACAAGCTGGAGGTGTAGGCTTAAATGCCAATACTTCTACGGAGGCGACTCGTTATTTTTATAGCTTCCCCGCCAATAAGGTGGAATTGTGGATGTCTTTAGAATCGGAACGTTTTCTCGAACCTGTACTCAGCCGCGATTTTTATAAAGAGAAAGAGGTAATTCTAGAAGAACGGCGTTTGCGGGTAGAAAATTCCCCCATTGGCTTAATGATCGAAAAATTTATCGATGCAGCCTATAAAGTTCATCCCTACAGACGACCGGTGATTGGTTATGACCAGGATATCCGCAATTTGACACCGGATGATGTGCAAAAGTTTTTTAACAATTATTATGTACCGAGTAATTTAGCGATCGCAATTGTGGGTGATGTGAACCCCAATGAAGTCAAAAGGCTAGCGCAAATCTACTTCGGACGCTTCCCCGCAAAAACAAAAACTGTTCAGCCAATTCCTACAGAACCACCACAGGCGCAAACCAGAGAGGTAACTGTAGAATTACCTTCCCAACCTTGGTATTTAGAAGGTTATCATCGTCCAGCAATTACCCATCCCGATAATGCTGTGTATGAAATTATTGCTGGTTTATTAAGCAATGGACGCACATCGCGGTTGTATAAATCTTTAGTGGAACAGAAAAGATTGGCTTTAGCTGCTCAAGGTTATAGTGGTTTTCCTGGCGATAAATACCCAAACCTGATGTTATTTTATGCGCTGACAGCACCAGGACATACAGTTGATGAATTAGCCGCAGGTTTAGGCACAGAAATTGAAAAATTGAAAACTGAACCTGTCACCGATGCGGAATTGCAGCGTGTGAAAACCCAAGCTAGAGCAGATTTGTTACGCACCCTCGATTCTAATATGGGCATGGCGCAGCAGTTGTTGGAATATGAGGTAAAAACTGGCTCTTGGCGGAATTTGTTTAAGCAATTGGATGAAATTGCCGCAGTTACGGCTGCTGATGTGCAACGAGTAGCAAAAGCATCGTTTACCGCCGAAAATCGCACAATTGGCAAGTTGTTGTCAAAACAGGGATGAGGAACCGCAAAGAACCGATGAAAAGAAATATCCACAGGTACCACAGTAAAAGGCAGATGTTATTCGGAATCCAAAATGGCAAGAAGTTGATTTACGCTTTAGTGATTGCTTTTGCCTTTGTACTTTTGACTTTTAACTTTTCTTTAGCGGCGACAGCAGCAGCCAAGCATTACACGGAGTTGCAGTTACCACCGTTACCTCAGATTAAGTTACCTAAATACGAGCGCTTTGTCTTGGGCAATGGTTTGGTAGTTTATTTAATGGAGGATCGCGAGTTACCATTGATAGGCGGTACGGCGTTGGTGCGCACAGGAAGTCGCCTAGAACCCGCAGATAAAGTTGGCTTGGCTGACTTTACAGGTGAGGTAATGCGAACTGGGGGAACGAAGAAGCATTCCCCCGACGAACTCAATCAAATATTGGAACAACGCGCCGCTTCGGTAGAAGCAGGAATTGGTGAAGCTTCTGGTAGTGTGAGTTTTGAAGCACTAACAGAAGATTTAGAGACAGTGTTTGGCTTATTTACTGAAGTGCTGAGGGAGCCAGTATTTGCGCCAGAAAAGTTAGATTTGGCGAAAAATCAGGAAAAGGGCAATATTTCCCGCCGCAATGATAATCCTAATTCCATAGCGACTCGGGAATTTCGGAAATTAATCTATGGTAAAGATAGTCCCTATGCACGGACTACAGAGTATGCTTCCATAGAAAAGATTTCCCGTGAGGATTTGCTGAAGTTTTATCAGCAATATTTTTACCCGAATAATATAATTTTAGGGATTGTGGGCGATTTTGACTCGAAGAAAATGCGATCGCTCATTCAAGCCAAGTTAGGCGATTGGAAACCTAACCCCAAACTGGCTAAACCCCAGTTACCACAAGTAACTCAAGCTAACACTGGCGGCGTGTTTTTTGTGAATCAGCCGCAGTTAACCCAAAGTAATATTTTCATTGGGCATTTAGGCGGAAGGTTAGACAATCCTGATTATGCAGCCTTAGATGTAGTTAATGGCGTATTGAATGGATTTGGCGGACGATTATTTAATGAAGTGCGATCGCGTCAAGGTCTAGCTTATTCAGTATACGGTCAATGGAGTCCCCGTTACGATTATCCCGGACTTTTCATTGCTGGAGGACAAACGCGATCGCAAACTACAGTCCAATTCGTCAAAGCCTTACAAACAGAAATTAAGCGTCTACAAACTCAAAGAGTCACGCCACAAGAACTAGCTTACGCCAAAGAATCTACCCTCAATTCCTTTGTTTTCAACTTTGAAAACCCTAACCAAACCATCTCACGCTTAATGCGATACGAATATTATGGCTATCCATCTGATTTTATCTTTCGCTATCAAAAAGCCGTAGCCGCCACCACAGCCGCCGATGTGCAACGGGTAGCCAAGGAATATCTTAAACCAGACAATTTGGTAACTTTGGTAGTCGGAAATCAAAAAGAAATTCAACCACCTTTAACTCAGTTATCCGCACAAGTTACACCCATAGATGTAACTATTCCCCCTGCACAACCACAAGCCAAAAATTAAGCTTTTAATAGCAATTGCCAATTCGTAATCTCAGCAAATATATCCTGTAGGGGTTTAGCAATGCTCATAGGTGTCAACTTAAGCTAAAAGCTATATAGGGTACAAAAACCCTCGCCCTCATCCCCTAACCCCTTCTCCCAAGGGAGAAGGGGAATTTAATGAATAAAAGGCTCCCCTCTCCCAGAGGGAGAGGGGCTGGGGGTGAGGGCAAAACCTTGCCACCAAGCGGGTTTCACGTTAAGTTGACACCAATGAGCAATGCTAAACCCTTTCTTATATAAAATATAAATATAGCCGTAGCATATAAATTATGACATCAAGCTAAGATAAAATCATACCAATAAAAGCCTTTCAAGTCTGTCAACAGTCAACAGTCAACAGTCAACAGTCAACAGCTATATCTTTCTCAAGAATTAAGCATATATTCTAGCTCTTGATGTAACCAATTATTAAACATATCATTGAGAATTTCTTGATAACGTTCTGGGGTTAATGTAGCCGGAATAAACTCATCAACCCAAAAAAGATGATAACCTTGCTCGCTTTTTAAAGGGCCAATCAATTCTTCAGTCGAAGCACTAAATAAAGCCGCCGCAATATCTGGTTCCAGTGCAAACCGATAAATATTACCTTCATAACCACAATGCTTGCGGCGTTGTATATCTATATCATAAATATGCGCCGCATCATAAAAAGTAATTTCCGCTTCCGCAATTTGATAGTAAATTTCTTGAGCGAGTTTTTCTGATTCTACAATGATTTGGTAGAGACTAACTTGCTCAAATTCAAGCTGATTTTCAATAAAATATAACTCTACATCTTGGGAAAATAATGCTTCGGCTAACTTCTTTGATAATAAGCGATCGCGAATTCCTATTTCCCAATCATCAGCAGAAACTAACTGATCTGCTAACCATGCTAAAGTATCTGAAGCTTTTTCTAAATGCTGCTCCCGGCGCTGGCGATTGGCTTCCGCTTCAATCTCTGCTGGTGTAACATTTATAGCCCTTTCTTGGGCTGTATGATTTATTAATCTTTGAAACAAAACTTTTTGACAAACATCTTTAAAATTCATTTCGCTTTTGAGGAGGTTAACGATTTCATCAGGTTCCACAATTGATTTAGAGAGGTTTATCATAATACTTGATAATTACTAACAACTAAGAAAATTTTCTAAAATTATTTATGTATATGAATTAATAAATTTGACCTTACACTTTATATAAAACATTTCTGAATCATACTTAATCTATAATAAGCAGTAATTTTCATATACTTTTTACTTTTGTTTTATGCTAACTATTGGGAAATCACAGTTACTATTTCTATTCACAAGCAATCCACTGATAATTTTTATGCTCTAGACGCACCCTTTTGTTATAAAAGTTGGCAAAAAATTATCTATACATCTATCTTTAGTAGTAAAAAACATATATTTAACTTTTTGTTAAACAATCGTTAATAATATATTAACTAAGTTGGTGGTTGCTCCAAACTTTTTTACAAAAAGTAAATCTCCTAAAATCCTGACAAATGACTATTGTATAGACAAGGGTTATCGCGTCTCTAACAAATGACAAATAAAAAACTGGAAGCCATACAAATTATGAGCTTCCAGTATTGATAATATAAATTGCTAATTTCTTAAACAGCTGTAATCCTGTTTGGGAGAACGAGGATTATGTAACTTTCTTGATAGTAGTCTCAGAGCTATAAGTTTCACCAATATTGACGAGAATTTAACTGTCACTGTTTCAAATTTCCACTCCTGCTAAAAGTGCTAAATATGATTTGTTGAAATCAAACCATACTAACCACAGTCAAGGAAGTTTTATCAGCATCGCTCCCACCATCTGTAAACTAGGTGAGAGCAATTCAAAGTTGAGAATGGGAGAATTCGCAACTTTTACTGTTTATAGCTCAAGCTTCCTGGGAAAAAGAACCACCATCAGCAACAGTCAAAGTTTTAGTCTTGATGTTGGAGTTATTTACTCTCTAAGACTTTGAATATATTTCACGAGCAGAACTAATCATTGATTTTGTTCCCATGCATGAAATTAGCTGGTTAATTAGCTATGTTTCAGTTGGCATTTATAAATTTATAAAATTTTCTCGCCTAATTAGTGCCAACTTGGCAGAATTCATTATAAAAAATGGTCTTTTTTTAAGAAACTTTACCTATATACAACTTTGAGTAATATTTGCTTACTATTTTTTTAATTTCTGTTGAGTTTCCTCTGATTAAAATAATATATACGGTTTAATTATTAGGCTAAATACGCTATAATCAAGAGCACAATATCACCTCAATTCCATATCAATATTTCTAGAGAGCAAAAAGCAGTCCCCCTACTTTAGGGGGAAGCTAAAGTTCAATATTTTAAATTTCAGTATCACAAAGCAAATCTGTCCGCTAGCTTTCTACAAGCCTTAAATTTAAGGCTAAACATAATTATAAACCTGCCGTGCTTAAATTCTCAATCTGCATGGCAAATAGGCAGCTATTTAATTAACTGCAAATCTCCAGATATTGAATTCAGAAATGGGTAAATAAAACTTGCAGAGATTAAAAGCAGAATCTATGACAGCACGGCGTCAATAAACTATCCATTGTCAATATTCTCACCCCCAGCGAAAAGGTAATTAAGAATTACGCATTTCGCAAAGCGCTAGTAGAGAAATTTCTCGCTGGAATTTTGATTTGATTGCTGTTATTGAATCTACTTTGCTAACCACTTTTCTTGGGGACTACGCATTTCTGTTTTTTGTTTGCTCACAACTTCTAGATAAGCTAAGTCCTTAATTTTGGCTAAACAGCCAGGAGAAACGTTCTTCTCAGAGCGTTTCTCTGGAGATTGTTGATTTAAGTTTATGTTGGGGTTTTGCTGCTGCTTTGAGCGATTCAGCAGCGAGTTTTCTTTAAGTAACCGATTGTAGGTACGGTAAGGAATGTAATGTAAAGGATTGTAGCCCGCAAACCGTAGCATTAAAACACAAGCCCAGGAATACTTTCCAGCTAAAATTGCTTCTACTACTTGGTCAAATTGTTCGGGAGGAATCGAGTCTTTTAATTTGCTAATGCTAGGAATATCTTGGTTCATAGTGTTATTTGTCGGGGATAAATTTATCCGATTAATGTTCTGCAATTGGGGTAATTTAAATTGAAATTAGCAAACAGCTTGACACTGCTTGCATTTGCTGAATTATTTGCAGCAATATTTTGGTAATGCACTATGAGTAAATCTTGACTGGTGCAAACAAAAACAAAAGTTTTGCGCAACTTTTAAAATTTATCTTCAATAAAGTTGCTTGCTTGATACCAGTATTTTTCTAATACAGTTACAGTTGGTGTTGCTATAGCAACAGCACTGCAATCAATTGATAATGTAGATACTTTCTGCGGAGTAAGATATTTCTGCGGATGGAAATCATAACGCTTCATCCCCAAATTTTCTCCTTGGTTGGAGGTTTCGACTGCATTTAACCTGATGATTCTTTCCATGAGCTGACCTTTTCAAAAACTTGAAGATTGTGAATCAAGCTGAATGTGATGCTTTAGCGTAACTCTTCAGATAGTCTCCCAAGTTCCACAGTTCTGACTAAGTGGTACTAGCACTGATAGAACAAGCTGCTTTTGCTTTGCAGTTAATCTTAGGTAAAAATTTACCAATGACGATTTTAGATGACTGGTAGAAAAAAGTGTCCTGATAGCTCTTGGTAGATGCAGTTTCGTCCTCTAGAAATTTTCTTACTCCTAATCTAATTACTGTTCCCTGATAAAAAGATTGTATATTTAGTGACTATGAAATTAGGAGATAATTAGTAAAACTCCTGAAGGATTAGGTTAGTCAAGAAAAATTCTGTATCCTTGACGTTTAAGAACAACATTTTTATTTATACTACATTTTTGCCGTTAATGTCATCTACCAAAATAGTACATTTATCAGTTAAATTTAGTGATTCCATAGTGATTTCTACTTGTGTATTGTGCAACCAGACATTTTGTTACTTATTTTCTAGAGAGTGATGGGTGTTACCCCTCATTTGCTCTGCATGAAAACGTTTATTTACCTCATACTACTGAAAGATTTTACCATCGACTTTGTTGTTTAACAGCAGAGAAAATCAGCAGTATAGATATTATTGAAAAAATCTTAAGCATCTCAAGCTTATTAAAAATAATTCTTAAGAAATCTGGATAATATCTACAAATACTATTACTGTAAACTCTTTGATAGCAAGACTTAGAGCTTGTAAATGCTAAGGCTATACGATCCAGCGATCGCTAACATGATGCGATTAGCATTATTAAATTAAAGATAGAAAATTTCTCAAAATCTTGAGTTTATGATATGATAGATAAACCATCATCACCGGAGCCAAAAATGCTCTGGCAAATCAGCCACCTCCACAATAGTTGTAAATAGGAAAAGTAGCTGATTTAGCATCAAGATTAAATTCTTCATCGACAAAAATTCCCGATTTAATCTCCAGCTTTATCAACTTAATTGCAAAAAACTTACTTACTGTTATTTTGATGACAAACTTTTTTTGTTAATTGAGATACATGGCAAATTTGAGGTTGTAAAAATTTTAATTCAGTGCTGATGTTGCTATCAGCTTTAACAATAGAAGCTTTTTCCACAATGACACATCGGGAGAAAGCAGCAAAAATCCTGGAAGTCAGAAATTTAGCTGGATGTAATACCATTTTGGATTTTAGATTTTAGATTTTGGATTGTGAAACATCTATTGGATAAGTGTTTCAGATTTCCATCTGTCGCAATCATTTTTCAAATTGGTATAAGGTGAATCAATCAGCTAGAGCGATCGCATCTGCTAACCTGATAACAGCACCCATAGCTGAGATATTCTCCATTCCCCTGAATTTTGAATAATGCAGAACAGTGCATACCTAAAGGTTAGGGTTATGGGTAAGCATTGTATGTTTAATACAGCAACTAATATCAGTACGAAAAATCGCCCATTCTTTCACTGTTGATTGTTGTTCATTCCAACAGCCTCAGCAAAACGCAATTATTTGTGTCTTTTATCGCCAATTGCTTAGTTATCATTTTCCAGTGGCTGTTTGTATGTGAAAGTTTAGAAAAAAAATTACTAGTAGGTACCATGTATCTTTTTTGTAAGTTCTTCATAAATTACTGATACATTCTCTTTCAAAGTTAATTAAATTCATCAGTAGAGATTTTTAACTTCACCAAAATTTTACTGACTCTTTAACAATTGGATATTGATTTTATGACGTTTTCCTGCATTTAAAGCTGTTCAGCATAAATTGTTAAAAATTTATCTTATGTCATAACTAGAAATTTTTTATGCCAATATTTTGCGGTTATAGTATTGATTTTGACACATGACCACTCAAGCTATTTTCTTTATCCAAGTAAAAAATGTTAGTAGTGAACATAAAATTTGTGCAGTTTACTAAACTGAATGATTAAAGGTAGCGATACCGGAAGATTATGACAACAGAGCTTTTCCAGCTTTAATAGTTGACATCTTGCCTGGTATTACTTATATTTTCTGTTGAATTTTGAAACACCCGGAAAATCACATTACAGATATAAATACACAGTGATTCAGCTACAAGTAAAGTAGGCTGCAAAACGCAAATCATAAAACTTATATCTTTTTTTTTATGTATCTTTAGTTGCAAATTTCAAAATACTTAAGTAGATAGGTAGAGGGGCTAGGGGCTAGGGGCTAGGGGAGCAAAAATTAATTTTCAATGCCCAATGCCCACTAGCCTTGAGCGAAGTCGAAAGGATGCCCAATGACAACTGACAACTGACAACTGACAACTAACTAATAAACTAAATAAATTGCCCAAATCGCCATTGCTCTAAGATAAGTGCTGGCGCGGAAGGTACCGGATGCGGTGATGGCTTCGGGTGTGCGGAACTGTAAACCGTTGTCGTAAATTTGCTTGACTACGGCTTGTGTTAAGCGCAATGCTTCATCCTTCATCCCCATTTGGATGAGAAAAGCTGCTATTCCAAAGTTAATACCTGTCCAAACTTCTAAGGGGTGTGTGGCTTTGGGGTTTTCTGGCGAACCGTCGGGAAGAACGCCGTTTGCTGCACCGAATTGACCATTTTGGAATTTAAGGAAACAAGCATCATATACTGTTTGCAGGGCAGATAAAGCGCGATCGCTTGCTACAATATCTGGTAATCCTAGTAACCTGGCGTAAAATTGTCCGCATAGTTGATCCGCCATGACGACATCAGAACCACTCTCGCTATCTAGGCGGTAATATTTACCATTCCAGAGTTTGGCTTCGTAGATGGGGCGAGATTGTTGTAGCCAAGTTTGATAGGTGGATTTTTGCACCGCCAAGACGCCAAGGTCGCCAAGGTTTTTGTGGAGTAAGATATTGCTAATAGCGATCGCAGCTTCTAAGGCTGCTATCCACAAACCGCCGCAATATGCGCTGACACCTTGTAACCGCCAATCATCAAAGGTTTGATCCGGCGCACCAGAATTTTCGGGAATCCCATCGCCATCCTTATCAAAAGTCTTGAGGTAGTCGAGAGTTTGCACAATTGCATCCCAACAATCAGCAAGGAACTGTATATCATCAGCGCCGGTGAGCAGAAAATCTCGGTATACTTGCAAAACAAAATCGCTGCCTAAATCTTTCCATAAATTGCAGTCTTGGTAGCAGGTGTAGTTGGTTTGCTCCCAGACATGCTCATTCGGTGCGCCTAAATCGTGGGGTGTTGCACCTGCAATTTTCCGGGGTGCGGTTGTGGTATCTGCGCCAATTGTATAGTAATAACCAATGATGCGTTGATTGTCGTCGCTTTGGGGAATGGCTCTTGCAAAAGCGCGGATAACTGACTTTTCCAGTTCTGGGAATAACATCAGCAAAGCGAAAGAACCATACAACCGCACATCTAAACTTTCATACCAGCGATAATCCAAGCATTCTAGTACAGCAAATTGACCGATGGGATCGAGTTCTGAGGCTGCACTCCAGAGTGTACCACCACTGGTAAGGTCATATAGCTCGTTAAATAAAGCCATTTTCAACCAAGCTGGTAAATCTTCCCGTTCGAGGATGGGTTGCTGCCAAGTTTGAATCTGCGATCGCCAATTTTGGTATTCTGTTAAGGCAGTAGATGCGATCGCCCAAGCATTTTTACCACTACGATTAAAGAAATCTGTATATCTGCGGTAATAGTTAATTCCGGCTGCAAATTCTGTTACCGGGAAATCCCAAGCTAAGACAAAGGGAATTTCTAAAGATTCCCCTGGTTGCAGAGTAAAACGAATTGCGATCGCTGCTCCTACCTGTGTATTATCTGTTGCAGGGGTTTCATCAACATAATTGGACAAAGAACCATCACCAGCAAAGCTTTGCCACAACTCCTCACCCCTACCCGCCGGATTCCAGCGCGTATGATAAAACACTTCCACTTGGGGATGCTTCAAGGTAGCGATACACCAGCTACCATCACCCTCTTGCACAGGTTGATTCTCCGTAACCTGGGATAAAAAACAACCAATGTATTCCTGATTTTCGACTAATTGGTTGTAATTACCTTGACTCTCCCCCAAACGCGGCTGATATTCATATACTGGACTTCCATCATCGCGAATTTTCACCTTGGGCGACTTCAACGCATTAGTAAACCAGCCCACCATATTTTGCCAGGTGAGCATAATACTCAAAGTAATCGGTGCATTTGTGGGATTATGGGCGTTCCAGAGAAATATTGCCACCGGATAACTAGTTTCTTTATAGTTATTTGCCCAAATCGGCGAAAACTGCTCGCAAGTTAACTGTGCTTGTAAGACATTTTCGTAGACAAACCAACTGCGGGGATACAGCGCGTGATAATTACCCGTGTGGGAAGTGTCGCCTGTTTCTTGGCTAGCTGGATACCATCGCCAAGCACCGAGACTACCATCCTCCGGTGCTGCGGTAGATAAAGCGTAAGCTTGGGAAGATGAGCCAGAAGACTCAAACACGCTAAATTGACAGGCGGCGATATTCTTAAAAGTATGCTCTCCCCCGTCAATATGCCATAAATTAAAGTCTCCGCGAGAAGAACGCCCAATACAACCAGCACCAAAGCCACCTAAAGGCATACCATGCCAAGGGCCATCATCAATATTGCTAGCATAACGGACAGTGTAGGGTTTGTCCCAACCAAGACCAAGGGGACGATTCCAAGTGTAAGAGGGAATTACGGAAGAGAGCGGATTTGTCATCGCCTGATTATACAGCGTGCGGTTACGCTAATGAAGCCTAGCGCGATGTGTGATTTTTCTCAAGTGATTGAGGAAGGCAGAAGGCAGAAGGCAGCACTTCGACAGGCTCAGTGACCGGGCAGAAGGGATGTATTTTTTGGATGATTGGTTAAAATATTAATGCGATTGCCGACAGTTAAAGGTTTTATTAGGTTTAATCGTCTTTGGTTTTAAACTATTATCTCTAGCTTGCTGAAAAAAGCTACAAAATATTCTGCCTTTTTCCATCATCTCATTGTAATTTAAGTTGTATATGTGGGCACTCTAAATTTAAGTAAAATTTAGGAGGATAATTTTCATGCCCACAGCCCCAATTAGTGCAACACTGGCGCAAAAACAGAGAGATGAAGTGTTGCAAGCCATCGCCACTATTAAAGAAAAGCTACCATTTTTAATTGATTTAACAAACGAAGAGCGCAAAGCATTACCGAAGATGGGAGATAAAAGCCGCGCCTTTGTTAGTAAAGCATTAGAGATAGCTACACAGAATCCGGAGTTCTTACCGCGCTCGTTTGACATGGAAGAAATGCGCAAAGACATACAATTATTTGAGGCGTTATATCCTGTATTGCTGTCACTATCCCAATTACATGAATTAGTCGATGATACATCTCTAGCAGTGGGTAGCGAAGCCTATGCAGCCGCCTTACAAGTGTACAACTACGCCAAAGCTAGCGGACAAGGTGGTGGTTTAGAGACAGTAGTTGAGGAAATGGGGCAAAGATTCGCCCGCAAATCTCGCAAAGCCAAGCCAGAAACAGCAACCGCCTAGAAAATCACTCGGCGATCGCACTTATTTACTGCAACCTTGAAGAAAATAACTCGGAACTTCGAGTAAATTACTCGGCGTTTCGAGTTCCGATGACAAATGATGGTGCAAAAAGAGCGATCGCTGAGGCTTTTTACTCGGAACTTCGTGCTTTGAAGTGCAACAGCCGAGTTCTGATGGCGAATGATGGTGTAAAAAAGGTGAATATTGCCCTTCCAATCATCTCGCGATCAACACAAAACATCAAACCCCCACAAATATATTACGTAGGGGCTAGGCAATGCCTCGCCCCCCAATAGATATGCATCACCGCCAACAATTTACATATAATCATCCCGATATAAATCAGCATATTTGATATATAAAATATCCGGTGACCAATAATATTGTGATTCGTTGAGTTGCCAAATTGGTTGGGGGGCATGGCATTGCCATGCCCCTACAGTGTATATCTTGATGAATGGCAAAAATGTCGATTAAAATGGGCAACAATGGCAAATATTTAAATTCAAAAATTAATGCCCTACGATCCGCAAAAACACCATCGCCGTTCTATTCGGTTGAAAGGGTACAATTACACTCAACCTGGTGCATATTTCATCACTATTTGCACTAAAGGACGGCAATGTTTATTTGGTAATGTGGTTCAGGGTGAAATGCAATTAAATACTTTAGGATATATTGCCTTTCACTGTTGGCAAACAATACCCGATCATTTTCCTCACATTGCATTAGATACATTTATAATCATGCCTAATCATATACATGGCATCTTAATTATTATCGATAACTCTGTTGGTGGTTTGCATTGCTATCCCTTCAATCAAAACATCGAATACAATATAGGAAAATTCGGTAAACCTTTACGTGGTTCTATTTCTACGGTTATTGGTAGCTATAAAAGTGTTGTTAGCAAACGTATTAATATAATTTGGCAGACTCACAGCCAATCAATCTGGCAACGCAATTTTTACGAACTCATTGGTAGAGAAGAAAAATCTATAAATAACATTCGAGAATATATTGTCAGTAATCCCCGGCGTTGGGCAGACGATCCAGAAAACCCGCGACATAATTCTGATATTCAAGATTACCTTTTTAATATCCCTTTTTAATTAAAAATCCTGCGCTATCCCATAAATATCAATTCCCATGATGATGCAAATTTAATCTGCACCTGGAAAAATCATATTGTTATTCGTTGAGTTGTTAAATGGGTTGCAGGAGGGCACGGCAATGCCGATGCCCCTACGGTATGATTTTACGAATGACCAATGACAAATGACCAATGATCACGCGCTTCTTAAGGCGACAATTGGGTCAAGTTTGGCGGCGCGTCTTGCAGGTACGACGCCAAAGAATAAACCAATTCCCCCAGAAATACCCACAGCCATTGTAATTGCTACAAAAGAAATGCCAGCTTCTAAGGGTGTTAAGGCGGCGACTAAGAAAATACCACCAACACCAACCGCAGTTCCGACAAAACCACCAATGGCGGAAACAATTACGGCTTCAATGATGAACTGTAACAAAATATCTTGCTCCGTTGCACCGATCGCTTTGCGCAATCCGATTTCCTGGGTGCGTTCGGTGACGGATACTAGCATAATATTCATAATGCCAATACCGCCCACAAATAAGGAGATACCCGCGATCGCAGCTAGCATGATTGTTAATGCACCTGTAATCTGCCCCACTGTTTGCAAAGCATCTTTTTGGGAACGAATTGTAAAATCATCTTCGCCGTTAATTTTGTGTCGTTGGCGGAGTAAATTTGTAATCTGAAATTCTGCTGCATCAACACTATCAGCGTTTTTAGCAGAAGCAACAATATAGCTTAACTCTAAACCATAGGGAGAAGTCCGCCCAATTAGGCGATTAGCTGTAGTAATAATTGGTACTAATACTGCGTCGTCGTAATTCACGCCTAAGTTAGAACCTTTAGCTGTGAGGACGCCAATCACTTGAAAGCTAGTATTTTTAATTCTTAACTGCTGTCCGACAGGATTACTACTACCAAATAATCGTTCCGCTAAATCTGCACCTAATACAGCAACTTGGTTGCTGCGTTTCATATCAATATCGGTGAAAAATCGTCCTTTGGCGGGTTCAAAATCCCTAACTACCAAAAAGCTGGGAGTTGTGCCAATGATATTTACATCGGTATTGCGATTGCGGTAAGTCACAACTTGACGGCTATTTAATTCTGCCGTCACATTGGCTACAGTGGGTACTTGAGACGCGATCGCTTCTGCATCTTCCAAAACCAGAGTTTTTGGTAAATCTCTGGTGATGCGTTCGGTTTCTTGGTTACCGGGAATCACAAATAAAATATTTGGCCCTAAAGACTCAAGCTGCTGGGAAACATACCTTTGTCCGCCTTCGCCAATCCCAATCATCGCAATCACCGAAGCGTTACCAATGACAATTCCCAGCATGGTAAGCGCACTGCGTAACTTATTCGACAGCAGGGTTTTCCCCGCCATTTGGATGCTTTCTAAGAAGTTCATTTGTCATTTGTCATTTGTCATTTGTCAATCGTCAACAGTCAACAGTCAACAGTCAACCGTCACTTTTCTATCTTGTAATCCTTTGGTGGGTTGACGAAAATGCGATCGCCATTTTTAACGCCTTCTAAAACCTGAATTTGGTCTTTGATTTGAGCGCCGACGGTGACTTGGCGAAATTGAGGTTTATTGTTTTCGTCGGGGACGAGTACGCCTGTTTGACCTTTTTCGGTGACGATGGCGACGGTAGGTAATACTAAGGCATTGTTGACGCGATCGCCAATAAAAGTTAAATCTACATTCAAGCCGGAACGCAGTTTATCTAAACCTGTATCTAATGCCACCCGCACTTGGAAGGATGTCACGCCCTGTTCTACTACTGCTTCTGGTGCAATTAGGCGCACGTTACCTTTAAATATTTGGTCGGGGTAAGCATCAGCAACGATTTCTACCTGTTGTCCTGGTTTAATTCTGCCAATGTCTGCTTCGGGAACTTGGGCTAAGACTTCTAAACCCCGCGCTACGGCGACGATGGAACTAGATGTAGCTGAGGCGCTACTGGATGCGGAAGTGGTGGGTGTAACAAATGAACCAACGTTGGCGTACTTCTGGGTAACAATTCCATCAAAAGGTGCGCGAATTACTGTGTCTGCAAGCCTTACCTGGGCTGCTTTTAACTGGGCTTGGGCTGCTTTGACGGCTGCTTGACGTTGGGCAATTTCCTCAGGACGGCTACCATTTTGTAACAGTACTAAAGCGGCGCGGGCTTCAGTAACGGCGGCTTCTTTGGCGTCGATTTCTTCGCTGCGAGTTCCACTTTGTAACAGAGAGAGACGTTTTTGTGCTTCTTGTAAACTAGCTTTGGCGCGGCTATTTTCACTGATATATTGATCGAGCTGATCTTGAGAAGTTGCGCCTTGTCTGGTTAATTCCCGATATCTCTCGACTCTGGCTTGGGTTAAGTTAACTTGGGCTTGGGCTGATTCTACTTGCGCTTGCGCCTGGCCGATTTCTTGGGCGCGATTACCTGCAAGGGCTGAGGCTAACTGCGCCTCTACTTGGGCTAAACGTGCTTTGGCTTGGGCGATTTCTTGGGGACGACTCCCAGCGCGGGCTTCATCGAGTTGGGCTTGGGCTTGGGCGATATTGGCTTGATATTGGAGAATTTGCGCTTGAATTTCCCCCACATCCATCCGTGCAATTACTTGTCCTTGTTTAACGCGATCGCCTTGTTCAACATATAATTCACCCAATACCCCCGGATTTTTGGGACTGATATTGACACTCTGAACTGGTACTACCTTCCCACTAGCAGCAATCCGCAAGGTAACGCTTTGGGTTTCTACGGGAACTGTTAATTCCGAAATATCTTGTTTGTTATTTCCCTGATTCACTAAATTATAGGTAGTAGTACTACCTACAACCAATGCACCTGCTGTTACTAGTCCTATCAGCCAGCGCATCGGATACTTAATTTTTTTGCCAATCACGGGGATTTCTACATACGTATTCATGATACCAGCCGATAAGGATTGTTTTGCGGAAATAGCTGTTAGTTAATGGGCTATGACGGCAGTTTTTCAGAGAATCAAGTTTAGAATAAAGGTGATATATGTTATCAACAGACTCAAGATTAATTTGCTCACTTATTGTTTAGCTTGCCTTTATTTTAGCTGTTAGCTTCTCTGTGTGACTTCACCTGAATGGGTGACTTTTCAGTATAAGAATTAAGGCTCATAACCTTATCCTGGAGATAATCTAATCATCACTCATGCCAATTCAAAAAAGCAGGCTACAAATACACAAGCTCAAATCCTTGCGATCATTACCTCTCTTAATTTTGAATTTTGAATTGATATTGCGTCACCGTACAAATACGGATTAATCAAGATTCAGCTATTACAATTTACTCAATAAATTTCGGCAGATCAAAATAATTATACTTTGTACCTTGTATCTACTTTGGTAACCCTAATTATTTCTATGTTATCCATAAATAAATTCACAGGCTTATATCGTTTTTAGAATTAGTGCTATTCAGATGTAAAACTAAGTGGTTATGTAATCAGAGTAGATTAAGCATATTTGATTTTTGCCAAAAATCAGTAAAATTATCTTTCCGATTCCCTATCTATACAAATAATTTTGTCACATCAAATCAGATTGTGATAGTTGCACTAGTTGCATTGCACAGTGGGGTAAATCGCAATCATCACTGCTTGGTCAAAATTGCTGCTGCATAAAAACTTGCAACCGGATCTATTAAGTAAATGAAGCGGTACTTTTGCGTTCTTTAAGCTGAAATACTTACTAATGGAGTCCACCAAGATGAAATTCTCTGCTAAATCTATTACTTTAAGCACTTTGATTACGACATCTGTTATTAGCAGCATGACATTTTTGCTGAATACCAATCAAGCCTCAGCAAGACCTCAAGTTTATCTAGGAACACAAATTCATAGCAATACCATGACTTTAGTCAATGGAAATATAACTCTTGTGGGTAATTTATCACATCCTATTTTGCAAACTCCTTGTAGTAGCATCAAGGTTGTTTTAAGAGGTACTACCAATAATCAAAACTATAATTTGGCCTCTACTCAAGCCAGTGGTAGCACAATCGTCAATGGCTGTACTTATAGTTTGCAAGTTGCGAACTATCAAGTTGGTGTGGACAGCCCAAATTTCAGTATTGAAGCTGTTACTAGTGTTTCTTCCGGTGAATATGTATATGGTACAGAGACATTTCTTCAACCACTTAAAAACCAAATTAATATTCAAGTGGGAGTTCAATCAATTTTAAAGTAAAAACGGCTTAGTTAAAATTAAGGTTAAAGGAAGATAATTTTCTGACTGAAACATCACCTTACCTCGATTTTCTGAGCGGATATGAATTTATATCTCACATAAATCCCCAACTTTCAATTTTTGTAGGGGTGGGTTTTGTAAAATATCTAGGTAATAAAATATTTTGGTTCAACCCGCCCCCTAAAGAGTTTGAACTTGTGTATAGCGGCGCTAACGTGCAGCTCTCGAAGTGACGGAACGCTGTAAATTAGCCAAAGCGCGATTGTAATCTAAAATCGCTGTCACTCGATTACCTTCAGCCCTAGTTAAATCGTTTTCTGCAGAAATCACCTCAGTTTGCGTACCCACACCAGCTTGTAAACGCAATCTAGCTATTTGCAAAGCTTCTCTAGCTTGGGTTAAAGCCAAAGTTGAAGTTTGCACGTTATCTAAATTAGACTGCAACTGAAAATAATATTGTTCCACATCAAAGCGAATTAGGTCGCGTTGGTTAGCAAATTGAGTTTCTGCGATCGCAATATTAGCACGTGATTGAGCTGCTCTGGCTCTAGCTGCACCACCATCAAATAAAGTTAAATTAGCTTGTAATCCTACAGAATAGCCATCAGCAACGCTAATTGAATCGTTATACCTATCCTGCAAACTGTAACTTCCATTTAAACCCAGTTGCGGCCCTAATTGCGACAGTGCTTGTCTGCGCTGTTGTTCGGCTTGATTGCGTTGTGCTAAAAATTGCGGTAATTCTGGGCGATTTTGATAAGCTTGGATGATGGTTTGTTCGAGTGTTAACTGCCATAAACCTGCTAATCTGACAGGATCGGCAGCACTAATATCTACCGATTGTGGCAAACTTAAAAGAGTAGCAAATTGACGCCGCGCTATTCTTTGTTGTGATATTGCATTAGTCAGTTGTTGTTGAGCATCAGCTAAATTAACCTGCGCTTGCAATACATCAAATTGCGTACCTACTCCCGCTTGTAATCGAGCTTGAGTATCGCGTAAACTCGCCTGAGCATTCTCTACCGCAGAGCGATTAATTCTCACTTGTTGATCTGCTTGTTGTAAATTGTAATATTGAGTAGCAACATTTAAACCAACTACCGCAGATTGATTTTCAAAATTTAATTCATCAATTCTTACCTGTTCCTCAGCAAATCGAATACTAGCTTGGCGATTTCCAGATGTATATAGATCATAATTGATTTGTGCTTGACCGCTAAAAGATGTCGTTGATGGCGATGAACCACCAAAAAAACCATCACCACTATTAGTTAAATTCCCATTAATACTAGCATTAGGCAGTAAAGCCGCTTGAGCTTCCCTGAGCGCACTTTGACTGCGTTCTAATTGAAATTGTGCTGCTTGTAAATCTCGATTATTGCGTTTTGCTAATTCTAAAGCTTGATTTAAAGTAATAGGTACAGTTCCCTGAATTCTGACTTCTTCCGGTTTAGTAGGAAATTGTAAAGGATTAGGATTTGGTGTGAGATTATCGAGAACTGATGCAGAATTATTCGTCTGATTTGGAGATTGCAGCGTTTGTGCATTTGCATTTTTAGCAAATGTTGGGATTAAAAGAGAAACTAAAACAGCAATCCAGGTAAAATGCACGCGGAATAATATCGAGTTCATTGTTAATACAAAAATAATTCGTAATTCTTAATTAAAACTTACGCACAGTCTATGAATTCTTGTCATTTTGACGGTTAAATAAATTAAATTTACAATCAACCAACAATTAACCCATCTTGTACGCGGATAATTCTGTGAGTTTGCGCAGCAATATCTGGTTCGTGGGTAACGATAACAATCGTAATTCCTTGCTCATTTAATTCTGTTAATAAATTCATGACTTCGTAAGAAGTTTCTGTATCTAATGCACCTGTCGGTTCATCAGCTAAAACTAATGCAGGACGATTGACTAAAGCACGCGCGATCGCAACTCGTTGCTGTTGTCCCCCAGAAAGTTGACTAGGACGGTTAGCTACACGTTCTTTGAGTCCCACTCTCTCTAAAGCTTCTAACGCTCTTTGCTGGCGTTTAGCTTTGGGGATATTGGCATAAACCATCGGTAGCATGACATTATCTAACGCCGTAGCTCTTGCCAAAAGATTAAATTGTTGAAACACAAACCCAATTCTTTGATTGCGAATATAGGCTAATTCATCATCATTAAAAGTAGTTAAATTTCTCCCTTCAAAAATATAATGTCCTGCCGTTGGACGATCCAAACAGCCTAGAATATTCATCAGGGTAGATTTACCCGAACCTGATGCACCCATAATTGCCACATATTCACCTTCTTCTATTGAAAGTTGAATTCCCTTAAGTATGGGAACATCAATTTCCCCTAAATGGTAGGTTTTAGTAATAGATTCCATCCAAATCATTGTGGGCATATCAATTTTAGATTTTAGATTTTGAATTTTGAATTTTGAATTTATCAGTCGCTCCTTAAGGCGGTAATCGGATCTAATTTGGCGGCATTTCTTGCGGGAATAACGCCAGCTATTAAGCCAACGGTTAACGAAAGTCCAAAACCAACAATTACTGAGATTAAAGAAATTACAAAAGGAAATTTAAAAATACTGGCTGCACCAAATGCGATCGCAATACCACTCACCATGCCAATGATTCCCCCGACAATGGAAATCACGATCGCTTCGGCTAAAAATTGATTTAATATGGCTGAATTCGTCGCGCCTACGGCTTTGCGGATACCAATTTCTCTGGTACGCTCGACTACAGAAACTAGCATAATATTGGCAATGCCAATACCACCAACTACTAGAGAAATTCCCGCGATCGCTACTACCATGATTGTAAATAAACCCACTACATTGGTTAAAGTACTCACGATATCAGCTTGATTGGTAACGCGAAAATCATCTACTTGCGGTGGATAGATATTGTGCCGCAGGCGTAAAAGATTAGTCACCTGAAACTGTGCTGCTTCTAATTGTTCTTGATTAGCAGCTTTGACTAAAATTCCATTCACGGAAATACCTGTTAGGGCATTATTACCAACTAATCTCGCTGACATACTCGTTAGGGGAATGAAAATTTGGTCATCGCGATCGAAAGGCCCCTGAGAACCTTTAGGTTCCATCACGCCAATGACTTTATAAGCTTCTCCCCGAATGCGGATAGTTTCATCTAAAGGGTTAGCACCTTGTCCAAACAGAGTCCGCAGCACTGTCGGCCCCAATATAGCCACCTGTGCAGAGGTATCTAGTTCATCTTGAGTAAAATATCTCCCTTGTTGCGGGTAAGTATTTCTCGCTTCTGGGTAGTTTAAATCTGTACCGTAAATTGTGGTTGATGTGTTTTGTCCTTCATAAACAACCTGGGCGTTTCGCTGCAAATAGGCAGAAACAATTTGCGCTGATGGTGCTTGAGTAGCGATCGCTTTTGCATCTTCCCAGGTTAAAGTGCTACTTGAACCCAACCCTTGACTAACATTTCCACTTCTCGCCGCACCTGCTAAAATTTGCAGCACATTCGTACCCAATCCTTGTATCTGCTGCTCAACTCCCTTTTGTACCCCTTGACCTACAGAAGTAATCGCAATCACCGAAGAAATACCAATAATTACGCCCAGCATCGTCAATCCTGTGCGTAATTTATTACTCCATAACGTCTCTGCTGCCATTGATAAAATTTCCCACAACGGCACAGTACGGGTATTTTTTCTTTTGTAAAAACCCAGGAATTTGAACATAGGGGCTAGAGGCTAGGGGGCAGGGAGCAGGGGGCAGGGGGAAAAATGACAATTTTGTACAGACGCGATTCATCGCGTCTATGAGTCTCTGAGCAATGACAATTAAAGCGAACCACCACCTTGAGAACGACGACCGCCGCCACCACCGCCACCACTGACGCCGGGGAGGACTCCGCCTCGCGGTGTTGATTGGGGTCTGGAACCTGGGGGGAAACTCAGCAATACTTTTTCTGTTCCTGTCAATCCCGATTTAACTTCTGTAAATTTGTTGACGGTGACGCCAGTTTCAATCGGAGTAAATACAGGTTGGTTATCTTTCCCGGCTACATATACACCTGTGGCATTTTCACGACGAACTACGGCAGCTGTGGGGACTACAAGTGCATTTTCTAATTGACCGACTTGGAAATCTGTAGTTACGTTCATCCCCGAACGGAGTAATCTTTGCGGATCTGTCAGGGTAACTCTGACTTCAAAACTAGTTACGTTTTGTGAGACGACAGATTGAGCCGCAATTTGTCTGACTCTACCTTCAAAGATTTTCCCAGGATAAGCATCTGCCCTAACTGTCACTTTTTGACCAATGCGGATTTTGGAAATATTGGTTTCCGCTAAATTGGCGACTACTTCATTGGTAGAAGCGAGCGCCAAAATTGAGGAAGATGTCGCGGAAGATACGTCACTACTTGCCGTTGTCGGCGTTACAAAAGCTCCCGGATCAGCGTATTTCTTGGTGACTACACCATCAAAAGGGGCGCGAATAATTGTGTCGTTAATTTGAGCTTGGATATTTTGCAAAGAACCTCGCGCAGATGTTACCTGGGCGCGGGCGACGCTGATATCTTCTTGGCGCGTTCCGGCTTGGAGGAGTGCTAAAGCTTGTTTTCTTTGGTTAACTGTGGCTCTGGCTTGCTCAATATCTTCTGGACGGGAACCGGATTTTTGTAAATTTACTGCTTGCTGGGCTTCATTTACCGCCGCTTGGGCGCTATCCCGGTCTGCACGTTTTTGATTAACTGTCTGTAGAGAAATACCACCGGAATTGTAAAGCTGCAAATTCCGCCGATAATCGTCGTCTGCTTTCGCAAGAGTGGCTTGGGCACTTTGTAAGCGTGCTTGTGCTTGGGCAATCTCTTGCGGACGATTACCTGCTTGTACTTTTTGCAGATTCGCTTCGGCTTCGTCTAGTTGCGCCTGTGCTTGAGCAATATCTTGCGGGCGATTACCAGCTTGGGCTTTTTGCAGATTTGCCTCAGCTTGTGCTAATTGTCCTTGGGCTGAGGTAAGTTGTCCCCGCAGGTTGGAATCATCCATATAAGCGACAATTTGCCCTTGTTTGACGATATCGCCTTCTTTAGCTAAGAGTCGTTTGAGAATCCCGGAATTTTTGGGACTGAGGTTAATTGACCGCTCAGGTTTTACCGTACCATTGGCAGAAACTGCGATCGCTAAAGTTTGTCTTTCCACAGGCTGGGTCAAAACTCGCCGTCTCGCTTGCTGCGCTGGAGCCACAGCTACTTGGTAATAAATTACATAGCCAATTCCCCCCAACAACATCAGAGTAACTAGCCAAGGTAGCCATTTAATCTTGCCTTTGCTTTTTTTGACATCAGTAACCAAAGGTGGTGAATTTACAGGGTTTGAGGCATCAATTGTCATAGCTACTCTTTTTTATTATTGGTAAACATGACTTAACCACAATTTTATTGTATAAATTCATGCTAGTAATTATCTTACAAAATCTGCAAAATTGGTGCATGACTAAAGTAACTAGTAATGCCCCACTGATATATGACCAAAGTCATCAGTTATGCAGAAATAAAGTGCATGTAATTTATCTAACTTAAATCGCAATTCAGCCAGCAAAAAATTATTCTGGCTGTGGCTAGTAAGTATTTCATACATCAATAATTTTTATACTTTGCGCCCAATAATTGCAACTATCTTGGGCATGGGGCATTGGGCATGGGGCATTGGGCATTGGGCATTGATAAATGGTTTAAGCCTCTTGTATGTTGCGTCAAATAATTGGGTTTATTTACATCCATTTAATTACACTGATAGATGATGTTATTTATCAGCTACCTATATTTATTTATAACTTGATGGAATTATGTAACTTTAGCAGTGAATTTTATTAGTTATAATTATTCATCAAGTCGAATTTTAACTCAGCGCAATTACTGACTTTATTTTATTATAAATTACTTAACGTTTTCTGCGATCGCTATTAATTTAATCTGGTGTCTAAATTAACTTAAACTACTTGCAAATAGGGACTAGGAGCTAGGGGCTAGGGGCTAGAAATTAGAGGTCAGGAACAGGGGAGAAGGAAATACTTAGGGAACTTCAAAAAATAAATCATGACAACAATTTCTCTCCCCTGCTCCCTGCTCCCTGCCCCCTGCCCCCTGCCCAATGCCCAATGCCCCATGCCCCATTACTATGCCCAATCTTTTTAAAATCATCTAAGATTGACTCTTGACTCTTAACGAAAAGTTTGCTTTTCGTCTAGAGTGGAGATCGTTTAAGCTAGCTGAAAGATTGTTTGATTCGTGGGTAAGAGGAGGTAGCGTGCCTAAAAAAATAGGATTGATTTCTTTTCTCGTTGTCTGTAGTTTGTGGAGTATGCCAAAAGCAGCACAAGCACAGGCTCTAATACCTCATACACTGCAACTTGATGCAGAAAAGTTGGAAAAACAAGGGTTGAGCTTGGCACAAGAGGCGGCGCAACTAGGACAGTTTCAACAGTTTGAGTTAGCATTGCCAAGAGCTAGGCTAGCTAGTCAACTGGCTCCAAAAAATGATAAAGTTTGGTTTCTATTGGGTGGATTGCATCTCCAAAGCAAAAAGTTTGATGAGGCGATCGCGGCTCTGAAAAAAGCCCAATCTCTCAATCCCAAAAATGCTGATGCTTTGTTTGCGATCGGTTCGGCTAACTTTCAGCAGCAGAAATATCCAGCAGCTATTGCTAGTTACCAAGCTGGCTTGAAGATAAAGCCCAACGATCCAGAAGGTTTATTTGATTTGGGGAATGCTTATTATATGACTGGTCGCTTACCAGATGCGATCGCGCAATATAACAAAGCTGTCTCCAACGATCCGAAATTTTGGCCAGCCATTAATAACACTGGCTTAATTCAATACGAACAGGGTGATGTCCAAAGCGCAATCAAGCAATGGCAAACTGCTGTATCTTTGGACAAACAAGCAGCCGAACCTTTATTAGCCTTAGCAGTGGCTTTATACACTAAAGGCGATCGCCAACAGGGTTTAGCAATGGGCGAACAAGCTTTGCGCATCGATCAGCGCTATGGCGATTTGGATTTCCTCAAGCAAAATCTTTGGGGCGATCGGCTACTATCAGATACCAAAAAATTCCTGGAGTTACCCAGGATTCAAGCGGCTTTACAGCAAGGGGGAAGCCCCTTAAATTCCAACCAACCACCTGCGCAATAGTTAAACAGTAATTTGGCAATTGGTAATTGGAACCGCTTTTACCCACCACTCATTACCACTTGCCGAACTAGCCCTGTTTATAGTACATATATACTGAAGTAATCGCAAGTCAGGTATTGCTGACTGTTAGCCAGCAGTTCTTTGCTTTTATTCTTTGGGTAGAAGTGCCAGAATTTGGTCAACAAAAAGTTGATGGTCAACAACAGGCTTAGAGATGTAGCCATCAGCACCGCTTTGTTTCAAGAAGTTTTCGCGATCGCCTTCCATAGCGTGAGCGGTAACCAAAATCACAGGTAAATGTGCTGTTTGCGGGTCAGCTTTTAACATTTGTGTAATTTTGATACCATCAACAGACTTACCTTGGTAGACACTTCGAGACAAAGAAACATCCATCAAAATCAGGTCTGCATCACCAGCTTGAGCAATTGTGATGACTTCGTCCACATTTTCTGTATGCTTAACATCTAAGCCCCCGCGCTTGGTTAAAATCTTGGAAAAAACGCGAGCATTGATTAAATCGTCTTCTACAATCAGAACAGTTTTCATGAGAATTTAACTTATGAGAATGGGGGGGATTAACATCTGAACAAAACAGTTGTCTGCCTCCTTTTTAGTCTTCAATGTGTCTCCCCGTCATCAAGGATAATACTACTGCTTTTTATCCTCTGACTAACAAGATTTGGTGAGAAATAGCCTTTCATCCGTTATGCTGTGGTTGTTGCAGCGTTTATTTAAAACGACTTTTGTGTAGTTAAATTTCAGGGAACAAGCTCATGGCAAAACAGTTAAACCTTCTCTCAACGGGACAGGTAATCACCACAGCCCTGCACACTGAGATGCAACGGTCTTACCTAGAATATGCCATGAGCGTAATTGTAGGGCGAGCGTTGCCAGATGTGCGCGATGGCTTAAAACCAGTGCATCGGCGGATTTTATATGCAATGCACGAACTGGGTTTGACACCAGATAGACCCTATCGTAAATGCGCCCGTGTGGTGGGGGATGTGCTGGGTAAATACCATCCCCACGGCGATCAAGCGGTTTATGACGCCTTAGTTAGGCTGGTACAGGAATTTTCTAGCCGCTACCCCTTACTAGCAGGACATGGTAACTTCGGGAGCGTGGACAACGATCCACCCGCAGCGATGCGTTATACAGAAACTCGCCTCGCTGCCATTGGTCATGAGGGAATGCTGACAGAAATAGGCGAAGAAACTGTAGAATTTATCGGTAACTTCGATAATTCCCAACAAGAACCAACAGTCTTACCAGCACAGTTACCATTTTTATTACTTAATGGCTGTGCTGGTATTGCTGTAGGTATGGCGACAAATATTCCTCCCCATAATTTAGGGGAAGTTGTTGATGGTTTAATCGCCTTAATCGATCAACCAGATTTATCTGATGAAAAATTATTTGAATTAATTCCCGGCCCGGATTTTCCCACAGGCGGAGAAATAATTGGTGATGCAGGAATTAAGGAAGCATACACCACAGGAAAAGGTGGGATTGTGTTACGTGGAGTTGCAACTTTAGAAGAGATAGCACCTACTCGTGGTAGCAAACGCCGCACAGCAATCATTATTACAGAATTACCTTATCAAGTAAATAAAGCAGGCTGGATTGAGAAGGTTGCAGAATTAGTTAATCAAGGTCGTTTGTTAGGAATTTCTGATATTCGCGACGAAAGCGATCGCGAAGGAATGCGTGTAGTTATTGAACTCAAGCGCGATACCAACCCCCAAGAAATTCTTCAGCATTTATATCATCAAACCGCTTTACAAACTAACTTTGGGGCGATTCTCTTAGCTTTAGTAGATGGACAACCCCGTCAGTTAAGCTTGCGCCAACTGTTGCAGGAGTTTTTAAGTTTCCGCGAGCAAACCCTATCCCGCCGCTACAGTTACGAGTTAGGTAAAGCCGAAAGTCGTCTGCATTTAGTAGAAGGTTTACTATCAGCCTTAGCTCACGTTGATACCGTCATTGAAATTTTGCGCCAAGCTGCTGATGGTAGCACGGCGAAAATTAGCCTTTGTAGTCGGTTAAATTTAACCCAAGTGCAAGCAGATGCGATATTAGCTATGCCCTTGCGCCGTTTAACCAGCTTAGAACAGCAGAATTTACAGCAGGAGTTTGCGCAACTTACAGAGCAAATTGATTTATTACGGCGATTACTGAGCGATCGCAAAGAATTACTCAAAGCACTGAAAAAAGACTTGCGATCGCTCAAGCGCAAATACAGCGATCCGCGTCGTACCAAACTCGTACCTTTTACGGCGGAAATTAAGAAGCCAGAAGAGAAAGGAAAAACTCGCCAATCAGCCGCAGAAGATGAAGACAGTCCTCAATCTTCCCAACCAGCCGAACCAGCAATTTTAGAATTTACCCAACGGGGATATGTGCGCCGAATTCAGCCCAACGGGAAAAAACCCAAAGCTGATAACGGTTTAGCCGATCATGATTTTATTATTCAAACTCAGTCAACCGACACCAACCAAGATTTATTAGTCCTTACCAGTGGCGGTAAAGTTTACCCTGTCAGAGTAGGAGATATCCCCGTCATTACCGGACGTTCGCCCAAGGGAACACCCCTAATTACCTTGTTGAGTAGTACAGCCCAAGGTACTCAAGAAGCAGTGATTAATCGCTTTGTGCTACCAGAAAATGCTGATACTACGCAAATTATTCTGTTAACAAAACAAGGAAGAATTAAACGTCTAGCCTTAGAAGAATTGGCTAACCTCACCCGACGCGGTGTAACGATAGTCAAACTCAAAGACGATGATGAATTATTATTAAGCCAATTCACCACCACAGGCAAACATCTAATTGTCGCCAGTTCCAACGGACGTTTATTAAAATTCCCCGTAAATGACGAACAACTACCCATCATGGGACGCACGGCGATGGGATTACAAGCCCTACGAATGCTGAAACATCAGCAAATGGTAGGCTGTGTCACGGTAAACGAACAAGAAGACTTACTGCTAATTACCGAAGAAGGATATGCAAAGCGTTTTCCTGTCAGTCAGCTAAGATCTGCCAATCGCGGTGATTTAGGGACTCAATACCTCAAATTCGCCAGCAAAACCGACAACTTAGCCGGAATGGTAGGAGCGATCGCTTCTGGAGAAATCGCCTTAGTCACAAATAAAGAACGAGTATTGCGCATACCAGTAGAAACTGTACCCCTATTGAATAGAGACGCCAAGGGAGAAAGCATTCTCCAACTCAACCGCGATGAAAAAATCATCACCGTCGTTGAAGTGCGTTAATCAATGAAATTATCCACTGTAGGGTTGGGGTTTCCCCGCCCTTGATTTAGCGATCGCTGTGGCAATATTCCGTAATCAAATTTGTAAATAAATATTGATATTCCTGAGAATAAAAGCCAGATTTTTTTGCAAAAAAAATGGCTCAAATGCTGTGTAAAGACTTGATATTTCATGTCTCTACAACAGAGCTTTGTGTCGTTACGATTGTTAGCAATTGAGCAAATCTTCCCAAATTAGGTAAAATAGTTGCAAAAGAATTTCAATAAAAATTGCATTGTTCCATATCAAGCAATGTCAATTCAGCCCCCTGCTTGAATTTGGGCAAAATTTATTGATTTTTTTGAGTATAATTACGCAATATTTTCTCTCACAGATCAACCCCCTTCCTACATCTAGAGATAGATATTGAGGCTTCCAAATATCAGTTACTGTTGCTTGAGTCAAGTTTCAGTAACAAAACTACAAATATATCCTTGCAATTATGAGGATAGTTGTTATATTAGTTTACATAAGCCAATAAATCTTATTACATACCCTTTGGAGTATCCACCATGACTAATGCCACCAAAACAATTACCGCTCCTGTAGTTGAAGATCGTAATGCTTGGCGTTGGGGTTTTACTCCCCAAGCAGAAATTTGGAACGGTCGTTTAGCCATGATCGGCTTTTTAGCTGCAGCTTTAATTGAAATACTTTCTGGTAAAGGCTTCCTACATTTCTGGGGTATTCTCTAATCCCAATTTTTTTGGATTTGAGATTCTCAAATTACTTTTAGGACAAGTCAATAGCTAACAGTTGTCAAGCTAAATAGTTTTGGATTCAAAACTTTTGCCGTCAGACTGTTGTTCAAGGATTAAAATACAAAATTAACTACAAATGAGAAACCTGGGGATGTTTTTATACCCAGGTTCTTTATTGCAGGTTTGTCAATTGTTAGTGGTCAGTAGTCAGTAGTCAGTAGTCAGTAGTCAGTAGTCATACCAACTCACACAAATATGATACGAATGTAGGTTGGATTGAGGGACGGAACCCAAAACATCAAAGTTTTATAATTGTTGGGTTGACACAACGTAAGCCCAATGATGACTGACAACTGACAAATAACCAAATAAAAAAACTTCACCCCCAAGTGGATGAAGTTCTTTATGGTTGCTAATTTGTGTTTGGTTATAGTCATTAGCCAAGATAAATGACTAATAACCAGCGACTAATAATTAGCGAATATATTCCTTGAGAACGCTATTGCGATTTGGGTGACGTAACTTGCGGAGTGCTTTCGCTTCAATTTGACGAATGCGTTCGCGAGTAACGTTAAAAATCTGACCAATTTCTTCTAAAGTCTTCATCCGACCATCATCTAAACCGTAGCGCAATCTCAATACATCTCTTTCACGAGGGCTAAGACTGTCGAGGACTTTTTCTAAATCTTCGCGCAATAGGTTTTTAGAAACTTGGTCTTCTGGTGTCTCGCCATCAGATTCAATAAAATCACCTAAGCGAGAATCTTCTTCTTTACCAATTGGTGTTTCTAAAGAAATTGGCAATTGAGCCGATTTAGCTATAAAGCGTAACTTCTCAATTGTCATTTCCATGCGGGTAGCAATTTCCTCTTCAGTGGGTTTACGTCCCATTTCTTGAGAAAGCAACTTGGTAGTTTTCTTAATCCGAGAAATGGTTTCGTAAAGGTGAACAGGAAGACGAATTGTCCGCGATTGATCGGCGATCGCTCTGGTTATTGCTTGGCGAATCCACCATGTAGCGTAGGTAGAAAACTTATAACCTTTCTCATGGTCAAACTTTTCAGCAGCGCGAATCAAACCAAGACTTCCTTCTTGAATTAAATCTTGGAAGGATAAGCCCCGATTCATATATTTCTTGGCAATTGAAACTACAAGGCGCAGGTTGGATTGCACCATTTTATCTTTTGCCCGGCGACCAATATGCAGTTTGTAGCGAAACGCTGACAATGGCAATTGCACAGCTTCTGCCCATTCGCTATCCTTAGGATCGCGATCCAACTGTTCGGAAAGCCTTTCTCTAATCCGCTCTAATTCCAATAATTCGGCGATTTTACGCGCCAATTCGATTTCTTCGTCTGCCCGCAACAAACGAATTCGACCAATTTCTTGCAAGTAAAGCCGAATCGAATCTTCTGTGTAGTGCTTTTTCTTGCTTTGTGCTCGACGACGCGACTTAGCGGCTTTTCCAGACTTTGCGTCGTCCTCATCAGACTGAGGCTCTAAAAACTCATCAATTTCGCCTTCATCGCTGAGTAATAAGTCCTCATCGACTTCGTCGTCGATTAACAATGGATCTAACTCGAGATCGGGCTGATTTATCATTTCTAGGTCAGGCTGATAAATGCTTTCGAGTACGTTGTTAGCCTGGTTCATGCCGCGTTCCTCATGCTCCTTGCAGAATCAATTACTCAAGATGTTGTGTTTACTGCTCTTATTAATTGAGCAAATTTATTACCGAAAATCTTTTTTTGGCTGTGTTGCCAGATATATTTTCGGGAATTTTCTCTCTCTTTGGGAAGAGTTTTTACTAAGTATGGAAATCGCTTGTAGCTGACTTACTCATCTTAGTAAAGGTTATGCGTATTTTTACCGCATACTACCTTTAACTGACTTGTCTCGAAAAAGACATGTCTTGATAAAAAAATTTACCACTGCAGTTAAATAAACATAACTGTGGGCAGATTTTTTCCGTAAAGACTGTTCCGATTGTAGCCTGTTTCACAGAAATTGCACTCTTTTTGTGTATTAATCTTTTAGCCACTAACAGAGGTAAAGCCACTATTATCAAAAAGAACTTCAAAATGGTAGTCATACCTTTCAATCTTTTCCGAAACTTTTTGGAATTGCAGTGGCATTGTCATTACTTTAAAAGGTAAGTAAACCTGTTGATGCTAGTTTCTAAGTAGAATGCACAACATGAATTACTGAGAAACAGCGCATTTTATATTAACTCAAGTGAGAAGCAATAGCGCAGGTATTTTTACATTTCCTTCATAAAGTACTCAGTTCGTGAAGCTAAAGTGAAATATCCCGCTAGGTAGATACAGCAACTATGATAATGTTTGCCTTGGACTGGAGTAGATTATGTGTACTAGTTACCGCAACTAAGGAGTTTAGGTAACGGTGGAATCAGCCTGATAGCAGATCGATGAAGATGCAACTAATTTGGTCTTATTCACACGTTAGCGCACTAATGTGATTTCAGCCCTATGAAACTTGACAAACTTTTCCTATTGTATCCAACGATATTTTAATCAATTCATTAAAGATTTGACATCGTAGACGAGCGATTATTTGTTCTTTAAATAATTGAAAATCGAGATTGTGGGTTGGATACTTAGTTGAGAATCTCTCATTAGTAAAATACTTGTAAAGTTTAATACTTTTTTTTCATTATTCCATCGGACTGAGTTTGATTGATTAATCTTAAAGCTACATAGCAAATGCTTTTGAATTATATGAATTTAAGCTTTGCTCTTTCAGGATAACAAATACTTTTCTTGTTTATGGGAAAAATATACGTATATCCATGAAGTGTTTGTTATTTCTCATCAAATAGAGATGAGTCAGGAAACTTGCCTATGCTAGATCGCTGCACGTGAAAACCATAGGTTGACAAAAAATAATTTATATGTATTCAGGAATTGCAATGAATTTTACAAGCTTTGTAATTTATGTTTATCTATTGTATCAATCAAGTATCATTGTTGGGCATTGGGCATTGGGCATGGGAAAGAGAGATTTTTATGTTTTCTGGTGTATGTGGTTTATAAGGGCTACTGAAAGTCTGGAGACAGCAACTCATGGTGAAAGGTTGCAAATTACTAAATAAAAAGGGCGCGATCGCCGCGCCCTGTAATGTAGTTTAATAAACCTACAAGAAAGTTAACTATTAGCAGAATTTAGATGTCTAAATCGGTTAAGTTGAGTTTAGAGCCGTAGGTTTCGATAAATTCTCTTCGGGGTGCGACGCGATCGCCCATTAAAATTGTAAAAATGCGATCGGCTTCGGCAGCATCTTCAATTTCTACTTGCTTCATTTTGCGAGTTTCTGGGTTCATCGTCGTTGTCCAGAGTTGTTCTGGCATCATTTCCCCCAAACCTTTAAAACGCTGGATGGTGTAATTAGCATTGCTAGGAAAGGCGGCAATTTTTTGTTGTAATTCGCGATCGCTATAACAATACTCGTGATTGCGTCCCCGTTCTAATTTATAGAGTGGCGGACAAGCAATATAAATGAAACCCTGTTCAATTAACGCTCGTTGATACCGATAGAAAAATGTTAATAACAGAGTCCTGATGTGCGCGCCATCTACGTCAGCGTCGGTCATAATTACTATGCGGTGATAGCGCAGTTGGGAAGCGTCGAATTCTTCGCCTTTAACACCTAAACCTAGTGCTGTAATTAAGGCTTGGATTTCATTGTTTTTATAAATTTTGGAATCGTCGGTTTTCTCAATATTGAGGATTTTACCGCGCAGAGGCAGGATAGCTTGGGTACGGCGATCGCGTCCTTGTTTGGCACTTCCGCCTGCTGAATCGCCTTCGACAATATAGATTTCCGATTCGCTGGGATCGCGAGTACTACAATCAGCCAGCTTTCCAGGTAAGGGTGATGATTCCAGTACGGACTTGCGGCGTACTAATTCCCGTGCATGACGCGCTGCTTCAGCCGCTTTAAATGCTTGGATGGCTTTATCTAAAACCGCATCAGCGACGCTGGGGTGAAATTCTAAGTATTCGGTGAGAACTTCACCAACTAAAGAATCAACGATTCCCCGGACTTCCGTGTTACCAAGTTTGGTTTTAGTTTGTCCTTCAAATTCCGGATCGGGGACTTTGACGGAAATAATTGCTGTTAAGCCTTCGCGGACATGTTCACCACTGAGGTTAGGTTCATTTTCTTTGATTTTGTTACGCTTGCGGGCGATCGCATTTAACGTCCTTGTCAAAACCGCCTTTAAACCTTCTAAATGGGTACCACCATCAACTGTGCGAATATTATTGGCAAATCCGAGAACATTATCTGTATAAGCATCAGTACACCACTGCAAAGCCACTTCTACTTGAACATTGCTGCGTTCTCCCTGCACATAAATAATTTCTTCATGTAGGGGCTGCTTTTCGCGGTTCATGTAAGCAATATACTCTTTGATCCCGCCCCTATACTCGTAGGTTTCTATCTTAGGTGTATCGCTTTTCAGCAGTTCTAGGCGGTTATCAGTAAATGTAATTTTGACACCTGCATTCAGATAAGCCAATTCCCGCAGGCGACCCGCTAAAGTAATATAATCAAATTCAGTACCAGTGGTAAAAATTTGTGTATCAGGTAGAAAAGTAACAGAAGTTCCGGTTCTAGCTTCTTTTTCTTTATTAGGCTTCACCTGTAGGTCGCTGACGGGAATACCCCGTTCGTAACGCTGGAGATGAACCTTTTTATCTCGCCACACTGTAACTTCTACAAATTCTGATAAGGCGTTAACAACAGAAATCCCTACCCCGTGTAATCCTCCAGAAACTTTGTAGCCGCCGCCACCAAATTTACCACCAGCGTGCAATATAGTCAAAACCGTTTCCAACGCTGACTTACCGGTTTTTGGGTGAATATCAGTAGGAATCCCACGACCATCATCTGTTACAGTTACAGAACCATCGGCGTTGAGATCTACCTCCACATGGGTACAGTAACCAGCTAAAGCTTCATCAATAGAATTATCTACGACCTCGTAAACTAAATGGTGGAGTCCCTTCGGACCAGTAGAACCGATGTACATACCTGGTCGTTTGCGGACGGCTTCCAGACCTTCCAGAACTTGAATCTGATCGGCACTGTAACTGCTCGTCATGAAAATTCTCCTGATGCTTGGGGTTAAAATCGCTGAAAAAGTGAAAAAGTCAAATCACTCCAAAATTTTAACACAAAAGCCTTGCTGGCGTCTGTAGGGCATTTTTGTGGGAGGTTTATACAGGGATTGCATCCCTGGTAGGGGATAGGGGCTAGGGAAGGGAGACAAATGACTGTTGACTGTTGACTGTTGACTGTTGACAAATGACTATTGACTATTGACTATTGACAAATGACTAAATTAGTTGTGATTTGTGGTGCAACGGCTACGGGTAAATCGGGTTTGGCTTTGGCTTTGGGGAGGGAGTTGGGTACTGCGATCCTCAGTGCGGATTCTCGCCAAGTTTATTGCGAGTTTAATATTGGCACAGCCAAGCCGACTTTGGCAGAACAAAAATTAGTGCCACACTATTTAATAGATATCTGCGCGCCAACAGACACGATGACGGTAGCAGATTATCAAGAAAAAGCGCAAGATTTAATAGCTTCTATTTCTAGTTCTCCTTTATTGCTGGTTGGGGGTACAGGGTTATACATACGTTCTATTGTTCAAGGAATGAAAATTCCCAGGGTAGCACCGCAATTAGAATTGCGATCGCAACTTTCACAAATCGATCAAAATCAACTTTACGCTATGTTGCAGCAAGTTGATCCTATTGCTACACAAAAAATTCATTCTCGCGATACAGTCAGGACTTTAAGAGCTTTGGAAGTGTATTATGTTACGGGAATACCTATTTCCGCCCAACAAGGTGAGAACCCGCCAAATTACCCGATTTTGCAAATTGGTTTAGATTGCGATCCGGAAGCCATACAGCTACGCATTCACCAACGTACTGCACAAATGATCGCTGATGGATTAGTGGCTGAAGTTGATGGACTTTGTGAGAAATATGGTTTTGATTTACCGTTATTAAATACTTTAGGATATCAAGAAATTAAACAGTATTTGACTGGGGAAATTTCTTTAGCAACAGCGCAAGAATTAATAGTTTTACATACGCGACAATTTGCCAAGCGACAACGCACTTGGTTTAAAGCATATCCGCAAATTGAGTGGTTTAATGCCAACGATCCCGATTTATTGATAAAAGTTTTGCAGCGCGTCAAGCAGTTTATGGACAAATGAAATCGGGAGCATCCCAATTTTGACGCAATACCCTAGAAGAGTATTGCTATACCAACAAAGCCTGCCTTCTTTTGCTAAAAGTTTGATAGCCTGCGTTCGTCGAAGACGTTCCCGAAGGGTAGGCAGGCTTCGTATTTCTAGCCCCACCCTTATAGGGTGAGGGCATTATTTATAGTTTAGTTGATGAAATAGATGGGAAGAAGGCGATCGCACTCAGGAAAACAATGCTAAAAATGCGATCGCTCTCCTGTAACTCCTGTCACAATATTATTTAGCATTACCAGTGCATCCCCATTACACAACACTTATGCTTACCCAACAACGTAACTGGAAACCAATCGTTAACGCTTTTGAGGCTGTTCTTGGTAAAAATGGCGTGGTACAACGGCGCGAAGAACTCATCACTTATGAGTGTGATGGTTTAACCGGCTATCGTCAACGTCCAGCTATTGTTGTACTACCCAGAACTACAGAACAAGTTGCAGCTGCTGTAAAGATATGTAACCAATATTCCCTTCCCTTTATTGCGCGGGGTTCGGGAACTGGTTTGTCTGGTGGTGCGTTACCGCTAGAAGATTCAGTTTTAATTGTCACTTCTTTAATGCGGCAAATACTCAGCATTGATTTAGATAATCAACGGGCTGTAGTGCAACCAGGCGTAATTAATAGTTGGGTAACGCAAGCTGTTAGTGGTGCTGGTTTTTACTATGCACCAGATCCTTCCAGCCAAATTATCTGCTCAATTGGCGGTAACATTGCCGAAAATTCCGGTGGAGTACATTGTCTCAAATATGGTGTGACTACTAACCATGTTTTAGGTTTAAAACTCGTGCTTCCCGATGGGGAAATTGTCGATGTTGGTGGACAAATTCCGGAAATGCCTGGTTATGATTTAACAGGTATATTTGTTGGTTCCGAGGGTACTTTGGGAATTGCTACAGAAATTACCTTAAAAATTCTCAAAAGTGCTGAATCAATTTGTGTATTGTTAGCAGATTTCACAAGTGTAGAAGCTGCTGGGGCTACGGTTTCCGATATCATCAGTGCGGGGATTATTCCTGGTGGTATGGAAATGATGGATAACTTTAGTATTAATGCTGTGGAAGATGTTGTAGCTACAAATTGTTATCCCCGTGATGCAACAGCAATTTTACTTATAGAAATTGACGGTTTGGAAGTAGAAGTTGCTGGAAATAAACAGCGAGTCATTGATATTTGTAAACAAAATGGCGCTAGAAATGTGACTTCTGCTAGCGATCCAGAAACACGCTTAAAACTTTGGAAAGGACGCAAAGCTGCGTTTGCGGCTGCCGGACATTTAAGTCCTGATTATTATGTGCAAGATGGGGTAATTCCTCGGACACAATTACCTTATGTGTTACAAGAAATTGAGGCATTAAGTCAGAAATTTGGTTACCGTGTCGCCAATGTTTTTCATGCAGGTGATGGTAACTTACATCCACTAATTCTTTATGATAATGCTATTTCTGGAGCTTTAGAAAAAGTTGAAGAATTAGGTGGAGAAATTCTTAAACTTTGCGTGAGAGTTGGCGGTAGCATTTCTGGCGAACATGGTATTGGTGCAGATAAAAAATGTTATATGCCTGATATGTTTAGTCAAGCTGATTTAGAAACTATGCAATGGGTGAGACAAGTATTTAATCCCAGAGGTTTAGCTAATCCAGAAAAGATATTTCCGACTCCTCGCACTTGCGGTGAAGCGGCAAATATAGCAAATATCAAGCAATTTGATGGTGTAGAAAGGTTTTAAGAAATCATTTGGCACTTGTCATTTGTCATTTGTCATTTGTCATTTGTGGTTACTCATAGCCATAACTGTATGGTGGGTAATTCTCACCATATTTAAATTTGGTAATTTCTCATTCAATACGGTTCAGTTAAGGATAATTGTAGGTTGGGTTTCGCTTACGCTCTACCCAACCTACCCCTGGAAATGTTGGGTTTCGTTCCTCAACCCAACCTACGCAGCTATTGACTTTATGTAATTACAAATTATTTTGGATATAAATAAATAATCCGGATTATTTCATTTTATTTAGTAAATATATATATTCCTGATATCTTTTGAAAAGTAAGTCAAGCCTACAGATGAATCGGTTTGCCCGCCGTTATCTTTGTTACTGGCTGTGTTTGGGATTACTATTATTTATAGTGACATTTTCGCTTCCTTCCCAATCACTTAATGAACCAAAAACCAGTCGTCCAACTACAACAGAAATTCGTGGGGTTTGGCTAACTAATGTTGCTAGTGGGGTGTTATTTATACCTTGGGGGATTAATCGTGCTATTAATCAACTTACAGCACTTAACTTTAATACGATTTATCCTGTAGTCTGGAATCGCGGACATACTTTTTATGATAGTGCAGTAGCTCAGAAATTTATAGGGGTAAATACTCAACCTTTTCTGAAATTTATGCATGGGGGAGATGATGTTTTAGCTAAGTTTATTAAACTGGCTAAACCTAAAGGATTAAGTATTATTCCTTGGTTTGAATATGGGTTGATGACGCCATCTAATTCGGAATTAGCAAGAAGATATACAGATTGGCTAACAATTGGACAAGCAGGAATAAAATCGATTAACGAAGTTACTCTAGAGGAAATCGAAAATAATCATACTAGTAAGCAAGCTTGGCTAAATCCTCTACATCCGCAAGTACAAGAGTTTATTCAAGAGTTAATTGTGGAGGTTGTGAGCAATTATGATGTAGATGGAATTCAGCTTGACGATCATTTTGGGATGCCTGTACAGTTTGGTTACGATGCTTTTACTGTTGAGCTTTATCAACAAGAACATGAAGGTAAAAGTCCGCCAAGTAATCCTTTTAACCCAGAATGGATGCGTTGGCGAGCCGATAAAATTACTGATTTTATGGCAGCAATTTATCAAGCTGTGAAGGCGATTAAACCATACGCTAAAATTTCTTTATCTCCTAATTCACAAGCTTTTGCTTACAAATATTATTTACAAAATTGGGAAGATTGGATCAAAAAGGGTTTGGTTGATGAGTTGATTTTGCAGGTTTATCGCAATGATAAAAATAGTTTTATTCGAGAATTAGAACAGCCGGCGCTGGAATTTGCGCGGAGTCAAATTCCGGTAGCAATTGGAATTACGACGGGAACTTTACGAAATTCTGTAGATATCGCGCAAATTAAAGAACAGGTACAAGTAGTACGCGATCGCAAATTTTCTGGTATTTCATTTTTCTACTGGGAAAGTTTATGGGGTTATATCTCCCCGGAAGCGCCACAACATAGGCGTAGAGCCTTTCAAGAAATATTTACAGCCAAAGCAACAAGACCAATCCTACTACCAAAGAGAATTTGATGCTATTTGCACCTGCAAAAACTCAATTTAGCTTTACATTACAATGGGCGATCGCTACTTTTAGCGGTTTTGTGCTGAGTTTACTATTTATTGAAATTGGCGAAAAGCCAGATGTAGGGATTTTACAAGCTTTTATTGGTTCTTTAGCGATCGCCTCAGCGCAAATGTTCATCCTCAAACACACCGGCTTTGCTCTGCGCTGGTTCTTTTTCACCGTCAGCGCTTGGATTGCGATTCCTTTTATGGGTGTGGGTGTATTAGGTTGGTATGTCCCCACTATAGAATTTTTCCCCTTAAGAATCCTTGATAGTGCATTTTCCGGCACATTAGGCGGTTTAGTTCTAGGTATCGCCCAATGGTTAGCTATTTATCAATATATCCCTCTCGCTTGGCGCTGGATATTCATGAGTGGGGTAAGTTGGGCGATCGCTTTAGCTATAGGCTCGGCTATCGGCATGATTTTACACCAAATCAGCGAAATATTTTTAGGCGAAGTCATCGGTTTAGCGATCGCTTGGTTAGCAGTTGCTATCCTCACCGGAATGAATATGTATATATTGGTCAATAGTCAATAGTCAATAGTCAGTTGTCAGTTGTCAGTTGTCACAACAGTCAACAGTCAACAGTCAACAGTCAACAGTCAACCATAAAGAATTATTGCAAATATTGACGATCGGGCTTGATTGTACATAAAATGTGTGCAAAAATCTTAAGGAATTGTTAACAATCAAAACTCGATTCTCTTTGCACTAACCTGTTCATGCATTTCAGTTTTTCATGAAGAGGAAAAATTTAAGCTTACTTTTATAGGCTTTTCGAGATTTTTGATTGTCAATAGAAAAAGAAACAAAATACCCACAAATAAAGGCTGACAATCCTTTGCTGTAGGCGCTAAGGGGGATTTTTACTATAAGAAAAATTACGAGAGCGCCTAGATGAGTCAGTAACACCATACAGGGACTCTCCGATGAATATTAATCCATCTGAATCTATTGTAGAGATGAAACCACTATCACCGCCTTACTTTCTGTTCGGAACAAATGTGGATCGAAGTAGTAGCGAGCAATTTCTACTGAGCATATATGATTCTGGGCAAGCATCGATTTTTGTGGTGGATGTTCTCGAAGATGGGGATTTTCGCTATGTGGCGCTAAACCCGACTCACGAACGCTGGATTGGAATTCGCTCGGATGAACTCAAAGGAAAAAAACCAGAGGATATTCTCTCACCAGCAGATGCGGTTAAGGTACGTCAGCATTATAGCGATTGCGTGCGGTTTGGTAAAACTATTTCCTACGAGCAATGCTTGCAATTTCAAGGAGTGAAAACTTGGTGGAGTACGACTTTAACGCCTTTGCGAGATGCTAACTCAAGGATTTATCGCTTAATTGGCACTAGCAGTAATATTACACCAAGCAAACCAGTAGAACGCAGCGATCGCCTGCAACAGCAAAGAGCAAAATTAGTAGAAGCGATCGCGCAAAGAATAGGTCAAGCTGAAGATTTAGAGACAATTCTCTCACAAATAGTTAAAGAGGCGCGGAATTTATTAGATAGCGATCGCGTTTTGATTTACCGCTTCGGAGCTAATGGCAATGATGCACTGATTGCTGAAGCTACTATAGCTGCTAGCGGGCCCTTATTGAATCAAAATATCACCGATCCTTGCTTCAGTAGCAAAAATCGCGATCGCTATCAACGAGGAGGAATTCAAGTAATTGAAGATATCTACGCAGCTGGGTTGCATCCTTGTCAAATCGACTTTCTCGCCTCGTTACAAGTCAGAGCGAATTTAGTTGTCCCCATTCTCTCCCAGCAGCAATTATGGGGATTGTTAATTGCTCAACATTGCCATCAACCCCATCAATGGCAAGATTCAGAAATAGACTTACTTAAGCATCTCGCAAATCAAATCGGGATTGCCACCCAGCAAATAGAACTTCAGCAGCAAGTACAGCAACTCAAAGCTGAAATCGAGTTACAAAGGCATAACTATACAGCCAAATTGCAGAAAATCCAAGCATTTCAAGCACTGACGCGCCGGATGACAGCACAACTTTGCGACAATGTAGATATTAACCAGATACTAGAAACAGTAGTTGGGGAATTAGCTCAATTATTACAAAGCGATCGCTGTCATCTGGAACTTTACGATAGTAACAGCACCACAGCAACCATCGCCTATGAGTACAGCAATAGCCCACCCTTCTGCGCGGGATTAACAAAATCAGTTGCAGACTTCCCCGAAATTTATCAAAAATTATTGCAAAAACAACCTCTGCATTCTGTAGAAATTTTACCTGGATGGCAACCTCAAATCCGGTTAATTACGCAGATAGCTTACCCGATATTTGATGCTCAAGGAACGATTGGTAATCTTTGGGTGATTCGCGCCACACAACAACCATTTGATGAATGGGAACAGGAAATAGTGGCGCAAATCGCCAATGAATGCGCGATCGCTATACGTCAATCGCGGTTGAATGAAACTATCCAAACCCAGGCGCAAGAATTAAATAAAAGCGATCGCCTCAAAAGCGAATTTCTCCGCACCCTCGCCCAAGAATTGCGTACACCCATCACCAGCATCAGCCTTGCAGCCCAAACCCTAGAAAGCGTCCTCACAACCGAGAAATTAGCCGATAAAGATATAGTTTCCCAACTATTGCAGATTCTCCATAGCGAATGTGGCAGAAGTAGCAAATTAATCAAAGACTTACTGACACTCACCCAAACCCAAACCCCACTCGATCACCATACCCTCATCCCCATCGATTTACAAACCTGGCTACATCCAATTATCGAATCCTTTCGCGAAGTTACAGCCTGTCAGCGTCAGCATCTCAAACTAGATGTACAAACAGCCCTCCCACCTTTAGAAACAGACATCACCGAATTAGAGCGCATCGTCACCGAACTTTTGAGCCATGTCTGCAAATACACACCAGCAGGCGAGACAATTACCGTATCTGCATACTTGATAGCAGATATGATGCAGATTAGCTTCCACAATTCCGGGTTAGAAATATCTGCCAAACAACAAGCAAAAATTTTTCAGCCGTTTTATTACCTGAGCAAAAACGATTCTTGGAAACATAGCGGAACTGGGCTAGAACTAGCATTAGTCGAGAAAATGGTGAAACATTTAGGCGGTGCAATTCAAGTAGAAACTGTAGCTGGAGGAACTAGCTTTATCGTGAAATTCCCGACAGCCGAAAAATTGCTTCGATTTGAGGACTAGCAAAGCCGCCAGCCATTTGCTATAATCACTTTTTGTATGGGTGACTAGCTCAACGGTAGAGCATCGGACTCTTAATCCGCTGGTTCTGAGTTCGAATCTCAGGTCACCCATCTCCTGTAAGTTTTTTCACGAGTTAAATAGCGATCGCACTTTCTCCTATAGCTATTCTCATTTCCAGCAATACAGCAGATTGCTAGTTGGTGAAGTACAGATTATATCGTTGATTGTAGGGGCACTGGCACTGCCATGCCCTGAAATCTGCTGTATCTGTAGGGACAAGTTATTCAAGATATATCTATTTCAAAGCCAGACGTTTGGTACTGTGCCCTGACTGCGTCGATAATCTAATTGGTGCTATTTTTTGTAATTAACCAGCCTCAAAGACTCGTTAACCAGTATCAAAGACTCGTTAACCAGTATCAAAGACTCGTTAACCAGTATCAAAGACTCGTTAACCAGCCTCAAAGACTCGTTAACCAGTATCAAAGACTGGTTAACCAGCCTCAAAGACTCATTAACCAGTATCAAAGACTCATTAACCAGTATCAAAGACTGATTAACCAGCCTCAAAGACTCATTAACCAGTATCAAAGACTGATTAATCAGCCTCAAAGACTCATTAACCAGGGGTAGGTTGGGTTGAGGAACGAAACCCAACACCCGAAAACTGTGGTATTGTTGGGTTTCACGACCTTTAACCCAACCTACATTTATTATTCTCTTCCCAAAGTGATAGAAGAGGTTAATCAGCCTTATCCTCAAAGTTTTGATTAGATGGGTAGGGGCACGGCACCAGTAAGATAATTTGATATACCGAAAGATTGTGGATGTTCCCTACAAAGAATTTATTTGTCGCAAACATTATGTAAAGAGCCAAGATATTCAGGAATCTTGGCTCTTGTATGCTGAATGATAATTACTGAATTTTAAATAATTCAATCAGGATCAACGATAGAACCGACATTTGTTGCTACTGGTAGTTCTAAGGTATCGCCCAGCTTGTAACCATCATGGTAGGCGGCGAGTAAGACTTGACTGGTTTTACCCCAAGCGATCGCGCCAGTTGCATCCAGTGCGATCGCGCCAAAATCCCGTTGATTGTCATCGGCTTCCGCAAATGAGCGTTGCATTGCCTCTTGCAAAGACATTCCATCAGTTACGCGCACAACTATTTTGGCGGCTAGACATTCATCAATAATATCTTCCCCAATTCCCGTACAGCTTACCGCAGCTTTAGTTGTGGCATAATTACCCGCAGGCATAGCCGAATCACTCACTCTGCCAATCCGCTCAAAGCCTTTACCACCAGTAGAAGTACCAGCAGCTAATCTACCATAAGTATCTAAAGCTACTACCCCAATAGTGCCGCGTCCTGCATTACTGCTTTCCACAAGTTCCGGCTCGGCAACAACTCCAGCCATTGTACTTTTAAAATTATCCTGCCGTTCCTGTATCCATTCTTGCAACCGCAAATCAGTCAAAGCATTATAGCTAGGAATTTGTAACTCCCGCGCCAATTCTGCTGAACCGTAATCTGACAGTACCCTGTCTGGAGATGTTTGTAAAAATTGTGCCAACTGGATGGGATTTTTTACCCGCGAGACATTAATGACACCACTGAAGCGTCGTAATGTTCCATCCATCAGGGAAGCACTCATGCGGATTTGCCCATCAGATTGCAGTACCGAACCAGTACCAGCATTAAAGCGGGGGTTATCTTCTAATAATTGGCAGCCTAGCACCACAGCTTCAGAAGCATTTGCTCCCGAAGCTAGCAGAGAATACACTTCCTCTACCACTTGATAAAGCGCTTGGCGCACCGCCTCCACTCCACCTTTTCCGTGTAGTGAACTCCCAGCCCCTCCATGAATAATTAATTTTGGCTGCACCTGTAACTTCATATATTGTTTGCGCTATTTGCGTCTCGGTGGTGTTAGTTTGAGTTGGTTTTATTTTTAACTTCAGAACGCCGACGGCGGCAACGTTCTGAGCAGTATTTAACTTCGTCCCAGCAATCTTGCCATTTCTTGCGCCAAGTAAAGGGACGTTCGCATACCGGACAAATTTTGCTAGGCAAGTCAGATTTAGAACTTGTACGCCCCATGTGAATACTGTGCAAATAAGAGAAAAAATGCGAGAGCGATGGAAAAACATTATAACTAAATTGTTACAACCGGAGGATACTTTTACCAAATAAATGTGGGGTGACTCCCCCTAGAGGGTGATTTCCCCTCATTCTGCCGAAAGATTGCGGCAGATTTGGGGTATCTGAGACTCTACATCAATTGTCAAAGCCCTGATTTAGAGAGATTTTAGTGGTATTCCCGCGATTTACATCGAGAAAAATCGCAGTCAATGTCAGGATTTGCTAGTAGTAAAAAGTCTGCAAATTTGTGGGTTATACCCCTCACAAATCAAGTTAAAATATAATGTTGTTTTAATGACTTAATAATAAAGTGTATCTACTTAAATAGATCCCCGACTTCTTGAAGAAGTCGGGGATCTAGGTTTTGAGTTCAAGAATTTGCTAAAGGCAACAATAAACGGCTGACTATGCGACCATCTTCTAATTGATAGAAATTTAATTCGCCTTTCATTTGGCGGCTAAAATTTTTGCAGATGAGTAAGTGCAAACCCGGAGGTTTATCGAGGCTAGATACAGCTAAGACATCTTGAGGTTGAGTTTGATTGAGTTCTGCTAGAATCTGTGGTGCGATTTCGCCGTTGTCGGTAATCGAAATATCTACCATACCTTCTTGTAAGCGGCGACACCAAATATCAACTCTACCGCCAGATGGAGAACGGTGACAGGCTGTCAGCAATAATTCATGCAACAGTAGTTCGACTTTTACCATGTCGCCAGCGATCGCCATTGCGGATCGATCGGCTAAGGTTTGAGTATTATGCAAATCTGTAGCAGTTTTGTTCGCGTCTTGATTGGCGTCTGACGATCCTAAACCATGTACACCAATCCACAGCTTATTTTGTTTGAGTAAATTATCTAATCTAGCGATCGCTCTTTTCAATAAACTGGCTAGGGGTACAGTTTCCCATTTTACTTGTAATTCCCATTGCTCATTTTGAAGCAGGTGAGCGATCGCAGCTGTTGTCTGCTCTAATTGTCGCAGGATTGGCTGGGTGCGTTTATCTTTATTTTCTGGCGCATTCATCCCCAAATCGTTGAATTGGGCGATTAATGGTGTTGTTGCTTTGTAAATTTCTTCCAGACTGCGGTGCTTATACCAATTGAGTTGTCGTAAATCCTTGGTTGTCGCCGCTAGAAGTTGAGTAATGTCCTGTTGACGCTGTAACCAAGCCAGTTGAAAAACCAGAGTTTCCGCCGCACTCAGGCTTTGTTCTGACCAATAACGTTGTCGATGATCGGCTAAAATAACTACGCTGGTAGGTTGACTATATGTGTAAGTACGTAAAGCCATTACTAAAATTTGACCGATATCATAACCAGACAACCAATTTCTCGTTGGTGGCGGTAAATCATCTATAGTTAGGCTTAAGTAACTTTCTTGGCTGATTGTCCACTGAATTAGTGCTTCAGTGTGGAGAGGAATTGATGTATTGACAACTACCTCAAATCCCTCATTGGAGATTAGTCCAGGAATGATTGTGGCGCGATCGTCACCAGGCGACCAAGATAGCATAATTGCCAAGGGACAATTGACAACAGCTGCAATTTGTTGCAGTGCAGTGCGTTCTAAATGATATTCTCCTGTCTGCGTTGTTTGGTTCTGATTTTGTCCCAAAATATGTAAGCATTGTTGAAAGCTTTGCAAAATAGTTTTTTGCTGCTCGTTACTGCCTTGTAACTGCCATTGACGAACAATGACACCAACTTGTTGACTGACAATCCACAGCAGTTCCTTTTCTAAATTCGTCCAAGAACGATATCTTTCATGAGCAACGACAACAAGGGCTGTAGGCGAACTACCTTGAGCGCAGTTGCAAATTAACAAGGAATGGATGCCATTGTCGCTGAAAAAGGGACGCCAGTTAAAAAATCGTAAATCGTCGTCTAAATTCTCAATTTCGACGGCTTCTGTAGCCCGTTGTAGTAGCTGTCTATCTAAGTCTTTGAGTGCATTGAGATTATATGCCAAAGGTCGGCGATTTGAAAGTTGACTTTGGTGAAGAATTTGATAGTGATTTTGATCGGGATCGTAGCGCAACAATAAAAAGCGGGTACTAGCTAATCGCTCTAAAACTCGCTGGGCGCAGATGTGTAGTACTTGTTGTAAGTCATGCTCGCCATAAATAGCTTGAGCTACTTGACTGGTTAACTGAGCATCGGCGCGAATTTGGCTGATGGTAGCTTCCATGTTTTCCGTGGGAGCCGTTAAAGAGATGAATCCCGCAGCGCTTTGAATAAAATTCTTGTCTGCATCAGTCCAGATACGCGGTTGATGACCTTCCACTGCTAAAAAACCCAGCAAGTCTTTTTGACAGATAATGGGAGCTGCTAAAAGCGATCGCACTCGCAGGCGTTGTAGTAGTTTACCGGTAACATGAGTGTTGAGAGAACTACGCGATTCACCAATCCAGACAATTTGATTGACCGCTAAAGCATAATAAAATTCTGTCAAATCTTGGGCAGAAATTCCTAGTGGTGGTTGACCTGGCGCAGCAGCATTGCGGCTAGGATTAACCAGCTGATTGCTCGTCCGACACCAAAAGGAGCGTCCTTCGCGTTGAAACCAGTAAATATTTGTCCTTGAGGGCGCAACAAATTGATGGGTAGCTTCCACAACTGTTTCTAGTTTTTCCTCAAAGTTAGTTAAAGAGCGTAAACTATCTAGCAATCGCAACAAAGGCTCATCAATACGCTTGGCTTGCTTTTGTTGTAAATCTATCTCGTATTGATAAAGTACCGCCCCCAATTCAGCTAATACTATCGATAATCTGGCTTTAGCATCTCCACCCAGTAAAAAGCCCCAATTTTGGGAACCGAGTAATACTAAACCCAAACATCGGTCTCGATAGCGAATGGGTAAAATTACCGTACCTTGAATTTTAAATCTTTTTGCGACTTCCTTTAATGTTTCTGCCCGATGTTCAACTCTTAAATCTGCTAATCCCAACGGGCGTTGTTCAATTACGACTTGTTCTAATAAATCGCCAGGACTAAGCACTAGGCGCTGATATAAAAAATTACTTTCTTTTGTCGGCGTAATTCCGCCTTTACCGAATAATGTATGATTCAGGCGATCGTAAAGAGCAATCCAAATTAGCTGGTAATCGAAGTGCTCTCTAATATAAGCAATAGTGGTTTCGATTAAAACTTCAACATTATCTTCTTCCCTGAGTTGTTGAAGGACACGCCCCAAGGAATGTATCTGTTTTTCAGCAGCTATCGATTTTTCTGGCGGCCCCATCTGTTTATTATGCAACATACTTGTAATATATAAGATGCCCAGAAACGCATCATGATACTAACTGGCGTTTAAAAATAGCATTGAAAAATTAGGGGAGATAAAGAATTTTTTTGGAAAATAATGTTAACTGTTGACTGTTGACCGTTGACTGTTGACAAGCAACCAACGCCCCATCCCCCAACCCCAATAGAAATGGATATTTATCAATTAGCAATTAGACCTGTTTTGTTTAATCTGCTCAAAACAGATCCAGAGTGGTTACACCACAAAACAATTAATACTCTTAGCTGGCTTTCCCAAACAAGCGATCGCCCCCCTGCTAGCTGGGTGAAACACTTCCTTGAGCAGTCATTATGTTTATATGACCCCCGTTTAGAACAAAATCTCTTTGGGTTAAACTTTCCCAACCCCTTAGGTTTAGCAGCTGGGTTTGACAAGGATGGTCTTGCTACCCAGCTTTGGTCAAGCTTTGGTTTTGGTTTTACTGAATTGGGAACGGTAACATTTGTTCCCCAACCAGGCAATCCTCGTCCACGGTTGTTTCGCTTGCCTTTAGACCAAGCTGTCCTCAACCGCATGGGCTTTAATAATAGCGGTGCGGCAGCAATGGCGGCAAGATTGGCATCTGGGAAACAAGAATTAAACCAGCGCATACCTCTAGGTATAAATTTAGGTAAATCTAAGGTCACACCCCTTGAAGATGCTGCAAATGATTACCTGAATAGTTTTCGTTTACTGCAAAATTTGGGAGACTATTTTGTTGTTAATGTTTCTTCTCCGAATACGCCAGGGTTGCGATCGCTCCAAGATGCAGCCATGCTCGGCTCTATCTTGGATTTATTGCAACAAGACAATAAAACACAAAAGCCGATTTTTGTCAAGATAGCACCTGATTTAGAATGGGAAGCGATCGCGGATATTATTACTTTGGCTCATACATATCAAATTGCGGGTTTAATTGCCACTAACACCACTATTCGCCGAGATTTGCTGAAAACCCAAGTCATTGCCAAGACTGGTAACCCTGTACAAGCAGAAGCTGGTGGAATTAGCGGCGCACCATTACGCGATCGCTCAACCGAAGTAATTCGTTTTATTTGGCAGCAAACCCAAGGGCAATTGCCCATTATTGGCGTTGGTGGTATCTTTTCCGCAGCCGATGCTTGGGAAAAAATTACTGCTGGTGCAAGCCTAATTCAAGTTTACACAGGCTGGATTTACGAAGGCCCGATGATGGTACGCCGCATTCTCACAGGTTTACTTTCTAAGTTAGAAGAAAGCGGATTAACTTCTATTAATGCTGCTGTAGGTATAGCAGCAAAAGCTAAAAATTGAAAAAATTTAGCAGTGATGATTGTTGTAAGTTTGAGTTGTGACTATATTCCAACTCAAACTTACTCATTCCAGAAATGGGCTAATATATCCCATCTGAAAATTTCCTCACTGTTAACTGTTGACTGATTGTTGACTGGTTGTTGACTGATGAATGATATTTTTCCCTTGGCAAAAGCAAGACAAAATTAAGTAGCTAAATAAGTGGGCGAGGAAAATGAACCAAACTATGTACTTTACGTAAACATATTTGAAACCCTGACCAATGAATAATGACTAATGACTAATGACAGTCCTAGCCATTGTTCTTCAATTACGCCAACTTACTTAAGTTTAACTTTTATCTTCTTCGTCCAAAGGGAAAAACTCTTTATTTCTCCGGGAAAATGACCAAGCAATACCATCAGGATCGCGGCTGCGACTCCATTCAGGAAAATCAGGATCGTTGCGCCGTTTATATACTGTACTGGAATAAACATTTAATCTCTTAGCCAGTTCTGATTGAATCAGAGAGCCAAAAACTAACTGTTTTTCCAAAGGAACTGTAACAGCTTCATGAGTTACCGGGGGTAACAATTCAGCTTCAGTTTCTACTGCTTCTTCTTCTACTTCTACTTCCGCTGCTTCGGCTTCAGGCTGCGTCTGTGGTAGCGTGGGTGCTAATAATACAGGCGCAGTCGGGACAAAAGATTTAGCCGGAAGTTCTTTAACTGGCTCACTACTTTCGAGTATGCTTCCCAAAATGGTGGCATTGATAAAGTAATAAACCAGATTGCCATCTTCCAAATTCTGAATACTCGCACCAAATTCGCTGGCTTTCGTATCTAGGTAACGTTTGGCGACTGTTCCCGAAAAATTACCCTTAATTGCCAAGTCCATTGGCGTGACTTTACCTTGATTGTCCAGAACTAGACGATTGAAAATTGGATTAACTTGCCCACACCAGTTTTGCCATTGACGCCATTGCCAAAGATTAAAGCCGGTTAGCAAGAAAATCAAAGCTAGCAGAAATTTCCAAGTAGTTACCAGGAAAATAATCAAAAACGAGATGGGCAAAAGCAGAACGAGAAAAGCCTTCCCGCCGCCTTCTAATGTCTTTTCACTCATGCTCATTGCTGCCAAGTGAATTGTAAAAAAAGAAATAACTATTATCTTGGCAAAAATTGTGACATTTTTTTGTATATTTTGGCAAAGTCACGGCAAATTTGTTGGAAAAATATAACATCAAGAATTTTTATACACTGTAACCAGACTGAATAATTGACAAAATATCTAGTCTATAGTGACGTTAAATCATGCTTTTTGCCAAAGAAAGCAGCTTTTGCCGTTAGCAATTCTTGGCAAAAATAGATACTACAGTGTTTATGTATACTTCGTCTAGGAAAAGCGATCGTAGAGACAGCAGAAAATTATCTTAGGCCTTACGGACACTCTACGAATTCTTGGCGTTCTTGGCGTCTTGGCGGTTCCATAAATTAAGGATTTGCGAAATTTTTGCGTAAGTCCTGTATCTTTAGCTGTCATTTCAAGAAATTGGATGAAACCAGCTGTAGTTGTAACTTGCTTATTTGTGTAGGCAATCAATTACAAAATTAGCGTCGGAGATACTTGACAACCTGTAATATAAATACTACATTAATAATACAAGGCGACATTCCCAAAGGAGTAAGCTTTTAACTGTCAACCGTAGCGGATAGCTCAAATACCAGAGCGCCCACCTTGCCCGTCAGGGCCGAAATATCGAGGGTTATCGCAAATTACTTAACAACAAAAATCCTTGATTATAAGTTCTGGAGGTGTAGGTGAAAATCCTGCTCCGCTACAATCAAACCTAATTTTTAATTTTGAATTTTTATGTGGTGGGTAGCCAAGTGGTAAGGCGCTTATCCTTATTCACCTTTTGCCTGCAAAGGCCGACGAATTGAGGGTTATCGATTTAGGTTCGAGCGATCGCGGGTTCAAATCCCGCTCCACCACCAACAATCTAATTTTGAATTCTTACTGGATGGGTAGCTCAATTTGGTAGAGCGTTGGATGGGTTAACACCCATAGTCCTTGGTTCACAACCTTGCCTGAAAAGGCCGACGATTCGAGGGTTATCGTCAATTCAAAAGTTGCAGGTTCAATTCCTGCCCCATCCGCCAAAATTTAATTTTCAATCATCCGAAAAACCTAGTACAAGCTCTGAATTTTTATATGGATGGGTAGCTCAATTGGGTAGAGCATTGAACGGGTTAATTACCCGTAGTCCTTGGTTCACAACCTTGCCTGAAAAGGCCGACGAGTTGAGGGTTATCGCAACTTCAAAGGTTGTAGGTTCAAATCCTACCTCATCCACCAAAATCTAATTTTGAATTTTGAATTGTTATGTGGCAGGTAGCTCAGTGGTAGAGCGCCTAAAACATCCTTGTTCACCCCTTGCCTGCAAAGGCCGAAGAATGAGGGTTATCGCCTTCCAAGCGGGATGTCGCAGGTTCGAGTCCTGCCCTGCCACCTTTCATTTTGCCCGCAAGGGCCGGGAGATGAAGTTATGAATTATAATTTTTTTACTAAAAAGAAAACTAATACACCGCAAACTCAGCCTATCCCCGGACGGGAAGCAGAGATGATTCAAGGACGTTCCGGCGGCTATATGTTTGATGCGGGTATTTGGAAAATGCTGCGCCGTTGTCTGTTGATTGGTACAGCTAAAAGCACTTACTACGCCGGAAAGCAGGAATTAACAGAAGATTTTGTTACCGTTATCACACAAGCTGTGGCGGAAAATCCAGGGCGAGTAGCAGAGGAAATTCTCTATGCTAGCGATGGCCGCGCCATCAACAACAGTGCGCCGATATTGGCATTAGTGTTGCTATCGATGGGTGAAACACCAGAAGCTAAAAAGGCGTTTGGTGAGATATTTGGGCAAGTTGTACGTACAGGTAGCCACTTCTACGAATGGCTGAACTACACTAAATCTCTGCGCGGATTTGGTAAGGTGGTGCGCGAAGCTGGGAAAACTTGGCTATCTCGTGAAGATGTTAAAGGTTTGGCTTATCAACTGTTGAAATATCAACAGCGTCAAGGCTTTTCTCACCGAGATGCATTGCGATTATTCCATGTCAAACCACCTACAGAAAATCACCGCCAATTATATGAGTGGGTTGTCAAAGGTTGGGAAGATTTACCCGCCGATATTCCTTCGGAAGCCTTGGCGCAGATTTGGTGGTATGAATGGCTCAAGCGCAATCCTAGCGAAACTCATACAGCGATCGCACAAGGACGGCTAACTCACGAAATGGTTAAGAGTGCTTTAGATGTAGCAGTTGCAAAATTAAATAGTGAAAACTAAAAAGATTCTTATATCCATTCATTTTTAGGAGGAATTAAACCTAATTTTTGATTTGTTATCGCATTTTCTCCATATAATTCAGTCATGATTTTATCAGCATCATAGGCTGCATCATGAGGATTTTCTCTAGCTTTTCCAAAGTAGTCCTTGATTCTTCTCCCATTTTGCCAATGTGGAACACGAGCCATATATTTTACAATGCCTTTGTGCTGATAAAGTCTTACATAACGAAATCCAGTTGGATTTCTGACTAGACGATCCTTTGCAATATCCATGTCAAATGCTGTTGCTTTTCTTTTATGAGGACTGTTTCTAATCTTCTGGACATTACAAGCTATATGACTGAAGGTCACATTATCTAAGTTAAAATATGCTTCTTTTGGGTCTTCAGCACAAGACCAAGGTTTTTTATGCTCAATACTGAATTCATCATATTTAGTAATTTCTTCTCCACATTGCCAGCAAATGTTTTCACCTGCATTGTTGACATATTGAAACAAGAGCAGTTTAACTAATTTTCTTTGTGCAGAAGAATTATGTGTTCCCAGCTTATCAAAATTTCTGTCAGCTAGGCGTTTTGCACCTTTTTTAGAGGGAGATTTCACTTCTTATTAAAAAATAAATACTGAGGGTTTATGGAATTACATTGTCTCATAAAAATAAAATTCTAACAAGCAAACAAAGACATGTTAATACAATAATATCAATAATAGAAAATTAGCATTATTGTATGGATTAAAATCACAGATAGCAAAAATTTTTAGAATAATATGTTAGTAAATTTCGATCGCAAAAAATACACGATAAATGATTTTTTAGACAAATCTGCTTGGCAATTACTATTTCAAGAAATGCCAATAGGCGCAATGCTGCGTAACCTTGGTTCCTTGACAGAATTGGGTGTATTACGCGCTGATGAAAGTGCTAATATTTTGCGTGTAGAAAGTGTTCTCAACAAGCAAGAACATCTGCGTAAAGGTCGTATCCATCCGATTGATGTTTTAAAAGCTTTGAAAACTTATCAATCTGGTGGGAAATTAGGACGCAGCCTGAAAACATGGGAACCAGTCCCTCGGATTGTAGACATTTTAGAGAAGGCGCTAGAACTATCTTTTGATGTTGTACAACCCACAGGTAAAGTTTTTATGCACGCTGTGGATGTATCTGGCTCTATGTCTTGGGGTGTGGTTGATTCAGTTGGCTTAAGCTGCTGTGAAATTGCGACTACAATGGCGCTAGTCACAGCCAAAGCTGAGAAAAACTACATGATTCGCGGCTTTGCAACGGAATTTAGAGAATTAGGTATCACAGCCAAAGATACTTTTAGTTCTGCACTTAGCAAAGCTAGCAATCAAAACTTTGGCGGTACAGATGCTTCTGTGGCTTACGACTGGATGATTCAAAATAAGTTCAAAGCTGATGTCATTTGCTTTTGGACAGATAACGAGTCATGGGCTGGTTATAAGCATCCTAGTCAAGCCTTGGCGCAGTATCGCGAGAAAGTAAATCCCAATGCTAAGGCAGTGTATGTCACTCTGACACCTTACAACATTACCTTAGTAGATCCAAAAGATCCCCTATCTTGGGATTTAGCAGGGTTCGATCCAGGAACGCCTCGCATCATCCAGATGCTAGCTACTGGTGAAGTTTAAAATGGGGCATGGGGCATGGGGCATTGGGCATGGGGCATTGATTAACTCTTCTGCTACCTCTGCTACCTCTGCTCCTATGTCCCCCTGAATATTTGAGAATTTATACTACATGGCGGGTTATCCTGGTTCGCAACTTGCCTTTGAGGACGAAGAACATAGGATTATCGGTTGTATCTCCACCATTGTGGGGATAGCGGGTACCCTACGGGAAGCCGCTACTCTTCGAGAACGCTTCGCGAACGCGTCTACAATTCCCGCACCCGCCTTTAAACATTTAGACAATACAAAACAGATCTACATGTTGCCTTGAGCAAAAAAATATTTCACCGGATAGATGTCTAATGTTGTGGTAGCTTGTTGTTAGATTCCCAAGAGGCAGTTAGATGATAGCTGTCTCTTGGGAGTTCCTCCGTAATTGATGCAGGCAACTAAGGAGGCGCATTTTCAAAATGACAAGTAACGCTGACGATTCGCATCTCCAAGAAGATATAACAGACTTTAAATCTTTAGATGGCTTGCGAGTTTTATTAGTAGATGATAATGAAGATAGTTTGATTTTAACTACGTTTATCTTAGAAAACGCTGGTTTGGAAGTACAAACAGCAATGTCTGTATCTCAAGCTTTGGAAACAATTAAACAATCAAAATTTGATATTTTAATTTCTGATATTGCCATGCCAGAAATGGATGGTTATTCTTTAATTCGCCAAATTAGAGAAGGCAGCATTTCTGAACAAAAAGATATACTAGCTATTGCTTTAACTGCTCTTAGCTCTGATGAAAGCCGCACTATAGCTTTAGATGCTGGTTTTCAAAGTTATGTGAATAAGCCTGTAGAACCGACAGTTTTATTAGTAGAAATTAAACGATTAATTAGTAAAAATCAAATTATCCATCAATCACATCAATAAAAAATATTCAGAGCGATCGCCTACGTTAAACGACTTATACTTAAATCAGTAAAAATTGCAATTTACAAATTAGCCCCGCATAGGAAAAACCCACAACAAAACCTGAAAATCTCTCTTCCCTAGCTCCTAGCCCCTAGTCCCTAGCCCCTAGTCTCTATTCTCAAATTAGCATTCATGAGCTAACAAGTTTCACAATAGCTGCAACTAATTCTTCAGGGTTAACGGGTTTAGGTAAATGAACCTGGAAGCCAGCTTGCATTGCTTGTTGGCGATCGTATTGTCGCGCAAAAGCAGTCAGTGCGATCGCGGGAATTTGTCCCCCTTGTTCTTGACTCCAAGTTCTTAGTTGACGCAATAAGGCATAGCCATCCATATCAGGCATACTAATATCGGTGACTAACACATCTGGCTTTTCCTGTTCTATGGCTTGTAATGCTGCTAATGCAGAAGATGCTGTTCTCACTTGTGCGCCATCTTCTTCTAAGACAAAGGCTACAAAATCTAGAGAATCTGCGTCATCATCAACAAGTAAAATTTGCACCCCAGCTAGGGACAAAAACTTAGATTTTAAGTCTGAGGAAGAATCTTGTGCTGCGATTAAATCTGGATTTTCAGTTTTCGCTAGCGGTAAATTTACAGTAAAAGTTGCACCTTGATTTTCGCCTTGACTCAGTGCTGTCACTGTACCGCCATGCATGTCTACTATATTCCTAACAATTGCTAAACCTAAACCTAAGCCGCCAAATCTTCTTGTAGAACTGCTATCTGCTTGACGGAAGTAATCGAATGCATAAGGTAAAAAATCAGGGCTAATTCCTTTACCTGTATCGCTGACGATAATTTGAGCATAGTCATCAGCCTTGCTCAAGCGTACTTCTATCCTACCGCCGTTGGGAGTAAACTTAACAGCGTTAGAAAGTAAATTCCAAACTACTTGTTGCAAGCGAGTTGCATCACCTAATACTGGCCCCACATCGGCAGAAAATACTGTACTCACCTGAATTGACTTGGTTTGTGCAGCTACAGACATTGTTTCTAGTGCAGCCCAAACGATAGATTCTAAGTAAATATTGGTGACATTTAGTGTTAATTTACCTTGTAATATTCTGGAGATATCCAGCAAGTCCTCAATAAGTTGCAGCTGTAATTTCGCATTACGTTCTATTGTTGCTAGAGCTTGCAATTTTTTTTCTGGTTCTAAGTTGCTAGTTTGTAACAACTTTGACCAGCCCAAAATTGCATTCATTGGTGTGCGTAGTTCGTGAGAAAGTACTGCAAGAAATTCATCTTTAATTCGATTAGCTGTTTCTGCTTTAGCTCTGGCTGCTTGTTCTAATTCTAGTAATTCAGCGCGTTCTTGTTGGATCTCTTTTTGTTCATGAATATCTGTAGAAGTGCCAAACCACTTAACTACATAACCTTGGTGATCTTTTAGAGGTAAACCTCGTGCTAATTGCCAGCGATAGGAATTATCAAATGCCCGTTTAAAGCGGTATTCTGTTTCATATAAACTGCTATTGCTAACAGCATTTAACCAAGTTTCATAAGTAATTTGTACGTCATCGGGATGTAATGCAGCTACCCAACCAGAACCTAAAGATTGTTCTATTGTTAACCCAGTATAATTACACCAATTTTGATTAAAATAATCACATTCACCCTTAGCATCAGCTGTCCATACAAGTTGAGGAATAGCCTCAGCTAAATAACGATAGCGTTCTTCACTTTGACGCAAAGCTTCTAAAATGCGTTGACGTTCTGTGACTTCTTGCTGAAGTTTTTGGTTAGTTTGAACAATTTCATTAGTACGAATATTGACTAATTCTTCTAAATGATTTTGGTATTTTCTCAATTCTGCTTCGATTTTTAAGCGCTCATTTATTTGTGTTTGCAATTGTTGATTTGCTTGTTCTAATTGAGCAGGGCTAGGAAGTGCTAAAGCTTGGGGAACTAAAGGAACAAGTTGTAAGGCTGTAAATAAAGATATAGTTGCAGTTAAGGCTTTAATTAATCCTGATAACCAATAAGTTGGATGCCAAAGCGTCCAAATTTCCATGAGGTGAGTAGTGCCACAAGCTACAATAAATCCGCTAAAAAGTAGAAATACCCAATGGAAGGGAAGATCCTGACGCTTATTAACGAAGTAAAAAAGTGTTGCGGGAATTGAATAATATGCGATCGCAATCACTGCATCAGATAGGATGTGTAGCCAAACTAAATCCGTTTTCCACAGATAGCAGTGCCCATGCGGGATAAAAGTTTCGGAACTAAACAAGATATTCCATAATTCTGACATACAAGCTTGGACTCCCTTACCCTTGAAAGCTCTGTCATCGCTGAATTCTCACAGCTAGCACTGATATTATTGTCATCTATTCCCGTAAGAACTATCAAAAATATCTTAGGGTTTAAATGCACAACAGCTTATGGAGAAAGCAGTTAACTGCTACATCATATCTAGATAACATTTCAATGAAGCCGGAAAGCGCATACACACTATCTGCCAAGAAACGTTGTGGTGATTATTGCATATAGCTTGAGATTGAGTATAAAGAATTTATTTTCATTTACAAGAAAGGCAGAGGGCAGAGGGCAGAGGGCAGAGGGCAGAAGGAAAAAAGTATTAATAAAAACTTTAGTTATGGATTTAGAGCAACAGTCAAAAAAAAGATGTTTTTCGAGACGCAAAGCGCGATAAAAACTTAGCCATAAAAATTAACAAATAACCCTCTGAAAATTACCTAGTATATCAGGCAAAAATTCAGAGGGTTGAGAATTACTGAGATCAAGTTTCTCACGCTTTATAGTCCATCGGACTTGCAGAGAAGATTAATGGTAAAGTTACCTGTTGGCTATGAAACATTAATGCGATCGCTAAACTCGGAGTTGTAACCTTCTTCTCCATGTTCGTTAATATCCAAACCTTGGTATTCGGCTTCTTCTTTGACGCGCAAACCAACTGTGGCTTCAATAATCTTGAGAATAATCCAAGTACCTACCGCCGCAATTACATAGGCAATAACAATGGCTGCTAGTTCAACTCCTAATTCGCTGAAATTACCTTTGAGTACACCATTTTTACCTGCTGAGTTAACTTCTAGGGTGGCAAAGATGGCGGTTAAAATTGCACCGACTGTACCACCAACGCCATGCACGGGGTAAGTATCTAAAGCATCGTCAACTTTTAATTTGTGTTTGAAGCTGACAGCATAGAAGCAAACAAAAGAGGTAATGAAGCCAATTAAAATCGCTGATAAAGGTGTGACAAATCCTGCTGCTGGGGTAATACCAACTAACCCAGCGACGGCTCCGGTAGCTGCACCCACGGCGGTAGGTTTACCGCGTAAAGCTGCTTCCAAAATCAACCACATTAAAGCTGCTGCGGCTGCGGCTGTATTTGTAGCTACAAAAGCTGTGGTGGCGACGTTTGTTGCTAAGTTTCCGGAAGTTCCGCTAGCAACAGACAAGGCACTACCAGCATTAAAGCCAAACCAACCAAACCAGAGCAAGCCTGCACCCAACAAGATAAAAGGAACGTTGTGCGGTGGACTGAGGCGATCGGGATGGCTTTTGCGCGGGCCAAGAACGATCGCGGCGACGAGAGCAGAAACGCCCGAACTAATGTGAACTACTGTTCCACCAGCAAAGTCAAGCGCACCCAAACCACCATACAAGCCTAAAAATCCACCTTTAGCCCAAACCATGTGCGCTAAGGGAGTATAAACAAAGGTTGACCATAGCAGCACAAACAAAGCATAAGCTTTAAAGCTCATCCGTTCGGCGATCGCCCCAGAAATTAAGGCTGGGGTGATAATGGCAAACATGGCTTGATAAATCATGAATGCTTGATGAGGTATTGTCCCTGCATAGGAAACAACCTCAGGCGGGTTGGAACCTTGGAGATAACCAGTCACATCCAAGCCAACGCCATTCAAACCGAGCCACTGCAATCCACCGATAAATGGCGTTCCTGGTGCAAATGATAAGCTATAGCCCCAAAGAATCCAGGTGACTCCAACAATCGCCATCAACACAAAGCTCATCATCAATGTGTTTAGGACGTTGCGCGATCGCACAAATCCACCATAGAAAAATGCTAATCCTGGTGTCATCAACAGCACTAGTGCTGCTGAAATCAGCATAAATGCCGTATCTCCAGTATCAGCTGTTGGTGGAGGAGTAGCCGCAGCTTGGGCTAAAGCATCGCCCATTAGCGGGCCTCCTAGTAGTAATAGGGTTATCACCCCAATCATGACAACTTTCTTCAACACTTTTTTGTCCCCGATCGCCTAGATAGTTGATTTCATTCTCCGAATCAGAGTATTTCTTTATACTCTATATTTCTCCAGTTGCTCAACTTTAGTTATTTAGAAAGGTTAATAAAAATATAATACTAATTGCCTATGACAAATATTGAATAATCGTATAAAGATACAATAATTACATTTTTAGATTTGATAAATGTAATGTAACGTAATTTATTTTCTCAAAAATTTTTAGCTTTTCATGGTATGTTACATTACCTATTCACAGAGCGGTTACTACTAATCACTAAATAAATCAGAAATATTCTCATTAGTCTTAGCAACTAAATCAATTATTTGGGTGGTAATTTTTATTTCTCTCACCCATAAAGACTGTTGTAGCCATTCTCAATAATTCCTCAAAAAAGTAAAATCATCAATTGTTGATATCTCAATACCAGTCTCTGCAATAATTTCCCAATCAATCAGCATCGGATTTCTATATGCTGCGTCCATACATAATTACAAAGACACTAATCAAGCTGAGACATGCGCCAATTAAATCATATATATCTGGAGCTACACCACCTACTTTCCATCCCCAAAGCATTGCCATAACTATAAATACACCACCATAAGCAGCATAAACTCTGCCAAAGTTTGCAGGCTGAAGGGTGGCTATAATTCCATAAATAGCTAAAGCAATTCCCCCACATATTCCCCACCAAATAGGTTTACCTTCCCGCAACCATAACCAAATTAAGTAACCACCTGCTATTTCAAATAAACCAGCCCAGAAAAAATAAACTAGAGACTTAATCATGTGCGCTATTTTTGAGCAATAAAATTGCCAAGAAAAATCCTACCACCTTGATGAGGATAAAACTCATAGGGGTAGGTTTTGAACGAGACAATTAACAGATTTGAAATTTACACCAGGTGAGAGAAAATATATTTCTGCACAAGCTTAAATCAGCTTAAAGAGTATTTGGTAAATCGCTACCTTGGGGAATTTCTCCAGAACTATAACCTCGAGAAAATCCATCTGTATTTGGTTCAGTGATAAATCCGCTATAGGCTTCCATACCATGTTCGCCAATATCTAAGCCTTCCAATTCTTCTTGGCGAGATACACGTATACCCAAGGTAGCTTTTAATGCTAGCCAAAAGATACTGCTGAGAAGTACAGTCATACCACCTACAGCTAGAATGCCGACGATTTGGGGAATAAGCGTACCTAAGCCGCCACCCATGAATAATCCATGCGGCCCTACTGGTTTACCTGCTAAGTCAACCAACCAAGGATAACCACCAGGCCCAACAGCAAATAAACCAACGGCTAGAGTTCCCCAAATACCGCAAACTAGGTGAACCGAAGTTGCGCCTACTGGGTCGTCAATGCCAAGTTTGTCAAAGAAGGGGACAGAGAAAACGACGATGATTCCCGCAATTAAGCCAATAACTACAGAACTGCCAATACTGACGTAAGCACAAGAGGCTGTAATCCCAACTAAGCCTGCCAATATACCGTTGATAATCATTGATAAGTCTGGCTTACCTAAGTACAGCCAAGCTGTAATTGTCGCGGCAATCCCGCCAACTGCTCCTGCCATGTTGGTTGTTAAAGCAATGTGAGTAATTGCACTGGGGTCAGCAGCCATAACTGAACCGGGGTTAAAACCAAACCAACCCAGCCAGAGAATTAAACAGCCCAAAGTAGCAATACTCATGTTGTGGCCGGGTAGGGCGACAACTTGCTTATCTTGATATTTACCAATGCGGGGGCCGAGGAATGCTGCACCCATTAAAGCCGCCCAGCCACCGACTGAGTGGACTACTGTAGAACCAGCAAAATCCCAAAAACCCATATCAGCCAACCAACCAGCACCCCAAATCCAATGTCCAGTAATGGGATAGGCAATACCTACAAGTAAGAGGCTGAAAATTAAGAAGTCAACAAATTTAATTCGTTCTGCAACTGCACCAGAAACAATTGTGGCGGCTGTACCAGCAAACACTAACTGAAATAAAAATTTAGCGGCTAAAGGAACGCCTGTCCAACTCAGCGCGCTAAAAATACCTTTGTAAGCATCACCAGTAGCAGGACTGTTATCTGCACCTGCAAGGAAAAATCCATTCAGCCCGATAAAATCATTACCATCGCCAAACATCAAGCCAAAACCAATTGCCCAAAACGCTACTGTCGAGAGGGCAAATACAATCAAGTTTTTGGCTAGGACGTTAACAGCATTTTTTTGACGACAGAAGCCGGTTTCTAACATACAAAAACCAGCGTTCATGAAGAATACCAAAAAAGCGGCGATCGCTACCCATAAAGTGTCAATCGCAATTTTTAGATCTGCTGTTGTTGGCCCGGCTGGCGCTGTAGCTGGAGCCTGAGCAACGGCGGCATATCCCCATCCCATGACGATGACAGCAGCTAATAATAGACAAGCCTGCCAATTGGGAGATAGTCGCTTAATTTGTGTGTATAGGGTAGTTTTCGATTTAAATTGTGAAGTTTTAGCAACAGCTTTAATAGACTTACGCCTATTTTGTGTTTTTAATTTCTGCTTGTGCATTATGTTGAACATCTTACTCCAAACCATTGTTAATGGGATAAATATGTCAGCATGAAAAATGGCGCTTGAATTTACATCAAGACCTTTTTGATATTTGCGCTTCAAGCAATGTGTGTGCCAACCAGAAACTCAAAGAACCTAAATAAAAGTTTAAGAAACAATTGCTACTTTTGTAAATAACTTCGCAAATTTTTTGATGGATTTGAAGAAGTAGTTATTATTTGGCTTATGTAACAATCAGTTAAGTCTTGTTCGCTGAATCTTTATTTTTTCAACTGTCAAGCTTTTAAACTTGATATTGATAAATATAAATTGCGATAAGTCCATACATATTTGTCATTGGTTAACACTAATAACCAATGATAAAGGAGAAACTTGCATCGGAAGAAACAAGGTTTAGTTACATTATTGTCCTGTTCTTAAGCTATGGAAACAAGAAAAGATATTCAATGTACACCTGGATTAACCGATAATGGCAACTCCGCTTTCTACAAAAGGTGGGTTGGGAATTCATAAAATTTTGTACTTAGGAAGTAAATAAATTTCTTCCTCAAGACAAATTTTGATAAACTCACTCATAAATTTGATTGATTGTCTATGTTACCAAAAACATAATTCTGTATCGGGATATACGATTTGCTTTTACCAGATCTGACTAGAGTTGCTGAATTTGGGATGACAACACACTGAATCTCTGTATTTCAGCATTTCTTGACATCTCCATGAAAATATCAAAAAAATATTAACTTTTCATACAGAAAATTAAACAAACTTTGTTCTGTAAAAAGGCTTGCAATCTCTATAGGGAATAAATAATAACAAGATATATATAGTAATTTTACTACCTGGTAAGTAATAAAATTACAGTTTACTCTCAGCTTGGGTTGTAAAAATCTTACAGTTCTACTTTTAAATATTCTTCGTAACCAAGTTGTTCGAGTTTGGCTTGCTTTGCTAAAACGGATTCAGCCAATGTTTGACGGTATTTTTGGACTTTTTCAAGTAATTCTGGTTGCTGAGTAGCAATAATTTGTACTGCTAACAAACCAGCATTTTTCGCATTACCTATAGCTACTGTGGCTACAGGTATACCAGCAGGCATTTGTACAATTGAATACAAGGAATCAACACCTTGTAAATTACGAGTAGCTACAGGCACACCAATGACTGGTAGTGGTGTTAAAGAAGCTACCATTCCCGGCAGATGGGCAGCACCACCAGCACCGGCAATAATTACTTTAATACCCCGTTGATGGGCAAGTTGTGCGTACTGCACCATGCGTTCTGGGGTACGATGAGCAGAAACGATCGCCACTTCGCGCTCAATGCCAAATTCGTCACAAATTGCGATCGCATCTTTCATAGTGGGCAAGTCAGAATCACTGCCCATGATAATACCGATAAGGGGAGCCATAGGAATTTTAGATTTTGGATTTTGGATTTTGGATTATTAGCCAATTGACTACTGACTAATGACAATTGACTATTGACTATTGACAAATCAGACTTAGCTATTTTCCCGCCAATGTATGACTAAAGCAACACCAACTGCGATCGCGCAAAATTTAGATATCATCAATGCAAGAATTCCCGGTTATCAAGGCTTGCAAATGCTCTTGATTAATTCTCAGGGGATAATTGAGCAAATATTACCGATGACGACAGTATTTAAACGGGTTTCATCTGCGGATTTGCAAGTTTTAGATGTTGCAGGTGATTGGATTTCTTTAGGTGGTGTTGATTTACAAATTAACGGTGCATTGGGGTTAGCATTTCCCGAATTACAAGCAGATAATGCTCACTTTTTACCAAAAATTACGCAATTTTTAGGTAATGTGGGGGTAGATGGATTTTTACCAACATTAGTCACAACTTCAATAGAAAATATCCAGCGATCGCTTTCTATCATTGCTGATTTTATTTCCAGTCAAACAGCAAATGCACAAATTCTCGGTGTACATTTAGAAGGGCCATTTTTAAATGCGCAAAAACGCGGCGCACATCCCGCAGAATACTTGTTACCTTTAACAATTGACCAAGTTAAAAGATTATTGGGCGATTATAGCCAAATTGTCAAAGTTATTACCCTCGCACCAGAATTAGATCCCACTCACCAAGTCATCCCATATTTGCGTTCTTTGGGGATTACAGTCAGTTTAGGGCATTCTCAAGCTACATCTGCCCAAGCTCAACAAGCTTTTAAATTGGGTGCAACAATGGTTACCCATGCCTTTAATGCTATGCCACCATTACATCATCGCGAACCAGGATTATTAGGCGCAGCCATTACTCATCCTGGTGTAATGTGTGGTTTTATTGCTGATGGGGAGCATGTGACACCAACTATGCTACAAATTCTCCTGCGTGCAACTCCAGGATTATTTCTCGTCAGCGATGCTTTAGCGCCTCTGGGGCTACCCGATGGGGTGTATCCTTGGGATAGTCGGCAGATAGAAGTCAAAAATGGCACAGCCAGATTGCCTGATGGGACTTTATCAGGGACAACTTTACCCTTATTAGTAGGGGTACAGAACTTGGTAAAATGGGGGATATGTGACGTAGAAAGAGCGATCGCATTAGCTACCGATGCACCCAGAAAAGCGATAGGTTTACCCGGAATTTCACCGCATCAACCCGCTAATTTATTACGCTGGCATTGGGATGAGAAAACGAAAGAACTAACCTGGCAGCGATTGTTAAATTAGATTTTGGGTATAGATGGAAAAATATCTAACTAATTAGAGATTTTGGCAAGCTTGAGCTTCACGTTAATTTAGCAGTATTAAACTTATCAATCTCAGGAGGCATCTGTGATGTCTACTCATCAAGATGCAGCAATAGTTACGCAAAATAGACTGCTTGCCCAATTACCTCCTGATGAGTTAAACAACTTGTATCCTCATCTAGAGATAGTCTCCCTATCACTAGGACAAGTAATAATTGAGCCTCATGAGCCTATTCCCTATGCTTATTTTCCTGTAAATTCATTGCTGTCTCTCGTGGCAATGATGGAGGACGGTTCTACAGTCGAATCCGGCTGTATCGGACGAGAAGGGATGGCTGGTATACCAATTATATTGGATGCAAGCACAACACCGATGCAAACGTTAGCACAAATCCCCGGAAAAGCTGTGCGGATCAAAGCTGGTATTTTCAAAGATGCGTTCAAGACTAGCAACGCACTCCAAAAGATTCTCTACCGTTATATACATACAATAATTGTCTTAGGCTCGCAAAGTACAGGCTGTAACCGTCTTCATAATATAGAAGCTAGGCTAAGTCGCTGGTTATTAATGAGTAGTGATGGTATCGCTTCCGAATCACTTCCCCTCACCCAAGAATTTTTATCTACGATGCTGGGTGTGAGACGTTCTGGAGTCAGCGAAACAGCAAGTAAACTGCAAAGTAGAGGCTTAATTTCTTATCAGCGAGGAAATATCCAGATTGTTGATAGAAAACGCTTAGAAACAACCGCCTGTGAATGTTATGGCATAGTCAAAGCAGAATACCAGCGCTTGTTTAATTAAAGCGACAAGATCATTTTCATTTTGTCTGTACGCAACCGGATAGAAGAATTAGAAATGTGTATCTAAACTAGATTATTGGGAACATTATCGCTAATTGTCTGATTTAAAGTGTGAGAAATGGGCACAGATGAGATTAATAATTTAATCTCTATGATTTGTTGATTAATGATTATTTTTTGTCTATGCAATAGTTATTAGTTCAGAGCTTTACGAAGTTACAAAAAATTTATTTTTGGAAATATCTACGGGTAATATAAAAATATTTATATTGCCCAAAAATGCTATTTGCTGTTTAAAAAAATGTGATTTTATAATTTTATTTTCCAATAAATACAAATATTTCTTCAGCAAGAATAATGAATATACTTAAAGGCTGAAGTTTTTATTTTAGATAATGTCAATAATATATGAAATACCATTTACCAACTGTTCATCTGAGGCAGTTACTATTATGTTTACTCTGGAAGACAACGTAATCAATCAAGAAACTGGGCAATTAGGTAAAGTCATTGGTTACGGGCATCAGATCGTAAATAATGTTTATACAGTTACGCTGAAAGTTTTAGTTTCTGACAATGGTAACTCCCGCAAGCGAGTATATGTAGTAGAAGATAAAATTTCCGCATGGAGTCCTTGGTCTATGGCTTAATTTATTAACCTAATGAGGTAGTTTTAAAATTTGTACCTCTCTAAAAAAGCCATTTTTATCATTTTTTAGATGAACTATAATTTGCCATACCGATGTCTACTTAGGCAATAGTTGTGGCGCTTTTTTATGACCGCAAATTCATGTTGGGTTTCGCAAAGCCTCAACCCAACCTACATCTAATGCAATATTTTAGTTGTGTTAGTCCACTACACATACTTATACCAATTTGAAAACAAGAATGCAACAGATGGTAGGGACATGGCAATGCCATGTCTTCTAGAATATATTGATAGACTGCAAACATTATTGAAATTGGTATTAAATCTTTTCGCTAATCAAATCAGATTCCTAGATTATGATTTTGACAAATGACAAATGACCAATGACAAATGACTAATGACAGCCCTTACCAATTATATTTAATAGCAGCGAGCCATTTAAGAATTAGGCTCTCCTAACAAAACTATTGAACATTTCAATTCTCTAATTACCTGTGTTGTCACATGGCTGACAGCTAATCCCCCAGCTGTACGATAGCGCACAGAACGTAGTACGGCTAAATCAAACTTCTGAGCTTCGCGAATGATAATTCTAGCAATATCATCACCCTTAATGGTTTGAATGTGGGTATTTACCTGTAACTGGCTTTTATCAACGATTTCTGACAATTGAGCGGTAAATCTATCTACTAATTGTGGGGGAGTTTTGCGATCGCTCACATGTAAGAGTACCACTTCTGCTTGGTTGACATCCGCTAAAATTTGCGCAAACCGCACAGCGCCTATGGTTTGTTTGCTTAAATCTCCCACTGGGACTAAAATTCTTTGAATAGTCGCTGGACTACTTAATAAGCGTGTTACCGCTACCGGACAGTGAGAAGACCAAAACACGCTATCAATTACACTACCAAATAAACGGGCACGCAAACCAGTTGTCTGCGACCAACCCATCACCACTAACTTGGCATTTTGTTCGCGACTAGTGCGGCTAATTCCTAAAGCTGCATCATCATCTATCCGAATTACTGGCGATACTTCTACATTAAATTCTTGACTAATTTCTTTCGTTAAATTGAGCCTTTTCCTACTTTCCTCCAATGCTACTACTAATTGCGGATCGTCCATTTGAATATGAGCTTTAGTAATTGCTAATGGTACAATTTTTCCAGACTCATGACGAGCTAACAAAGCTGCCATTTCTATGAGATAGCGTTGAGTTTGCGGATTATATATCGGCACTATAATAGTAAAACTTTCGGCGTATTTTTCTACCAGTTCTTCCTCAGAACTTTCCCACCAAGTTGTCAGTTTATCTGTTGCCAAATCTGCCTCAGATACTTGCAGCAAAGTAGCACTTCTGGCTGTAATTACTGGCCCCATTATGGAAGTAACTAACATCAGAAGAATTACGCTATTTAATACACCTTCATTAATTAAACGCTCGCCAGCAGGATTTACAGTTTGATAAGCAACTAATGCTGCAGCTAGGGTTGCTGCTACTTGTGGTAATGATAATGACCACATTGTCAGCAATTCTGCATTATTGTAACGGTAAAGTAATTTAGCTATGAATGCGGCGATAAATTTGCTGCCAACTAAAGCGACTACAATTACTACAGCGAGCCAAATTGAACTAAGAGTTTTTAAGAAAGCTGGAATATCAATTAATAATCCCATGTCTATAAAGAAACATGGGATAAATAATGCACTGCCAATAAATTCAACCTTTTCTTTAACTGGACTTCTCCCTAGTACATCGTTAACAGCTAAACCTGCTAAAAATGCTCCAACAATTTTTTCAACACCAATGACTTGCGCCCCTACAGAGGCGAGGAATAATGCTAGTAAGATAAATAGAAATTGATTACTTTGTTCGTCTCCAGAACGCCGAAAAAATTGTTTTCCAGCCCAATCAAAGCCAAAGAGAACAACAGCAGAATATATTGCCAAACCACCCAATAAAGTAGCTAAACTTAAAGCTGAAAAGTCTCCACCATGAATCCCCACACAAATTGCTAATACTAATAAAGCACCTGTATCAGTAAAAATTGTCGCCCCAATTGTGACTGTTACAGCTTCATTTGTAACAACCCCTAACCGACTCACAATTGGATATGCTAAAAGAGTATGAGAAGCTAGCAAAGAACCAATTAAAACACTAGTATTCCAACTAAAGTTAAATAATCGTCCGGCAATAATCCCAGCTATTAATGGTACTATAAATGTGAAAATACCAAAACCTATTGAGCGATTTCTAGTTTTGCGAAATTGTTCTAAATCAATTTCTAGTCCCGCTACAAACATCAAATAAATTTTCCCAATCTCCGAAAGCAGATTGATAGTTTCAGATTCAGAATTTAAGAGCTTTAAACCATTTTGTCCTAAAATTACACCCGCCACTAGTAAACCTACTAATCCAGGTAACCGCAATCGCTCAAATATTGGCGGTACAGTCAAGATGACTGCGAGGAGAATGGTAAATGCAATAATCGGACTATTTACTAGGGATTCTAGTGCCATTGTTAATAAAAAACTCAAGAGTAAAATTAATCAATAGGAAATAATCATGACTTATCTTCATCATGCTTAATTGATAAATTTTCTAGTCAAAAGGCAGACATCAAAAATTAAATCGTTAACAGCATAAATGTTGCGATCGCTTTCCCGATTCTCTCTAAAGTTAGTTTTTTAAATATCGTTGGTAAGAAATAATTAAGCAAATTTGATAGTAAAATTGTAGATTTGTCAATAGCCAATAGTTAATTTTGTAAAACATGCTGAACTATGAGAACTATTAATTTTTCGCTGGTTACATATTTTTTGAGATTTTTTCGCGATCGCCATTTAGTTAGTACATTAGAACTAACATATCTGCTAAAATGCGATCGCGTAGGATAAATAACAGCCTTCCCCAGGTAACTTTGTTTATCCTCACCTACTGAAGCCGATAAAAATCGAAAAATCTTTAAACAGAAGGGTTCTTAGCGGTTTCTATCAATGATAATTTTAACCTTCCTTGCGGGAAGTCCCCAGGTTCCGTTCCTCCACCTGGGGATGATTGCGGCGATCTAGTACAATACGGCGTAAATAAAGCTACCATTTCCAACAGTCACAAGCCTTGATATATTAACCTTTTGACTTTTGACTTTTGACTTTTGACTTCCGCGTAGCGGTAGTAGTTAGCTACGCGGAGAATCTTGCTGCTTGATATATTTATTCAAAACGTCAAGCGACACTCCGCCACTAGAGTTAACAAAGTATGAACTAGACCAAAAAACAGGTTTCCAGTAGTATTTGTCAACATGAGATTTGAATTCTTTGCGAATTAGTCTGCTTGATGACGCTTTGAGGACTTTTACGAACTCAGAAATATGATTGTCTGGGGACAGGTTGACCAACAGGTGAACATGGTCTTCCTCGCCATTGAACTCAATCAAAATACTTTTTTGTTGCTCACAGAGATCTGCGAAAATTGTTTGCAGCCTATTGAGCATTTCCGAAGTAATCACCTGGCGTCGATACTTTGTTAGCAACACAATATGCAAGTGAATACAAAATACAGCATGAGAACTCTTTCTGAGAGAGGGTTGCACTGCGCGTTATGTGAATGATATTATGAATTTGATGATAGTAACACGTAGGACAAATTTTCGCTTATATCCAACTAAATCTCAAGAAGTCAAATTGCACTATTGGCGGCGACTTCATAAAGATTTGTTCAATGCCTGTCTTTACCACAGAAAGACAGAATATCAGCGTTTTGGTAATTCTCTTAGTTACTATGACCAGCAAAATATTCTGCCAGAGTTCAAAGAATGTTGGCATGAATATAAAGAGTTAGGCTCGCAAGCTTTGCAAGCAACAGTAAAGCGTGTTGACTATGCCTTTCAAAGATTTTTTGGCGGATTGGGTGGATACCCTAAATTCAAGTCTGCGCGACATTATCGCGGTTGGACTTACCCTGGAATCAGTGGATGGAAGGCGCACACAACAGGCGATAACGGTTATCTGGAATTGTCTAATTTAGGACAGATTCAGATGAGAGGTAAAGCTAGAGCTTGGGGTAAACCAACAACTTGTACAATCATTTGGAAGCAAGGTAAATGGTATGCTTCAATCACAGTAAATTGTGAGCCAACAAGAGAAACTGGTTCAGGTGCTGTTGGTTTAGACTTTGGCACTTATCACGCCATTGCTTGCTCAGATGGCACGATAATTGATAATCCAAAGTTTCTCACCAATACCCAACAGAAAGTAGAACAAGCTTCCAAGAAATTACGCCGCAAACTTGCGCCTAATTTCCAGCAAAAGGTGAAAGCTTCTAAAAGATGGAGAAAAGCTAGGAAAAAAGTCAGTCAACTTCAAGGTAAAGTAGCCAATCAGAGGCAAGATTGGCAACATAAAGTAGCTGCACAGATAGTAAAGAGTAATTCACTGGTAGCTACTGAGAAGTTAAATATCAAAGGCATGACTCGCAAAGCCAAAAAAGGCAGCAAGCAAAAACATCAAAAAACGGGACTAAATCGGTCACTGTTAGATGTCGGGATTGGCAATCTAATTTCACTAATCAAATACAAACTTAGTGAATGTAATGGGGTATTTGTTGATGTACCTCTTAAGATAGCTCCATCCCAAACTTGCCCTCAATGTGGCTACAAAAAGAAAAAAGAGTTATCCGAACGTGTGCATAATTGCCAGAACTGCAACTTCACTGCCGATCGTGATGTCGCCGCATCAATGGTAATGCTCAATTATGCCAAGGGGTTAGGAACTAGCCTCTCAAACGCTGATGCTGAACCTCTTTCTCAGACTACACACAATTGTGGAAGTTTTAGGAAAGTTCAGCAGTTGAAGCGTCAGAAACCTCGCACGTAGCGTCAGCGAAGTGCGTAGGTAGTTCATGCATTGGGAAACCTTAGAAATCGAACTTTATGAACGCAGCCGACGATAAAACGATTGTTCGTGAATATTTCAATTCCACAGGGTTTGACCGATGGAAGCGGATATACGGCGATGGAGAAGTCAACAAAGTCCAGCTAGACATCCGCAACGGACATCAACAAACTGTGGATACAGTCATCGGCTGGTTAAAAGCTGATAACAATTTAGCAGACTTATCAATCTGCGACGCTGGATGTGGTGTAGGTAGTCTCAGCATTCCTTTAGCTACAGAAGGTGCTAAAGTCTATGCTAGCGATATTTCCGAAAAAATGGTCACAGAAGGCAAAGAAAGAGCCTTACAGACCTTGGGAAACAATGATAATCCTACCTTCGCCGTGCAAGATTTAGAATCTCTAAGTGGTAGCTATCACACGGTGATTTGCTTAGATGTTCTCATCCATTATCCCCAAGAAAAAGCAGATGAGATGATTTCTCACCTGTGTTCTTTGGCACAATCCAGGATAATTATTAGTTTTGCACCTAAAACCTGCGCTTTAGCTTTGCTCAAAAAAATTGGCAGTTTCTTTCCTGGGCCGAGTAAAACAACTCGCGCCTATTTACATCGTGAAGCTGATGTCTTACAAATTCTGCAAAAGAATGGCTTCTCAGTACAACGAAAATCAATGACTAAAACCCGCTTCTATTTTTCTCGTATATTAGAAGCGACTCGCGGTTAAAGTCATTAGCAAAAAATTAGGATGGGCTTTGCAACCCATCCGCCAAAATTTAGCTGAATTTATTTTTTAATTAATCGCACTTATCCACTTATTGCACTTTATCGGGGAAAGCACCAGGCTGCACGGCTAAACTAACATTTTGACCATTACGGCGTAATTCTAGACGCACCTGACCACCAATTTCGCTATTATCTACAGCTTGTTGCACCCCAGTAGCATCTGTAACTGCTTGACCATTGAGTTTTTGGATGACATCACCAGCACGAATTCCGGCTTTAGCGGCGGGAGAATTCGGCACAACTTTCACGACTAGGACACCTGTATCTTCTTGAACGCTCAAACCGCTATTAGGATCGGAGTTAATATTTTGCTTTAATTCAGGTGTTAAGCCTACCATTTGAATTCCTAAATAAGGATGTTGTGCTTTACCTGTAGTTGCTAATTGATTAGAAATTCGTTGTACTGTGTTGATGGGGATAGAAAAGCCCAATCCTTGCGCGCCCTGAATAATGGCTGTATTCATCCCAATTACTTCACCACGGGCATTAAGTAAAGGCCCGCCAGAATTACCAGGGTTAATAGCTGCGTCAGTTTGAATAAATTGTACTCGTTTATCAGGCGCACCAATTTGATTGCTACTGCGTCCGGTAGCGCTGATAATTCCCGTAGTTACAGTATTATCTAATCCTAAAGGGTTACCAATTGCGATCGCCCATTGTCCCGGTTGTAATTGGTCTGAGTTCCCTACACTTACTGTTGGTAAATTATCAGCCTGAATTTTCACCACAGCCACATCGGTTAACTCATCTTTGCCCAACACCTTACCTTGAAAACTGCGCCCATCCTTAAGGATGACTGTCACAGTATCAGCACCATCAACTACGTGGGCATTAGTCAAAATCCTGCCATCTTTACCGATGATAAACCCGGAACCCGTACCCCGTTGAATCTGGTTTTGTTGTGGTAGCTGCGAACCAAAGAAACGGCGGAAAAATGGGTCTTGGAATTCGTCTGGTAGCTGAGTTTTTACTGTCCGGGAAGAGTTAATACGCACTACAGCCGGGCCTACCCTTTGCACGACCTCTGTAATAAAGTTAGGATCTGTAGCTGCTGGTAATGGCGGTGCAGCATTGACTGGGCTAACTGCTAAATTTGATGCACTCTGAGATAGCTTCTCCTGGTTTCCCGCTAAATAACCACCTGCCAATGTCATCCCAGAGCCTAGCAGCACCAGCGATAGAGAAGCAGCTGCTTTTTTCCAGGGTGCATGATTGTGGTATTTAGCGCTATCAGTATTAGATAAATTAGTATTTGTGAGCTTTTCCCCGTCGCGTGGTTGGTTTTGCATTTGCTATCTGGAAGAATATTTTTAGATGTACTACTAATATAGATAGCGTTTTTGAAGCTTTTGTTGCAGGACTATTACGCTAGTGTGAAATACCTCTTTATGCTGATTTTTCCTATCCGTGTTTTCCCCATTACCAGAACTAACTATTCACCTAGAAATAAATTCTTTTATCCATATCAGAATAGACCTCTTGCAAAAGTCATAATTTTCGCGTTCTTCTTTGCGCCTTTGCGGCTTTGCGTGAGCTTTTCAAATAATTAATCAACAACGCCAAAATATTTATGCAAGAAGTCTAATGAACTCGCCCATAAATATCCCTGAAGGAAATTGCGAATTGGTATGATTTCTTATTTTTATACCCTCTGTGCCTTTGCGATTCAAAAGTTATTGAACCACAGAGACACAGAGGGCACAGAGGATGTATTTTTTGCCAAAACCCTTATATCAAAGCTGCAAAAGTAGGTAATCTTTAAGGAATCAAATCAGGCATTACAAGAAAATCCCGTAATGCCATGACAATTTTTCATCCCTAGCCCCTAGCGATTAGCCAAGGACAAAATTAACTAATTTCCCTGGGACGACAATTACCTTTTTAATCTCTTTGCCCTCAATATAACGTTGGGCAACTTCTGATTCTCTGGCATATTTTTCTAAAGCTGCTTTATCGGCTTGCGATGGCACTTGAATAGCACCGCGAGTTTTGCCCATAATTTGAATTACCAAGGTAATTTCATCAGCTACTAAAGCCGCCGGATCGAAACCAGGCCAAGATTGGGTGTGAACAGAATCGCTATTCCCTAATGAATGCCACAATTCATCAGCAATATGCGGTGCAAAGGGGGCTAATAACACCACTAAAGTTTGAATTCCTTCCCCATAAACTAGTGAATTTTTGCAGCTAGCATCAGTTAAGGCATTACTCAACTTCATTAATTCGGAAATAGCGGTGTTGAATTGATATTCATCTTCCACATCTTCCGTTACTGCTTTGATGGCTGTGTGAATTGCCCGCCGTAATTCTTTTTCTGGTTTCGTCAAATTTGAGATGTCAGCTTTCTTTTTCGATACCCCAGCCGCAATATAGTCTGTGACTAAGCGCCAAACCCGGTTTAAAAAGCGGAATTGTCCCTCAACATCGGCTTCATCCCACTCTAAATCTTTTTCTGGAGGAGCTTTAAACAAAATGAACATCCGCGCCGTGTCTATACCGTATTTGCTAATGACATCTTCTGGCGCTACCCCGTTACCTTTGGATTTGGACATGGTAGCGTACAGCCGTTGTAATGCTTCCCCAGTTTGGGGATCGCGGGGATCGCTAGGATTAACTAAATGGGAAGGAATCCATTTATCTTTACCGCCCTTTTTGTGGTTTATGTAAGTTAAACCCTGTACCATCCCTTGTGTTAACAAGCGTTGGAAAGGTTCGTCAAAGTTCAACAAACCGCGATCGCGCAGTACTTTGGTAAAGAAGCGCGAATATAATAAATGCAAAATCGCGTGTTCAATTCCACCCACATATTGATCTACAGGCATCCAGTCATTAGTTTTACTGGAGTCAAACACCTGTTTTTCGTTTTGCGCATCCGTAAATCGCAAGAAATACCACGAGGAATCAATAAAGGTATCCATCGTATCGGTTTCCCGCTTGGCTGGCGTGCCACAACTAGGACATGGGACATTTACCCAGCTTTCTAACTGCGTCAATGGCGAACCACCACGCCCAGTAAATTCCACTTCTTCTGGTAACTGAACGGGTAAATCCTTTTCTGGAACTGGAACTACACCACAGTTAGGACAGTGAATTACAGGAATCGGTGCGCCCCAATACCTTTGTCGGGAAATTAACCAATCCCGCAGGCGATACTGTACCCGCACTTTGCCAAAACCTTGTTGTTCGGCATATTCCACTATGGCTTGTTTGGCATCTGTGGAAGCCATACCAGTAAATTGCCCAGAATTAATCAAAATTCCTGGTTCTGTGTAGGCTGCGTTATATTCCACCTGAATGACGTTAGAAACTTCGCCGTTTTCATCGGGAACTGTAGCAGTTAAATCTTTATCAACAAATGCTTCTGGTTCAACAATGACAAACTCAATCGGCAAGTTGTACTTATTAGCAAACTTGAAGTCTCGGACATCATGGGCAGGTACGCCCATGACTGCTCCTGTACCATATTCATACAGTACATAGTCAGCAATCCAAATCGGCAATTCTTCCCCAGTAAAAGGGTTAATTGCCTTACCGCCTGTGGGAATTCCCCGCTTGGGTTTATCTTCTGCAGTCCGTTCCAATTCGCTTTGATTGGCAACTTCTTGAATAAATGCTTCTACGGCTGCTTGCTGTTCTTTTGTTGTAACGCGCTTTGTTAAAGGATGTTCTGGAGCTAATACCAAATAGCTGACGCCATATACTGTATCTGGGCGCGTAGTGTAGACGCTAATTTTTTCCTCAAACCCTACAACCGGAAATTCCAGGTACGCACCTGTGGATTTACCAATCCAGTTAGCCTGCATCAATTTGACTCGTTCTGGCCAACCTGTTAATTTATCCAGGTCATTGAGCAATTCTTCGGCGTAGTCGGTAATCTTAAAAAACCACTGCCGTAATAATTTCCGCTCAACTTTAGCACCGCTACGCCAGGAACGGCCTTCATTATCGACTTGTTCGTTGGCTAATACAGTTTGGTCAATCGGGTCCCAGTTCACAGCCGCTTCTTTTTGATAAGCTAACCCAGCTTCTAAGAACTGCAAAAAAATCCATTGTGTCCACTTGTAATAATCTGGCGAACAGGTAGCTAATTCACTGTCCCAGTCAATAGACAAGCCAAGACGCTGCAATTGTTGGCGCATCTGGGCAATGTTTTGATAAGTCCACTTGGCTGGCGGGACACCCCTATCTATAGCGGCGTTTTCTGCTGGTAAACCAAAAGCATCCCAACCCATTGGGTGCAGTACCCGGTAACCTTGCATCCGCTTGAGGCGAGCAATCACATCAGTAATGGTATAATTACGAACGTGACCCATGTGTAAGCTACCCGATGGGTAAGGGAACATGGATAAAGCATAAAATTTTGGCTTGGCTGTATCACCAGGTGTTTTATCTAAGCCAAGTTCTGCCCATGTTTGTTGCCATTTTTCCTCAATGGTACCAGGGTTATAGGTCAAATCCACCAAAAAATACTCCTACTGGAATTTTTGTCTATCTCTGCCTCCATATTTTGACACTCCATCCAAGTAAAACTTGGTGGATTCTTGGGCTGACATCGCCTTTTCAGGTTACCCCCGATCGGGTCTTACATATCATGTCTAGTCCGAGCCTACTAGAAGTACGCGATTAATCGCGTCTCTAGTTGCCCTTTTTGTGGACTACTCCCCAAGCGTTTGTCCATTTCCGGACACGTTCGCGTATGCCCTACGCTACGTGGATTACTCCAAAAGCCTTTAGTGAATTCATTCAGCCTTGTTAAAGACTTACTGCGCTGTTTTACGAGTGTTCGCTGCTCGTGGTCTTTATTTTTTTCTAGTCTGTGCTGTGGCTTACCGTAGCAGAACTCATGACTGCCGAGCCAATTTGTCGGGCAGTTACTAGCGGCTTTTCAACCTGAAACCAAATAAATTGTATCAAAAAGCCGCCCTTTTAGGACGGGGCTTTAGACCCAGTTTTTTGATAATAGTAGTCCAACAAATTCAGGTGGCTAAAATTGAGTTATGACTGAATTCAAAATAAAATTTTCTGGTCAAGTGCGTATTTTTGTCTATGGCACCTTAAAACCAGGTGAAGTAAATTATAAAAGATATTGTGCGGCTCAAGTCATAGATACCAAAAGAGCGATCGCTCCCGGTAAACTGTTTGCCTTACCGATGGGTTATCCTGCCATGACTCTGGAAGATAGCCAAGTTCATGGTTATTTACTTATATTTGCCGATGCGAAAATTTTCACTCAGCTAGATGAACTGGAAGATTACCAGCCTCATCGACCAACTGATGAAAATCTCTATAACCGCCAGGAAATTGAGATTACGGATTTACAGGGACTATCCTTAGGGTTGGCTTGGGTTTACTTTATGTCGCCACAAAGAGTCAGCCAATTCCGGGGTATCCCTCAGCCAGATGGCTGGTGGAGTGGCTGTGGTTTGACAGTCGACAAAAAGGAGTTATCATAGTTTGTTATCTATTAACTCGGCTGAACTCGGCAATTAGTTAATATTATTTCCCCAATCTGCCTGTTTCGGTTTTTGATGATTGGCAGGTTTGCTGGGAGAAGTTACTGCTGCTTTGGGAATTTCGACGACTGGGTTATTTAAAGCCACCATTAGGGGTGATGCTGGCTCTTCAACAGCCGCAGGTTCCGGTGCTGGTTGTGTTGGTTCTATGCGTTGTTGCGCTAGTTGTAAGGTTTTGCTATTTCCTCCAGGGATAATACCTGTGAGGGAGCCGATCGCACAAGCCGCAATTGCGGCACCACCAAATAACCAAGTTAACTGAGAACGCCGATTGATCCGCGCCATTACATGCTGGACTGTTTTTTCTAGCGGCTGTTCGCAGGCTGGTACAGGCATAGCCTGTAAGCCTTGCCTGAGCTTTAACAATCGAGCATACAAGCATTTGACGGAGGCATCGTTTGCTAGCCATTCTTCAATTTGTTTGCGCTCGGCGGCTGTTACTTCACCATCGAGGTAAGCACTTAATAACTCGAAGCGATCGCGCTTCATCATATCATCCATAGCACCCGTTGATTCGTTGGTAGGCATCGCTATTCCATCTGCCCAATTTTCAGGAATTTGCAAGCGAGAACGGTCATAAAACTGAGAATCAGTAGTCATCTTAACATTATTACCAATTCATACACGGGTAGAGACGGCGAATATTTTTGAGAAATTCATCAATGTTCTTCCTAATGACAGACTATCTTTAAGACTTCTACACAATTAGTAACTATTGTTAATTAATCCTTAAATTCTGCCATGTAGCAGTGGATAGATTCTGTAGATTAAGAGTCTAGGTAATTTTGCAACTGAGCTTGCAATCTCGATCTCGCGCGAGCAATTCTCGACTTGACTGTTCCTAAGGAAACGCCCGTAATTTCGGCAATTTCTTCGTATGCCATACCTTCGATTTCTCTAAGGACAATGGTAGTACGGAACACTTCGGGTAAATCAGCGATCGCTTCTCGCAGTTGTTCGTAAAATTCTCTGGTGGTCAGTTCTTCTTCTGGCCCTGGAGTATCTCCAGCAATTTCCCAATCCATCTCGCCGTCATCTACCGAGCGGGGAGCATCCAGCGATAAGGGACTGACAACCCGTTTGCGTTTGCGCAACTCGTCGTAAAACAAGTTGGTAGCAATACGGCTTAACCAGCCCCTAAATTTAGCTGGTTCTTGTAATCGGTTAATATTCCGATACACTCGAATCCAAACTTCTTGAGCTAAATCGGCTCTGTCAGCCCAATCTGGTGCTAAGTGGTATAACACCCGATCGACCTGTGTTTGGTAGCGACGTAATAATTCTGCAAAAGCAGCGCGATCTGGGCGCAGTCCTGTTTGACAGCGCAAAATTAAATCGTGATTAGAGAGTTTGTCAACTTGCACTGATGCTTCCGGAAAATTCGCATCAACCGTTGACCAGGATACAGTAATCGATTGACTCATAGATCGTACTGGCTTTAAATCATCCCTTACTATTAGACCTGGTAATTGGCTGTATGTTCCTGAATCAGGGACGGATTTATGACTGGAACAATTCGGTATATAAGTTTAAGCCAAGTTTTGAGAATTAATTCGACCTTTTTATGACTCCAGGGCTTACACAGCAAGATTCTTAGCCATAATTTACTAGATGCTAGAATTACGGCAATGTTACTTATATGTGTGCTGCTCCTAATATCTGTCACATACGCTTGACATTAAGAGCAAAACTAGTTATGGAAGAACGGGAAAAATTTGATAATGGAGAGCAAAAAAAATTGAGGTTTTTCTAGAAACTAAAACAATCTAGTGAATTGGCGATCGGCAACATTTTACCTAGAACCACAAGGCGGAATGGATTAATCATAACCTTTTTGGTGATTTTGGGGGAAATTGACCCTGATGTGGTTGATTTCCGCACCCGTTGTACTAGGAGCAAAGTAGGAATTTCTTTACTTGAGGCTGCTGTAACTACTAGGACTGTTATTTATCCGGTCTTGTGACTAAAATTGTTGCTGATGTTTCTGTTGGCGGCTGATAAGTAGCATCGGTCTGTTGTTGATTGGGTACGCGAACTTGCAAAAAGAAATTAAGGGAAAATGTAATCGTGACTGCTAGCAATAGTTTTTCAAACATGGTCTTACTCCCACACACACCATTAATGATTGATTGCTGCACCCCAATAGTTCCAAGTAATGAAGTCTCTTATTTAGAGTTATTCTTGCTGGGACTTCTGCATAGCCTTAGTGTGCCCAAAGGTATTAATAGATTCATAAGGGAACTAATAAGTATTGATAAATTTTTGATGAGTAAACGGTAAAGATAACAAATTAGCCAACCGGAAATGTCAGGGATTAACAAAAGGTGGTGGCAATGGTCAGAAATGAATCTGTTACAAAAATAATCATGTGGCTGTGTTTTGGTACAGCAATCTTATCTCTGGCTGTCCATTGGCACGTAATGAAAGCAGGACAGCAGTTTGAGCAGCAAGCCGCCACAAAACGCAAGTCATCGTCAACAGAGGCTTTAGGTGCGTCTGTACCCCCAGTTAAAAGCACACAGGGGAAATCTACATCTCAATCTCCGATGACAACAAAGTTTCATCATCCTAAGTCGGAAACTGCGAGCAAAAATGTAGCTATGGCAACTGAGGCGTCTCAAAGTAATCGATTAGTATCGCCAGAACGAAAACTTGACGCTACATCTTTTTTGCCGCAGTCACTGTTACCTCAGATTTCTGCGCCACAACAATTTTTTAATAGTAATAAACAGACAGGCGATCGCAATCAAGTAGTGGTTGATTTAAGCGATCGCCGCGCTTATGTTTTTCAAGAAGAAGTTGTCATAGCAAGTTACCCAATTGCTGTGGGTAAAAAAGGTTGGGAAACGCCTACAGGTACTTTTCAAGTGATGCATAAGCAGCACAACCCTATATGGCGTCATCCAATTACTAATAAAGTATTTGAACCTGGCCCTGATAGCCCTCTAGGAGACCGATGGATTGGTTTTTGGTCAGATGGACACAACGAAATTGGTTTTCACGGTACGCCAGATAACAGCACTATGGGAACTGCAATTTCTCACGGCTGTTTAAGAATGCGCAATCCTGATGTCCGATTGTTATACCAACAGGTAGGTGTAGGGACACAAATTGTAGTGCGCGAATAATTCTTGAAATTGGTCAACAGTCAACAGTCATTAGTCATTAATTATTTGACTATTGACTATGGACTATGGACTTTTGACTAGGAAGCAAATTGAGATTTTTCCTCAAAGGAGGGGGCGTAAGCTTGTAGCAAAGTACTAACTTGGCGTAAAACTTCTTTACCTGTGTTTTTAGGCATGACAGGGGTTCTTGTGTTATTTGGGCGATCGAGGTTACGGTCTATCGCCTCACTGATTTGCTGGGCAATTAATTCTTGAAGTTCTGCCTTAGCCCTTTGACGTTGGTAGTTAGCGCCTTCTTCAGTTGTGGCGTATAGGGGCGGTAGACGGTTGAGGGCGTAAGCTGCAATATCCCCAACATCTAAGGTACTTTCGCTGGTAGCTTCGATTTCTGCTACTCTGGCGATCGCTTCTGTCAGTACCAACTCTTCCATGACGTTAATGAATTGTTTGCGAGGTACCGCCACAACTTCTCCTGTCAGTAGCGCCCCCATTAGTCGATCTAACGCCATATATTCTTCGATTGAGAGTTCCGAGGCGTTATCACAGATGCGCCCGACTTCTGCTTCCATTGCTGGTGTCAGATAACCATCCTGGAGAGCCTGTTCAACAATTTTTTCAATACTCATAACGCTCATTATTTTTAAGCCACCGCAGCAAAGTAGGGACGGTACCAATCTAGTTTATTTTGCCTAATTATAGGCAAAATAATATACAAATGATGTACAGTCGCGATCAATATTATCTATGCTACTCAAAAATCTGAGTCCGCCAAGGTGTTGGATCAACGGATTTGCCATTAACATATAGACCCCAGTGTAAATGAGGCCCTGTTGATGCTCCTGTTGAACCGACTGCGCCAATTAACTGGCCAGCCTTGACAATTTCGCCTTCTTTAACATTAATGCGACTGAGATGCATGAAAATACTTGTCACTCCTTGACCATGATCGATACCTACGACATTGCCATGAACCCGAAAACCTTCAGATACTGTGCCAACCAAAGCTACTTTCCCTGCGGCTGGAGCAATTACAGCTGAACCCTGTGCACCAGCGTAGTCAACGCCACGATGATAATAATCACTGGCGAATTCACCATTATAGTAACGGCGTACACCATAAATTGTACTCATACGTCCAGCATTTGGCTTTAAAAACTTGCCACTCCAATATTTTTGTGGAGTTTGTAAGGCTTTAAAAGCTGCTACTCGCTTTAGTTCCAGTTCTGTAGCTTGTACTCCGGCTTTTCCTGGCGGTAAATTAATCCGTTGGACGGGAAATTTGCGATTTCGCACCTGCAAGGATAGGTTTTGTACCTGACCATCCCCAGAGATTTGGATTGTTCTAGTTCCAGGTTTTTCTAGGGGAGTGGTGGGGATAAAAGCGCGGTATTGATTGGGCGCTATTTCAAATGCTGGGTATGTTTGATCGCCAATTACCACTGTTGGGTTATTATCATTTACTGGATTGTCTAAATTGATCTCAACTGAAATAGTATCGCCCAACTGGGGATTCTTCGGAGTTACCTCTACCTGCAATGCATCTACAGGCGCAGCTAAAGCAATGGGAAATGCTGCAAACATTCCCATAACTAAATTTGTTGTCCAGCGATTGGCTGTCAAACCTTTGTTATTAAAACCAAGCAAGTTTTTTTGATTATTATCAGTCCGATCCTTGAGAGTCATAGAGCCACAAAAACTTTACGTCTGTGGACAACAGACTAGCTTACTACTACTCATGTTTCCTCATGAAAGAAAATGTTCTGTAGAAAGATAAATCTCTCTAAATTGTTCAGAGGCTAAACTCTAATTGCTTATTTGTCAAGAATCGGGAACGTTAATTGATTTAGCTATATTACTACCTCAGATGTGCAAGAGGTAACCTCAGGCAAAGCTATTTTGGGAACAACGGGTAGTTTAACTGTATTTTTTATTTTAATCTATCGATCTGTGGCAATTATTTTGATACTGTTACAAATTTTAGCCAAACCAGACCAGCCATAGGGGAAGAGCTAGCAATAATCCCACAAAACTTAAGGCAATACTGCTGGCCAATAAACTGCGATCTAGGTCGTAAACTTCTGCCAAAATCAGTACAGAAAGCCCTGTAGGTGTTCCTGACATCAGTACTAGTACTAAACGTTGTTCGCCAATTATACCTAAATAGGTGGCACATAAACCCACTAATAGTGGCACTATCAAAACTTTGAGTAGGCTGGCTACTAAAGCCATCTGAAAATTTTTCCAGCCTTTCATGGCTTGCATTCGCAGACCAACTAGCAATAAAGCAAAGGCTATGACTACCCAAACTGCTTGTTCTAGCCCTGACTCAACTACTGCGGGCAATTTGATAAATTGAGTATTCAACCCAATAAAAAATGTCCACAAACTAGGGACAGTTAGCAAATCTCGCAACTGAATCCACCAATGATTTGTGGTTTGTCTGTTGCCAAAATAGCTAGCGATGAGAACAGCAATACCGTATGTGCCGACAACGTTGTTAGTTACACTAAATAATACTGCCCAATCCATATTGGCTGGGCCTGTCAGCACTTGTGCGAGTGTTAAGCCAACGAAGCCTGTATTACCTAATATTGTCGCTAAAATAAAACTGCCTAAACTGGCTCGGTCTAAGGAGTTAACGCTAGGTACATCGAGATTTGTCTGTTCTAAGCTTGTTTGACGCTGGGCTAAAAATTGTAAACCCCAGCCAATTAATGATGCGAGAACCAGACTCACAATTAAAATGAGGATAGCGATCGCAGGTATTAATCCCCCATGCGATGAATCTGTGTGACGCGCTAAAACAAAAAGTTGTAGAGGAACTCCTACCCAGTAAAGCATATACCCCAGTAATTTGAGAAAACTATCGGGTATAAACCGAGACAGTATCATTCCTAGACCAATCCAGGTGAATAGAGGAGTATAAGCATTGACTAGGTTTTCAATCATTTAGTCAGAGACGCGATTAATCGCGTCTGTACGGTTGTCAGTTGTCAGTTGTCAATCGTCAGTTGTTAAGTGTCAGTTGTCAAGGTTAATTAATATGAATTAGAGATTGTTGACGGTTGACGGTTGACGGTTGACTATTGACTATTAATTGTTGACTGTTGAGTTTTGATTTTTGGTTTTAATTTACCGTCTTCGAGATGGACTATGCGATCGGCAATATCGAGAATACGGTTGTCATGGGTCACCATGAGGATAGTACAGCCTTGCTCTTTAGCTAATTTTTGCATGAGGTTGACCACATCTCGACCAGATTGACTATCGAGGGCGGCTGTGGGTTCATCGGCTAGGACAATTGGCGGATGGCTGACTAATGCACGAGCGATCGCTACTCTTTGTTTTTGACCGCCTGAGAGTTGATCGGGATAATAATGGAGGCAATGTCCTAATCCTACCTGCTCTAAAATCTGGGCTGAACGCCTGAGTATTTCCGGTAATTCAATATCCTGGTGTAATTCCAAGCCCATTTTCACGTTTTGCAGTACGGTTAAACTTCCATGTAAATTATGTGCTTGAAAAATATAACCGTTATGCCGTCTCGCTGCTAATAGTTCTCTTGGACTAGCACCGCAGAGTTCCCTATCTAATATGCGCAAACTACCAGCTTGAGTAGAACGTAAGCCACCTACTAAGGTAAGAAGTGTAGTTTTACCCGATCCAGATGGCCCGGTCATAATAATAATTTCGCCACTATTAATTTCTAGGTTGATATTAAATAAAACTTGCTTGCGGAGTTTACCGTAACCAAAAAAATGATGGAGATTTTTGATAGAAATGGGAATGGGGCATGGGGCATTGGGCATGGGACAAGGAGGACAAGGGGGACAAGGAGGACAAAGGGGACTAATGACTAATGACTAATGACTAATGACATTTAAAACATATCAGCAGGGTCGGTAGAACGGAGTTTACGGGTGGCGATCGCTCCTGAAATTACACACATGACTATAGTAAGAATTAATACTTGCAATGCTCTAATAGTAGTCATGTACATAGGTAAATTTGTGGCATTGCGAGTTAGATAATAAAGTAATAAAGATACTCCTGTACCGGGGATAAAACCTAACATTGCCAAAATTACTGCTTCTTCAAAGACTATGCCTAATAGGTATAAATTGCGATAACCCATTGCTTTAAAGGTGGCATATTCTTTGACATGGGCGTTGACATCTGTAGATAGGACTTGATAAACCAGAATTACGCCTACAGAAAAACCCATTGATACACCTAAGTTAAAAATAAATCCGATGGGGGAATTGGTACTCCAAAAGTCATTTTCAAATTCAATAAATTCTTCGTGGGTGAGTATTTTAACTTCATTTCCTAAATGGGATTTTAACTGTGCTATTACCTGTTGTTTATCAACACCTGGTTGGACTCGAATTAAACCAAGACTGATGCTACCTGCTGGTTGTTGGGGAAGTAATCGCAGAAAGTTTTCATCACTCGTTATTAAAGTCCCATCAGCGCCAAAGGAAGCACCAACTTTAAATAGTCCACTAATAGTTGCTGTTTGGCGTTCGATTTCAGTTTTTATCGAGTTACCTTGTTCAATTTGGGTAATAGTTTGTTGATATTCTCCTCTTGCACCCCGATCAAAAATGAAGGTGTAGGGCTGTTTAATTGTCTGTAATTGTTGATTAACTTCTGGTAAGTTAAAAACTGGTTTATCTGGATTAAACCCAATAACAAGAATGTCTGTATTTTTTCTGGTTTGGGGATTTTTCCAAACCATAATGCTGGTATAAATTCCCTCGGCTGACTTTACCCCTGGTACATCCATTGCTTGGTAAAGTCGTCTGCGAGAAAAGTTAGACATTCTTTGAAAGTTACGGCTATGGGAACCGATGACAACAATATCTGTGCGTAAACTGCGATGTAGTCTAGTGTTGCTGTCATATAATGCACTTTGAAAGCCAAATTGCATAAACATCAGAACATCAGCAAAAGCAATTCCTGACAATGCTACTAGTAGGCGACTTTTTTCATGACTTAGTTGTAGCCATCCTAACGGTGTTCTTCGTTGCAATTGTTGGATGAATTGTTTCATAGGTTCTGATGGAGAAATAATTTCGTAGTGAGTTAGCGCTGTCTTGGAGGTTTCACCCATGAGTGACTAACGAACTCGAAGAGTTAGGAATTTATTCCTGTGTTTTATAACTACGAATGCATCACAATTAATGAATTACAGAACTATTAGCTTGTCCGGTTGATTTTCAGAAAAGAATTTAAGGGCAAAATCAGCAAATTTTTAAAGTTGAATGACTACTTTGATTTGCATATTGGTAAATTTGGCGGCTTTATTACTGGAAACTGGATCTAAACGCACGCGCACTTCAATGACTCGTCCGTCAATGTTACTAGAGGGATCGGTATTAACAACGTTTTGGCGGCGTACTTGTAAGCCAATCCAATCTACTGTTCCTTGTAATTGTTCGGGGAAAAAATCATTGATTACTTGCACTTTTTGTCCTGGTTGGACTTTGCTGATGTCGCTTTCGTAAACTTCAGCAATAGCGTACATTTGCTTGGTTTGTCCGAGATTGATGATTCCGTCATCAGAAATGATTTCTCCGGGATGGGTATGAATCTCAAATACTTGACCATCTTGGGGCGATCGCACGTAAGCTTGTTGTAAGTTTACTTTGGCTACATTCATGGCAGCTACAGCACGTTGCACTTCGGCTTGTGCAGCTGCGACATCTACACCGCGAACTTCTGCAATTTGTTCTAAGTTGGCGCTGGCTTCTTTAATTTGTTGTTGGCTGGCTGACTGGATTTGCTGTAACTCGGCTTTAGCGGCTTGTAAAGTTTTGCGTTCTGTTTCTAAATTGAGGCGTTTGCTATCTTTCTGGGAAGCGGAAACGGCTCCTTGTGCGTATAACTGCTGATAACGGTTGTCTTCTTCAGTTGCGTTTTTTACTTGTGCTTCTAAACGCTCAATTGTGGCGATTTGGGATGCAATCTGGCCTTTGCGTTCAGCTGCTAAACGCGCGATCGCGGCTTTTTGGGCGACAATTTCACCTGGTTTGGCTCCAGCTTTGGTTTTGGCTAAATTCGCCTGAGCTACTTTGACTTGTTCTTGTGCTTCTTTTAAGGCTGCTTGTAAGCGATCGCGGCTGTCTAAAATTGCAATAACTTGATTTTTTTGGACTCTATCTCCTTCTTTAACTAATAACTGTTCTACCCGGCTACCTTGGGCAGTTACAGTAGCAGAAATTTTAATTATTTCCCCCTTGGGTGATAGCTTGCCTAAAGCCGTTACTGTTTTAATTTCTGGGAGTTGTTTTGCTGTTGTTTGTAAATTTGCATTTTCGGAATATCGCCACTTTTTTACTGTATAAAAGCTGATTCCGCTCGCTAATAAAGATGCAACCACACTGATAAAAACAGATATACGCAGAATTGACTTAGGGGACAATCTGTACCCTAACTTTGAGTGTTGCACCATATATTACCTCTTACTGGTGGCGCAGGAAGTTTAATAATTTGGGGAGCATCCCAAATGTGCAAAAACGCCCTCACCCTATAAGGGTGGGGCTAGAAATACGAAGCCTGCCTTCTTTTGCTAAAAGTTTGATAGCCTGCGAAGGCAGGCTTTGTTGGTATAGCAATACCCTAGAAGGGTATTGCGTCAAAATTGGGATGCTCCCATAATTCGTAGTTCGTAATTCGTAATTCGTAATTATCAAAGTTTTCCTGAATTTAGATTTTGGCAGTTTGGCGAATTGGTATAGCATGATGTGAATTTATACAGCAAAAACAAGCCTTTCTGAAAATGGAAAGACTTATATTGTTTTGAACTACTTTTGTTGTTTAAACGTATGGCAGTATGTTAGATTAGAAAATTTTTCGCGGCTGTAACAGCGCCAACAGTCATAGTTAAATAATGAGATTTGGTGACTTTATGAATTGGGCATTGGGCATGGGGCATGGGGCATTGGGCATTGAAACAATTTTGGATTTTGGATTTTGGATTTTAGATTGGAATCCAAAAGACGCTCGCGGACTCGCTAACGCTGCGCTATCGCAAATCTAAAATCTAAAATTCCTTGTCCCCCTTCCCTTGTCCCTCTGCCTCCTGCCTCAACTCCAACTGCCAATTTCTGCTTCTGTCAATGGTTTCTCTAATTTGCTGTATTCTGTTTGTGCGGCGCGGAGTACGTGTTTCATCTGTACGGCTTCGCCAGCGTCGGCGGCTAGGAAGGCGGCATTAAGGGCAATGTTACGAATGTTACCGCCGGCTACGTTGAGGCGGGCTAATTTAACTACGTCTAAGTCGGCTATGGGTGTGCTGGGTGGAAAGATTCGCCGCCAAATTTCGGTTCTTTGGGCGGCGTCGGGGAAGGGGAATTGCACGACGAAGCGAATGCGGCGGAGGAAGGCGGTATCAATGGCGCTTTTCAGGTTGGTGGTTAATAAGGCTAATCCTGGGTAGGATTCCATGCGTTGTAGTAGATAGCTGACTTCTATATTGGCATAGCGATCGCGCGCGTCTTTCACTTCGCTACGTTTGCCAAATAAAGCATCGGCTTCATCAAATAATAAAATTACTCCGCCTTGTTCGGCAGCATCAAAGACTCGGCGTAAATTTTTCTCTGTCTCGCCAATATATTTACTCACAACTGATGATAAATCTATGCGATACAAATCAAGCCGTAATTGATTCGCTAAAACTTCCGCCGCTAAGGTTTTACCTGTACCGCTAGCACCTGCAAATAAGGCACTAATTCCCAAACCTCGCGCACTCTTCCCGGCAAATCCCCATGTGTTATATACAGTACTTCTCTGGCGAACATGGGCAGCAATATCACGGAGAATTTGTTTTTGGGTTTCTGGTAATACTAAGTCTTCCCAATCGGCAACTGGCTCAATCCACTGGGCTAATTCATCTAAGCGCGGTCTTGCTTGAATGCGGCAAGCATCCCATAAAATATCAGTGAGGTTGTTTTGTTGTGACTGTGCTAATTGTCCTGCGGCTTCAGCACAAGCAGCGTGAATAGTTGCGGGGCTAAGGTTAAATTGTTCGACTAATATTTTTACCTGTCCGTTAAGTTGAGGCGCAATATCTGATAATGCTGCTTGCCAAACTGCGCTTTGTTCTTTGGCGGTGGGTTGCTGGATGTCAAAACTAACTAATAAGCGTTGGGGTAAACGCATTCTTTCGCGGCTGTTGATGAAGATATAGCCATTGGTGCGTTCGATGAAATGAGCGATCGCATTTAATCGGGCGGCATCATTTATATCTAGTTCATCGCAATCTATAATTAAGGCACTCTTACTTAAGATCGTTTCCCTCGTCCACAGCCGAATCAAGTTATCTAATTCTGATGGTAGTAGGGGTATGACTTGGGCGGGCATTACCCACAAGTGCATTTTCTGGATCTGACAAATTTGACTGGCGATCGCTCTTTTACTACTGCTTTCTTTACCACATAATTGCACTATTGGCAAGATATTGGTTTTAGTTTGATTCCAGACGGCTGTAACTTTCTGGGCTAAAGCGGCGTGTGATGGCACTAATTCACCCATCTGGGGTACAGGTTCAATAATTCCGGCGAGGCGTTCGTCTAGATATTGAATACCTACTAAATAATGCAGAATGCGTTCGTCAAGTCTTAGGGGGCTGAGGGTTAAGGTGTGGGCTTCCCCGACTTGAATTAAGCGCCAACGCCGTAAAGCTGCGTTAGGTGCGATCGCATCCCAATGGGGGTAAGCAAGGGCGGCTAGGGCTAAACTAAGAGTAGGATAAGCTTTTTGGGCATCTCCTTGAGCGATCGCACACAACCGGGCAAAATCTCCGTTTAATTCCATCCCGGCACACAACAGTAATAAGTCTCGCTCAAAGCCGGATAATTCAAATAATCGGCAGAGCTTATCTAAAGCTGATGGTGCAGGCATAGCCGCAGCTGCTTGCTGTACAGCTTGCTGTCTGGCGGTGGCTTGGGCTATTAGCTCTGGTGGATGGGGTAAACTCGTCGTATAACTTTCTAACGCACCACGTACCACAGCTAAAGCAGCCGAGAGATATTGCTGGTTTGCGTCGTGCCAATTCTGGTTAATAAATGTTTCAGTATTCATGAAATTATCACCTGTGGTGCATCATATTCCCCAGCTTGATTAGTATGTAGCGGACTTTCCGCCCCGTCTACTCGCACCCTGACTAAGTAAGTTCCCGGTTTAATATCTGTGACAGGAATTGTGATGGCGTCAGTATCTTCATTCAGTAATGTCACTGGGACAAAATAAAAACTTGGATTTTGATTTGACATTTCATGAAGTAGTAAAACTAATCGCTGTGTCTTGCCTACTTTCGGTTGAAATTTCACCGTTATTTTCGCTTTGCGGAAATTTTCCCCAGTTTTTGCTATTTCCGCAATGGCTACTGTAATCTGTGGATGCAGTACAAAAGCTGTGACATTTGATTCAATCTCCTGCTTTTGTTTTTGGTTTCCCATTGTCAGGTGAACAACTTGTACACCATGTACGCCTACAGATAAATCTGAAGGTACTAAAAGACTGATTTGGGTTTCTTTCACATCTTCGGGGACAAGTAATTTCTCAGAATTATCTAAGCGGATTTTGGTAATTTCACCCCGTAATTTTTTCCCGCGAATGACTAAGGTACTGTTAGTAAATATTAATTGTTCTGGTTCTGCTGGGGCGATAACTTGCTCTATGATTGGTAGGGAAGATAGAACAGATAAACCTTCAGCTTGATAAGCATCATTACTCTCAATCAAAACCATCGATGCTTGATAGCTAGCCGATGGGCGATAGTGAGTTTGTAATGCTGACCAAAGCTTAGAAGTATCTTCCATATTAAAAAACTCTGGGGACAGTTTAATCTGTCCAATTTGTTCGGCTAAATCAGAAACAGATACACTAGCTAAAGCTTGGGAAAAAACATTGGCGCTACTTCTAGTTGCGGCATTTTTTAAAGCATTTTCAATGGCACTAGTAGCGATCGCGGGTGTTTTATGCAAAAGTTGCATAGCATAGCCGAGTAATAGCTCTGCTTGAAAATCTTTAGCACCATAAGCTGTGAGTAAATAATGCAAATCTAAAGCCAGTGGCGGATTAGTCGTGCGGGAATTTTTACCGATACGTGAACTTTTGCTGCGAAACTCCGGAGACACCCAATCAACATTGCGATTTTGTGTGACTTGATAAAGAAATAAATTCAGTTGCGCTCGCTCATCAGTTCCGACTGTAATTAAATCTGGTGGGAGAGCTGTGACAGTCACATCACCCACACTCGCCGTAATTGAGTCACTGACTAAACCATTTTCCAGCACGTCTTTTAAGACTGCTGTAACGGCGGCTATCGAGAGTGCATTACTCATCCTCATTCCTCACATACAGCACTTATGAATTGTTAAGAGCAGGCAAAACTGAGACAACATTTTTCCGCAATACTTGCAACATTCTGCTCAGTGGTAATTCCCGATAAAGATGAGAAAATATACAATTTACTATTGTCAAGTAGCTATTTATATATTCAATGTAACGTTCTGAGAAATTTAATATTGCTATTCTTAATTTTGATTCATCAATAGTCAGTACAAAGCTGGCTTGATGCTCGATTGCATAAATCCCGAATGACAAATTTATTCACTTAAGAGAACTACTGAAACAGAGTATGAGTGCGTTGTCAAGCCAATTTTGATATATTTTCAGAATTTCCGTCTTTTTTCTCGCTCATGCTCTGTCATCAAAGTAAAAACGACTGACTACTGACAAATGACTCGCGTTCGCGTAGCGTCTCGTAGAGAAGCCCAATAAATTACCCTTGCTGCGCTAGTAGTTCACTACATTAATTTTGACTTATTGTAGGTGTTTAGATCCCCGACTTCTCAAAGAAGTCGGGGATCTGTTAGCCCTCAATTTGCTATTACTGAGTCAAAAAGTAATAATTTTTACTTAATACTCATTTTACTTCTAACTTGAGTAGATTAAATTTAACATGAGGAACAAGTTAACAAGATCGCCAGTCGTGCATTTAAGGTTTTATTAAGCATTGGGCTAATATTAAGTAGTATTTGTTGAACTTCATTAATATGTTAAGCTGGACGTAGAACGGTAACTGAATATCAGTAAAATAGAATACTAGTATTTAACTAGATATTTTGTAGAAAAAAATTGGCTGCGTAAATAATCTTTACTTTTTGTTAGTAGTTAAAATTATCAAGTAACTAGGATCGGTTCGATCAAATGACATCCCCACCATCTTCAAATTCTTGGAATGGGCGCTTTATTGGTGACAACCAGCGATACCGTTTAGACAAACGGTTAGCGGGTGGTGGTATGGGAGAAGTTTTCCTAGCAATGGATACCCGTGTCGGTCAACATGTAGCGTTAAAGTTACTCAAAGATACCCTTGTAGCATCCCAGGAGATGCGCAAGCGCTTTGAACGAGAAATCGCAGTTTGTGCAGCACTACAAAGCGACCATATTGTCAAAATTAGTGATTGTGGGGTAACTGTTGAAGGGTATCCATTTTACGTAATGGAGTATCTGCGCGGACAAACCCTCAGACAATTATTACTGCGGGAAAAGCGCTTATCTGTAGAGCGGACGGTAAGTATTATTGCGCAAGTTTGCAAAGGTTTACAGTTAGCCCATGCAGGTGTAACTTTACAACGGGATGGTGGTAAAACTGCGGAGCATATTCAAGTAATTCACCGCGACCTCAAACCCGATAATATCTTTTTAGTCCCTACAGATTTGGGAGAGTGGGTGAAAATTTTGGATTTTGGCGTGGCGAAAATCCGCAATGACTCTTCCGAACAAACTAATATTACGAATACGTTTATTGGTACGTTTCGCTACGCCGCACCAGAACAAATCCAAAGCGATAAAAATCTGGATGCAAGAGCAGATATTTACAGCTTGGGATTGATTCTCTATGAAATGCTGAGTGCAGCCGATCCCTTTGGTTTAGGTATCAAAGCTAATAATATCAGCGAAGCTTCTTGGGTATTAGCTCATGCTTACGAACCGCCGAAACCGTTGCGGGAGCAACCAGGGTGTGAATATATCCCTGAACAGCTAGAGGCGGTAATTCTCAAATGTCTGCAAAAGAACCCCAAGAACCGCTTTGCTAGCGTGGCTGAATTAGATGAAGCTTTGCAAGCGGCGGCTAAACTGAGTGCAGCGAATATGGGTAACGTGGATTATGACGAAGCGATCGCGCTTTATCCCACCGTACCCAGACCAACACCTCATTCAGAAACCCTACCCAAACCGCTAACACCAGAGGTGGGTAATCTTGATGATACCATGCCGCCTTCGCCGGCTATATATCAACAAGGTTTGGATAACGAAACTATACCGCGAGCGATCGCCCCAGAAGAACAAAATTCCGGAGAAGATGAAACCATCTTGCGCTTGCAACCTTTGCAGCATCAAAATCTTGATGATGATACTATAGCGCGACCTGTAATTCAAATTGAACCCAGCCAAAGACAGGATGAAACCATTCCCCGTCCCCAACCTTTTCTCAATCAAAATGGTGATGGGGAAACTATACCGCGATCGCAGACACCAATTGCCAACAACCGCCCAGAGGGGACGATTTTTCAACCCCGTCCCGGACAAAATCACGGTTCAAATAACGAAACAGTACCGCGACCTTTGGTAGAATCTGAGCCAAGTTCAGGACAAGATGAAACTATTCCTCGTCCCCAACCTTTTGTTAATCAAGGTTCTGATAGAGAAACTGTACCACGACCTTTACAACAATTTGTGCAAAATCAGCCAGAAGGGACAATTTTTCAACCCCGTCCCCAACCACAGCCAGAAAATCCCCCTGTAACTCCTCCCCAAGCCGGTAAACCAGAGGGGACAATATTTCAACCCCGTCCCCAACCACAGCCAGAAAATACCCCTGTAAACCCACCTCAGACAGGTAAAGCAGAAGGGACAATTTTTCAACCCCGTCCCCAACCACAGCCAGAAAATACTCCTGTAACTCCTCCCCAAACCGGTAAACCAGAGGGAACAATCTTTCAACCCCGTCCCCAACCGATACCAGAAGGGACAATCTTTCAACCCCGTCCCCAACCAGTACCAGAGGGAACAATTTTCCAACCCCGTCCCCAAACCATACCAGATGAGACAATTTTTGAGCCAAAGAAAAACCAAGGTACAGCGCAGCCAGTTCCTAGTAATTTTTGGCGGGTTATCGGGATAGTTTTGGCAATTGGATTGGCTTTAGGTGCAGTTATATATATATATCCACATCTGAAACCGAAGCAAGAAAATAATCAGAACAGTTTGCAAAATCCTAACTACCATCAGTGGTAGATATATGGAAAAGGTAATTGATTAAACCGCATCAGGGGAAGAGAACACAGAGAGTCTAGAGAAAGAATTCAAAATTTAACCCTTCGACTTTCCTCTCTAGGCTAAGTTGAAGGGTTAAATACTTTCTGTGCGGCTTAGTCCAAAATTTTCCTAATTCGTAGCTCATGCTCTGTGTACCTCCGTGCTTACCTTTGCGTTTAAATATTTACCCTCAATGAGTCACCCGATCCCAATTCAAAATTGAAAATTCACACAGCCAGATATCAAAAGGGTGGCTGTGTTTTTGACTGAATTTTCGAGAATTGGTATCAGAGAGTTTATCTAATCAAGCTAAATTGATAGACTGATGAAGAGAATCAGTAGCAAACTATGTTACTAAAAGTATATATACTGGAAACTCTTACCAATGAAACATTAATGCCAAAAATTGTGTAATTAATTACTTTCTAATAATGCTGACTCCGCAGCATTAATTAATATTAAATTTAATATATGCAAAATAACGTTATAAATGCTAGCGTATCTACTCAAAATTTAACATTTCGTCCTGGTGGAACTCCAGCTTTATTTGAGGTAATTGTCAATAATGACAGCGATCAATTTGCCAATTTTCAAATAGAAATTACCGCAGCAGGGGAAACTCGCAATCCTGACTATCGCTGGTATAAGCTGGAACCGGAGGTAGCAGCAGCTAAACCTCCTGGTAGTAGTACGACTTTTCAAGTCTTTGTGTTGAATAGTCCGATTCCTGGGTTTGTGGGTACAGTTAACCTGACTGTGACAATTTTCTCACCCCAGTTAGCACAACAACGGAGACTGGTACTGCGGTTAAAAATTGAACCGGATAATCAGCCAACAATGTTGAGTGTGGAATTACCTGTAAGGGAGTTCCAAGTATATCCGCGTAACACGGTAGATATCCCTGTCAGAGTCCGCAATTTGAGTCAACAAACTGTTAATGTAACTTTGCGATTTGCAGGGGTGGATGTTTCTTGGCTAGTTAGTAGTGCAGAAAGGCGGTTTGCTTTAGATCCAGGTGGGCAAACAGAAGCGGTATTTCAATGTCAACCTTTATCTGTAGTGCAAGCGCCTAGCGATATTTATCCTTTTACAATTGAAGCTACTAGTATTAGCGGTTATCCGGCTATTGCGGAAGGAAATTTAGAGGTTTTACCTGTGGGGTTTGTGGAGTTTTCTGTAACTCAAAATTTGCAGATAATACCCCTACAAGGTGGGTGGTTACCTAACTGGAAAGCTGATAATAATAGCTTTGAATTAGTATTTAGAAATGCTAGCAATCTTTTTCAAGAAATTAATCTGAAACTTCAGGGGCGAGATTGGCGAAAATGTACTTTTAAGACTGTACCAACAACGGCTAATCTCAATTTAGGAGAAACAACTAAATTAATTTTGGATGTGCAAACTAACCGTCCTTGGTTAGGAATTGGCAAAACTTTACTGTTAGAAGCGAAACCAGAATTATCCGATCAACGTTTAGGAAGTACAGACCCAGCTACCCAGAATTTAGAGTTACGAGTATTGCCAATTTTACCTTTATGGTTACAGCTAGCGATTTTACTTTTACTATTGGCATTACTAGCATTATTATTCCAACCAGAGCCAATTATGCATACTCGCTCGGTGAATTCTGTCGGGTTTAGCGGTACGAGTTTATCGGTGGTGAGTGGTGCAGATGATTGCACGTTAAGATTGTGGAATATTAATGGCGATCGCTTAGAACCTGCTAGTATTAATTATGATGGCCTATCTGTGGCTTGTGACAGACAGCAAAAGCCTAAAGGGTTGTTAGCAATTACCAATGATGCGGTAGAAGTCGCCCGTTTTATCCCCCTAGAAAACGATCGCGTGGCGGTGGGTTTAGATAATGGGGTGATTGAACTCAGAGATGTGCCCACAGGGAAAAAACGCAACGAACTGCAAGACCAAAAAGACCCGAAAGCCAAAGGCGATCGCGTCTTTGATTTAGCCTTTACCAAAAATTCCTTAGATTTATTTAGCGGTTATGGTAGTGGTAAAGTCAGACAATGGACAAGAACATCTACCAACGATAATTTTCAGCCAGAACCAAAAGTAATTGATCTGCAAACGCAACAGCAGTTATCAGGTTTTCAAGTGCGGGGGTTAACTTTGTCCCCAGACGATCAAACATTGGTAATGTCAGGAAACTATAAACGGTTCTTATTATGGCAATGGAATCAATCGCTAACTAAAAATAAACTTCCCAATTTATCGGTGCAGAAATTGGAAAAGTTAGACCAAAGAATTGGGAGAGAAGATTATATTTGGGGACTAGCTTTTGTCCCTGATTCTGCTGATAAAATCCTCGCTACTTCTGACTCTGGGGGATATATTACAATTTGGAATTTAGATAAATGCCAAAATCAAGCAAATCCCCAAAATCAAATTAGCGAATTAAATTGTCCCATCTTAGATCGCTGGTCAGCATCAAAATTATCTGTACGCAGTTTAGCATTTAATGAAGATGGTCGCTTATTAGTCAGTGCCGGTGATGATGGCAGAGTAATGATGTGGTATTTAACGCCAGAACACAAGCTCGATAAAATTAAAGCAGCCACAGGTGAAATAATTTATCAAAGTACGGAAAAAATCAACACTATTGCTGTGAAGACAATTAATCAAACTAGTGCAATTGTCAGTGGTAGTGAAGATTCGCAGGTACGACTACATCCACATAAAATTAAATCAGGGAGTTAGTCAGATGCAAGCTAAACCCAGTCCTTTACAAGTATTTATCACCCCTGCTGGCGTTCAAGATGCAATGCCAGGAGATACAATTGAACTGCATGTAGTAGTCACTAATGTTGGCGAGCAAAATGCAATTATTGATTTATATTTAAATTGTGACGAACAATTTAGAAATATCACTGGTTTATCTACTGTACCGCGAGAAAGTTGTGCGATCGCACCTCAACAAAGCAGCGATGAAATTAAATTTACCTTTGAAATTTCCCTCGATGCTATCCCCGGAACTTACGACTATACTTTAGTTGTCGATGCACCACAACATTATCCCCAAGAAACGCCGATTCCCTTCACCCGTCAACTAAAGATTGTCCCCAAAGAACATACTTCTATTGGGTTAAATGATTCAACTTTTTCCATTAAGCCTAGTAGTAATCCAGCTAAACCGCTAATTTGCAAACTTCACGAACCTTTACTAGTAGAAGTAATAGTAGAAAATCGTTCGCAATTTGTCGATAGATTCCGCCTAGCTTGTCTAGATTTAGAAGATGATTGGTTGACAATTACTTATCCGACAACAGGCGTAGAAGGAACTGGTTTAATATCAGATAATAATGCCTTAGCCCTTAACCCCAGTACTACCGGGGTAATAGAGTTAAAATTTCATCCACCCGGCGATACTTTAGCAGGAAGCTATACCCCAACACTGCGCTTATATTCAGAAAAATTTCCCGATTTAGTGCTGTTAGATTTGGTCTATCTACAAATTCCTACCAGTTATGATTTAAATGCAGAATTAAAAACTATTTTAGGACAAGTTAGCCGGAGTCCAGGGAAATATGAATTATCCCTGAGCAATCGGGGTAATATGGTGCGGAAATTAATATTTGGGATAGAAAGTCGAGATGAAGAAACGCTTTTTACTTATACCTTTGAACCAGCAGAAATTAGATTATTACCCAATAAAAGCGCCGAGACAAATTTGTTGGTAAAACCTAGACCTTGGTGGCGTAGACCTTGGTTTGGTGGCGGACAAACAATCAATTTTAAAGTCAATATTACCGATCAAGAAAATTTACCCTTATCATATATATTACCACAGGGGACTTTACTTTGGAAACCCCGCCCTTTATGGCAATTAATTTTATTAATATTGTTAATTTTAGGCTTAGTCGGCGGTATAGGCTTTATTATTTGGCGAATTTTAAATCCACCACAATTAAAAATAGAAAATTTTAGTGTGAATAGCACTCAACTTACCGAAGGCGAAGATGAAGTCACTTTAAATTGGGATATTCGCAATTATAAAAAATTAGAAAATTTGATTGTTCTCGTAAAAGGGCCGCAAGCAATTAAGCCAACTACCTATGATTTTCGCAATAAAATTCCTGAAGAATTAAGTCAGACTAATTGTATAGTCGAGCGACAAGTAGATTTAAGCTGTAAAAATGTGAAAACTGGGATATCAACTAAAGGTAATTACACCTTTGGGTTACAAGGTTTATATCGCAGAGGTAATGTTTTCTTTTCCGAGATAGCGAAAATTGATAGCCCAGCAATTCAAGTAGTAGTTAATGAAAAACCAATAGCCGAAGTTGTTGACTTTAAGGTTAGTAAACCACAATATCAATCTGGCGAAAATATTCTAGTCAATTGGACAATTTCTAACCCAGAATTACTAGCAGAAACGCAAATTATTGGCAGTACAGAAGAGGGAACAGCTACGGGTAATCCGATAATTTATAAATTTAATCAAGGTAATATTGACAATCCTAAACTTAAAAATGCTTGTAAACAAGCCAATAGCCAACTGCAATGTACAAATATTCCCATTACCCCCTTGAAAGCTGGGAAGTATGGCTTTGAGTTAAAAGCTGTACCGAATAATGGCAGTGAAAAAGTCAGTGCGAAAAAGACAGAAGGGAAAATTGAGGTTTTACCAAAACCATTTAAAATAGTTGCTTTCACAATTAATGGTAGCGAACAACCAAATCAATCGCTTAAAGAAGGCGAAACTGCGGTTTTATCTTGGAGAGTAGAGGGTGAAGATATTCAGGTGAAACTATTACCTTATGGTAATGATGTCGCACCAGTTGGTTCGTTGAAGCTACCAGTAATAGCCGAATTTCCCCCCCAAATTGCACTACAAGTTGTTGATAAATCCGGTAAGCAGCAACCCCAGCAAAGAGGATTTGCGATCGCAGTCATCAAAAAACCCGTACCTACTCCCACACCAGTTATCATTCCCCCAGTGGCTTCACCTACGCCAGCTTCGCCGTTTAGACAGGGGTTTTAGAGGGGCTAGGGGCTAGGGGCTAGGGCGTATTTGCAAACTACTCGTTTAGCCTTATAAATTTCTCGATCCCCCTTGTCCCCCTTGTCCTCCTTGTCCTCCTTCCCTTGTCCCTTTCACTATAGCGATCGCTTCTAGAGAATAGGGTTTTTTGCGTTTAAAAGCTGGTTTTTATCAAAATATCAGGTTTTTTTTAGATTTTCTTTGCGTAATCAATTCTGTGAGGGCTGTATATAGTTTAGGTGTTTAAAAATTTTGAGATTTCTAAAAATGATATATTTATCCCTAGCTGTGCAAGCACAAGCTCTTCCCAGCAAACAAAATGATGTCGCTACAAATCAGGTTACAGGTAGTCTCATCCTGTTACTACCAATAATTACCCTACTGACAATCACTGGCTATCGCAAGTATAAAGCTCGCAGTCTCAACCGCCAAGTTGCTTATTTAGAAAGGATGTGGCGTTTAACTTCGCCAAAAAAAACTCCTTAATTAATTCAATAATTGCACTGTAAAAATAAATGATATTAACCCTAGTTTCGTAGTTAAAAACAATTTTTATATCTTATTTTTACATGTGGTAATTAAGGTGCGGAAAATGAATATGATGGGATTTTAGATTTTAAAATACCAATTACGGCGATACATGAAATAAAGCATCAGCCACCAAAAACATACGGTGGCGATCGCAAATAACAAGGAACCGTTTAACGCACCAGCCCAAGGTTGAAATAAATGCTGGTAAATCCAAGTATATGTGGTTGGTGCATCGCTATCATTACCAACGTGAGTTTTAATTAAAATTCGGGCGACTAAACCAGAACCGACAAAGGCGAAGATAGCATTTAATCCCATCACTTCTAAGGGAAAGCCGAATTGCTGCAAACTGCGGACTTCAATTAATTCATAACAAACTGCTAATAATAACAAAGCAAAACCAGCAGTAAAGACTACATAAGAACTTGTCCATAATTGTTTATTAATTGGGAAGATAAACCCCCATAAATGACCAATTAATACACAACAGATGCCAACAATTGCTAAATTTATGCTAGTGCGACTTTGACGGGGTTGAGATTTTAGCCATTCGCCAGTGAAGTAACCTGCAAGTACTGTCACCACAGCAGGTAAAGTACTAAGTAAACCTTCTGGATCGAATCCTTTCCCGCCTAATAAATGTTGCTGTCCTAAAATTAAGCGATCGATGTAGCCTACCAAATTACCTTCTACTGTCAAGTTACCAGCACCATAACCGGGAACGGGGATGAGTTGCATGGCTAGCCAGTAACCAATCAGTAAGATAGCGGCGAATAGCCATAAAATCCGGCGTTGGAGATGCAAAACAGCGATCGCGCTAATTAAATAAGCAAGACTAATGCGTTGCAACACACCCATAATGCGAATGGTGGCGAATTTAGCAGCTGGCGCACCATTTAAAAGGAAATCCAGAGTTAAAGAAAACAAAGCTAAGAATAACCCCAGCCCAAATAAAATTAATGCCCTCCGCCCAATTCGCCAGTAAACTTCCCTGGTAGGGCGATTTTCTTTTGTATATTTGGAGAGGGAAAAAGGCATTGCTGCACCGACAATGAACAAAAAGCAGGGAAAAATTAAATCTGTAGGGGTACAACCATGCCATGTAGCATGTTCTAGAGGCGGGTAAAGATCATCCCAACTACCGGGATTATTGACTAGAATCATTGAGGCGATCGCAATTCCGCGAAACACATCTAAAGATTTAAGACGTTGAGGTACAGTCAATTGCTTCTCCAAAGTTTATTAAGAAAGGCAGAGGGCAGATGGCAGATGGCAGAAGTGAGAAAAAGGAAGCGCTTTTTGTGACAAAAAAATTTAAAACTTATTTGCTATATCTTTAGCACAAGAGACGATATTTCCTAATGCAAATTTCTCCTCTAAATCAGAGATTATCCTTCTGCCTCCTGCCTCCTGCCTTAGCCCCCAACGTTGATTTTTATTCAAACTTTACTGTATCTAATGTCCACATACTTAAAAGCAACTTTTCTTAGCGGATTACTACTGTTAGTTACACCCTCTGTTCACTCTACAGAAATTCCCCAGCCCCAATCTCTCCCACCTGCACCAGCGAGGGAGTTTCGCGGTGTTTGGATTGCTTCTGTAGCTAATATTGATTGGCCTTCTCGTCCTGGGTTGACAACCGCCCAACAGCAAGCGGAACTAATCGCCATGTTGGATCGGGCTGCTGCATTAAAGCTAAATGCAGTTATTTTACAGGTACGCCCGGCTGCTGATGCGCTTTACGCCTCTAGTTATGAACCTTGGTCAGAATTTTTAACTGGAGAGATGGGTAAAGCGCCAACACCGGATTATGACCCCTTAGCCTTTGCAGTAGAAGAAGCCCACAAACGGGGTATAGAATTACACGCTTGGTTTAATCCCTTTCGCGCCCGCCATCCTCAAGGAAAATCGCCAGTTGCGGCAAACCATGTCAGCAAACTGCATCCCCAATGGGTGAAAAAATATGGTAAATATCTTTGGCTAGATCCAGGGGAACCGGAAGTTCAAGATTATACAATTAAAGTCATTATGGATGTCGTCAAGCGCTACGACATAGACGCGGTTCACCTTGACGATTATTTTTATCCTTATCCCGAACGCAGTGGAAGACGGGTGATCGATTTTCCCGATACAGCAAGTTGGCAAAAATACCAGCAATCAGGCGGAAAACTGAACCGTGATGACTGGCGACGGGAAAATATTAATACATTAGTGCAAAGACTATATCAAGAAATTAAACAGGAAAAACCTTGGGTAAAATTTGGTATTAGTCCTTTTGGGATTTGGCGACCGGGTTATCCTGCACAAATTAGTAATAATGGTGGAAGTTTTGATGCTTACCAAGAAATATATGCAGATTCGCGCCAATGGTTAATGAAGGGATGGATAGATTATTTTGCACCGCAGTTGTATTGGAAAATTGAGAAAAGCCAGCAAAGTTATCCTGTGTTGCTGAATTGGTGGTTAAAACAGAATCCACTAGGAAGACATATTTGGCCTGGTAATTTTACCAGTCGCGTAGGCGATCGCACTTCCGCAGCTTGGCCAGCCAATGAAATTCTTTACCAAATTAAAACAACTAGAGGATTTTCGGGGGCTACAGGTAATATTCACTACAGTATCAAGCCGTTAATGCAAAACCGCGATCGCATTGTCGATATCTTAGAAAAGGATGCTTACCCAACTCAAGCACTAGTTCCCGCTTCCCCTTGGTTAGACAAGACACTACCAACGCAACCCACAATCCAAATCGAACGGGATACAATTACAGGTAAAATTCGCAAACTTACTTGGCAATCTCCAGAACCAGATCAGGTATGGTTGTGGGTTATGCAAACCAAAAGCGGTAATCAGTGGACAACCAAAATTTTCCCGCGATCGCAAACTTCCTACTTATTTAATAGCCAGAATTCTCCTTTACCGATTGATACTGTAGCAGTTTCCGCAGTCAATCGTTACAGTACCCAAGGACAACCTGCTATAGGTAATTAATCAATCTGTCGGATTTTGTTGGCAAATTTGTATTACTTATCTTCATATATTGTAGGGGTTTAGCACTGCTAAACCCTCTAAACCGACATCAATAAATCCATATATAGCAGTTCTAAATTATTCATGAAAAATTAGATCAAAATTAGATCCCCGACTTCTCAAAGAAGTCGGGGATCTGAGCATGTTATATGAATATCACTGTTGCCAATTATTCCGAATTAACCCAATCGGTGGGGAGTTCGTTCAGGAGCCTTTACCCAGTAAGGGTTTTAGCACCCAAATCGACACCATTCTGAAAAACATTATATATGTTCTCCAAAATCTTAACAAACATAAGCCTCAAACCCTTGCATAACAAAGAATCGACACCACTCAACGAAATAATAGGCATTTGGGCGATTTGCCGAGTAGTGTCGATTGTCATGTTACAAAACCTCCTAAAAAATCCTACAAGCTATATCACATAATACTTTGGCGGATCTGTCGGTTTTATACTACCGATAGTTATATTCTAGAAACAGCCTCTGGAAATATCCAATAGAACCGCACATTATTTTCAGATGCTTTCACAAGAATAAATCAGGAACAGGAAGGAATTTATTGAGAGCGATCGCTCCCAAACCTGAAAAAGTTTTAAAATCTATGCTGTATAAGTAATTACCAGCTAAATATGAAACTTATCCATAAGGCTTGCTGGATCGTTGTGCAGGTGTTAACAACAGTAGCTTTAGCTACACCTGTAATGGCAGAAATTGTCAAGATTAATCTGCTACAACTCAATGATATTTACGAAATTACGCCTGTAGAAGGGGGAACTCGTGGGGGTTTGGCGCGGGTAGCTACCCTCAGACAACAACTTTATCAAAGTAATCCGCGTACATATACGGTGTTAGCTGGTGATTTTCTTAGCCCTTCGGCTTTAGGAACTGCTAAAATTAATGGTACACCGCTAGCGGGTCAGCAAATGGTAGCGGTGATGAATGCTGTTGGCTTTGACTATGTGACTTTTGGTAATCATGAATTCGATTTACCAGAAAAGCTGTTTTACCAACGCTTGCAAGAATCGCGTTTTCGTTGGGTTTCTAGTAATGTATCAGATAGTCAAGGGCAACCGTTTAAAGGTGTACCGCGCGCAATAATATTTAATGTTAAGGGCGATCGCGGTGCTATCGTCAGGGTAGGGTTAATCGGTCTGACTATTAATAGTAACCCGGCTAATTACGTTAGTTATACCGATCCAATTGAGACAGCGAAGCAGCAAGTTAAAGCGCTGAAGGGAAAAGTTGATATTATCGTGGCGCTTACTCATCTTTCTATTGAGAGCGATCGCCTGTTAGCAGAAACTGTACCAGAAATTGATATCATTATTGGCGGTCACGAGCATGAAAATATTCAGCAATGGCGGGGTAGAGATTTTACACCAATTTTTAAAGCAGATGCAAATGGGCGTACAGTTTACCTCCATCAATTAAGTTACGATACTATTAAGAAAAATCTGCAAATTAATTCTCAACTCATACCCATTACCGAAAAAATTCCCGAAGAACCGAAAACAGCTACAGTAGTTAAGAATTGGGTTGAAAAAGGTTATCAAGCATTTCGCGTCAATGGTTTTGAACCTAATCAAGAAATCGCTAGATTATCATTTGCTTTAGATGGGTTAGAATCTAGCGTTCGCAATAAATCTACCAAGTTAACAGATTTAATTGCTGCGGCGATGTTAAAGGAAGTACCTGATGCAGATTTAGCTATATTTAATGGTGGTTCAATTCGGATTGATGATATTATTCCCCCTGGTGTAATTACTCAATATGATGTCATTCGGATTTTACCTTTTGGTGGTAAAGTTGTAGCAATAGAGATAAATGGTGCGCTATTACAAAAAGTATTAGAGCAGGGAAAAGCTAATAAAGGTAATGGTGGCTATTTACAGACAGCCAAAGTTACTCAAGACTCAAACTCTGGAAATTGGTTAATTAACGGTAAGATTTTGGATGCTAAGAAAATTTACAAAGTCGCGACTACAGAATTTTTAATTAGCGGTAAAGAAAAAGGATTAGATTTCTTAAATTTACAACAACCAGGAATTAAATTAATTACAGAAAAACGCGATATTCGGTTTACAGTGATTGAGCAATTAAAAAGCCAAGCTAATAATTAATAATTCGTAGTCAGGAATTCAGTTCTGAAGATAACAGCACTAAATTGCTGACTATAAATCATTACGATCTAGGCTAATTTTGTAAATTTTTTATTTCTTTTTGAGCATCTTGATAACTAGTTGTTTGTCCTCGCTGTTTAAAGATTTTGGCTGCTTGTTGAAAATCGGCGATCGCGGCTTTTTTATCGCCGTTTTTAACCCGCACTAAACCGCGATTATAGTAAGCTAAAGCATAATTCGGTCTAACTGCGATCGCTTTAGTGTAATCTGTAATTGCTGCTTTTTTATTGCCACTTTCTAAATGTGCATTTCCCCGGTTATTATAAGCTGTGCCATTTTTTGGATTCAGCTTAATTGCTTCATTATAATCAGCAATAGCACCTTGATAATTACCAAGAGAAAAGCGGTGCATTCCTCGATGTAGGTAAGCTAGAGATGATTTAGGATCTAATTCTAGTACCTTGTTGTAATCTTCAGTTGCTTCGAGATTTTTACCCAATTCACTATAAACATCTCCCCGATTTAGGTAAGCTTCTATATATTTGGGATTTAGCTCAATTGCACTGTTATAATCTTTTAGCGCTAACTCTCTATCATTATTTGCAAAATGCGTTAAACCCCGTTGTAAAAAAGCTTGAGCATCATGGGGATTTGTCTCAATTATGGTATCAAAATCTTGAATTGCGGTTTGCGTTTGTCCTAAACGACGGCGTAAAATACCTCGTTGTAAATAAGCGCCGCTATAGTTGGGTTGTAATGCGATCGCTTTATTAAAATCTACGATTGCTTTTTGAGAATTTTTTAGTTCTACAAAGGCTAGACCCCGCCCATAATAAGTATAGGGGTTTTTGGCATTGAGTTGAATTGCTTGGTTATAATCGGCGATCGCTTCTTTATATTTACCTAATTGATAATGGGAAAACCCTCGGTCATAATAAGCATTATCATCTTTCGCATTTAACTGAATTGCTTTGCTCGCATCTAATTGGGCTTTTTGGTAATCTTTTAATTGATAAAAAGCATCACTTCGTGCATTATAAGTTTTAGCATCTTTAGGATTAGCTTCCAGAGCTTGTGTAAAGTCTTTTATCGCTCCTTGATAGTCATTTCTGTCATACTTTTCCACTCCCTGCAAATATAATAACTTGGCATCAACTACAGGTTTTGGCGTTAAAAAAAACCAGGCTGCTGTACCAAGAGCGATAAAACCAGCAATTCCTGTGAGTAATAACCAAGGTTTTTGCAGTTTTTGTTTTTCTTGTTTGGGTTCTTCCTGGGTATCATTGATCTGTTTGAGGTCATCTATTACCTCATTAGCTGATTGATAACGTTTGCGATAATCAAAACGTATCATTTTATCAATGATTTTTGCTAGTTCTTGATTAATTTGCGGCATGTTATTACGCCAAATAATTTCACCTGTGAGTACATTTTTGTTGCCGATCAATATAGTTAATTCCTCTACTGTCAATCCCTGCAATGCAGCGATCGCCATGATTCCCAAAGCATATATATCGCTATTATATTGTGGATTACCTTGTAATTGTTCTATGGGTATATATTCAAGATTACCCATAGTTGTAGTCACAATTTCTCTAGGAGAACTAAAGTCAATTAAGACTAATTTATTATCTACATCCCGCCGAATAATATTTGATGGTTGAATATCTTGGTGAATTACCTCATAACTATGGACAAATACTAAAATTTCTAATAATTCTAATAATAAGTTGATAACTTGCTCTTCCTCTAGAGGTATTCCTAGCAAAATTTCCTCAGTTAAAGGATTACCAGGAATGAATTCTTGCACTAAATAGAATTCTTCCTTTTCTTCAAAATAAGTAGCTAATTTTTGCAGTTGATTATGGGCGTGAGTCAGTTTTTCTAAAGTTTCTGCTTCACCTCTAAATAAGCGCCGCAATATATTTAACTCTTGGGGATTATTATTAGCAGGGCGTAGTTGCTTTAAGATAAATTGACTTTCGGGAAGATTACTATCTTCAACCAAATAGGTTTGAGTCAATTCCTCCGTACTCAGCACCGCTAAAATTCGGTATCGTGTATCTAGAAGGTAACTATTCATGAAAACAAATCATAGTTGTATCCAGAATTATCTGATTATAGCTTGTGTATAAATACTGGCTAAACTTATGCAAAATTATTTGTATAGATAAAAACATAAAATACCTGAGTGTTAGTTGATTTATACAAGAGATTCCGGAAAAATTCAAGTATAAATAAGCTACCTAGGCTCAACAGTAGCGTGTTACGAAATGTAATATGAATTTTCTCAAAGATAGTAAATAAATAAATTAATGATGAGACTATAGAGAATTAATATCAATTAGCTATAAATACTGAGAACAAAACAACGAAAAATTAGATCCCCGACTTCTTAAAGAAGTCGGGGATCTGGTAAAAGCGAATTTTCACAAATCATATAGGATTGCTATAATACCATTTAACTTTATGGATGATAGAAAAACAGGTGTAAGCTTGTATAGATATCTGCGTTAGCGATCGCATTTCCCATCGAGAAAAATCCCACCCTGATTGAATTAAAAAGGGCGTACAGCATCGATGTACACCCTTGGCGTCATACATTGTGCAATAAATCTAAGCGGGAACGACAAATTTCTCGCTACCAGCTAATCCAAAAGCTTCATGAATCACTTGCAGAGCCTTGCTACCTTGTTCTTGCGCGACCACACAACTAATTTTGATTTCCGAGGTAGCGATCATTTGAATGTTAATTTGATGTTGCGATAGCGCCGCAAACATTTTCGCCGCTACACCAGGATGTCCTATCATTCCAGAACCGACGATACTCACTTTAGCGATCGCACTATCCAGCACAACTTCACCCCAGCCTAACTCTGTACCCGCTTGCGCCAACATTTTCTGGGCGTTTTCCCCATCCATCCGCGCAACAGTAAAAGCAATATCGCGGCGAGGAATCCCATCAATTACCCGACAGCGCTGGGATTGAATAATCATATCCACGCTAATGTTGTGCTGCGCCAACAAGCCAAATATTTTCGCCGCCATTCCGGGGCGATCGGGTATTTGACGAATCGCCAGCCTAACTTGGTTCATATCCAAAGCCACCCCACGAACCGCAGGAGAGGGAGAAGTTTCTTGTATCAGTCCCCCTTGTCCCCTTTGTCCCCCTTGTCCTCTTTGTCCCCCGATCGCCTCATCCTCTGCGATTTCAAAAGTACTGCGCAACGCTGCCACAGCGCGATCGCATTCTTGTGCGCCCACAACGCAACTCACTTTGACTTCGCTGGTAGAAATCATGTGAATGTTCACGCCAGCTTCGGCTAAGGTAGCGAACATCTGCGCCGCTACACCGGGACGCCCAATCATTCCTGCGCCAGAAATGCTGACTTTGGCGATATTTTGCTCTACCATCACTTCCGCTTCTTCTGCTGGGGCGTGGGGGTGACTGCGCAGTGCCGGAGCGATCGCCGCCGCTACCGCTTCCGCCCGCTTTAATATTGGTGTTGTCACGGTAAAGGCAATGTCATTACTATTACCTTCATGAATTGATTGGATAATTAAATCTACATCTACATTTTGGCGAGCGATTTCCCCAAATAGCCTAGCGGCAACCCCTGGTTTATCGGGTACGCGCAACAAAGCTACTCGGGCTTGATTGGTATCAAATTCTATCCCATCTACCGCCTTGGCGATTTCCAAATTAACAAGCGATCGCCCTTGGGGTTTAGGTGATGTTACCCAAGTCCCCGGATCGTCAGTCCAGCTCGATCTAACTACCAGGGGAACGCCGTAATTCCGGGCAATTTCCACAGCCCGGGGATGGAGAACTTTAGCGCCCAAACTCGCCAGTTCTAGCATTTCATCGCTGGTGATTTCCGCCATCAATTGAGCTTCGGGAACCAAACGCGGGTCTGTAGTTAAAATCCCTGGCACATCTGTATAAATTTCACAAAAATCTGCCCGTAATGCCGCAGCTAAGGCTACTGCTGAGGTATCCGAACCACCTCTGCCCAAAGTCGTAATTTCTAATTCTCCGGTGCTGCTGATACCTTGAAATCCAGCTACAACAACAACTTTACCTTGATTTAAATAACGCTCCAGGCGATCGGTTTCAATGTGCAAAATCCGCGCGCGGGTGTGTTCAGCTTCGGTAACAATACCTACCTGCGCCCCAGTCATGGAAATCGCCGGCTGTCCAATTTCCTGCAACGCCATACTTAACAAAGCAATGGTTACCTGTTCCCCAGTTGAAAGCAGCATATCCATCTCGCGGCGGCTAGGATTAGCAGAGATAGCATTAGCCAACTTCACCAACCCATCAGTGGTTTTACCCATTGCGGAAACTACCACTACCAAAGAGTTTCCGGCTGTAACAGTCTGATAAACCCTTTGGGCTACAGATTGAATGCGTTCTACCGAACCAACAGAAGTACCACCGTATTTTTGAACTATGAGCGACATAAATTTTTCTTAATCAATTTGCTGCTTTCTTCAACGCCGCCGCCGATATGGGAAGCCTGTAAAGCATTTCCAGTTATTTAGTTTACAGAATCTTGTGCGCACTTTGACAGAGTCTAAAATATATGTTAGCGATTTTTCACATCACAAATCGTTGTTGTGATTTATATATGGTATTTTAATATTCCCTAGTTGCTGGAGGTAGTTCTCGATGCTGGGAAATAAGGAGTAAGGCTTTGGCAATCCTCGCTAACCGAAGCTTATCAAGAAATATTCCATACCCAATGCCCAATGCCCCATGCGCTCCCAAAACCATTATCTACCCTGCGGTACTTAGCGCATACTGACAATTTCATCTTTACTTAATTAGGTATCCCTTAAATCACTCATTGACAACACAAAAGTGAAAAGGTGAAATAGTTAGTACTCATATAGCAATTTAGCCAAGAAAAAATAGTTAAAATTAGCCTTAAGCGCTAAATGGCACTAATTTTTCTCTCATTCGTCCCGATTCTTTGGCTAACAGCCGTTACCAATAAGTACAGCTACATGAAACCATAGGATGCAAACCACATGAGTTCAAAAATCAACAAGGTATCAAAGCAGTCTGGGGTAATTCCTTATAGAGTGCAAGATGGCAAAATAGAGGTATTGTTAATTACCAGCCGCGATCGCCGTAAATGGGTAATGCCAAAAGGCGATATTCCCAATGGGATGAGTCCACCAGATTCAGCCGCCAAAGAAGCCTGGGAAGAGGCTGGAGTCATTGGGACGGTTAGCGATCGCAAAATTGGTACTTATAAATATCGTAAACGTGGGAAGAATTACCGAGTTTATATGTATTTATTACCTGTAGAAACCTTGTGTGAAGATTACCCAGAAGCTGGGCACAGACAACGGCAGTGGGTAGATATATCTCATGCGATGAACTGGATTAAAATTACTTCTTTGAAACGGATTCTCAAAGAATTTCCTGCTAATGAATTAATCTGTTGATTTAGAGAAATATTTACAGATTTAAGGTATGTAGATTTTGATTTCCTGATAAATTCCAGTTTCTACGTTTGAATAAATGATTTTACACTGTCAAATTCAATCTAGGTTCAATGTAGTTAGGGTGGGCATAGTTCACCCTAACCTAATAATACCAATTCAATATCAAGCATATAATCTAGCCTGCTTTTGCAGGCTTTGTAATTATAGCCCCACCCTTGAGGGTGAGGGCATTAATATGCTTTTTTAATGTTGAATTTTAAATTAGTATTACTTTGTATTCATCACCACAATTTCCCCTTTTTTATTAATCTTCACTTGATTTTCGGGAAAAGCTTTTTTATTCAAATAACGCAGCAATCCGACAGTCCGAAAACGCTGATCGATTCTGGGGATACCTTGACGATCTAAATGCACGGGAATAATTTTACCGCCGACTAAATTTCCTTGGGAGTTGAGTTTTGCTTCTAAAATCATCGAGTAACCAGTTTCAGCAGATGTAGACAAAGTTTTGTAGCCTAAAAAGTTACCCAAAGAATAAGCGATGAGTTTTCCTTTATAAATTTCTATAGCTCTAGGAACGTGAGGCCCGTGTCCGATCACTAAATCTGCGCCTGTATCAATCATTGTCCGAGCAAACTGCATCGAATTACCGCGATTTTCGCCATAGAAAAACTCGGTTTCATCTTTTATATATAGTGCACCTGTACCTTCGGCACCTGCTTGCATAGAGACAATCACAACATTAGCATTATTTTTTGCTTCTAATACCAGAGCTTTAGCTGCTGCTAAATCGTTAACGGAATTGTACATATCATATGTAGTAAATCCGATCATTGCTATCGGGATATTATTAGCTTGTGAATAAAGAATTTGATTTTTATGTCCTAAAGTTTCAATACCTACAGCATTGAGATTTTTCACCGTATCACGAAAGCCTATAGGGCCAAAATCCATTGCATGATTGTTAGCTAAATTGAAAACATCAAAGCCAACATCTGCAAATAACTGTGCATAACTAGGTGGAGAGCGAAAGGCAAAAATTTGTCCTTGGCTCATATCTTTAGAACTGTAGGGATAGGTAGTTAAACTACTTTCAAAATTCCCAAATAAAATGTCAGCGCCTTGTAGATAACCTCGCACAGATTTGGGAATTAGTTCATCGCGAAATTTTGGCAATCTGTAGTTAGGAAAATTGGTTCCTGGAATTACATCCCCCACAGCTTTAATCGTGATGGTATCTCCAGGTACTTCTTGATTTTCAGGAATAGCGAAGGGAAATGGTAAATTTTCACCAGGTGTGGTAGCAGCATTCGAGCGTTGTATCTGCCCAAACCGAATGATAATTCCGATACTCAGACCTAGACAAAAACAAAAACTAATAAACCCGACTGAAAATAAGCGTCCCAGCTTGCGATTAACCATTGTTTACTCCTCACATAATGGCAACAGTTTATCCCAATAATTTAGATTTCTGGTATAGTTTCTCACCCATTTTTCGGAAAATTTTACAGCAAAAATTAACTTAACACTCACAGCTATTTTTGGGGTCAAGTTTCTGGATAAGTTAATCTGTTTTTAAGTTGCACAATCCATTGTGAGGGCTGTTGACGGTTGACGGTTGACGGTTGACTGTTGACTGTTGACAGTCCTTGCAATTTAGATTTGCATTAGCTTATATCGGTTTTGTCTATGTATTATCGGCTTTTAATGGCAGAGAAATGATAAATTCAGCCCCTTGTTCTGGGGTTGATTCTACAGAGATAGTTCCCTGATGTCTTTGAACGACAATTTGCCAAGCGATCGCTAATCCTAAACCCGTACCTTTACCTACAGTTTTGGTAGTAAATAGATGCTCAAAAATCCGGTTTTTGACTGCTTCACTCATCCCAATACCGTTATCTTTAATGCGAATGATCGCATGGGGGGTAGAAAAAGTTTCTCCAGCTGGTACGAGTTCTGTGTTAATGACAATTTGCGGGGAATGGGGACGAAACTTACCTTGTCTGCGTTGTTGATTAAATTCCTCTATACTATCAATAGCATTAGCCAAAATATTCATAAACACTTGATTGAGTTGTCCGGGGAAACATTCCACCGCCGGTAAATTACCAAAGTTTCTCATCGCATCAATGGCGGGACGGTGTTCGTTAGCTTTCAGGCGATGTTTAAGAATTAAAATGGTGCTATTAATGCCTTCGTGAATATTAAAGGGAATTTTATAATCTTGGTCGGCGCGAGAAAAGGTGCGCAGACTGTTACTAATACTGCGAATGCGATCGATACCCAGTTTCATTGAGTCTATGAGTTTGGGTAAGTCTTCACGAATATATTCTAAATCGATGGCTTCCGCTTCATCAATAATCGCTTGACCGGGATCGGGAAACTGTTGCTGATATAAATCTAGTAAGCCTAAAAGGTCTTGAATATAATTTTTTGCAGGTTGCAAGTTACCAACTAAGAACCCTACAGGATTATTAATTTCATGAGCAACACCAGCAACCAGATTACCTAATGCAGACATTTTTTCATTCTGAATTAATTGTAATTGGGTTTGTTGCAAGTCTTCCATAGCTGCTTCTAACTCTTGGGCTTTTTGTTGGGCTTGAGCTTCTGCAAATTGGCGATGGCTAATATCAATAACAATTCCATCCCAAATAATCGAGCCATCTTTTTGCGGTTGCGGTTGCGCTACAGATTGAATCCATTTGAGCTTTCCTGAAGGGGTGATAATGCGCCATTCATGTTTAAATTGAGTTAAATTGGCAGCAGATTGGCTAATTAACTCTGTCAGTTGTGTCATATCCTCAGGATGATTATAGGAGTAAAGATTATACTTCCCAGCTATGACTTCATCGGGTGGTAGTTCATAAAGTTCCGCGCAACCACAACTGACATAGGGTGTGGAGTTTGTACCGTCAGGAGATAACCGGAATTGGTAAATCATCCCAGGAATGTTATTAGCTAAATTCTGAAACCGAGTATCGCTAGCTTGCAATTCCTCTAAATATAACTCTAATTGTCGGCTGTAAATTTGCGATCGCTGGTAAAGGCGAGCATTTTCTAAGGAAATCGCGGCTTGGGTACAGAGGAGATTCAAGATTTCGACGCGATCGCTTGTAAATGCTCCCGTGATTAAATTGTTTTCTAGATACAAAATACCCAATAATTTACCTTGATGCATAATTGGGGTACATAAAATACTCTTAGGTTGCTGATGCAAAATATAGGGATCGGCTGTTAGCCCAAAATTATCAGTAGCATCAATTAATACTAAGGGTTGTAGGGTTCTTTTGACTGAATTAATTAATAAAATCGGCAGTTCTTGACTTCTTTCTAAAGGTAGCGATTGCAAGACTACAGGTTTTTCTCCTATAGTTATAGTTGCCTCTATGACTAACCTATCTTCTTTTTGTAATAGTAAAGCACATTTATCTGCGCCGGCATGTTCTAGAACTACTTGCAGCAGGGTAGCTAGTAATTTATCAAGATGAATTTCGCTAGATATCATCTGAAAAGATTGCAGCACAGTAGCTAAATCTAAGGCTGCACATAGACTATTACTGCTAGATTGAGAATTTTGACTAGGGCTATCATGTTCAGTTATCATATTATCGACAACTGGGATAGTTAATTCTGAGGAAAAATTCAGATTTTCTGATTGCAATATTGGTTTTAAATAAGGAGCGTAGGATTGTTCTAATTGTTTGATTTTTGCCTTTGATCCCCAACGAATATAGCAATAGTAGGCGTTAATCATATAGTCTTGAACTAGGCTATTTTTTCCCCAATCCAAAGCAAATTTTGCTGCTAATTCGTTAGCTAAACCTTCTTCATGGGGGTATTGATTAACTTTGGCTGTGGTAATTGCCAAATCATAAAATTCCAAGGCAGCAGCTTTATTATTCAGTAAGCGATAGCGTTCTGCTTCTACTAAATAAAATCTGTGCAGATGATTAGCTGGCGCATGTTCTGCCCAATTTCTCAGTTGTTGTTGGTTGCTAGTAACTCGCTGTAAAATCTGTTGTTGCTTATCTGGCTTAACTTGTGGATAAATTGCCAGATGTGCTAAAGAATCATAAGTATAGAAACTAGGAACGATAAATAAGCCGATAGCAGCATCTAAGTAATTTGCTGTAGCGATCGCGGCGCTAATTGCTAAATCAAACTCTCCAAATAAATAACTGAGAAACAGTTGATTGCTATGAAAATAGCATAAGGCTGTTTTATCTTTGCCTAGTTGGAGAATGGGCAGCATTTGTTCTTGATGAAATGCTTCACCTAGTAACTGCCAAGGTGCTGCTGTTTGCTCTAATAAATTTAAAATTCCTTGTTGAAAAATGGCAATTTGATTTACCAGTGCGGCTTGCTTGCTGAGACTTAACTGAGTGATCAAAGTCCCAGTTTCTCGATGAAGATCGGTTAAATTTTCTCCAGCTAACCAAGAATGCATCACATAAGCGATCGCACAAATACCCGCCCACAGTAAATCTCCTGTGTCTAGTCCGCTTTGGTAGCCTTCTGTTAACAAAGATAAGCTGTTTCTCACCGGTTCTTGCCAATGCAAGGTTCCTAGACTGACTTCTCCATAGGTTTTGGCGATTTGTTCGGCGGCGGGAAACTTTTCTAGGAGTTTCAGCGCTAACTGGCCAAATTGGTAGCCAGAATGAATATCTCCTTGTAACCCACATAACAACTGTCCATAGCAGCCATAGCCATAGCTAGAGGTGGGAGTATTGCCATATTCCACAGATAAGTTGACTTGCGCCAAAATAATTAAGGGAAATAATGCCGGTACTGCAACATAAGCAGAAGATGAGACAGCAGCCAGAATGCGCATGGCGGCTAATTTTTCCGGGTTGGTCATTGGCGCTAAATTAACTAAATCTAGCGGTTGCCTCTGGGCTAAAATCGATGAAGTTTGGGCAAATCCTTGAACAATATCTGATTCACCAGGCTGTTCGGGAAAAGCAATCCCTAAGGGTTGGAGGAACTTCAGCGCCATTTCTAATGCTTTAATTGGTTGGTGCTGTGCTTGTGCTGCTTGAATTTGAATTTCGGTAATTTTGACTGTATCTAAGTGGCTATGAGCATTTTCTCCAATCACTGCGGCTAAGTTCGCCATTTGCTCTAAATTACCACTTAAGTAAGCGGCTTCGTGGGCTGCTGTGTAAAGTTCTAGGGTAAGTTGATATTGGGTTTGCCAGCCATTTCCTGGTAGTAAATTAATCCCTGTGGTAAAATATTCTAAGGCGGTGCTATGGGCTGTGGCACTTTTGGCTTGATATCCGGCTTGAAGATTGAGTTGCGCTAGTTGCTGTTTTTGGTTAGGCTCGCAAATTAAATTTTTACCGATATTTAATTGATTGACAATCGGGAAAAGTTTTTCCCTGGCTTCGGTTATGTGAGTGCGATCTAGCAGTAGTTGTCCAATTTTCAGGTGAGTAGCCGGTCTTTCTGTCTCCGGAATTAAAGCATATGCCGCCTGTTGGACGCGATCGTGTAAAAATCTGTACTGAGGTAAGGGGTGAGGTATCAGGGGTAATTGACAAATTGTATTCTCACAGTCGGGATCGACAAAAAACTTGCACACCTCGTTAACGGCGAGAATTAATCCGGCTTGTATGGCTTTCCATAAGTCAGAGACTGTCTCTAGCTGAGATTTTTCGTAAACAATCGCCAAGGTAGCAATATCAAAAACGTTACCCATACTAGCTGCGAGTTGTAAAACTCTTTGGGTAGGGATGGGTAATTTCTGAATTTGCTGCACCATAAATTCCACCACATTATCTGTGAGGGCGAGGGCGCGAATTTGTGGTAAATTACCTTGCCAGTAACCAGTATTTTTATTAAAACTAATACATTCTTCTGCGTATAATACTTGAAGAAATTGCTGGGTAAAAAACGGATTACCGTTGGTTTTTTGATAGACTAATTCGGCTAAGGGTGCGGCTTTTTCTGGGGGACAGCTGAGGGTGTCTGCAATTAGCTGATTAATATCGCTGAGTTTCAGGGGATTGAGGCTGATAGTCTGGACGATCGCTGTAGTTTTACTAATTTTATCCAGCATTAACATCAGCGCATGAATGGAAGAGACTTCGTTATCGCGGTAAGCCCCAATGAGTAAAAGATAACCTGTATCAGCAGCGCTGATTAATAGTTGCATCAATCGCAGTGAAGCTGAATCCGCCCATTGCAAATCATCTAAGAAAATGACTAAAGGATGCTGGGGATGAGTAAAAACTTGAATAAATTTTTGCAATATCAGATGAAAGCGATTTTGCGCTGCGGTTCCCGATAGTTCTGCTACTGGGGGTTGTTGACCAATAATCAATTCTAGTTCGGGAATTACCTCGATGATTACTTGGCCGCGATCGCCTAAAGCCTCAAGAATTTTCCGCTTCCACTGTTCTAGACGCATATCTGATTCTGCTAGCAGTTGTCGCATCAAGTCGCGTAATGCTTGGACAAATGCCGAAAAGGGAATGTTACGATGAAATTGCTCAAATTTACCTTGGATAAAGTAACCCCTTTGTCTGACAATGGGCTTGTGGATTTCATGGACAACGGCTGTTTTACCGATTCCCGACATCCCCGCAATCAAAATTAATTCGCTGTGCGGGTGGTTACTATGAACTACGCGATCGAATGCATCTAGTAAAGTTTGCACTTCAGCGTGACGACCATAGAGTTTTTCAGGAATCGAAAAGCGATCGCTGACATCGAGTTTACCAATGGCAAATGGGGCAATGTTTCCTGTTTGTTGCCATTGTGTTAAACAAATTTGCAGGTCGTGTTTTAATCCTAATGCAGTCTGATAGCGGTCTTCAGCATTTTTCGCCAGCAATTTCCAGATAATCTCTGCTACTGGTTGGGGAATGGCTTCAATTTTATACTGGGAATCGGGGGCACAGTTAGGCCAATCTTGTGGTGGAGCGATCGCTGAATTTACTTTTTGCCAGCGAATTTTAAATTGCTCTAAAGGTGCGGGTTGTTTGGCTAAATGACAGTGAATCAACTCCATTGGATCGGCTGTCACAAAAGGAGGTTGACCTGTCAGCAGTTCAAAAAAAGTAATTCCCAAGGAATAAAAATCACTGCGATAGTCAATTCCCCGGTTCATCCTTCCTGTTTGTTCTGGAGAAATGTAAGTTAGGGTTCCTTCCAACAGGTTTGGGTTTTTAATCTTTTGTGTTTCTCTGGGTACTACAGAAGCAATACTAAAGTCTATGAGTTTAACTTCTTTAGTTTGGGGATTGATGAGAATATTATCTGGTTTAATATCTTTGTGAATGATCCGCCGTTGGTGAATTTGTTGGAGAATCTCAGTGATTTCCACAGCGATCGCTAAAAATTCACTGAGTTCTAAAGGCTGGATTTTCGTATATTCCCGCAGAGAAATACCACCAAAGTCTTCCATGACTAATGCATAGCTATGGTCGTATGCTTCTAAACTGAAATGGCGAACGACTCCCGGAAAATCAAGGGTTTTGGCAATTTTGTACTGGTTGCAAAACTGCAACAGTTCCCCAAAAGTTGGATAATCAGATTTGAGACATTTGATAATTACAGGTTGTTGGTCTGTCTCTCGAATACCACGATAGACAATCGTTGTCGAACTAACGTGCAATTGTTCGACAACTTGATATCCTAAAATCTTGCATCCGAAATTCAGCCCCAATCTCATATTGTACTTACCTCATCTGCAAAATTACTTTTGCTTAATGCTTGTAATCATATTTAGTATGCCCATGAGTTAGCTTTTTCTAACTTGAGAAGGCAGTAAGACATCAGTTGAGCGGTATAACTCAACTTTCAAAAATGGCAATTTGTCAATTTCCGGATCGTCCTCACTAATAAGTCAATTTGATTATTTGCTATCACTGGGAGTTGCTGACTGACTGTAATTAACTCTATGAATAGGCTGTTTTCTTAATGGATTACCAAAATTTTTTGCTGATTATAACAGTCAAATTTGTTTAGAGGTTAAGATAACAGATTTATTTCCAATTTTCTCAATGATGAAGGCATCATACTAGACAATCTCTCAATTAATTCCTTCCTCGCTTATTAGAGGCATACCTATATAGCGATAAATGAAATAAAAAATATTTAATTAGGGATTAATCATGCTTTATATTTAGTAATAAAAAATTCCATATATTCTTGTTTCTAGTAACTGTAATAAAATTTACAAATAAAATTTACAAAGTTTAGCCAAACTGGCAGATGAATATTTTAGTCAAAGAATACAATCTGCTTGAACGAAGGCATTTGTCTATATGAGATGGCGAAAAAATCATAAAAAATCATAAAAAATCAGGTTTAAAGAAAAAATCGATTTAATTAACTAAAAAGGATTTAAAATCAGCTTTATTGAGCTAATTTACTAGTTAATTCTGAAATGATATTCTTGATTTTCTAGAGCTTGTAGGAGCTACAAAATTGACGTTTGAGCAAGCAATGCTGGTATTAGATCTAGTATTACAGCAGAAGCATTTAAGTAATATTCAAGAGCTAGTACTTCGTCAATCTTGGGAAGGATTTACCTATGCACAGATTGCCGAAAGATCTGGTTATGATGATGATTATATCCGCGATGTAGGATATAGATTATGGCAGACACTCTCAAGGGCATTAGGAGAAAATGTCAATAAAAGTAATATTAAATCTGTCTTAAGAAGACGTTATGTAAATCTGCCGCCAGCAGCAGCATCGATCCCGACAATCGTAGAGAATCCCGTGGGAGAAAAACCGCCAAAAACCTCACTGCACCAAGATTGGGGCGAAGCGATAGATGTGTCTATTTTTTATGGACGCACGACAGAACAAACCAAACTACAACAATGGATACTCAACGATCGATGTCGGTTGCTGGCTGTATTGGGAATGGGTGGAATTGGGAAAACAGCTTTGTCTGTCAAGTTAGCACAACAGCTACAAGATAATTTTGATTACGTGATTTGGCGCAGTTTGCGGAATGCGCCACCAATTGTGGAATTGCTCAAAGATATCATTGCTTTTATTTCTGAGGGAGAAGCTGTCAATATCCCAGAAACTGTAGAAGCGCAGATTTCCGGGTTAATGAATTATCTGGGTTCTCAACGCTGTTTAATTGTCCTGGATAATGTGGAGTCGGTGTTAGCTACCGGAACTAGATCCGGACGCTATCGTTTGGGATATGAAGGATACGGACAACTTTTTCGCCGGGTAGGAGATGAACGCCATCAAAGTTGCTTGCTGATTACCAGCCGGGAAAAACCCATTGGCTTTACTGCCAGAGAAGGAGATAATTTACCAGTGCGATCGCTGCAATTAAGCGGTTTACCCGAAGTCGAAGCTAGACAAATCCTCCTCACCAAAGGGCTGGTAAATTCCCCAGATGAATTTGATAATTTAATTCAGCGCTATACAGGTAATCCTCTCGCCTTAAAAATCATCGCTACTACCATCCAGCGACTATTTGGTGGCAATATTCAGGCATTTTTAGCCCAAGGAGCCATTGTTTTTGGTGATATTTGGCAAATCTTAGATCAACAATTTAGTCGCTTGTCGGTAAACGAACAGCAACTGATGTACTGGTTAGCCATTAAACGGGAATGGGTAACCATCCCCGAATTAGAAGCAGACATTATCCCCCAAATATCTAAGCGAGAATTATTAGAAGCACTATTATCTTTGCAGGGGCGATCGCTGATTGAACAGCAATCGGGTAGTTATACGCAACAACCTGTGGTCATGGAATACATGACAGATAAATTAATTAAACAAGTTTGTCAAGAAATTCTCAGTGGTGAAATTAACCTCTATAATACCTACGCCTTAATGGAAGCAACGGCGAAGAATTATGTGAGTGAGAGTCAAAAACGGGTGATTTTAGCCCCGATATTGAACAGTCTCAATATTATCTGGAACAATCCCGCCACTATTACCAGAAGATTGCAAGAAATTATCTCTCTACTGCGCAGCAAATTTGCCGCCATACCCGGATATGCTGCGGGAAATACAATTAACCTCCTGCGTCAACTCAATGTTGATTTCACTGGTTGGGATTTTTCCGGTTTAACCATTTGGCAAGCTGATTTGCAAAACATCAACTTGTATCAGGTAAACTTTAGTAATAGCAATCTGAGAAAATCTAATTTTCATCAGGCTTTGGTGAATATTCTCACCGTCCAATTTAGTCCTGATGGTCAAGTATTGGTGACAGGTGATGCTAATGGCGGCGTTAGGTTGTGGAATCTTGCAGATGGACAACAACTACAACATCTAGAAGGACATACAGGCTGGGTTTGGCAAGCTAACTTTAGCCAAGATGGGCAAACTCTCGCCAGTTGTTGTGAAAATGGCATTATTAAACTCTGGGATGTGAATACAGGGCAATGTTTGCACAGCTATCATCAACAAAGCATTCGCAGTTGGTTATCTAGCTTTAGCCCAGATAATCAAATTTTAGCCAGTACTAGCCGAGAACAGACTATTAAACTCTGGGATATCCACAGGGGAGAATGTATTAAAATTTTCTCAGAAGATACTCATAAAATCGGCCCGGTGGCTTTCAGTCCAGATGGACAAATTCTCGCCAGTGGTAACGACAATCAAACAATCAAACTTTGGGATGTGAATACAGGGGAATGTTTGCAGACATTAGACGGACACCATCAAGCTATTTGGTCAGTTAACTTTAGTCCTGACGGGCAAATTCTCGCCAGTGGTAGCGAAGATAAAACAGTTAAACTCTGGGATGTGAGTACCGGTAGATGTTGGCAAACCTTACAAGGATCGCAGATAGATTTAGTTTGGGCGATCGCTTTTAGTCCTGATGGCGAAACTTTAGCGATCGCCGGCGAAGCAGCGACAATTAGTATTTGGGATCTGAATACAGGTAAATGTATCAAAACCCTATCCGGTCACACTACCCGTGTTTGGTCAATTGCTTTTAGTCCCGATGGACAAATTCTCGCCAGTGCTGCAGAAGACCAAAGTATTAGATTATGGGAAGTGAATACAGGCAGATGTATTAAAACTTTCCAAGGTTACCCGATTTTTACTGGTGCAGTTGCTTTTAGCCCAGATGGTGAATCGCTGGCGAGTAGCACGGGGCACACAGTTAGATTATGGGATTTAGAGACGGGTAATTTAGTCAAAAACTTACCGGGTCATAGCCGCGATGTTATGGCTTTAGCCTACAATACTGATGGAAACACCTTGGCTAGTGGTAGCTTAGATGGCTCAATTCGCTTGTGGAATCTCAATAGCGGAGAATATGACAAAATTCTCCAAGAACATAGTAGCTTTATCTTTGCACTTAACTATAGCCCTAACGGTCACAGGTTAGCTAGCGGGAGTGCAGATAAGACAATCAAAATTTGGGATGTCGCCACAGGAAAATGTTTGCGCACTTTAACCGGGCATACAGGCTGGGTATTTTCTGTAGACTGGAGTCTAGACGGGAGATTTTTAGCGAGTATGGGCGAAAATAGCATTCATTTATGGGATGCTACTACTGGAGAAAATTTACAAGTATTACCAGGACAATATTGTTTAATTGGTGCAGTAGCCTTTCATCCCAACGGTCAACTGTTAGCAACTGGGGATAATCAAGAATATAAAATTCAGTTTTGGGATATTCACACAGGTAACAGTTGGCAAACAGTAGAGTCACATCAAACCACCGTCACTGATGTCAAGTTTAGCCCCAATGGCGATCGCGTTGCTAGTGGGAGTCACGACCAAACCATCAAAATTTGGCACAGTCAAACCGGGGAATATCTACAAACCCTGCAAGGACATAGTAATTGGATTTGGGCGATCGCATTTCATCCCCAAGGACAAATCCTCGCTAGTGGTTCCCAAGATGAGACAGTTAGACTTTGGGATATTGCTACAGGTGAATGCTTACAAATTTTGCGATCGCCTCGTCCCTATCAAGGGATGAACATTCAAGGCGTTACAGGTTTAACACCAGCGCAGAAAGCCACTTTAAAAATTCTCGGCGCTAGGGATTGATGGCGCTGCGCTTGTCAAAAGTCCAGAGTCAAATGATATCACAACCAAATATGCAAATCTTTCTCTCCTAGCCTCTAGCCCCTATTTTTTAGTTATCGCCAGCAGAGTAATTTTGTATTGGAGTTAGCAATTTTTTGGTTACCAAAAGTGTAACCGGATTATTTTCACAATTGAGTTACTTTATGATGATTTGTAGTTAAGCTCCTCACACCACACGAAAAGCCGTGAAGCATTATGTTTCACGGTCTTTTTCTTTTTTGCAACGACACATAATTTGTCATCGGTGACAGATTAGTATCGCTGTCCAAATTTGTGATATCTATCGCAATTGACCAATGACAAATGACCTTTCATGCAATACTGCCGCGCTTTCTCGCTTCTTTATAAGAAGTACCCACATTTCTCAAGCCAGCTTTAATCATTTGCTTCTCCAGTAACGCAAAAAAGCGTGTTTTATCGCCACCACGTACTACGGCTTGATTATGAGCTTCAGCGATCGCTACTGGATAACCATATCCTTTTTGCACCTGTGCCAGCATCAGCCCTAAGGCTTGGTCAAACATAGCTGTATTTTCTGCTACCCAAGCAGGTACTTCTATCCGGGCAATTTCGGTACCGACATGAATGTAGCAAAAATATATGCTTTGGTCTTCGTACAACTCCAAAATCCTGGCATTGCTGCGCCACAAGGGGCCGCGCTGTCCTGGTTTGAGTTGAGTTGTCCACAGGGAAGTGTCGCGCAAGGGTTCAAAGACTTTACAAGGAACCTTTTCTAATTGATTGGGGCAATAACTGATACAGTCGGGTACGGGATGGGGACAAGCTAATAAGCGTAAAAAGTTCATCCCTTCGACGTTACGAGAAGCGCTGAGATATCCCATCAAGGGAATTTGGGCGTCACGCATTTGCTGCCAAGCGGCGATGATGGGGGGTAAAATGCGATCGCGGGCATCAAGGGGTAATTGTTCTAAAAACCAGTAAATTAAGGAACCATCCACCATCGCCAAGGTAGGTACTTCTCCTTTTACCGCACAAGCTAGTTCGGCTAAGACTGTGGCTTCGCTAGCAGTACGGCGATAACCCATCCATTCCTCAGTTCTAATTCCCCACTGCCGAGACATATATAAATCTTCGGGACGGTAAAATACTTCTGGCAGACTATCTAAGAGAGGATGGCGATTTTGTCCGTAATGTAAAACGACTCTGCCAATATTTAACAGATAACAGTAAGCTATTTCATGGTGGTTAGGCGCAATTTGCGAACCATCAGTAGCAATTACAGTATGAATTTTTGGCGGTACAGGAATCTCAATACAAGTTTCTAGTGGCTCTATGGGTGTAGCATTAGCAAAGAGAATGCGATCGCGCCATTTCTCCTGACGCGCGATTAAATCTTGTTGTTCGCTATAAGCTTTGTGAAGATATTGTTGGGCTAATTCTAAACGTTGACGACTTGCAGCAGCTTCTGAAGAAAGATGCTGACTTAAACCTTGCATTTGTCGCGCTAGTTTTGTCAGGTCAAGCATAAAATGTTATTGGTCATTGGTCAATGGTCAATGGTCAATAGTCAATAGTCAATGGTCATTTGTCCTTTTTGTTTATATATCAGGATTGCTATATTTTTACCTACTTACTTAAATGACTGTTTGAAGCTGGATGGAAGTAGTTAAATTTTAACGGAAATTAGCATTGGGTATAGGGTATGGGAAATCTTATTTTTTAGTAAGATGCTGATGATGGGGTTGATTGATACTTCTCTATTCCATCGTTTCGCCTAAATATCTTGAACATTGGTGTTCGCAACTCGGCGTTTTGAGTAAATATCTTGAACATTGGTGTTCGCAACTCGGAGTTTTGAGTAAATAGCTTGAACGTTGGTGTTCGCAACTCGGCGTTTTGAGTAAATAGCTTGAACGTTGGTGTTCGGAACTCGGCGTTTTGAGTAAATCTCTTGAACCGTCATGTAAAAAGCTGGAAATTTCTCCTTCAGCACAGGATGGTTGAGTTCTGGAACTCAAAATTTTGACTTCTCATCTGTGATTATCGAGTTTAATATTAGTTAAATCTAGATATTTTGGCGAAGATGCAAGGAATTTGGTTGAAATGAACCGCCAAGTGCGCCAAGTACGCCAAGGAAGAGAGAATTATTAGAAGGGAAAAGTGTGGAGTACAGATTCTCAAGGGTAATTCCAAAAAGATACCCGACTTTCGAGAAAAGTCGGGTATCTCTGTATTTAAGGGACTTCTAGATCAAAAAATCTCCCAATCATTAACTTATACCAATTGGAAAAAAGAATGCGACAGATTGTAGGGGCACTGGCAATGCCATGCCCTCTAGAATATTTTGATGTGTCGCAAAGATTATTGAAATTGGTATTACCAAGCCCACAACTCGTAGGGGCGGGGTTACCGTAGCCCTACAATTTGGGATAATTTATCAAGAAAGGCAGAGGGCAGGAGGCAGAAGGCAGAAGGGAATTCTGATTCCTGCCCTCTGCCACGACCGAAGGGAGTAAGGGTTTAAGACCCCCACCAAATTGAAAATTTGGTGGCTCTTGTTTAGGAGGGGTCAGAATCCCCTTCTAAACAAAACCTTCTGCCCTCTGCCCTCTGCCTTCTGCCTTCTTCAATTTCTGGAGTTCCCTAAGCGTTAGGCAATGATTTACAATCCAACTAATTCGCGAGATTCAAAATCAGTGAGTTGTTGAGCGATCGCTAATCTGGCTTCTAACTTGGCGACACTAAACTGGTTACGCAGATATTCCAAATGAGCGATCGCATTTGTTTTTTCTGCGGTTAATCTCAGTTGTGTATCTATCGCTTTTTGATATTCCTGATTTACTAGCAGCACTTCAAAGCGCCGCGCTTTGCGTTGTGCATCATTCTTTAAATCTATATCAAAAGCAGCGCTGCGATCGGCGTTACCTTCAAAGCGGTTAATTTGCTGTTGCACTGCCATCAATTGCGAATCTAGTTCATTAACTCGATGAGCAGCTTGTACTATTGCATCCGGATAATAACTCAGTTGCATAATTAAATAATATTATTAGGTAAATGGGCTTTGGGCATTGGTCAACGGTCAACGGTCAACCGTCAACCGTCAACAGTCAACGCTATAATCTACCTTCCTACGCCACTTCCCGTAATTGAGATGGAGGTGTCATCTCTGGAAATGAAAGGGAAAGTTGTTCGGCTTGTGGTACCGCAGCTTGTTCTAGTACTGTGACTTCGATATTCACACTCACTAAATAACTTCCTGTATCTGCACCAACCGCATCAGCGATTATCTTGGCTATATCTGGGCGTTTTGCTGTCAGAGGATCGCGTAAAATACACCGATCCCATTCATGCTTTGCAGTGGGGTTGAGGTTGAGAATGTAGTGCTTCATCATATTACTCATCGTTAATTCTATCTTCCTTCCAGAAACCTGCCACAGAGCCATTCTCAACTTAACCGGGCTTTGTGGGCGCTATATTTATTATAGTACATTTGTACCCAACTGTGTGAGAAACAGGAGATAAATTCCAGTGCGATCGCGCTAGTATTTTTCAGCAATTAAGGTAGATTTTGCCGAAATTTCAGGCTTGGAGTTTTCTAGTCATCAAGTTGTCATACACTAATGTGCATCTAAATTGCATAACTACTAATAAGGGTTGTCAACAGTCAACAGTCAACAACCCTGACAATGGATTGTGCAACTTAAAAGCAGATTAGCTTACACTAATAAAAATCGCTGTCATGCTGAACCAAAATCACACGCCATTAATCGCCGCTTTAAAAGCCTGTACAGCAAAACCCCACGCGCCTTTTTATACTCCTGGGCATAAGCGGGGACAGGGAATTGCGCCATCTTTGGCTGATTTATTGGGTAAAGCGGTGTTTGGTGCTGATTTAACTGAGTTAGCAAATTTAGATAATCTATTTGCACCCCAAGGAGCGATTCTGCAAGCGCAACAATTAGCGGCTGAAGCCTTTGGTGCTAAACAAACATGGTTTTTGGTGAATGGTTCTACCTGCGGTATTGAAGCGGCGATTCTTGCAACCTGTAGTCCAGGGGATAAAATTATTTTGCCGCGTAATGTGCATTCATCGGCGATCGCGGGTTTAATTCTTTCTGGTGCTGTGCCAATTTTTCTCAATCCTGAATATGACGCAGTTTTAGATATTGCCCACAGTATTACACCCCAAGCTGTGCAAGCTGCATTACAACAGCATCCCGACGCCAAAGCGGTGTTAATAGTTTACCCCACATATTACGGTGTTTGCGGAGATATACAAGCGATCGCCCAAATTACCCATGAATATCATATTCCCTTACTCGTGGATGAAGCCCACGGCGCGCACTTTGCTTTTCATCCCGATTTACCTACCCCAGCATTAGCCACAGGTGCAGATTTAACTGTCCAATCCATCCACAAAACCTTGGGTGCAATGACGCAAGCTTCGATGTTACACCTGCAAGGCAACAGAATAGATTGCGATCGCGTAAATAAAGCCTTGCAATTAGTCCAATCTACCAGCCCCAGTTATGTCCTCTTAGCTTCCCTAGATGCAGCGCGTCAGCAAATGGCAATGCAAGGTAAACAGCTAATGTGCCGCACATTGGAATTAGCAGAGTTAGCGAGAACTAAAATTAGCCAAATTCCCGGATTATCGGTGGTAAATCTGCCCCAAAAACAAACACCTGGCTTTGTCGCCTTAGATCAAACCCGCCTTACTGTCACCGTTTCCGGCTTAGGTTTAACCGGCTTTGCGGCAGAGGAAATTTTAGATGCACAATTGGGTGTAACGCCAGAATTTGCGTCATTGCAACATCTCACCTTGATTATTAGTCTCGGCAACACCCCAGCTGATATTGAGAATTTAATTCAAGGTTTGACTACCTTGGCGCAAATAAATTTACCGCCAGTTGCAAAAACCAAGTCAATTTTCTGGGATAATATTTTTAAGCTGGGTAATTCTATGCAAATTTCTCCCCGCGAGGCTTTTTTCACCCCTACAGAAACTTTACCCCTAGAACAAACGCGCGATCGCATCTGTGCAGAAATCGTCTGTCCCTATCCCCCAGGTATACCCGTGTTAATGCCAGGAGAGTTAATTACCAAAGCTGCAATTGAATATTTGCAACACATCCAAGCCACAGGGGGATTTATTACTGGCTGTGAAGATTTGCGTCTTAGCAGCCTCAAGGTATTAGCATCACCTAGTAGTCTGTCGCCAAATTGACAGCGAATTGCCAGTTGGTGAGGTACAAATAATCGTTGGTTGTAGGGGCACTGGCACTGCCATGCCCCGAAGCGCGTATCTTATTTTACCTGAAATATGCTGTAAATTTAAAAATTCGCGATCGCCTGTTTCGCCTGCTGAATTTCTGATGCAAGTCCCTAATTATTATTCAAGATTTTCAAATATTGATTTTAGGTAATGAAATAATATATTGGCTCATTTCTGAGATTTTTTCACCTGTTGTAAATCTGCTAACAGATGATTGACAAAAGTTTCGCCATCAATTCCTTCACCATTCTCTAATGATGCTATTCCTTCCTCAATCAGAGGGCGTGTTTTATCAAGCCATTCTCGCTCGGATATACTTTCTTGCTCTAACAGGCGTAATGCAGCTTGAATTACTTCACTAGCATTGTTAAATTTACCTGTAGACAGTAAATTTTGAATAATTTTTTCTTGTTCTGATGTGAGGATAATGCTCATATTAGTTCCATCTAACTTCTTACATGATACAGCTAGAGAACTTTTTCCCATTGCTAGACTAAAATTCCAGAAAACTCAATTTCTTTGTGCCCTTTGGCTGCTCGTTAAAAATACCCATATTCTGAATAATTCCTGAGAATCGGGTGAAAATAATCTGGTAAATTCCCGGAAATTTCTCATCTAGGTTTTAGCTATTCATCACCTCAGAGTCGCTAGCTACCAGGATACTAAAAGCAGTTCCCAAAAGCGACTCTTAACACCTATGCAGCCAGCATCTAATCCCACAGTCATCCTGGGTGGTGGCTTTGCTGGATTGTTTACAGCTTTGCATTTAAGCCAGCAAAATTACACCCACCCCATTATTTTAATTGAACAGCGCGATCGCTTTAGTTTTAAGCCATTGTTATATGAACTACTCAGTGGCGAACTGCATAGCGAACAAGTTTATCCCCGCTACAAAGAACTGCTAGCAGGTAGCAGCGTTAATTTCGTCCAAGATACGGTGGAATTTATTGATTTAGATCAACGCCAAGTTACCTTAGATTCAGGTAAAGTTTTTCGCTATAGTCACCTAGTATTAGCACTAGGTAGCAAAACAACTTACTTTAATACTCCCGGCGCAGCAGAATATGCCATGCCGTTTACATCTGGAGAACAGGTGATCGCATTACGAAAACACTTGCGTCACCGTCTACATGAAGCGATTCAAACTGACGATTCTGCAAAGCGGCGGTTGCTGCTGACTGTTGCTATTATTGGCGCTGGGCCAGCCGGAATTGAACTAGCTTGTACCTTAGCAGATTTATTACCCATTTGGTATGACGAATTAGGCGGTGATGCCGCAGAAATTCGCGTATTTCTCGTCAACCGCAGCCGAGAAATTCTCAAAGGTGATGTTAATAGCCACCTGCGCTGCACAGTGCAAACAGCGCTGAAAAATCGTGTAGTTCCTGTTGATTTCTTATTTGATGCAGCCGTCAGCAAAATTCAAGCAGATGGAATCGAGTACCAAAAACAAGATAAAACTCAGATTTTACAGGCGGGAACTATCGTTTGGACTGCGGGGACTGCACCCAATCCCTTATTAATGGAGTTAGCAGTACCGCACAACCGAGGACGGCTGTTAGTGACGCCGACATTGCAAATACCAGAGTTTCCCGAAGTGTTTGCGGCGGGAGATTGTGCTACAGATGCCGAAAATCCCCAACCACCGACAGCACAAGTAGCTTATCAACAGGGAAAAGCGATCGCAGTGAATCTCAAGCGGATGCGGGAAGGTAAACTCACTGTACCTATGCCAATTAGTATGCGCGGTACTTTGATGAAACTGGGACTAAATGAAAGCGTGGCTAACTTGTTTAATAAAGTCCAGATTAAAGGACAGCCAGGACATTTAATTCGCCAAGGCACATATTTAGAACTACTACCAAACCCAGCGCACAATCACAAAGTAACAGCTGAGTGGTTAACCGACGAATTATTCCAACGCCATCGTCCTGTTTCTCACATGCAACTCGGACAAACTCATTGGCTATCTGGAGCTATCGCGCTGATGGCGGGACTAATTTTAGCCAGTCCCCTCATTTGGCGTGCGGCGCAACCCATACAATTTCAGCAAAGCTTAGGTTGGACGGGTGTACCGAGTTTACTTAATCAACTGACTCCCCCTCCCCGATAGGGTTTGCTAATTTTTTGCCATTACTCATATCTGCATCTCACCTTGAGGATTTATGATGAAATACCTACTCAACCTGCGCATGGCGGTTACTGTTAGTCGCATCACAATGGGCTTGTTCTTCTTTCTTTCGGGAATTGCTAACTATCTCAACTTCAGCGTTCCCAACGGATTTTACCAAACAGTCCTGACATTGAAATTGCAAATCATCGGCCCGGGAATTCCCCCCGGATGGGAAGGTGTAGGGCCTTTACCTTGGTTATTTGCAATTCCCTATGCTTGGTTACTACCTTTAGCAGAACTGGTATTAGGTGGATTGTTTGCACTCAACTATTGGGTGCGCTGGACGGGGTTACTACTAATACTGATGACGGTTAGCATTGTTTTAGCATTTGGGATTGTCCCGGCTGGTACATTATTTCCCAATGGCGTTGAGAGTTTTAACAAAGCTGCCTTATTTATACCTTTAATTTGGACATGTATCGCCTACGATGCTTACGAACAGAAAATGAGCCGTCGCCGTACCCAAGCAGCAGCCGATTATACTCTCAGTTCTAGTAATGATATGTAGCATTTATGTATCTTTGAGTTCCTAGATCCCCGACTTCTTGAAGAAGTCGGGGATCTAACCCTAAGTCAGTTAAATTTAAAAATTTGCGATCGCCTGTTTCGCCTGGTTAATTTCTGATTCTGGATTTTGTGCTTCATATTCAGCAAACTGCTGGATTAGTTTCGCTACTAAACCAGTCCACCCAGTTTGATGACTCGCACCGATTCCCGCACCGTTATCACCATGAAAATATTCATAAAATAAAATCAAATTTTGCCAGTGCGGATCGGTTTGTAATTTCTCCACTTCCCCATATACAGGACGTTTACCAGCAGAATTTTGCAAGAAAATATTGATTAATCTCTGCGATAATTCTGATGCAACTTCCCACAGAGTCAGCATTGTACCGGAACCTGTAGGACATTCAATTTTAAAATCATCGCCTAAATAATGATGAAATTTTTGCAGGGATTCAATTAATAAGAAATTCACAGGATACCATACCGGGCCGCGCCAATTGGAATTACCACCAAATAAACTGCTGCTAGATTCCGCAGGTTCATAATCTACACGAAATTGACAGCCATTGACATTAAAAATGTATGGATGTTCGGCATGAAATCGAGACAGGGCGCGAATACCGTAATCGCTGAAAAATTCAGTTTCATCTAACATTTTTTGCAAAATTTGGCGCAACTTATTACTAGAAACAATTGCTAATAATCTCCGTGCCTCTGTCCCTTCAGTTTCCATGCAAGCAACATTACGCCGCAAATCAGGACGATTTTTAATAAACCATTCCAACCGACGCTTAAAGTTAGGTAGTAAATTTAATATCTCTGGTTCAATAGTGTCAACAGCAAATAGAGGAATTAACCCTACCATTGACCTAACTTTTAAACTAATTTGTTGCTGGGGTGAATTTAATACATCATAGAAAAATCCATCTTCCTCATTCCATAAGCTATTTTCCTCGCCACCCATATGATTCATGGCATCAGCAATATATAAAAAATGCTCAAAAAATTTAGTGGCAATATCTTCATAAACCGGATTATCTTGGGCTAATTCTAGAGCAATTGTCAACATATTTAAGCAATACATGCCCATCCAACTTGTACCATCAGATTGGTCAATATGTCCGCCTGTGGGTAAAGTTGCACTGCGGTCAAATACACCAATATTATCTAAGCCTAAAAATCCCCCTTGAAAGACATTATTATCTTTAGCATCTTTGCGATTTACCCACCATGTAAAGTTTAGTAATAACTTTTGAAATACTCTTTCTAAAAATTGCCGATCTGCTCGTCCATACATTTTCTGTTCAATCTTATAAACCCGCCAAGTTGCCCAAGCATGTACGGGGGGATTAACATCACTAAATGCCCATTCATAAGCAGGAATTTGCCCGTTAGGATGCATATACCATTCCCGCGTTAAAATATCTAATTGATATTTGGCAAAATCTGGATCAATCATTGCCAAAGGTATGCAGTGAAATGCTAAATCCCAAGCTGCATACCAGGGATATTCCCATTTATCGGGCATAGAAAGAATGTCTTCGTTATTCAGGTGAAACCATTCGCGATTTCTGCCAGATTTACGTGTTTTTGGCGGGGGAATTGTGCCAGGATCGCCTTGCAACCATTTCTCAACATCGTAATAATAAAATTGTTTAGTCCATAACATCCCCGCAAATGCTTGGCGCTGGACATTGCGCATATCTTCACTTAGAGTAAAGGGCGTTAAATTTTGATAAAATTCATCGGCTTCTTGCTGGCGGGTAGTCAAGATTTCATCAAAATTTGTGCCAAAAGGTGCAGCTAAATCACCTTTGTGACTCAAACGTAAGCGGACAGTTTTAGTTTCACCTGCACCAATATTTAATACATAGTAAGCAGCCGCTTTTGTACCGATTTTATTGGGATTAACTGCGGCTTTATCTCCCCGGATAATATATTCATTTATGCCGTCTTTAACATAGGGAGAAGCGTTAGGTGTATCAAATAACTTGGCGTTATTAGTTTCATTTTCGGTAAATACAAATTCTACTTCTCCATCACAGTATAGCCACCTTTTACCTAAAGATGAATGCACCGCTTCGAGAATATTTAGGTCATGATTAAAATTAACTTGTTGAATTTGCGGTTTATCATTTTTCCCATTCCAAGACCAAGTATTTCTAAACCATAATGTAGGTAATAAATGTAATGTCTTGGCTGCGTCACCCCGATTAGCAACTTGAATTTGAATCAAGATATCTTCAGCAGAATTTTTGGCATATTCTACAAATACATCAAAGTAGCGATTATCATCAAATATGCCTGTATCTAATAATTCAAATTCTGGTTCTTCGCGACTGCGCTTTTTATTTTCTGCCAGTAATTGAGCGTAAGGAAATGCTTTTTGGGGATATTTATAAAGCATTTTCATATAGGAATGAGTGGGCGTATTATCAAGATAAAAGTAATATTCTTTAACATCTTCGCCGTGATTACCTTCATTACCAGTTAGTCCGAAAAATCTCTCTTTAAGAATAGAGTCTTCACCATTCCAAAGGCTAACTGCAAAACAGAGGCGCTGGCGTTTATCGGAAATGCCAGCAATGCCATCCTCACCCCAACGATAGGCGCGGGAACGGGCTTGATCGTGGGTAAAATAGTCCCAAGCTGTACCGTTAGGGCTGTAGTCTTCCCGCACTGTTCCCCATTGGCGATCGCTTAAATATGGCCCCCACTTGCGCCATTTGCTTTTTTGATGTCTTGCAGCTTCTAGTCTGATTTCTTCTTGGGTGAGATTGGTCATGATAAACCCTAGTTGATGCCTGATGACTGTACTATCTGAAGTATTGCGTTTTCTGCCTCAAGTATGCTGAATTTCTGCTGAAAAGTTGGGTGGGAAAATTCTCAGGAAAAACTTATGGTGATAGATTACACATATAGGCAGCAGGGGGGCAGGGAGAGAATTATCTGTAGCCTGGATTTAGAGAAAGGTATTACGCGAAAATTTCTTAAATCATTAATTTATGGAACCGCCAAGACGCCAAGAACGCCAAGAAGATAATTTTAGGTTGGGTTGAACAGAGTGAAACCCAACCTTGTATCTGAATTTTGAATTTTGAATTGGTATTAGAATTTCTCGACAGCTAACCAAGCACGTAATACTTCTGCTACTGTCCATGCTTGAGCAATACAACCTCTGGGTGTTATTGGTACATCGCCGTCAAAAATTTCGCTGAGACTACCAATACCTTGGGCGTTCAGGTGATTTGCCATTGGTTCGAGGAACTGACGCGCAATACCTGGATTTTGATAGACACGTAGATGGGCGAAAACAAAGGCACCTAATAACCAACCCCACACTGTTCCTTGATGATAAGCGCCATCACGCTGATAGCGATCGCCTCCGTAAATGCCATGATATTGGGGATGATGGGGAGATAGCGATCGCAATCCGTAAGAGGTGAGTAACATCCGCCCGCAAATATCCACTACTGCTTTTTGTTGGGCTGGGGTGAGGGGGCTTTCGCTTAAGGATACAGCAAAAATTTGGTTAGGGCGTAGAGATGCATCGTCACCATCGGGACTATCTAGGACATCGTAGCAGTAGCCTTGCTCCTGATTCCAAAACCGCGCAAATCTAATTTCTGCCCGATTGGCGATCGCTTCATATTCTTGATGTGGTTTACCCAATTGGCGGGCAAATTTAGCCATTGTGCGGAGGGCATTATACCATAAAGCATTGACTTCTACAGGTTTACCAATACGCGGCGTGACTACCCAATCTCCCACTTTGGCATCCATCCAAGTCAGTTGTACCCCTGTTTCCCCGGCATAAAGTAAACCATCACTAGCATCTAGGTGAATGTTGTAGCGCGTACCGCGACAATGCCAATCAATAATCTCTGCCAATACCGGGAATAATTCCATGAGTAAATCATCATCCTGGGTGGCGTGAAAGTAAGCACGAATCGCTTCAAAGTACCACAGCGTTGCATCAACTGTATTGTATTCTGGTGTTTCACCTGCATCAGGGAAGCGATTGGGTAACATTCCTTGATCTACATACCGGGCAAAAGTCCGCAGAATTGCCCGCGCTACCTCTGGGCGACCAGTGGACAGGGTTAAACCTGGTAAACTAATCATCGTATCCCGTCCCCAATCACTAAACCAGGGATAACCAGCGATGATAGTCTTGCCAAAGGAATTTTCTGGTAGGGAACGATTGACGATAAACTGGTCAGCAGCTAATACTAAACGATTAATCCAAGTAGGAGAATTAGGCGCATTTAAAGGGCGTTGACATTTCCACAAATCGATTAACTTCTGTTCTTGGGCTTGACGCTGTTTTAGCGCTACTTCGCCATTTAAATCTGCTTGCTTGTGAGTGCTAGCTACAAATGTCAGGGATTCTCCAGCATTGAGGATAACTTCAAAGGTTGCGGCGTGGAGATGATCTTCTTTGTCGCTCAATCCCCGGTAGCGTTCTACTGCTAGGTCAAAGTTATAATTCCAATTGTGAACTGGCGAAGCATTCCCCTGGTTACTCAGCAAATACAACGGTACAGCACCAGGATAAGCAGTCACACAAATTCCTTGTTCTACTGGCTCAATCAACATTTGCCAACCGTTGCTGTGGGTATCGCTGTGATAATCGCGGTAGTTAACCAGGGCTTTCAGGGTTAATTTTAGCGGTTGGGTAGCGCGACGCAGGACATATTGCACATAAGTTGTATTCGCCCCTTGCTGCATCCATAGCCGTTTTTCTAACAAAGCATCAGCCACAGCAAAACGCCAGACGGGAATTGTCCCTTCCTGGGAAAAACGTTCAATATGTTGATAGCCATGAGGGTTGACGCTACCATCTGCCCAGCGATTACTATATAGAGAATAAGGGCGATGATCGTACAGGACAGTTTCATCTAGTTTAGCTAGCAGTAAGGTGCGACCTAAAGGCGGTTGTAATGCCGCTACTAGTAAGCCGTGATAGCGACGAGTTAATAAACCTGCCACCGTTCCCGAAGCATAACCACCAATACCGTTAGTAACTAGCCATTCCCGTGATTCTGCGGTGTCGAGATTGCCGCAGATTTCCCGCCCAAATTCAGTACACATAAGTCAACACTCTGTCTAGCAATGAATATGTGAATTATGAGTTGTCAATACCGTAGCTTGTTGAGAGTGGTATTAAAAGTTGATGCAAGCGCAAAATTCTCGTACAACCCAATTGAGATTTTAGCTCTTTTCGGCTCACTATAATGGTTAACTCATGTAACTTAAATAACAAGAAGTTGGCGGAAAAGTTCACTCTTTGGGGGGATGAAGAGCTATTAGGCATGGGGCATTGGGCATTGGGCATTGGGCATGGTTAACTTATGCTTTGCCTGATTGCCTATGCTCGCCTACGGAATATTGGTAATTTATTTTTTGTAAGTCCCTAAGTCTTAAGCAATTCAAATTATGTTGGCGACACATCAATATATTCTAGAGGTCATGGCAGTGCCATCTCCCTACAATCTGTCGCATTATTTTGGCAACGGTATTGAAGATGACTCAATATATTCTGGCTTTTGACCAAGGTACAACTAGCTCGCGCTCGATTATATTTAACCACAATGGCGATATCCTGACGATCGCGCAGAAGGAATTTCCCCAAATCTTTCCTCAACCTGGCTGGGTAGAGCATAATCCGGAGGAAATTTGGTCTTCGCAGGTTGGGGTAGCGAATGAAGCTTTAGCGCGGATTGGGATTAAGGCGAGTGATATTGCGGCGATTGGAATTACTAATCAGCGAGAAACGACGCTAGTTTGGGAACGCCAAACAGGGAAGCCGATTTATCATGCTATTGTTTGGCAAGATAGACGCACGGCTGGGGAATGCGATCGCCTCAAAGCTGCTGGTTATGAGACAATATTTCAGCAGAAAACCGGATTGGTCATCGATGCGTACTTTAGCGGGACTAAAATTAAGTGGTTGCTAGATAATGTCCCCCAAGCGCGAGAACAAGCCGAACGTGGCGAATTAGCCTTTGGCACCGTTGATAGTTGGTTGATTTGGAAATTAACTCAAGGGGAATTGCACGTTACAGATGTGACGAATGCTAGCCGAACTTTACTATTCAATATTCACACTCAGCAATGGGACGATGAATTACTAGCTATTCTCGATATTCCCCGTTCTCTGCTTCCCCAAGTGCAGAGTTCATCAGAAGTATATGGATATACATCTGAAGGTCTATTTGGCAGTCGCATTCCCATTGCGGGAATTGCCGGAGACCAGCAAGCAGCTACCTTTGGGCAAGCATCTTTAGAATGTGGCATGGCAAAAAATACTTATGGCACTGGTTGTTTTTTACTCTTGAATATTGGTAATCAACCAATGCTATCTCAACACAAACTGCTGACTACAATCGCCTGGTCAATTAACGGACATACCAAATATGCTTTAGAAGGTAGCGTATTTATTGCTGGGGCGGTTGTGCAATGGCTGCGTGATGGATTGGGGATTATTCAGCACAGTGCAGATGTAGAAACCCTTGCTAGCAATGTACCTGATAATGGTGGCGTGTATTTTGTCCCGGCATTTGTCGGTTTAGGCGCACCTTATTGGGATAGTTACGCCAGGGGCACAATTGTCGGTTTAACTCGCGGTTCCACCAGCGCCCATATTGCCCGCGCAGCCTTAGAAAGCATAGCCTATCAAACAGCTGATGTGATTGAAGCCATGCGCCAAGATTCCCAACTAGAACTTTCCGAACTGCGGGTAGATGGCGGTGCATCCCGAAACGATTTATTAATGCAATTTCAAGCTGATATTTTAGGTGTACCAGTGGTTCGTCCTAAAATTACCGAAACCACAGCTTTAGGGGCTGCTTATTTAGCCGGTTTAGCGGTTGGTTACTGGCAAAGCGAAGCAGAAATTACCCAGCAATGGCAGGTAGAGAAACGCTTTGAGCCTACCATGAATCAAGAGCAACGCTTAACATTATTACATGCATGGCGACAAGCGATCGCCCAGACGAGGTATAGGGCATAGGGCATGGGGGAATAATAATAGTAATTTAAACAAAGAATACGAAAGATTGTAGGGGCATGGCACTGCCCATAGGTGTCAACTTAACACCAAACCCGCTTTGTGCAAAGGTTTTGCCCTCACCCCCAGCCCCTCTCCCACAGGAGAGGGGAGCAAGAGATTTAATTCCCCTTCTCCCCCAGGGAGAAGGGGTTAGGGGATGAGGGCGAGAGTTTTTGTACTACACGCGCCGTGTATAGCTTTTAGCTTAAGTTGACACAGGTGGGCACTGCCATGCCCTCTTCCCTTCTGCTACTTGAAAGAGTTATTTCTCCCTTCCCTTGTCCCCCTTGTCCCCCTTGTCCTTTTATAATGTAGCGATGAAAATTATTTCATCAAGCCTGCCCTCTGCCTTTCTTATCAACATCAGCAATTATTCACTTGGCTGATTACTAACAACTGAAGACTCACCGCGCAACCCCTTGCGGCGTTTGTTTTTGGGAACCCCTCCTGCCATACCATACTCTGCGCTGCTTTTGCCATATTTAACACCAATACCCATCAGTATATGTTCGCTCATATCTGCTAAATGCTGCTCTGTTTCTAACATGTCTCGGTATAACCTATCTAAGTTAGAAAGCGCAGTATTATAGGCAGTTTCTTTACTGCGCATGGTTTCAATCAGGCTAGAGTAAACTGATAAAGTTAATCCACTACCAACATCTACATTTTGATCGATTGAACTTATACCAGCCGCGCGTCGCGCTGCATTTTTGAGGACTTGAGAACTTCTTTTTTGTCTAGCCATGAAATGCACCTTTTAATGCGATTATTTGCTTATTAGTTCTGAAATTAGATAATTTCAGCTTCTTTAGCTTAAAAAACTTCCCTACAATCAGCCTGAGAAAATTCTGCAAATTAATTGTTATTTTTGTGACATATAAAATTGCTAATAATATAGGAAATCACTGAAAATATTCAGTAACCCCCAGATTGAGAACTTAATATTAACTTTTGCCTGCGGAATATACTCAAATGAGTTCTCAAACCCCAGATTGAGAACTCAATATTAACTTTTGCCTGCGGAATACACTCAAATGAGTTCTCAAACCCCAGATTGAGAACTCAATATTAGCTTTTGCCTGCGGAATACACTCAAATGAGTTCTCAAACCCCAGATTGAGAACTCAAACCCCAGATTGAGAACTCAAACCCCAGTTTGAGAACATTAAACCAAATCCACTCCATTAATTCAGATCCCCGACTTCTTCAAGAAGTCGGGGATCTAAACACCCCAAGCTCGCATTTGCTAAAATAATTGCACCAACAAATGACTATTTAGGAAGATGTCACTAACTTAACTTGTCATCTAGCGTGAGAAAGTCGCCTAAATTAATTGAGACTTTCCATGATCCACCCAAAAGCCATTTTTATTCCCGAACCACAAATACCCAATCCCGTCCCCAATCCCTTACCCAGCCCAGAACCTGCACCATCGCCAAATATTCCCCAACCTGTACCCGAACCAGTTCCCGAACCCATACCCCAAACTGTTCCCGCACCCATTCCCCAAACAGTTCCCGGAACAATACCCCAAACAATTCCCGCACCGGTTTAAATTATCCTTGGTAATGTAAGCCAACATCGAAAATCTAAAATGCTACGAGCCGGAATTGTCGGACTACCCAACGTCGGAAAATCTACGTTATTTAATGCTTTGGTTGCTAACGCCAAAGCCGAAGCTGCTAACTTCCCATTTTGCACCATTGAACCGAATGTCGGCGTTGTCGCAGTACCGGATGAGCGTTTAAATGTTCTCTCGAACATATCCAATTCCGAACAAATCGTGCCCGCGCGGGTTGAATTTGTCGATATTGCCGGTTTAGTTAAAGGTGCGAGTGAGGGTGAGGGATTAGGAAATAAATTTCTGTCCCACATCCGGGAAGTTGACGCCATTGTCCATGTGGTGCGGTGTTTTGAAAATGATGATATTATTCACGTTGCTGGTTCTGTTGACCCAGCCAGAGATGTGGAAATCATTAATTTAGAACTAGGTTTAGCAGATTTAGGACAAATTGAACGCCGGATTGATCGTACCCGCAAATTAGCCAGGACTAGTAAAGAAGCACAATTTGAAGTCACAGTGCTAGAAAAGTTATCTGCGGCTTTAAATGAAGGTAAATCTGTCAGACAAATCAGTTTAACAGATGAAGAAGCGGAGATTATTAAAGGTTTAGGACTGCTGACAAGTAAACCCATTATTTACGCCGCCAATGTTTCTGAAGATGACTTAGCTACAGGCAATGATTTTGTAGAGAAAGTGCGAGAAATCGCCTCCCAAGAAAATGCGCAAGTTGTCATAGTTTCCGCCCAAGTAGAAGCCGAACTTGTAGAATTGCCAGAAGCAGATAAAGCTGATTTTCTCGCCTCTTTAGGTGTAGAAGAAGGCGGTTTAAAATCTTTAATTCGGGCTACTTATACTTTATTAGGTTTGCGGACATATTTCACTAGCGGCCCTAAAGAAACCCGCGCTTGGACAATTCACGCCGGAATGTCTGCACCCCAAGCCGCAGGTGTAATTCACTCGGATTTTGAACGGGGATTTATTCGCGCCGAAACAGTCGGTTATGAGGATTTAATCACATCTGGTTCAATGAATGCCGCCAAAGAAAAAGGCTTAGTCAGAAGTGAAGGTAAAGAATATATTGTCAAAGAAGGCGATGTAATGTTATTCCGATTTAACGTCTAAGGGAATAATTCGTAATTATTCAATGTAGGGTGTGTTGTCGCCTAGCGTTCTTCTTTGCGCCTTTGCGGCTTTGCGTGAGCTTTTCAAAAGATTACTCAACAACGCCAAAATATTTATGCAAGAAGTCTAATGTAGCAACGCACCAATACATCACGATAATTGTGAGGCTCCGCCTTAATTTAGCAAATTTTCAGGCGGAGCATCAAAGAACGTGAGAAATTAAGCCCACATATCGCGCCACTTCACAGTACCTTCTTTGGCAACTACCCAGCGCCGAGGTACACTATTTTCTCGTAAAGGCGATCGCCCTTCGCGCCAAATAGCATATTTATAACTAATTAACTTACCCGCACTCTCGTTAAAGGGAATTTCGCCAAACCAGGTATTTGTGTTAATATAATCCAAAGGGTAAGCCTTGCTAATATCCCAATTACCCAACTCTGGACAATCGCCAGTTACAACGATGGTTTCACCTGGTTGAGTTTGTACGCCATTTAATTGTACCCGGACAATTGTCTGACCTTTAATTCTTTCACCTACATGACTAAAAACAATCACTCCCCGTTCTGCAAGTGTGAGGTTGTGAATTTTGCCGTCTTTAACTTCATACTTCTGCCGAGTGATGATACAAGTATGTTCGCCATCTGGTAGTTCTGTTTCTACTTCCCCTAAAGTAACTTCTCCCCCGCGATTTAACGCCACAAAACACAAAGAATCGCGATAACGGCGCAGGTAGCAATAAACATCCTCAGTTAAATATTTTTGCCAGTGGCTCCCCATAGACACGGCTGGGTTTAATCGCCGTAAACCAGATAATAATCTCACATAACGATAAATTTCCGTCTCATTATCCCAATTGTCCATCATCGGGCGATTGTATGGATCGTTACCGCCATCGGTATCATCGTGAAGATATTGTTCAGTGCCGTAATAGATGCAAGGAATACCGCGACAAGTCATAATTAAAGCGATCGCTACTTTTAACATCGCCGGATCGGGATTCAGCGATTGAAAGCGAGACATATCGTGGTTATCGATAAAAGTAACTAACTCTGTCGCGCCATTATAGCGATGATCTTGGTCAAAGATATATTGAATTGTATGGAAGCCGTTTTCCGAACCTTGAGCCAATGCAGCTCTAATCGCCACACACAAGCCAAAGTCTAAAATCGTCATCCCCGAATGATTGGCAAATTCTACAGAGCGATCGTCACTAGGATTGCTATAAATCCATTCACCAAAAATAAACACATCTGGCTTATGATTATACATGTCACCAGTAAATTCTTGCCAAAACCAAATCGGCATATGCTTGACAGTATCTACCCGCAGCGCATCTACACCCCTGTCTAGCCATTGTTTAATTGCCGATTTAATATATTGACGATATTCGCTATTATTTTCATTGAAAGTTGCTAACCCAGCTAATTCACAATTCTGGACTTGCCATTCATCTTCCCAATTTTGGACTACACCGTAGTGATGATACCAATTATTCACATCATTATGAAAGTCAGCAATTTTTACCCCATCATCATATAATTCACCTTTGCTACCACTAGTATCTGGGGTACTATGGTTGCAAACAATATCAAGAATTAATTTCATATTGCGCTTGTGCATTTCTGCAATCAAGCGATCAAAAGTAGTATCTTTTGTATCTTGAGTAGCGTTTAAAGAAGGATTTTCGCCCTCAGCAATAAACCGGGGATTGATGCGCTTAAAATCTTTTGTCCAATAACCATGAATCGCCGCATTACCCACAAATAACTCTTCAACTTGCTCAAACAAAGGAGTTAGCCAAATAGCCGTTACTCCCATATTTTTTAAATAATCTAATTTATCAATTACGCCCTGTAAATCACCACCCCAGTACTTACCCCAGTCTTTCCCTGTAGGATCGTAAAGTTCGGAATTAATTCCTTCACTATTATCAGGATCGCCATCATAAAAGCGATCCACCACAATAAAGTAAATCGTTTCCTGGCGAAATTCAATATCTCTGGTGTAGAGAAATTCTAAATTAATATCTGTTTCTGATGCTGGCGATTTGACAATATTTTCTACCTCTTGATTCGGCGCATCAACCTGATATTGTTCTGGAGAAAATTGAGATGGGGGAGTCTGTACCATGATATTTAAATTCCTAGATATTCCAAGTTTGCAGTCTGGGGAATAAAAGCTTTGCACCAAGTTATTGACTGCTAACATGGGTATTATCTAATTATTTTTTTGCTCCAGGCATCTATCTAAAGCTAGTGTCAGCCTCATTCTATAGATAGAGGAATTCGATTAGGGATAGGGGATAGGGGCTAGGAAAGAGAGATTTTAATATTAGGTTGTGAGATTTTCTCGTGAATGGCTACCTTGAAAAAAATGCGACAGATGGTAGGGGCATGGCATTGCCCATTGGTGTCAACTTAAGCTAAAAGCTATACACGGCGCGTGTTGTACAAAAACCCTCGCGCCCTCATCCCCTAACCCCTTCTCCCTCAAGGAGAAGGGGAATTAAATCTCTTGCTCCCCTCTCCCTGAGGGAGAGGGGCTGGGGGTGAGGGCAAAACGTTTTCGCCAAGCGAGTTTCACCTTAAATTGACATGTATGGAAAACCCCGCCCCGACAATTTGGCATAATTTAAAACAATAACCGATTGCCTTTTTTACGCCGCTTAATTTCTGCTTGAATAGCATCAACTACAGTTTCAATTACCTTAACTCTAGCGAAATATTTATCATTAGCCGCAACAATTGTCCAAGGTGCATTTGGTGTAGTGGTACGTTGAATCATTTGATTCACAGCAACTTCGTAATAAGTCCATTTTTCCCGATTTCGCCAATCTTCATCTGTGAGTTTGTACTGTTTAAATAAATCATTTTGGCGTTCAGTAAAGCGGTTCAGTTGTTCTTCTGGACTAATATGCAACCAAAATTTAACTAAGACATAACCAGCAGTAGTTAATTGCGCTTCAAATTCATTAATTTCTTGATAAGCTCTGCGCCATTCTACTTCTGCTGCAAAGCCTTCCACACGTTCCACTAATACCCGCCCGTACCAAGAACGATCAAAAATGCCAATTGTGCCTGTAGTAGGTAATCTGCGCCAAAATCGCCATAAATAATGATGGGATTTTTCTTCATCTGAAGGCGCAGCAAAGGGAAAGACAAAGTAACTGCGGGGATCGAGAATATCTGTTAGTCGTTTAATTGCCCCACCTTTCCCTGCTGCATCCCAACCTTCAAATAAAACTAACACGGGTATGTGATGTTTGTGGATGCTTAATTGTAATTGACGCAGTTGAATTTGTTCGTTTGCTAATTGCTCGTCATAATCTATTTCTGAGAGACTTTGACTTAAATCAACCTGGGCTAAATAATCTGGTTCTGTGGGTTCTAAATGAGCTTGGGGTGGGAGAATGGAGGTAGGAAGTTGGATTTTTTGTCTGTCTAAAGCCGCAGTTAAAGTTGCGGCTAAATGAGTTAACACCTTTACCCTCGCCCAGCGTTGTGAATCACCCTCAACTAAAGTCCAAGGAGCGCTACCAGTACTCGTTTGCGCTAACATATCTTCAGCATAAGCCCTATAGCGATCGTAATGCTTTTCTTGCTGCCAGTCTTCTTTACGCACCCGCCAAGCTGTGAGGGGATCTTTAGCATATTCTTTGAGGCGACTTTTCAATTCTTTGCGACTTAAATGCAACCAAAATTTTGCGATCGCAACTCCATCATCTACCAACTGGCGCTCAAATGAGTTAATTTGTCCCATTAATAGAGGAATTTGGGCGTTAGAGACTCGCTCAAATAACCGATCTTCTAAAACATGAGTATACCAACTGTGGTAAAAAATACTAATTACCCCTTTTGCGGGTAATTTATCCCAAAATCGCCACAAAAAAGGATATTGTCGTTCCTCTGGTGTCGCCGCCCAGATAGGATGTACTTTAAATCCTCTGGGGTCAATATAAGATACCATTTGTTTAACTAAGCCACCTTTCCCAGAAGCAGCCCAACCTTCCAAAACCACAATTACAGGTAACTTCTTTTCCCAACAGGCAGTTTGTAGCGATCGCAGTTGATGCATTAACCTATCAATCTCAGATTTATAGGTTGCTTTCTCTAAGTTTAAGCTTAAATCTAAAGTATCTAGCATAAAAAGTGTTAACTATTACTAAGCTAATCTGTGTCTAAATTGCATAACTACTAATCATGACAGTCAACAGTCAACCGTCAACAGTCAACCGTCCCAACGATAAATTATGCAACTTAAAAGCAGAATAGCTTATGCCGACAAACAGCTAAGTAAATATAAACTTATTTACATAGATTTTAGGAATTAGGCTGCTAGCTTGTGACAGTATAAATAGCAGTTGTCTTCCTCGCCAAAAGGGCAAAAATTCCACTTTCGTCAATATGACAAACTGCTAAAAATTCCCATAATTTACAAGAAAAATGGTAAAATTTAAATGAGCCAAACACCCAGTAATATCCGGTTTCCCCAAGGTCGCACAGCTTTTTTACTCATCCACGGAATTGGGCAACAAAATCCCTATGAAACTGTAGACTATTTCGCCCAAAATTTCATTAAATATTTTGAACAAGAAAAATTACCAACTGACCTAGAACATCATATTGCCAAGCGTGAATTTGCCAATGGTGGAAGGTGGATAGAAAGCTTTGTCAGATTAAGCCCACAGGATGCTACACAACCAGGATTAATAGATGTACATGAATATTATTGGGCACCGGATACGGAAAATAAAATTTCTGTGCCGGAAATATTACAATGGGCAGAGCAGACACTTGACGGTACAATCGAGTTTTATAACCGCCCAGAAAATGAAGATTTATTAAATAATTTGTTACAAAATCAACATCGCCAAGGCTGGTTTAAATTCCGCTTGCGATCGCTTACTATATTTTTACGAATATTTAACTTTATTTACCCATTATTAAGACTATTAATTTTAGTTGCTTTATTAATTGCAGGCCCCTTTCTCAAAGGACGTTATCTGCAATCAGCCTGGAAACTCAGTAAAAAACTAATCGTTCCCTTATTAATTAATTTTGTTGGTGATGTCGCCATCTACACCAAAACCGACCCCAAATCACCTTACCAAAAAATCCGCCAACAGGTAATTACAGAATGCTTAACTTTACTGCAACAAATTATTAAAGACCCACAAGCCAATTACGACCAAGTAATTATCGTGGGACATTCACTAGGTAGTTGTATAGCTTACGATACATTAAACCAGCTTTGTATAGAATCCACCCTTGCTGGCGACTTGGGTAAAAGTATGGATATCGACAAACTCAAAGGATTAGTCACCTTTGGTTCCCCCTTAGATAAAATCGCCTTTTTCTTTCGTAATATCGCTCAAGAACAGCAATATATTCGCCGCAGAATTATCGAACACCTCAATTCCTTCCGCATCAAACCAGAATTAGTCAAAAAAAGCACTAGGAATTATTTAGGTAAAAATCCCGTAGTTTGTCAACTAGAGCATATTTCCTGGGTAAATTATTATCACCTACAAGACCCCATTAGCGGTCACCTAGATTACTACGAAAATCTGATTAATGAAGAAATGACATATAAAACTTCCTGGGGTGCTTCAGGACATTTAGGTTACTGGACTGATATGAAGTTTTATGAAAGTATTGCTGAATATTTTCTTTATTAGTCAATAGTCAATAGTCCAGAGTCAATAGTCAGTAGAGTAATAACTCTTGACTCATAACCACTAAGCATTAACTATTGACCATTGACCATTGACTATTGACCATTGACCATTGACCATTGACTATTGACCATTGACCAATTCACGAATCTTTTGCGGCACAGATTCGCTACATTGCTAAACTGAGACTTGCACGATTCTCTATCAGCATCGGTTGGGCTATGCTCAACCAGCCATTTTTTAGGAGGTAGCAAGTATGAGCAAGTACGATCGCATTTTTGACTCAAAACAGACGACAGAAGAATTTTTGAGTCCAGAGGAAGGAGTAGCAGCGATCGCAGTTATTAGCGCGATCGCAGATTCTTCCATCGAAGAAGTAGACGCAGAAGCCTTAGCTACCGTACTATGGGACTTTGAGGTCTTTGACGAATATTCAGAAGAAGAAATTACAGAAATAGTTTATCGGTTGATCGATATTGCTCAAGCTGATGGACTCGGTGCTTTATTTAACACCGCTAGTGCTGCCCTCAATGATGAGGTAGTATTAGATGCTTACGCTGCAGGCGCGATCGTCCTGTTAGATGAAGATTTAACCATCGCCAGCGATAAAGAGCCATTTTTGCAACATTTACAAAAGGCTTTAGATATAGAAGATGAAGAAGCACAAGAAATAGTTCAAGAAATCATTGCAGCAATTGAAGAAGCAGAAAATGGCAACTTTGCAGATGATGACTTAGAAATTATCTTAGTCCAAGACTATGGTGACACAGTATATAGATCGCCTCTAACAAACTTTTCCGTTCCCATTCCCGTTACTGCACAAGATGGTGGTAAAATTCAAAGCCAAGAAGGAGTAGTTGGCTTTACTGATGATATTGGTAGTTTAGTCAGAATCGATTATTATCCCATTCCCCCCGAACATGAAGAAGAAATCGACTCTTTGGGACTAGAAGAATATCTGCAATCGATTTTAGTCGATCGCTATGTACCCCAGGCTATTTTTGCCCATGTACCCAATGCTGAAGTTAGGTATGGCGAATATTTAGAAAATACCCTAAATGGAGCTTACTATGTATTGGTGGATATGCCCCAAGGGTCAACAATTTCTAAACAAGAATATAATGGCAACGCAAAAAGATTAGATGCGTATCGAGGTTTATTAACCTTTATTAATACTGACTTTTTATACATAGTTAGTAATCAGCGCAGCTTTTTTAACGGTGACAAGCCAGGAACAGTAGAAGAAGAAGCTGAGATACTAAAAAACAAGATTTTAGATTTTGTCAAAAGTATACAGTTCAGTTAAGGAATACCAAAAATCAATTCTCCCAACTTTTAGGGGTGTGGATTTCTCACCAAAGTCCTCGCGCCGTGGAGAGCTACCGGGCTTTAGACATGGGGGTAAGGCGCGTTTGCGTATTTATTCGCCGTGAGTAAATCACAGGTGATAAAATAAGCAGTATGGAACAAGTGCTGACATTGGTTTGCAAACTCAACCCCACACCTCAGCAAGTTGCCAAAATTGAGGCAACATTGAAGGCGTTTGCGGATGCTTGCAACTACGCCAACGAGCAGGTCAAACCCCAAATAACAAGCAAAACCACAATTCAAAACTTGGTTTATCAAGACTTGCGTTCGTTGTTTGGGTTGTCTGCTAATTTGGCGGTCAGGGCTTGTGCCAGAGTAGGAGCTAACCGCAAAACCGCCAAACAAAAGAACAAGCCAGTTAAATTCTTCAAGCCTACTAGTGCCGACTACGACGCTAGAATTTTTGCTTTTAGGGAGAAAGACTGGACTGTTAGTCTTACCCTGATGGAAGGCAGGGAGCATATTAAGTTGGATGTTGGTAACTACCAGCGAGGTAAACTCAAAGGCAAAAAACCAACATCGGCGCAACTGTGCAAGCATCGAGATGGCTCCTACTACATTCATATTCAAATCAAAGATGAAGCTCCACAACCACTGAAGCCAAATAATGTTATTGGCGTGGATTTTGGGAGATGGGATATTGCTGTAACCAGCAATGGGGACAAGTGGGATGGGAGGCAAATAACAGAAGTTCGGGATAAATACGCCAGAGTTAGAGCATCTCTCCAGCAAAAAGCGTCGAAAGGCACAAGGTCTACTCGCCGTAGGGCAAGGCAGATTTTGCAACGGCTGTCGGGGCGTGAGAGAAGATTTCAGTCTTGGCTCAATCATCAAATCAGCTACCGGATTATTCAACAAGCCAAAAGCACAAGCGCGATTGTTGCTATTGAAAACTTGACTGGGATTAGGGAACGCACAAACACTCAACCCAGAAATAAGGTTGAGCGCAGACGGTCTAATTCTTGGTCGTTTTATCAATTGCGTTACTTCCTTGAATACAAAGGTATTAAGGAAGGGGTTGAAGTAATTGCAGTACCGCCTGCTTACACCAGCCAAACTTGCCACCAATGTTTGCATATTGGGTTGAGGTCTGATAAACGCTTCAAGTGTGGCAATTGCGGATGGCATGGCGATGCTGATTTGAATGGTGCAAAAATGATTTCTTTATTGGGGCAGTCTGTAAGCCTGCCTGGAGGTTCGGGTTATTTGTGCTGTCATCTCAGCACGGATAGCTCAGGGCTACTACAAAGCCCCGCCCTAAAGGGCTGGGGTTAGCTTACCCCTAAGAATGATGCGGCTAATATAGCTGATGACTGTTGACTGTTGACTGTTGACTGTTGACTGATGACTGTTGACAGACTTAAAAGCCTTGTATTGTTAGGCTTTTATTGATTTTAAAAAAATTTTCAAAATTTTCAGGACTTTTCCGTAATAGCAAACTGAGCTATTGTAGTTACCTATACCGACACAAAAGTTATAGGATAAAGGTTAGATGGTTCGAGCCAGATGTGATGAATTGTTGAAATTTACAAAAGTAAACAAATCTTGCGGCTGAGATTTACATCACCCGATTGGGTGAGGCTACAGGGTGAAGCAGGAAACAGCCAAAAGACGGTAATTTAAGATGGCGATGGCAAAATATATAAAATTTTTCAGTTTTCGGTCTTTTGTTTCCGGGACAATATAAATCAAACCTTTGGCCGAGCCTAGCTGCATAAATACTTAGTTAAGTTTAAGTCAGGTGTTGAGAGAGTAGGTAGTTTTGTAAGAGGAGAAGTCGGGTGCTTAACAATATTTCTAAGTTCTGTTCCTCTCGCCAAGTGGCAATTCCAGCAGCAGCTTTGATAATTACCCTTGGTGTGTTTGGCGAACAAATTAAATCCGTACTGAGTCATCCAATCACAATTGATTCTCAAAATATCTCTGGAAACTATGTTTTACCACAACCCAGAGAAGTGAAAGCGCAGACAACTAAAGATTATTGGATGAGCGAGAATTTGCAGCAACCATCCGAGGGAGGTTCAGCAGAGCCTTTAAAAGCAGCACCCGAAACTACAGCGCTGGTAACTAAAGCAGAACAATCCGCCTCCGGAGTCAGAAATTTACCAGTAAGTAATTTACCCACAGAAGATGGCCTTTATCTGTATGGTCAATCACCAAAACCAAATCAGCTAGGACAAGGTTATATCATCTTTGAAAAGCGCCAAGCTACAGTCAAAGGTGCATTATATATGCCTAACTCTGAGTTTAGTTGTTTTCAAGGCACAATTGACCGCTCAGGCGAATTAGCAATGACTGTGAATGCATCCCCAGATGGTAATAATTACCATCCAGTCGCTACAACTAGTACTACACCTAACATTAATGAGGATGCTTTCACTTCTTATCCTTATTCTGTCGCCTTGCAAGATTATCATCAGCTAAAGTCTATTAGTGCTAATGACAGACACATTTTGCAAATGTGTAATCAAATCTCTCCCAATTAAGCAAGCAAATTCGCTGAAGAATTATTAATGATCAATAAGGAGTTATGTTTTGCATAACTCCTTATTTTTTAGGGTTCTGGTATTACTTTAACCTCCGATATTCCCAAGGATTCACAAATTGAGCATCACCCCAAATTCCCCGCTTTTGTTGTTGCGCTTCGGCTTCGGCTTGTTGGACTAAATCTTTACTCGGACATTTATTTAAATAAGGACGATATACTTTTGCAAGTCCTTCTTTGATTAAAACTTGTTGAACAAAAGTACCATCTTTTAAGCGCACTTCAGCAACTTTTCTACCATAGCGATCGCTATCGGTAATAGTCAAACTGACGCGATCGCCTCCTTGCTTCACCAACTGCTGTAAGCGTTCCTGGGCTTTTGCACCCCAGGTAAATTGATTGCGATCGCTAGGGCGTTGACTTTGCTTTTCCTTATTGGTGTGTGGTACTTCTGGCGCATCCATACAAGCAAAGCGCACGCTAAACTTTTGACCTTGAGAATCCTTTACTGTTAGGGTATCACCATCGCTGACACGCTCCACCAAATCGCCAGAGGGCGGAAATAAGCGATCGCATCCCATCAAACCTAAAATAATAATTCCCGCACACAACCAAATTAATACTTGCTTGTTTATCCGCACCATTACCATGCACCAAAGTTTCTCTGGAGAATGATAATAGCAAAACTCTCGACAATCCACAGAGATCCAGAGTTTTCTAGGATTACTATAAGAAATGTAATAGAGTAGTTGCAAAACTTCTAATTTTCGGGTTCTGCTTTAATCCATGACACCGATTGCTCGCTTAAAATATTGACATCAGGTAATTGTGTGATAATTGTGTGAAATTTTATGGTTAAAACAACCACAGAAAACAAACTCACCCTCAAAGAATTTCTCTCGCTCCCAAAAAGAGATGTAAACTATGAGTTTGTCGATGGTTATGCAATACCCAAGGTGTCACCAAAATTTTTTCATTCAGCTTTACAAAGAGCTTTATTATTCCTAATTTATGCATGGTGTAAAGGCAAAGGTAGAACCGTTGCAGAATGGGCAATTCTCCTGCAAATTAAAGGTAAAGATTGGTCACCTCTTCCTGATGTAACTTACATTTCTTATCAACGTCTCCCCAAAAGTTGGCAGCTTAATGAAGCCTGTCCCGTTCCGCCAGAGTTAGTAATTGAAATTATTTCTCCAGACCAAACAATGAAAGAATTTGAAGATAAAGCTAGAGATTACTTTGAGGCGGGAGTAGCAAGAGTTTGGGTTGTCAATCCGGAAGCCATGAATATTAGAGTATTTTTATCACCAGAGAATAGCCAAGTTTATACAGATAATCTGCCTATTGTAGATGAGTTATTTCCAGGTTTAGAACTAACAGTTACACAGATTTTTACAGAAGCAGAATTAATTTAACTTACAGATTAAAAAAGAAATAGGGAAATGGCAATGCTATGCCCTCTAGAATATATTGATGTGCCAAAACCACTATTTAAATTAGTGTAAAGATATATTTTGAATCAAAAATAAAAAAATTAATCAATTTTTTTCACCTCCCTTCGCAGGCTTTGCTTATATAGCTACACACTTCTAAGTTGTAACTATATAATATCTACCCCATTTTAAAGATAGGTTCTATGGTTCTATGCATGACAAAAGTCATAATCTAACTCGTGACTTTTGGCTGAATTATTTTTTGCCTAAAACAGCTTTAATATTACTGGCATCTACCATTGGAAATTGAAGCTGTTACTAACTGATAAGAGGCATAAAAAATAGTAACTGTTGATTTACTCGGTCAGATATCAAGGCGCTATCTGCTTAATGCTATTCGCGACAATAATTAACAAAAACAAGACTACAGATAAGTCAACCAGTGATTAATTTGACAAATTCTTATGCTCTTAAAAGCTCCTGAATAGTGGCTTCTATTTCTGCCATTCTTCACAATAGATTTCATGCAAGGATGACCTTTATGCAAAGAGTTCTTTCATCTGGCTTATTAGGAATTGTGCTAGCTTCTAGCTTTTTAGCACAACCAGCCTCGGCTCAAATTCAAGTAATTCTAGGCGGAAATGAACGACATGATTGGCGAGAACAACAACTAGAACGCGATCGCCAACATCGTTTAGAAGTTGAACGTCAACATCGCCTAGAACTAGAACGTCAACGGAGAATTCAAGAAGAACGGGAACGTCAACATCGCTTAGAACTTGAGCGTCAACGCGAACGCGAACGTAGACTAGAGGAGGAACGCAACCATCGCGATCGCTACTAACATCAGTTAAGTAACATTTAAAATCGCCAAACAGGAGGAAGTTTCTCGCCTCCTGTTTTTTCATAGTTCAAAAGCAGCAAAGCATTAAACTAGATAAAATGTAGAGACATGATATATTAATTCTCTACGTTATCCTGAGTTTATGGGACTGCCAATTGTTGCAATTATCGGACGCCCAAATGTGGGCAAATCCACCCTGGTTAATCGTCTCGCCGGGGAACAAACGGCGATCGTCCACGATGAACCGGGAGTGACACGCGATCGCACTTATTTACCATCTTACTGGAGCGATCGCGAATTTGTGGTTGTCGATACAGGCGGCTTAGTATTTAACGATGACACCGAATTCCTACCCCTGATTCGTCAACAAGCCATGACAGCACTCAGCGAAGCGAGTGCAGCAATTTTTGTAGTTGATGGACAACTCGGGCCCTCACCGGCTGATGAAGAAATCGCCACATGGTTACGTCAACAACCCGTACCTGTGCTAATAGCTGTTAATAAATGTGAATCCCCCGATCAAGGCTTAATTCAAGCTGCGGAATTTTGGGAATTAGGATTAGGTGAACCATACCCTATTTCCGCAATTCACGGTAGCGGCACAGGTGAATTACTTGATGAGTTAATTAAGCACATTCCCCACGTTACAGAAGTACCGGAAACTAACGAAATTAAAGTAGCCATTATCGGCAGACCAAATGTAGGTAAATCCAGCTTATTAAACGCTTTCGTCGGAGAAGAAAGGGCAATTGTTAGTCCCATTTCCGGCACAACCCGTGACGCGATTGATACAGTAGTCGAACGGGATGGACAAACCTATCGCTTAATTGACACTGCGGGGATTCGCAAAAAGAAAAGCATTGATTACGGTACAGAATTCTTTAGTATTAACCGTGCTTTTAAAGCCATTCGCCGCGCTGATGTGGTTTTAATGGTCATAGACGCTTTAGATGGCGTTACCGAACAAGACCAAAAATTAGCAGGACGAATAATTGAAGAAGGACGAGCTTGTATAGTCGTAGTTAATAAGTGGGATGCAGTCGAAAAAGACTCATACACTATCTATGACTACGAAAAAGATCTGCAATCACGGCTACATTTTACCGAATGGGCAGACACAATTTATGTCAGCGCCTTAACCGGACAGCGAGTAGAAAAAATCTTAGAATTGGTAGTTGAAGCGGCTGAATCGCACAAACGCCGTGTCAGTACCGCCGTAATTAACGAAGTTCTCGAAGACGCGGTGAGTTGGCATTCTCCACCAACTTCACGGGGCGGGCGACAAGGTAAAATTTATTATGGGACGCAAGTTAGTGCCCAACCGCCAACGATCGCTTTATTTGTCAATGAGGCGAAACGCTTTAACGACAACTATCGCCGCTACATTGAACGCCAATTTCGTCAACAGCTAGGCTTTAAAGGGACTCCCATTCGTTTACTGTGGCGCAGTAAGAAAGTCCGTGATGTAGAAAGCGGTAGTGTTAACCGGGCTACCCGCGTGTAATCAAGTGAAAAGGTAAAAGTAAAAAGTAAAAAGGTAAACGACAATAAGTGTTACCTTTTTCTTTTATCTTTGAAATTTTACCCGATCTATGGATTTACTGCGATCGCTACCATTAGGACTGTACCTAGAAGAACCGCAAACTTGGCTGCATAAAATTGACCCCAGAGTCAAGTTTGCTTGGTTGATGAGTTTTCTCACAAGTTATACTTTTGCGCGGAATGAATGGCGCATACTCTTGGTAACCCTATTAATTATAGTTACCCTCATCGCCAGAATTCCCCGCCGTGTATGGCAACAACAAATGGGCTGGTTATTAGTTCTAGCCTTTTTTGTTTTTACCATAGCAGCTATCAGTCCAGATGGATTGGGGATCAACTATCAACAACGCTTACCAGTTAACGAACAAGTTCTCAGCCCGCAATCAACTACCACGAATAACGCCAAGGTAGATGAAAAAGCAGTATTTGGAAATAAAGAATATAAATACGTCATATTTAGCCAAGGGCCTGTAAAAGTTAACCGCCGTTCCTTAGATTTGGCTGTGCGGTTAAGTACAATTTTGTTTACAGTAATTTACAGCACTAACCTTTATCTGCTCACAACCGCACCAGAAGAAATCACCGCCGGGATGGAAAGCTTAATGCAACCCCTACGACGCCTAAAGCTACCCGTCACAGAAATTGCTCTAACCTTAACTTTATCCTTGCGCTTTATCCCCCTAGTTTTAGAAGAAGTCCAGAACCTCATCCGCTCCGTCATGACTAGAGCGATTAATTGGAAAAAGCTAGGAATTAAAGGCGCAGTCAAAGTTTGGATGATTGTCGCCGAGCGCTTGTTAGAAAATCTCCTCCTCCGAGCCGCGCAAATGGCTAGTGCAATGATGGTACGCGGTTTTACCAGTCCCAACGAGCATCGAGTCCCTTGGCATGATTTACGCTTAAAAAGATGGGATTGGTTAGCTATTGCCACATTAACTTTATTTTGGGGCGTGCGTTTGGCGATCGGTACAAATATTTAGCCACAATCCAAACACAACAAACTCCAGCAAAAAATATTCCATCGCTATATCATACCCATTCCCGTAGGGGCGGGGAAACCCCGCCCTTGTGGTTTCCCCCCATTATCTCCCTTGTCCTCCTTGTCCTCCTTGTCTTCCTTGTCTCCCTTCCCTTCCCTTCCCCTACTCCCCATAAGAAATTCCCACAGGTCTTGCCGCAAAGAGCGATCGTAAGCCAGAATGAAATGAATCTCTGCACAAAGCTCAAGCACAAATAATGGCACTCAACATAAACATGCTGAATTAATGAATATTGTACCTTTGACCATAATGCGCCAATAGACAGAAATTATGGCAGCATAGAGAGAGGCTTATGCAAAAACCAGTCTGACGGCGCATTACCTTGCTGTTCTTAACTCCAAATAAGATGGCAGAGCCGATTGCTGAATAGCACCTGAAGTGCAAATTCCACTAGACCAAATCGCCACTAGTAGCATCATCTCTCTATGAGTAACTAGATCAAGGTCTTCACAGTTGCCATTCAACAGCAAAACTTATTGAATTTCGCATAATTTAGGACAAATATCCTGACACCAGCAAGTTATCATCATCTGAATGTTGGTACGAAAACTGCGAAAAGAACAATTGACGCTTACCTTGATTATTAAATGAATCCAGAAAACGCAGAAACTTACATTAATCATCCGACTTGGGGCTTACTTTACAGAATCTGTATGGTGGATGAGACCCAGGATCTGTTTACTACACTTTATGCCCAACGGTTATTTTTTTTAGTAGCAAATGACATCAAAGGTATAAAATTTCAGCCTATAGGTCGCACTGAAGCCAGAATGATGTTGGAAAATCGCTTGCGGACTCTACGTCGCACAGGGCAGTTACAGGAGTACGATCAGCTTCAGAGTGTTTTCCAACGCACATTCCAATGACTAGTTCGATTAGCGAACGTATTACTCAAATTCGCTCCTCCCTCCCCGATTCAGTTCGCTTGATTGCTGTTAGCAAAACGGTTCCTGCGGACAAGATCCGCGCCGCCTATGCCGCAGGAATCCGTGATTTTGGCGAAAGCCGAATTCAAGAAGCCGCTAGCAAACAAGCTGAGTTACAAGACTTGTCAGATATTACCTGGCATTTTATTGGACATTTACAAAGCAATAAAGCCAAAAAAGCTCTAGAACTATTTCAATGGATTCACTCCGTCGATAATTTGCAACTAGCACAGCGCTTAAATAATTTAGCGTCACAGTTGGGTGTGAATCCTCAAATTTGCTTGCAAGTCAAGATTCTCCCCGATCCCAACAAATCAGGCTGGACTGTACCCCAATTGTTAGCCGATTTACCTGCGATCGCTCAATATAAAAATTTACAAATTCAAGGTTTGATGACAATTCCGCCTTTGGGTTTAGACAAGGTGGAAACATTTAATGTATTTAATAGCACTTTAAGCCTAGCAAAAACCATTAGAGAAAAGAACTATCACCATATCCAAATGCAGCACCTATCAATGGGCATGTCAGGTGACTACGAAATTGCCGTAGCAGCAGGTGCAACGATGGTAAGGTTAGGAACCATCTTGTTCGGGGATCGCTCTGAGAAGGGTAATTAATAGCTTGTATCCCTTGTATCATCAGCTTTATCCAGCTATTGACAGCAATTATCAATTTTAATATTGCGCTGTGTAACAAAATATATATTTTGACACAAGCCTTACTGAAGAAAAATCAGCTTAGGGTAACTTTCATTCGGAAATACATTAGTATATAATCTTGACTCATTATCAAGGCTAGGGAGCGTGCAGATGACTTCAACAGCATCTGTTCCTCACTTAAACCAGTAATAGAAGCTACAGCTAGTAATAAAATTCTGAATAAACCCCTTTGTAGCAATAAAATTCGGCTACACTGATTTATCGCCAGGTAAACCATTAAAGTTAATTTGCACCAGGAGCGTAGAAGATGAGCATATTTACTAAACTCAGGGATTTTGTGGGACTCAATGAGCCTGTAGAATACGAATACTACGAAGAAGAGCCAGAAACCGAAAGCTACCAAAATCTCTATCAAGAAGAGAATGTGCAGCCAGCACCGCCAGAACCGACTCCCCAGAATCGACGTTGGCGGGAACCCATGCCTACAATGGGTAATGATGTAGCAACAGGTTCAAAGTCAATGGGGAATGTCATCGGTATGCCAGGAGCAATTAACGGAATTTCTGAAGTATTAGTACTTGAACCACGCACCTTTGAAGAAATGCCCCAGGCAATTCAAGCTTTGCGTGAGCGCAAGTCAGTTGTATTAAATTTAACAATTATGGACCCGGATCAAGCTCAACGGGCAGTAGATTTTGTTGCAGGTGGTACTTACGCATTAGATGGGCATCAAGAGCGGATTGGCGAAAGTATATTTTTATTTACACCCAGCTGCGTGCAAGTTAGCACTCACGGCGGAGTTATTCATGAAGTACCACAACCCCCAGCGCGTCCTCGTACCACAAATACAACACCAGCATGGGGAACTGAAGCTAACCGCATGGCAGTACAGTAAATCGAAATTAGTCAATAGTCCCAAGTCAATAGTCAAAATTTCGGCTCCGTGACAGTTAAATCAGCAATCATCGCTCGATTTCCGCGTAATCGAAACACATTGGCTACAGTTACAGTTAAAGGTAATCAATCTTAACGATTGACAATTGACCATTGACCATTGACCATTGACTCTTGACAATTGACTAATGACTAATTAATGACTACTAAATTTGGCTTAATAGGTGGTGGGGTAATGGGAGAAGCGCTATTATCCCGCCTTATTGCGCGTGGAGTTTATCAACCATCAGAAGTTATCGTTAGCGAACCCCAGCCGGCAAGACAAAATTTTTTCCAGCAGCAATATGATGTGAGCGTGACTGCTGATAACCGCCTAGTTTTGGCGCAGAGTCGGGAAGTTGTATTGTTAGCAGTAAAGCCCCAGGTATTTAGCGCGATCGCTCAAGAATTAGCAGAAATAATTGAGATCGCTGTCAAAGAAAACTCACCTCTAGTCATTTCAATTTTAGCGGGTGTGACTTTAAATCAGCTAGAAGCGGCATTTCCCCAGTTACCAGTAATTCGCGCTATGCCAAATACACCTGCGACAGTGGGAGCAGGAATGACAGCCATTTGCTTAGGCGCATACACGACGGTGAAACACCAGCAAATAGCCCAGCAAATTTTTACCGCAGTCGGGGAAGTTGTAGAAGTATCTGAAGGCTTAATGGATGCAGTTACAGGACTTTCGGGAAGCGGCCCGGCTTATGTAGCCTTGATGGTAGAAGCATTAGCAGATGGAGGAGTAGCCGCTGGTTTACCAAGAGCGATCGCTAATCAACTCGCCCTGCAAACAGTCTTAGGAACAGCCAAACTCCTCCATGAAAGCAAAATGCACCCCGCAGAACTCAAAGATAGAGTCACCAGCCCCGGAGGTACAACCATTGCCGGTATTACCCAACTAGAAAAAGCCGCCTTTCGCTCCGCCTTAATTCAAGCAGTCAAAGCCGCCACAGAGCGATCGCAAGAATTGGGAAAATAGTCTAGAGTCAATAGTCCAGAGTCCAAAGTCAATTATCTGTTGATTGTTGACTGTTGACTTTTGACCATTGACCATTGACTTTTGACGAAGTTGACAATATAGCCGTTAATATAGTAAACAGTCTGGTTGCTAATGTGATTGAGTGAATTATCCCGCATCATCCCCAGAACTTGACCTTAGGTCAATTTTTCCGTTTAATCTGGATCAATTTCAATTAGACGCGATCGCCTCTCTCAATGACGGTCGGTCTGTAGTTGTTTGTGCGCCCACAGGCTCGGGCAAAACTTTAGTAGGTGAATACGCGATTTATCGTGCTTTGGCGCGAGGAAAGCGGGTATTTTACACTACGCCTTTAAAAGCGCTGTCAAATCAAAAATTACGCGACTTTCGCGAGAAATTTGGTTTTGAACAGGTAGGACTCTTAACCGGAGATGCTTCCATTAACAGGGATGCGCCAATTCTGGTGATGACCACAGAAATTTTTCGCAATATGCTCTATGGCACGCCCATAGGGCAAGTTGGCATTTCTCTGGTAGATGTAGAAGCTGTGGTACTAGATGAGTGCCACTACATGAACGATCGCCAACGGGGTACGGTTTGGGAAGAATCGATTATCTATTGTCCCCGGGAAGTGCAATTAGTCGCCCTTTCCGCTACCGTTGCTAACAGCGATCAACTCACCGATTGGCTAAATCGCGTCCACGGCCCTACTGACCTGATTTACTCCGATTTTCGTCCCGTACCCCTAGAATTTCACTTTTGTAACCCTAAGGGACTGTTTCCCCTCCTCAACGAGACTAAAACTAAAATCAGTCCTCGTTTAGCTAATCGGGGAAAAAGAAAACAGGGAGACAGAGGTAAAGCCGGTAGGCCAGAGGCTCCCAGTCTGATTTATACTTTGAACCACCTACAGCAACGGGATATGTTACCCGCCATTTACTTTATTTTCAGCCGCCGGGGTTGTGATAAAGCTGTGGCTGAAGTAGGCGATATCTGGCTGGTGAATAATGATGAATCTCAGATATTGCGCCGCCAAATCGATGAATTTTTAAGCCGCAACCCCGAAGCCGGACGTTCGGGACAAATTGCGCCCCTATATCGGGGAATAGCAGCTCACCACGCGGGGATTTTACCAGCTTGGAAAGTCCTAGTAGAAGAATTATTTCAGCAAGGGCTAATCAAAGTAGTATTTGCTACCGAGACTCTAGCGGCGGGAATTAATATGCCCGCCCGCACCACCGTGATCTCTACCCTTTCCAAACGTACCGACACCGGACACCGCCTGCTCAACGCTTCCGAATTCCTGCAAATGGCGGGACGGGCTGGGCGGCGAGGTATGGATTTGCAAGGTCATGTGGTCACAGTTCAAACTCCTTTTGAAGGGGCGAAAGAAGCGGCATATTTAGCCACATCTAAACCAGATCCCTTGGTAAGTCAATTTACTCCTAGTTACGGGATGGTACTTAACTTACTGCAAACCCACACCTTAGAGGAAACTAGAGAGCTAATAGAACGCAGTTTTGGCCAGTATATGGCGACGCTGCATTTAAAACCGAATTATGAAGAAATTGACGAACTACAAGCCGAATTAGACCAACTTCAGGAGCAAATCGCCGCCGTTGATGAAAATGAACTGGCGGTGTATGAAAAATTGCGCCAACGCCTGAAAGTGGAAAAGCAAATTTTGAAAACTCTGCAACAACAAGCCCAGGAAGACCGCCAAGAGCAATTAGGAATGATGCTAGGGTTTGCGGTTTCCGGGACATTGCTGAGTTTGAAAGGTAAAAATATTACAGTTTCTTCGCCAATTGCCGCCGTGTTGGTGGGTAAAAGTCCGGGTTCTGAGCAATCTAGTTGCTTGGTATGCTTGGGCAAGGATAATCGCTGGTATGTAGCGGCGACAGAGGATATTGTTGATTTGTATGCGGAATTGCCCAGAATGGAGATTCCAGCCGAGATTTTGCCCCCACCAGAGCTAATTTTTAAACCAGGACAAATTCAGGTAGGCGATCGCCAAACAGCAATTATTGCCCAACAAATCCCTGAACCAGGTGAGTCTTTATATTTACCGCCAGAGGTAGCAGAACAACTGAGTCGAGTAACGGCTGTTCAAGAACAATTAGAAGCCCATCCGATTTATAAATCGGGCAATGTCGGCGCTCTTTTCAAACGCAAGGCGCGTTATGTAGAACTAGAAGCCGAATTACAATTGCTACAAGAACATGTAGAGCAACAATCCCAACATCACTGGGAAGAGTTTCTCAATTTAATTGAAATTTTGCAGCACTTTGGCTGTTTAGATAACTTAGTCCCCACAGCCTTAGGACAAGTTGCTGCGGCTATTCGCGGAGAAAATGAATTATGGCTAGGTTTGGTACTGGCTAGCGGTGAATTTAACCAATTAGATCCGCACCATTTAGCTGCTGCTGTAGCGGCTTTGGTAACAGAAACTCCTCGCCCAGATAGTAAAGTCCGTTTTGATTTGAGCAATCAAGTAGTTGATGCTTTGGCAAAACTGCGGGGAATTCGTCGCCAGATGTTCCAAATGCAACGGCGGTATAATGTAGCACTGCCTATTTGGTTAGAATTTGAGTTAATTGCTTTAGTAGAACAATGGGCATTAGGCGTTGAATGGACGGAACTATGTGAAAATACCACTTTAGATGAGGGTGATGTGGTAAGAATTTTACGCCGGACTTTGGATTTATTATCCCAAATTCCTCACGTGCCGAATTTACCAGAGTCACTGCTACGTAATGCTTACCGTGCTATCCAGTTAATCGATCGCTTCCCTGTAAATGAAGTAGTAGAATAAACTGGCTAAACGTTTGTCTTTCTCTGTTGTTGGGGAATAACAATCGCAAATTCTGTATGTCCGGGAGTGGAGTAACATTCAATTTGTCCTTGATGTCTATCCACAATAATTTGATAGCTAATAGACAAGCCTAAACCTGTACCTTTACCAATCTCCTTGGTGGTAAAGAAAGGGTCAAATAAACGATTAGCAACTGTTTCGCTCATTCCTGGGCCATTGTCGATAATCCGAATCACAATTGAAGATTGAGAATTGGAGATATCAGCTTGTTCTCCAGTCTCAATACTTGTATCTCCTTGTCTAAATTCAGTGCAGATAGTAATCTGGTTAGGATTGGCTAATATTTCCTCAGGCGATCGCTTTTGACTGTACTCTTCCAAAGCATCTATAGCATTCACAATAATATTCATAAATACTTGGTTGAGTTGTCCTGCATAGCATTCTACTAAAGGTAGCTGACCGTATTCTTTGATGACTTCAATTGCTGGCGTTCCGGTTTTCGGTTTCAGGCGATGTTGCAAAATCATCAAAGTACTATCTAAACCATCATGAATATTTACTTCTTTAACTTCCGCTTCATCTAAACGCGAAAAAGTCCTAAGAGATAAGACAATTTCTCGAATCCGGTTAGCGCCTACTTTCATAGAAGCTAATAGTTTCGGTAAATCATCAAAAATAAAATCAATATCTACTGCTTCAATTTCTGCTTGTAATGTAGAGTTGGGATGAGGGTAATGTTGCTGATAACATTGCAGTAAATAAAGTAAATCTTCTACATATTCAGTAGCAGGGTTGATATTACCGTAAATGAAGTTAACCGGATTATTAATTTCATGAGCAACACCAGCTACAAGCTGACCCAAACTAGACATTTTCTCGCTTTGAATTAGCTGTCTTTGGGTTTGCTGCAATTTTTTTAAAGTTTGTTCTAGTTTTTCCTTTTCTTGAAGTAAAGCAATAGTGCGTTGCTGTACTCGTGTTTCTAAATACTGATTTGCTTGCGCTAATCGACTTAAGGCTTCTTGTAGAGATATTTCTGTTTGTTTGCGCTCGCTAATATCAATAATGAATCCCAGTAATTGAATTACTTTACCTTGAAAACGGACAACATTAACAACATCTTTGACCCAAATCCAGTTACCCTTAGCAGTTAATAATCGATACTCAATTATGTAATCATCTTCGGTTTTTGATTTGAGTTGATGGTAGCCAAGTACTAAAGACCTATCTTCTGGATGAATGTGGAAATACCAGAATTCTGGTTGATACCAATCTTCTAATTTATAACCAAATAAATCTATTGCTTGTGTCCCGATATAGGTAAACTGGTGATTATTTGGCTCGGCTTCCCAAGGTACTAATTTTACACCTTCTACCAGTCGCTTTAATCGTTGCTGGGTTTGTGCTAAATCTTTTTCTGTATGCTTACTTAAGGTAATATCATTGGCAATTACAGCATATTGGCTAGTAATACCTTCTGAATTATGAATAGGTATAACATCTACTAGTAACCAATGCTCTTTTTGCTGCTTTGATAAATAAGAAATTTCAAATTTAAAATTTTCACCTTTTAATAATTGTTCGTGAATATCAGCTTGTGAAATATTACTTTGGGAATTATCAGTCAGGATATGAAAAAGTTTTTTACCAATTAATAAATCAGTGCTAATATCTGCAAAGTTAGCAAATGCTTCATTTACCCATTGAATACGTCCAGATATATCAATTAATGCCATCAATAAATCAGGGCGATTTGCTAAAGCATTAAACATGGTAAAAGGTAAATCAACAGAGTTAACTACCATGCTCATAACTCCTGTAGCCAAAATTAGAGAGCATCGCATCTCTCCGCTACATCAGCTAAAACTGCCATTTGGCTACCACAGGAATTACCAGTACAAAGAATTAAGAGCGTAGGTAGTCCCATATTATTTATTTAGTAATAAATATTACTAAAAATCTTAACTTTACAAACTACAGTTGCCGTCAGGGAAAATACACAAACCTCTAATTTTAATCGATGGTAGCTGAAATTGAATCTAGTGGTCTGTCCCATTAATTTATCTGATTTCCTAGATCCCCGACTTTTTGAAAAAGTCGGGGATCTGATCGCGAGTAGATTTGATATTTGCGATCGCATTAAATTTTAAGTCAATTGTCCATCTGTTGGTTCGGCTTCTACTGTTACCTTTTGCCCAATTTTTGGTTCAGTTCCTGCCAGTAGGCGTTCAATATTACTGCGGTGACGCAAAATTACATACAACCCACCAAAAAAGGCATAGAGAATGCAAGGTAAAGGTTGATGGAAAACTATCATGAAAATTGTCACCGCGATCGCAGCTGTAATTGAACTTAAGGAGACAATTCGCGATATCGCCACCACAATAGCAAATACACCTGCTGATGCTAAACCTACCTGCCAACTTATCGCCAGTACAGTTCCTAAGCCAGTAGCGACAGATTTACCACCACTAAAGCCTAAAAAAATTGATTTGCTATGTCCGAGAACTGCTGCTAACCCCGCTAAAGTTGCTATACAGGGTTGCCACAAATTAACATCTACCGTAGGGGGGAGAAAATTGTACAGTGGAGCCAATTTAAATAACTGGTAAGCTAGAGCGATCGCAGTTACGCCCTTCAAGCAATCTATTAATAATACAAAAGCCCCAGGCCCTTTACCCAAAGTCCTTAAGACATTAGTTGCGCCAGTGGAACCAGAACCCACTTCGCGAATATCAATACCCTTTAACTGCTTCACCGCAATGTAGCCAGTAGGGACAGAACCCAATAGATAGGCTACAACCAAAACAAAAGCGCACAAACTTAACCAAACAGCCATAACAAAGTCCAAAGTCAATAGTCCAAAGTCCAAAGTCAATTGTCCAGAGTCAATAGTCCAAAGTGCAAACTATTGACCATTGACCATTGACCATTGACTAATTAAAAATCATCATCATAATTTCGCATTGTTTTGGGGTCTGGGGCAAAGGCTAACCATAAAGGAAATTGCAGTAATGCTAGGCTGATTTGGTCTTCGGAATCATCAATGACGATTAACGGGAGTTGATTGGCTTTGACTAATCGGTCGGCTTTTTGCGCTAAAGCTTCTGGTGCTTCAAATAACACTACTCCTCTATCCGGGCCGAAGTCTGGACGACCTATACCCAGGCAATCTTGCAAACCGCGTCGCCATTCACCTAAGCGTTCTGGTGTATTAGCTAATACTAAAGTGCGGACGCGATCGCCATACAATTTGTAGAGGATGGAAATTACCGCCGAGGAAATCAAAATATTCTGTAAGCGGCTACCCATTGTCCGCAAAGCACCTCTTCCCCCTTGGCTGAAGAACCAGTTAGAAACTCGTTCTGCATGGACTGGTTCAAAAGTCCGGCGTAATTGCCAAGCAGGGCCATAATAATCGGGTTTGTTGCGATATTGATCGATGAGGCGGCGAATTTGCTTGGTAGTGTCTTGAAACTGCTGCTGCGCGAATTGGGGGATACCAGATTGTGCTGGTTCTGGGGCTTTTTCTTCTTTAATCGATACTACAGGTTTTTCTCGCGCGATCGCCGATGGTACGAGTTGCAACTGTTCGGCGGCGGCGGCTAAATCTTGTAAACTGCCTGTGAGATAATCTTTGAAACCCTGTACCCGAATCGCCAAATCTTGAGACGTTCCCGCAAAAGTCGTGCGCATTTCATTGCGGATGCGTTCTTGACGGCGTTCTAACTGTTCTACAGCAATTTGCAGGGTTTGTTTGCGTTGTTCTAATTGAGCTAGGGAATCTTGCACCAGCTTTCCTAGCGCCAATTGAGTTTCGCCCACCTGCGTCTGAAGAGTTTTGTAACTAACTTGCAGATTGGCTATTTCGGCTTCTAGGGCTTCTTTGGTACTTTGTAACTCTGCAACTTGTTGTGCTGCTTGGGCGTATAGGGAATTAACTTCTGATTCTGATGCTATTTCTGACTCCAGCGCCATAGTTTCGGCTTCTAACTGGGTTACCAAATCAGCAGTTACATCGGCTGTAGGTTCAACTGTAGAAACATCTTCAGCATCAGTTAGAGGCGATGCAATAGTTGCGTCATTTGGCTGTATCTCCACTAATAAAGTCTGTGCAGGTGTTTCTTCCTCTGATTCAACAGATGAGTTATCTGCTGCTGCTTCTGTTGGCTTATCTTCTTGTATTTGTGCCAACCACTCATCAATTGATTCTGGGGTTTGAGATTCCTCTGGGTTCATAACCAATACTGTAATTCCTATGACGCGAATAAATAGCTTTGTTGAAATATACAATTGACCTGTACAAAAAGTCCTGAGTAGTTAGTGCGGGTGATGGATATTGCACCAAAAACAAGACTAAATTCGGGGACAACGTTGTTCTAAGCAGGATTTTAGGGTATTAGGGTCAAATAAAATTGGTAGAAAGTGAATACTTTTGATTTCTTTAAAATAAAACAATATCGGTATGGGATTCCAGAATATCCGCCAGTTTTGCCATTCCTGATAGGGAAACCGCCGAAGTAATTCTTCGCCTCTGTAAAGATCTAAGTCAGTAGCGGTAAATCTTAAGCGCAATGTCGCCGCCTGAAACATGAGAAACAAACCAAACAAGCCAATAATACCGCCTAGCAGAGGTTGAACTAACAGTAGGGGAATTGACCCAATTACCAAAACTACGGGGATATTGTAGCTAGGTTTGAGTTCTACTGTAGATGTGGTGTTAGGTGCAAATGAACTAGTCATAGTTCCAAATTCTATAGTCAAACATAATTTCCTATTTTAGGATTTTGCGGGTTACCAGATGCGCGATCGCCAAACTGTTGACCTTTGTACAGACGCGATTAATCGCGTCTCTAACAATTAACCTACATGCCTTTAATGAATGCACTACCCATACCCTGAAACATTAACCAGGAAAGGAAAAAGTTACTCACAAATATAATTAGCAAAGCTGTAACCACAGCCGTTGTGGTAGATTGTCCCACGCCTTTGGCTCCTCCGGTTGTTGTTAAGCCCCAGCTACAACCAATCACCGCAATTAAAATCCCAAAGCAAAACGCCTTAATCATGGCGCTGCAAATATCCCAGAGTCCCAATAAATTCCGGGCTGAATCAAGAAATGTTGTATCAGCAATGTTGTACAAGTTTCCAGCAATTACCAATCCTCCCAACATCCCCGTGACTAGAGATAGCAACGTTAAAATTGGCAGCATCAAGCAGCAAGCTAAGACACGGGGAATTACTAGGTAATCAATTGGGTCAGTTTTTAAAATCAACAGCGCGTCAATTTGCTCTGTGACGCGCATTGTGCCAATTTCTGCTGCAAAGGCTGAACCTACTCGCCCTGCCAAAATTACGGCTGTTAATACAGGCGAGAGTTCTCTGGTTAAGGCTACCGCCAGCACCCCGCCAACTAGATTACCCGCCCCAAAGTTAACAAATTCTCGCGCTACTTGAATGGTAAACACTGCACCAACAAAAATAGCGGTTAATAAGGCAATAAACAGAGAATCTGGCCCTACAGCTGCCATTTGCTCTTTCGTATTGCGCCAATGAATTTTGACTTTCAGGAGGTGAACTATTACTTGTCCGCCCAAAAAAATCGCCGCCAGTAGTCTCTGACTCCACGCGCCTAAACTGGATTTGGATGTAGTCTCACTCAATGTTTTGTAGCTAACTCGGTAACTGCCTTAAGAATAGCGAAAGTCAATGGGCAATAGTCAATAGTCAATAGTCAATAGTCAATAGTCAATAGTCAATAGTCAGTTGTCAGTTGTCAGTTGTCAGGGACGCGATGAACCCTTGTCTGTACAATTCTCCTCTTTGTCCTCCTTGTCCCCCTGCCCCCTGCCCCCTGCCCCTATAATTTGGGTGAAACATTAACTTACTTTAAACGGAGTCTCAGAAAGTTAAGACTGACGATCGCCAGCTTTATATTACTTCATGGGCAATGCTGTTAGCTGAAAACCTGATTTAGCAAGGATTTTTTGGATCATACTGCTGAGTTTTACAGGCTGGATTTGCGATCGCAGGTAACAGACTTATTTAATGAAAACTTAAGATTTTTGACATCTTCACTCCGATGGAGCGATCGCAATTATTGTAGAGAATGACAATATTGCTTTTTGCTTGTTGTAACCTGTTACTGCGGAGTGTCGTTTATATGACTACTTTTACTAACTTTCTCCGTTCTTTACTGCTAACTGCGATTTTTAGCTTTCTCGTGCCGATGTTTTTAGTTGGCGGTTTCTTGCTCCTCCTTCCTGTCATCGGTTACGTTCCTGGGTTCGATGCCCTCACTGATGCGATCGCTAGCCAAATTTTATATTTTCTGGGTATTTTTGGTACCGATAGCCCTCTACGTGGCTTAATTGTCATTAGTTTGACGTTTAGCTTTGTTGGTGCTTTGTTTGATGTTTACGCTTATTATCGGTGTCAAATTTTACGGATTGATTCCTAAGTTAGGGTTAAGCGATTTTTTTAAGTATTATTGGCTAACTAAGTTCTCAAAAACTATTATTCTCTTCTATATACCCAGATTCAGAGGATTTTGCTGTTTCTCACTTACATATCTATATCAGGGGTTAGCAATTTTTGGTTTTCGATTAATTAAGCTAACTAATTGCTGCATCTTAACTATGCCTCAAAGCTAGATTTGCTAGGCAATTATTGTTGTACCTATGTATCTATTATTCACTTCTTCTCTAGAGAATTACTTAATACTTAGCCCTTCAGGCAGACATTGATCCAACCAAAACGCACAATCTAGTATTGCTTTTAACAATTGGTTGACTTAATAATTTACACTTTTTCCTAACAAAAAATAGAATATCAAAAAAGCATCTGTAAAAATATAAAAACTTTCTTAAATTTTTTATATTGGTTTTATCTGGGGCTAAACAGGTCGTCAGACCTCTCAAGATCTTAAGATTGAGTTGATTACGAGATTTGATGACAGCTTATGATTTGGCCCTTTAAGCCCAAGTTTAGTAAACAAATTGCGCGGATTGAAATTACTGGTGCAATCTCTGGGGGAACGCGCAAACGTGTTCTAGAAGCATTAAAAACAGTAGAGGAAAAAAAGTTTCCGGCTTTACTGCTGCGAATTGATAGTCCTGGCGGGACAGTGGGAGATTCTCAAGAAATTTACAGCGCCTTGAAACGCCTGCGGGAGAAAATGAAAATAGTTGCCAGTTTTGGTAATATTTCGGCTTCTGGCGGCGTTTACATTGGTATGGGAGCCGAACATATCATAGCTAACCCCGGTACCATTACGGGGAGTATTGGTGTAATTCTGCGCGGCAATAATCTAGAGCGCCTGCTAGATAAAATTGGTGTTTCCTTTAAGGTGATTAAATCCGGCCCTTACAAAGATATTTTGGCATTTGACCGCGAATTAACACCAGAAGAACAAACTATTCTGCAAGAATTAATTGATGTCAGTTATCAACAGTTTGTGCAAACCGTCGCGGAAGCTCGTTCTTTAGCAGTAGAAACTGTGAAAAGTTTCGCTGATGGGCGAATTTTCACCGGACAGCAAGCTTTAGAGTTAGGTGTGGTAGATCGCTTGGGAACAGAAGAAGATGCGCGACGCTGGACAGCAGAACTAGTCGGACTCGATCCCGAAAAAACCCAATGCTTCACGCTGGAGGAACGTAAACCTTTGTTAAGTCGATTGCTACCAGGAAGTCGTCAAGCTTCCGCAGGAATTGGCGCTGGTATTGACTGGCTAGAGTTTGAGATGTCTACGAGTGGTTTACCCCTGTGGTTATATCGACCGTAAATAGTTATTAGTCACAGTTAAATCAACAGTGATAAAAACTATAAAGTGAGAAAAGATAGCTGTTGATAATTTAAGGAGGATTGGGCGTGGATTGGCAAATGCGGGCTATTCGTGGAGCAACAACCGTTTCGGAAAACACAATTGAGGCGATGAGAGAAGCGGTTACAGAGTTACTAGATGAATTAGAAAGCCGGAATAATCTCCAGCCAAAGGATATTATTAGCGTGACATTCTCAGTCACCAAAGATTTGGATGCGATTTTTCCAGCTGCGATCGCCAGAACTCGTCCAGATTGGGATGGGGTGGCGATGCTAGATGTGCAGCAAATGCATGTTGAAGGTAGTTTACAGCGCTGTATCCGCTTTTTAATCCACGTTTACCTGCCAATCTCCGCACCAATTTACCATATTTATTTGCGTCATGCCGCTAACCTGCGTCCTGACTGGAGTTTACCCCAGTCATTAGCAGGATCGCCCCAAGTAGTAGTAACCACAAGTAGCGATCGCGAATAACTTCCCAGTCAGTTAGCGCAGTTAAGCATGGCGTTACACAGGTTTACCAGCTTGTAGACGCCTTTGGCGTCTTCTTGCCAGGTGAAATAACAAGGGGGACAAGGAAGACAAGGGAGACAAGGGGGACAAATGACCAATGACAATTGTACAGACGCGATGAATCGCGTCTCTGACTATTGACTAATTCCAATTGCCAACTACAGTAAAAGCCGACCAATAATAAGGATGGGATAGTGACAAATTGTCAGGCGCATTGATTTCTGCTGGTAGGGGGACAAGATTGTTTTCCCCTAGACGTAACTTACCATCCTCTATGCGCACTTCGCCTTTAAGCATGGCTAATTGGGCTTCTCTGAGTGCCAAAGACCTTAGAGATTTAGCCTTTAACTCATCATAAAATTTAGTCATCAGCGCTAAAGAACCTTCATCACTGACGTACCACAGACTACCTAGTGCAGTTTTGACTCCAGCTTGAACGGCTAACCCTGCAAAACCTAATTCGGCTTCGTCGTTTCCTAAAGCCGTTGTACAAGCACTCAACACCAACATTTCTACTTTCGGGTCAGCACTCCATTTTAATTCCTGAGATAAGCCTCGGAGTTGATTTAAGCGAATTTTCTCATTCCACAACTGAATATAAGACTTACTCAGTTCTCCGGCATTAAATTGTCCGTGGGTTGCTAGGTGAATAATCCCAAAACGCTGTTTGCTACTGATAGACTTGAGGTTTTCTATGGTAGAGGCTGTGTTTAATAATGACCGAGACTGTCCTTGCCAAATTTTATTAGTTAATGTGCTAATTTCTACTCCTGCAAATGGCAATGGTACTTGTTCTTCAGTACTTTCTGATACTCCTACTGCTAAAACTTCGGATTGAGCGATCGGTGCAAACCGGGTATCTGTGAGGCTGAAGCTAGGTATTAAGGCTACACTGTACTTTTCAATGATGAACTGTTTACCATCATGTAAAGCTGCAATGGGAAGCGATCGCAAACCGCTATCCATTGAGAAAATTACAGTATTGATTTTGTTAGCTTGTAAACTCGCTTCAAAAGGTGCAACTATCCACTGATAAAGTTGTTGAGAACTTTTGAGATAATTGTTCCTTTCATTTCTAAAATTAGTAATTTTCAGGCGAAAATCTTGAGCAGTTTTTTGCACAAGATTATGTTTTGCTTCAGGGATATCTTTACGGATTGGTTCTAGATTGTCGCTGGCACTATTTAAACATTTAGAATTACTAGCAGAACTTTGCGGTGCGCCGCTAGGAAGAATGAGAATTAAATCTAGTTTGTCTTGTAAAGACGTTACATATAGTAGAGCCGCATTTTGTCCAGTTTGCTGACATAAATTTCTTAAAGTATCGGCAATTTCTTTAGTTGAAGCAATATCTCCATAGAAAGATGTACCAAATCTTTCACCTATTTCTACGGCTTGTAATTCTTCAAATTGTTCAACAGCTTGCTCAACTGGTGCAGATTCAAAACTTTTATCAAATACATCGCGGTCGATTTCAATGGCATTATCTGTATTATTTGGTAATTCTTGAGTATCAGGGCCAGTGACATCTGAATTATTAATAATTTCCTGATTGTCAGGGAGGGTAGTATCTGATTGATTTAAGGATTGGGCATTAACCGATTTAAACAGAATTAATACTAAAACTACTGATAAGAAAATGCCCAAGAATGAACGAGGTATTTTTATCATAAAATTTTCCTATTTTGCCAGAGATTTAGTTTAAAAAGAAATGCCATAACCAATACCAAAAATAAAGCGAGCGCCATCACCTGCATTTCCGGTAATATCGCTCACTGCTGGTGTTATGACTAAAGGAGTGTTTTTAAAGGGTGTAATTGATAATCCTAGAGTTAAATCTTGTCCAGTCCATTCGGCGATCGCGTTTACGGGTTGCGCTACTCTTAAGGCTACACTACCAAACACGCCGATAGAATCAACTTTATTATTAATATCCGATTCCGAGCGAAATTGACCGCCACCAATACCAACAGACACATACAAGCGACTCAACGGTTTAGTATCGCTATCTTGGAGGCGAAACATTTTCGTGACTACACCATAAGCGCTTGTACCACCGTCAGTTTCGCCAAAAGTCAACACATTTTTCACGCCAAAAGCTACAGCAAAATCCTCTGGAAGCCGACGATGTAATTTAAAACTGATGGTACCATCTTGAAGATTATCGAGGTCAACAATACCTAAACTGACATCTAAACCTACAGACTTTTGCGCATCACCGAAACCTATACCAAATCCCATCACGCCATCAGCTGTATCAGTAAAGCGAGTTCGCGATTGTAAGCCTAAACCGATAGCAGCACTTCCCCAAGATTTACCGTAAGCCGATGGCGTTTGAATCGTGACGCCAGGAGATGTTACTGCACCAGTGGTTTTTTTTCTAAATGCTGCGGGGATTCTTTGCGGTTGAAATGGTTTTTGTTCTGGGGAAGTAGGTTCTATCTGTAAAGGTTGTTGTCCAACTGGCTTTGATGTTGATTCGCTGGTAATTCCCGTTGCTTGAGTGAGATAAAATGGCGCTAGATCTTCAGGGGAAGGTTTGGTGAAAGTTACAGCCTCTTTACCAAATTCTTCTGGATTTGGAAGTGCCGAAAAAATTTGTGATTTTTCAATCTTACCAGAGACAAATTCATCCTGATAGATAATTTCTGTCGTGAAATTATTACTATTTGTGGTTATAAGCGGGTATTCTCCTAGAAAGTAAAGCATATTTATCCTAAGCTAATTAATAATTCGTTTTGGTGATAATATCATTATCTAACCAGCAAATAGAGCAGATTTCGTCCCTTGTAACAATTTGATAGTTTTAATTTAGTATTAGTCTTAATTATTACTCAAAAAACAACCGTATTTATATTGAAGCTGTTTCTCAAAAATCTTTACCTAGTTGTATAGTGCAATACAAAAAATTCTTGTCTAAAACCATAACTAAGTTCATGGAGTGAATTAAAGTAAAAATTTAACTTAGTTGATGGATGTTTTATAATTAGTTTTACTGTCAAGCTAAATTAGCCTAATCCTTGCAATTAGCGTTATCTAATGAATTCAATCAATCTTTGGACTTCTGCCGAACACGCTTTAAGATATCTAGCCAAAGCAGATTCTATACCTCACCGTACTGAAGGCGAAGCAGTCTTATTAGAACATGTCCCCAAAACTGTAAAGCGAATTCTGGATTTAGGAACTGGTGACGGGCGCTTACTAGGATTACTAAAAATTGATCGTCCGCAAGCGCAGAGTATTGCCGTTGATTTTTCTGCAACTATGTTAGAAGCGGTGAGAACACGTTTCGCTGACGATTCAACTGTACAAGTAATCGCCCATAACTTAGATCAACCTTTACCAGAGTTAGGTTCTTTTGATGCAGTGGTTTCCAGCTTTGCGATCCATCACCTTACAGACGATCGCAAACTTTCCCTGTATACAGAAATTTTTCAGATATTAGAACCTGGCGGAATTTTTTGCAATTTAGAACATGTGGCTTCACCCACACCAGCATTACACGAACATTTTTTACAACAATTAGGTATCTCACCCGAAAACGACGATCCATCAAATAAACTTTTAGATGTAGAAACACAGCTAAATTGGCTACGGAAAATTGGCTTTACCGATGTAGATTGTTACTGGAAGTGGCTAGAACTGGCATTATTAATTGGGGTGAAACCTGACTCAATTTAATATTTGAGTGTAGGATGTGAAATGAAGATAACGATAAAAAAGCGATCGCTATGGTCGTAACGACAGCAAAGTGGACAATAGAAGAGTATCACCGCATGATTGCCGCCGGTATATTAGACAATCGGCTTGTGGAATTGTTGCAGGGAGAGATTATCGAGATGTCACCAGAAGGAGAACCCCACGCTTATTTTAGTAGCGAAGCCGGGGAATATCTCACGGGATTATTGGGCGATCGCGCTACAATTCGTCCAGCCAAACCAATTACCCTGGCGAATAACTCGGAACCAGAACCAGATATTGCGATCGTTCAACGTTTAGGGCGTGAATATCTCAATCATCATCCCTATGCAGAAAATATTTTCTGGCTGATTGAATACTCCGATTCCAGCTTAGAAAAAGATTTAGAGATGAAAACTAAAATTTATGCTGAAGCGGAAATTCCAGAGTATTGGGTAGCGAATTTAAGAAAAAGGCAGCTTATAGTATTTAGAGATCCCCAAGATGGTGAATATGCTTCTAAATCTACACTTACAGGGGGGACTATTTATCCAGTAGCATTTTCAGATATAGCTGTTGAAGTAGATTTCATTGTTAGTTCTTAGAATAGAAATACTCTTATACCAATTCTCTGTAAAGCTGCACATTAACGCCCGCAGGCTAGAAGCCTGGGGCTAAATAAACAAAGCCTGCCTTCGCAGGCTATTAAACTTTTAGCCTGCGAAGGCAGGCTTTGTTGGTATAGCAATACCCTTCTAGGGTATTGCGTCAAAATTGGGATGCTCCCCAAATTCTTGGCGTTCTTGGCGTCTACCGTGCGGGAAGCCACTGCGTGTCTAAGGCGGTTCAATAAATATGGTATTTCTACATCCGCTTGCAGATTTTATTGACTGCAATTCTCCTATTAGCAACCCATCGCCTAACTATTACTATGAAGGGTATTGTCCGCAAACTGGGAACTTACTCAGATTACCCCGTACAGCGTTAGTAGAAACGATCGCTCAAAGTTTAATGCAACAACTAGCCAAAGATGACCTTTACTCCCAAGAAGGTAAGATGTATGGGGTATTGCTAGTTGAACTACCTACAGGTGAACAGCGCATCATCAAGGCTTTCTCTGGTTTGCTGAATGGTTGTAGTGTGGTTGAGGGTTGGGTTCCGCCAATTCCGGGGCGCGAGGAAGTGGCTTTAGAGGAAGCTCAAACTTTGGTGGAATTGGCAGATATCAAACAAGAATTAATCAATTTGCAGCAAATTCCCCAAAGAAAGGAATACGAAAAGCGATCGCAGGAATTTACACAACAGTTACAAGCAATGCGCGATCGCCATCGTCAGCGCAAACATCAACGCCAAGCAGAACGTCAGCAAATCTGCAATACAGTCACAGGCGAAGCACTAACTATTGCTTTGGAAAAACTTGATGCAGAAAGCCGTCAGGAAGGAATAGCAGAACGCCACCTGAAACGCCAGCAAAATCAAGTATTACAGCCACTTCAGCAGGTAATCACCGCCGCAGATCAACGCATATTGGAATTAAAACAACAGCGAAAACAGCGATCGCGCCAACTACAAACGCAAATGCACGCAGCTTATACCCTCATGAATTTTTATGGACAATCGCGATCGCTACAACAATTAATACCATCAGGATTACCCACAGGTACAGGGGATTGTTGCGCCCCCAAACTCTTGCAATATGCGGCGATGCATCATCTCAAACCCTTAGCAATGGCGGAATTTTGGTGGGGTTCGCCATCAATAACAAAAGATAAAATCCCCGGTGAATTTTACGGTGCTTGTGCAGAACGCTGTCAGCCATTAATGGGATTTTTACTTTCAGGTTTAAAAGAAGTTAACTCTGCAAATCTCTTATCTATTAAGATAGAAAAGGACGAAACACTCTCAATTATTTACGAAGATGAATGGTTAATTGTAGTTAATAAACCCGCCGGATTGTTATCAGTTCCCGGACGTTATTTAGATACTCAAGATAGCGTTCTCAGTCGGTTACGCAATATATTACCAGATGGCATGTCACTTAATGCAGTGCATAGACTGGATCGAGACACTTCTGGTATTTTAATTTTGGCACGCGATCGCCAAACTTATTGCCAACTCAGCCAACAATTTCAGCAACAGCAAGTTAACAAAATTTATGAAGCTTTACTTTCTGGTATTCTCGCCTCTGAGAAAGGTGTAATTGAACTCCCATTATGGGGAAATCCTAATAATCGCCCCTATCAACAAGTTGATTGGCAATATGGTAAACCTAGTATTACCCATTTTCAAGTAATAGCTATAGAGGGAAACTATACCCGTGTTGAATTTAAACCTCTCACAGGAAGCACCCATCAAATTAGGGTTCATGCTGCTGATATTCAAGGATTGGGTATACCAATTTTAGGAGATAGTTTATATGAAAAAAATAGCCAAGAAAATCGCTTACATCTCCACGCCAGAGAAATTTACTTTCAGCATCCACAGTTAGAAGAAACTGTTTATCTACAAATAAAAACGCCATTTTAAATTAATACAATAATGCAATAAATAATATCCAGTATATTTCAGTTAAGCGCTTTGGGGCATGGCAATGCCAGTGCCCCTACAATCAACGATCATCTATACTTCGGCAACTGGCAATATATAGCTGTAGCTAGATAGATTAGGACATCAACCTAAGATTTCAATCAAAGGCTTTTAAGTCTGTCAACAGTCAACAGTCAACTGTCAACTGTCAACAGCTATACTTTATCATTTGTATATAATAATTATGGGTGTCACTTTTGGTTGATTGGGATTGCTGAGATTTAATCTATAATGTACTCTTAAAGAATCGTCATTTCTACCACCTCGGACTGTCACTATATAATTAGCTTTTCGCGAAGAGTCTTTGGCAACTTTTTCAATTATCTTATCTTGAATCAATTGAGCTTGTTTTAATTTTTGCGGCTGTGCATTCAAGGTTGCTAAACAAAAAACACCTGTAGAATCAGGAAATTTATATACTTGTAAAAAATATTTTTGCCGATTAACATCAAAAGCGGATGTTAAATATATAGTGCCGCGCTTTTGAGGGGGAATTTTTCTAAAAACTTCTGGTGTTCTTACATGATACTGGCAATTATTATCAATAATTGGTTCACCAGCATTAATAGGTTTTGATATAATTGCTATGCTTGCTGTTAATAAACTTAAATTTGTTAAGCTCAACCCAATAGATTTTAAGCAAGGAAACATATATTTTACTCCTGATTCCATCTCTGGTGACGGAGTAAGATTTTAGCTAGTTCCTATAAAGTGTGTGATAAGTCAGATAATAGGCGATCGCACTATCCAAAACCTACATTTTTTCTTCTTAATTTAATCAATTCGACAACGCCCTTCACCATCACAAAGTTGCTGTTGACGCTGGGAAATAATATCTTGTAACTTCGGTCTTCCTGTCAACGCCAGTCGCCAATCTGCCCAAATACCATAGAGAAAATCTGCGATCGCGCCTACTATCGGTAACTTAGTAATGCTATATACCCAACCTATCCCCAGAACCTCGTAAACCCGGCGAAACACCTCCACATTTTTCACTACAGTTCCATCAGCTAAAACTGCATGGATGCGTCCCATCGCTGTTTCATAGTCAATATTGCCATGTGCTGTTGGGTTATAGTCATTGTCTGCAATATCGACAAAATTCACTAACCCTCGTCCAGCATCACGTTTTTGCAGAAAATTTACCTCACGCAGACACAAAGGACATTCACCGTCATACAACAGTTCGATTTTCCATGTGGGTGCAGTCTTGGCAATAGAGGGTTGAGAATTGAGTAAAGACATAGAGGCGCTTTTATTAAGATTCTTATACTTATATATATATTGTAGAGAAATTCATCGCCGAAAGAATCGCCGTCCACTGAAAGGCAATGTTGCCAATAGTCCGGGTAAAGCTTGGCATATATATATTGATATCTATCAAAACTGCTACAGCCATTAATAAAGATAGCAGTAAACTCTACAACCCTAGCTACAGACTGCAATACCTCGCAATTTACAACCAAATTAACACGCTTCGTGGAATAAAAAATCGAATCATAGAGAGAAACTTATATGTATTTTCACAAAAACCTTTAGATATAAATTTTTCTATGCCTTCAGAAATAAATACTTATTCACAATTGTTTACAAAGTCGAGTAGAATGACCTTATTCACAGATAAGTATTTTTTCTTATTGACATGATAGCGGATCGATTTCCTTGGCTTACCGCGATTGTTCTACTGCCACTGGTTGCTTCCCTGCTTATCCCTGCGCTGCCTGATAAAGATGGCAAACGCGTAAGGTGGTATGCCCTTGGCGTAGGTATCGCAGACTTTGTTTTAATGTGCTATGCCTTTTGGAAGCATTACGATGCCAGCAATGCTAGTTTTCAACTCGTGGAAAATTATGCCTGGCTGCCCCAGTTAGGTCTTAACTGGGCTGTATCGGTCGATGGGCTATCATTTCCATTGGTGCTGCTAGCAGGATTTGTCACCACACTCTCTATGTTTTCTGCGTGGCAAGTCGATCGCAGACCAAAACTATTCTACTTTTTAATGTTGGTGCTGTATTCAGCACAGATCGGGGTATTCGTTGCTCAAGACTTGCTGCTGTTCTTCATCATGTGGGAAGTCGAGCTGATTCCTGTCTACCTCCTCGTCTGCATTTGGGGCGGACAAAAGCGCCGCTACGCAGCAACTAAATTTTTGTTATATACCGCAGCCGCTTCTATATTTATTCTCGTCGCCGCATTGGCAATGGCGCTCTCTGGTGGCGGTACCATGACCTTTGATATGGCTGCTTTGGGAATGAAAGATTTCCCCCTGGGTCTAGAACTGCTGCTATATGCAGGATTATTAATAGCTTTTGGTGTTAAGCTGGCTATCTTCCCGCTCCACACTTGGTTACCTGATGCTCACGGTGAAGCTTCTGCGCCGGTATCCATGATTTTGGCTGGCGTACTTCTAAAAATGGGCGGATACGGTTTAATTCGTTTAAATCTAGAACTTTTACCCAACGCTCACGTATACTTTGCCCCTGTTTTAGCCATCTTAGGTGTTGTTAACATTATCTACGGCGCGCTGAACTCCTTTGCCCAAACCAACATGAAGCGCCGCTTGGCTTATTCCTCAATTTCTCACATGGGCTTTGTATTGTTGGGAATTGCGTCTTTCACAGATTTGGGAATCAATGGTGCAATGTTGCAGATGATTTCCCACGGTTTGATTGCTTCAGTCCTGTTCTTCTTAGCAGGCGTGACTTACGACCGTACCCATACAATGGCAATGGAAAGTATGGGCGGTATCGGTCAAGCAATGCCTAAAGTATTTGCTCTGTTTACCATCGGTGCAATGGCTTCTCTGGCTCTACCTGGAATGAGTGGCTTTGTGGGCGAGCTTTCGGTATTCGTTGGTGTAACTACCAGTGATATTTACAGTTCGACTTTCTGCACAGTGACAGTTTTCCTCGCGGCTGTGGGCGTAATTCTCACACCAATCTATCTACTTTCTATGTTGCGCCAGGTATTTTATGGCACTGGTCAAGCGCCTACCTGCGACCTGACAGATGGCGGATTTAAGAACGACGAAGCAGAAGAAGCTGTATGTTTTGGTACAGATTGCGTTCTACCGACCGAAGCAGTATATAGAGATGCTAGCCCCCGTGAAGTGTTTATTGCTGCCTGCTTTATCATCTTGATTATCGGCATTGGCTTTTATCCCAAGGTAGCGATGCAGATGTACGATGTGAAGACTGTGGCAATCAATGCTCAAGTACGCGAATCTTACACCGTCATTTCCCAAGCCAATCCCCGGATTTACGCTAGTGGATTTTTAGCTCCCCAGATTACAGAACCGGAAATCTCACCAGTTTTGGCAACTATGAAGTAAGCTTTTCGACCTCTATTATCTGTTGAAAATGTAGCGATCGCTCTTTGGAGGGCGATCGTTTTTTATGAGCAAGTGGCGATCGCACCCATAATAATGTCTCTAAAAATGTTATTTCAGAACAGTTGTTTACAGTTTCATTTGCTATTGCTGTGATTAAAAGACCCTTGTGATTTGCAAAGAATGTGGTTTCAAGAATACTTTGTTTACAGTTCGCTACAAATATTATCAAATATGGCACTTTTGTGAAATGATTTAATTGGTTGTCAAATCGCTACCCAAATCTTATTAAGGGTTAATATGATGAAAATCATTGCTGCATTGTATGGGTGCCATGCCTAGTGAGAAATATTTGCTTTTGGTACAGATGAATGTAAAAGATAAATCTAATCATATTCCTGCTATCACAGCATTATTAAAATTAATAGATATACCCTACTATATCATTCAATAAATAACATAATTTTAACAACTAATTTATGCAAAAAATAAAAGATAAGCTAATATATTTAATTAGATTTTTTACTACTATAGCTACCTCTGTTTTTATTCATCGCACATTATTTAAACGCATTTTGGCATTTTTATCTTGCACAATTTTGGGATTTACATGTATTTTATGCATTGCTTATATACAAGGAGTAAACTTTGATCCCGTAATAGCAGAAGATGTTCCGTCCCCAGGGAAAATTACCAAGTGTCCAGAAGAGAGCTTAAATTCAAAGACATCTAAAAATTTAGAGCAAATTAATCATAAAGATGATTTACGTTTGGCATTCAAAGCTAGCGAAAGAGGACACCTGAGTATTACTAGAGATGCCTTAAAAAAAATCAATGTAGGTGAGCTTCATTTCTGCGATCAAGCTATTAAGCAAATTATTGATGCTAATAGGGCTACAGATATCCTGCCGACAGTAGAAGATCCAGACTCTAAGTCAGAATACATTTTTACATCTAATAGTAACTACTTTTCTGAGGATTTCTTTAAGGAAGAAAATCATTTTGATAATGAACAATTTGAAGCTTCTTCAAAACGGCTTATAGAGCTTAAGGAAGAAATTATTCGTTATCTTACTCCCAACCCTAATGTTAGTCCTTACGATCCTTCCCTACCTGGCAGAGGAGGAATAGCACGAGAGCTTCTAGGTGGTGCTTTACATACAGTACAGGATTTTTACGCCCACACTAATTGGGTTGAGTTAGGTTTTAGGGATATTGACAAACGCCTTGGTCGAGAAGTCATCCCTAATCCCTCTTCTACTCTCCGTCCTGCTCCAAAAAATGATCCTGGTAAGCTGCTACCTGAGTTTATTGGCACTAGAGATATAACAAAACTCACATCAGGATATTTTATGGGTGTTGGGTTTTTCATATCATGTCAAGCTCCCCCATATAAAGTTCGTCACGGTATTTTTCGCTGTTCAGGTCTAAATAAGGATGAGTCTGGCGAGAATGGGTTCGTTCCAGTCTCTGAGACCATAGGAAAACCCATAGATGGATATCAAAAAGCAAGGGTATTAGCAGTTGAAGCAAGCAAAGACTATATCAGTCAAATCATTGAAAATCTACCAAATGAATATTCAGTTAAAGCTCTTATGGGTCTGCTAGATGAGGATATCCAAAAAGAAAACCCATGTAAATCAAAACCGGATAATCAAAAACAAAAAGAATGTGAACTAAAAGAAGGTAAAAGTTACGGAGACCCTCACCTAATTACCTTTGATGGATTGAGATACAGCTTTCAGACAGTAGGCGAATTTATCTTAGTAAAATCCAATGATAATGATTTAGAAGTGCAGGTACGACAAACACCTGTAAATTCATCATTATCATTGAATAGTGCTGTAGCTATGAAAGTAGGTAGAGACAGAGTGGCACTCTATTCCCAAGATTTGCCCGACGCAGACAGTACTACTCCTTTACGCATTAATGGGAAACCAGTATTAATTAAGGATGACTTTATATCTTTATCCCGCAGAGGAAAAATTGCGAAACAGGGGAATTCTTATGTAGTAGATTTTCCTTCAGGTGAAAAATTAGTAGCAACCTTAGCTCAGGTTGGAGGTAATTACTACTTTAATGTTTCACCTTTTGTGTATAACCAACCACAACGTATTAGCGGTTTACTTGGCGATTTTAATGGTAAACCCGATGATGATCAGAAAATTCGTGGTGGTAGTGCGTTAGCTTCCAAGTCAACCTATGGAGATGTAAAAAAGGTTTTAGACTTGGTAGGAATTGGTCAACTTCCTTTATCTTTAGACGGTGCTGAGAAACTTTATTTTGATCAAGTTTACAAGGACTTCGGCAACAGTTGGCGGGTTAAGCAGCAAGAGTCACTGTTTGATTATCCAAAAGGTAAAACCACAGTCAATTATACAGATACTAGTTTTCCAGATAAATACCTAAAACTAGAAATGCTGTCTTCAGACCAAATCGAAAAAGCACGTCATGCTTGTACGGAAGCAAAGGTTAGCCAAGATTTAATGGAAGGCTGTATTTTTGATGTTGGCTTTTCTGGATTTTCTGAGTTTGCTCGCACTACGGCTGAAATTAACGGTTACATAAATACTGTTAAGAAACTATTCCCAGGTGTAAACATTCCTACAGTTAATAATCTTGTTGATCAGGTTGTTCCCAAGAAAATTTGTGGCTTTGGCATTTGCATAGATAGACCTTTCTAGTGATAAATTCCAAAAAAATATCACTAAATTTTTGTTCATAGCCTTGACTTTTCTTTTGAACGACAATTAATGACATTGTGCTTATAAAATTCTTTTACCTAAAGCCACATCTCTGTCTGGCTGGATTAAAACTACTTCGCCTTCATCAAGAACCACTCCTAATACCAAAACTTCAGACATAAAATCTGCAATTTGGCGAGGTGGAAAGTTAATAACAGCTAATATTAATTTGTTAACTAAATCCTCTGGCTGATAAAGTTTAGTAATTTGGGCACTAGATTTTTTAATGCCCAAATCACCAAAATCTATCCACAGTTTATAGGCTGGTTTTCTAGCTGCGGGAAAGTCTGCTACTTCGATAACCTTCCCAACGCGAATCTCGACTTTTTCAAAGTCGTCATAGGTAATTTGTGGCATTCATTTACCTATTAACTTCACTAAACCAATCCCACCGAAGTAAAGTCCTAAAACTGCCCCAGCTAAAAGACTTTGGGTAAGGGGGTCAGTAGAAGGTGTGAGGACTGCACCGAGAACTACTGCACCCATAATTACATATCGCCAACCAGAATACATTTGTTTTGAATTTACAATTCCCAGAGCACCAAGTAATAATTGAATGACCGGAATTTGAAATGCTAAACCTGTACTAAATAACAGCAGTAAAACAAATTCAAAATACTTTTCAATTGACCACAGTTGTTCTACTACATCTGCACCATAGCTAATAAAAAACTTCAAAGCTGCGGGGATGAGAAGAAAATATGCAAATACTAAACCTGCTACAAATAACACACTCGAACCGAAAACTACAGGCCCTAACAAGCGGCGTTCGCGGCGAGTTAATCCAGGAAGAACGAACTGAATAATTTGATAAAGAATGAAAGGGGTAGACAGCACTAAACCACTGTAGGCGGCGACTTTAAGAGAAACAAAGAAATACTCTCCAGGGGCAAGTTGGAGAAATTTTACTCCTTGTGCCGGCACTTCTAATAACTGAACAATCGGCCTGACGTTGAGAAAACAGCCTACAACAGCTATGGCAACAGCAATTAGTGCATAAAAAATCCGTTGCCGCAACTCCTCTAGGTGGTCAAAAAACGACATTTCCATCTCATCTGGCAACTCATCAAGAGGATCAGCCTCAGAGTTGCCAAATTCTTCCACTTCGATATCCGGAGAAGTTGTAGCAGTTGCATCTGAGTATTCATCAGATGAATTGGACTGCGCTTGGGTATCTAAATTTTGTGGCGTCATGATTCAGCAATTAGGCAACATTTGCTAACTATTTTACTGGGCATTGGGCATTGGGCATGGGGCATTGGGCATTGGGCATTGGGCATTGGGCAACAGTTAGGTTTGAAGGTGTAACTTCCTATATCAAAGGCGCAATGTTCAAGCTCAAAGCCGCAACTTCCGACATCAAAGGCGCAATGTTCAAGCTCAAAGCCGCAACTTCCGACATCAAAGGCGCAATGTTCAAGCTCAAAGCCGCAACTTCCGACATCAAAGGCGCAATGTTCAAGCTCAAAGCCGCAACTTCCAACATCAAAGCCGTAACTCCCCGATTAAAAGTTTAACGCCCCATGCCCAATGCCCCATGCCCCATGCCCCGTACTCAATGCCCCATGCCCAATCATTACTTATTCGGCAATTTCGGATGTTCGCTGGAGTATTTGCCGACTAGTTCGGAAATTTCTGGGTTATACAGTCGTAAATAATTCCAATAGTTGCCTAAAACTTGACGGACGTAATTTTTGGTTTCATCAAAGGGGATGTTTTCGACAAACTCATCTGGATCTTGTGTGGGTAGAGTTTGCAGCCATTTAGAAACGTTGCCGGGGCCTGCATTGTAACTAGCGATCGCTAACAGGGAGTTATTGTTATATTGCTGGTGGGTATGATCCAAATACCAAGTACCCAGCATAATATTGTCGTTAGGATCTTCTAGCTGAATTGTTTTGCTATCGACTTTGATTTGCGGGGCAATCCATTGAGCTGTGCTGGGTAATACCTGCATCAAGCCCATAGCATTAGCAATGGATTTGGCTTTAGCTTCAAACCGCGACTCTTGACGAATCAAAGCAGTGACTAGCAAGGGATTGAGTTGGCGTTCTTTTGACCATTTTTCAATTTCTTGCAAATAAGGAAAGGGATAGCGGGCTTGCCAGTAAATGCTTTGTTTGCTGAGAGTTTGATATTCGGCTTGTTCTTCTGCTTTCTCTCTGTCTTCTAACTTAGAAATTGTGTCAATGCCAATTTTATTTTCTCCCCTAGCTAGCTGCATTAAACCTTCGGTAAATTGTTCGGCTACCGTCGGTTGGGCTTTATTGATAAATTCTGTCTCCCATTGCAACCAAGCGTCTCTATCTTGACCTAAAAGATACAATTCTTTAAAAGTATCCGAACCAGCCGTAGGTACGGGACGTTGTGGGGGAACTACTTCAGGGTTCATTTGCCGGACGGTATTAAAATTACCGACATTCAGCCCCAAAATTGCTGCCGATCGCCATGCATAGTAGGAGTAAGGAAACTGGCTAATTACATATTCATAAGCGGTTTTCGCTTCTTGCTGTTTTCCTAGCTGGCTAGCCCATTTTCCCACCCAAAAACCTGCTCTAGGAGCCAAAATACTAGAGGGATTGTTATTACTAATTGGTTCTGCCCATTGCCATGCACCAATATAATCTTTAGCTTTGGCTTTTTCTTGAGCGACTTTCCAGCGATATTCTGCCGCTTCGTCAGAATTAGCGTATTTGCTAATTAGTAATTGCCATGTTTGGGCGGCTGATTTATTATCCTTGAGTCCTTGGTAAATTTTGGCTTTTTCTACTAGTGCTTTCGGCGCTACCTGGGGGAATTTCGCGATCGCTTGATCGAGATAAGGTAAGGCGTCTTTACGAGTTTTCGCCATTTCCGCTAAACGTAGCAAGCCAGTACCAGTTTCTTCAGCTTCAGGAAATTCTTGCAATAGTTGTTTATAACTAGCGATCGCTTTTTCCCTATCTTTACCTGTTACTTGCAAACCCCGTCCAGTACGGTAGAGACTGAGGGCTGTCTTGGTTGCTTGACTATATGCATTGGCGGCTTTGTCAAATTGGTTGTTGAGCCAATAAGCTGTAGCAATTATGTCCCAATCTTCAGGTTGGAGATTTGGCTGCTTCACTAGTGCATCTAATACGGCGACTGTTCCCGGTTGATCGGCAGCGTATTTCGCCAACATTAACTGCAATTTTGGCTGATTGGGATTATCTTCTAGGCGTTTTTTGATAATTTCCCAGGTGAGGGGATGGGTAGGAAATTGGGCGATCGCAATATCCTGCTGTTTTGGTTGAGCAATCAAATAAATCGCTTTGACTGCGGCTGCGGTTTTACCATACTGTTTTAGCACTTTCTGGCGCAAATCCGAAGCTTTCCCAGCTTCACCCAGCATATCTTGCGCCTGGGCTTGTTTGAGCAGAATGTAGGGTGCGAGAATCGGATAATCTTTCTCTAGTCCATCTAGCAAAAGTAGGGCTTTTTTCCCTTGTGTTCTCTCAATATAATCGCTAGCTAAAAGATAACGAGCGCGTTCCCTATCTGGAGAAGACGAACTTTGGGCGATATCCGCTAGTTTTGCAGCTCTTTCTGGCAGAGATTGCGATACCAACGGATATACAGCCGACTTAGCTTTACTAGCCTCCGAAATCTGTTCAGATTGATTGTTGCCTTGTTTTAGCCATTGTCCTATGGATTTTCCCAACTGCGGCGCTGAAACCATTGCTCCAGCTAAAAAGGCGCATAGTCCTGCACCGGCAATAATAGGGACTGGATTTTTTTTAAGTTGCTTCAGCATGAATACCCGCTGAAAATTTCAGATGAATTTCTTGAAACTTTAGCATTACTAGCGGTCAGTGGTGGTACTTTTTCTTTTTTATCTGCGATTAGGGGATCAGAAGATTATAAAAGGGTAAGTACTCCGATCCTATTCCTGTTTGATATTACTGCATTCCCGCATAGGTAAATCTTCCCCAAGGATGAGGTAATTTTCTCAACCAGCACCTATGTTTGAGAACTCAACAAGAGTAACAATAGAGATTTCTTAATATAATTTCTTAATATAATTTATAGATAAGTTTTGTGAGCGATCGCTCATCTCTCCTATTTCTAGTATAAATATCACATTTGTACCAATTCAATATCATCTAGCCCACGAAGGTGGGCTTTGTAATTATAGCCCCACCCTTATAGGGTGAGGGCGTTAATGTCCTATTGGTGATGTTGGATTATAGCTGCTTCGATTAATTTCCGGAATAAATTCAGCATCTACAGCCTGATTTAGATTTTAGATTTTGGATTGAAGATGCAAAATCTAAAATCTAAAATCTAAAATCCAAAACTTGCTGATGTGCGATCGCCTAATTTAGGGAACTCCAAAAAATAAATTATCCAATTTGTCTACTCAACCAGTAATTCTTTCTTCCTTGTCCTCCTTATCCCCCTGCAATTGAATATTTATTTACTTGGAAGTCCCTTATTCTCCGCTTACTCTAACTCCCATTCCAGCTTTAAAGTTTCTAGCTTGGGATTTTTTACGCTTAGGCTGTGACATTCATCCAAAAATCCTTTTACCTGTTCTTCGTTGAGAGTCAAACCACCCTCTTGCAGGTTATGAATATAAGTGATGATATCAGCAGTGGTAAGAGATGAGCTAATTTCTTCTAGCAAAATAGCATTTCTAACTTCTCTACAGACTAATTCAATATCCGATGAAGTAAATCTAACACTTTTTTCGGCTAAAATCTCAAAATTAATTATCTGATCAAAGTCAATCTTTGCGAGATAATGTTGAAATATCTCGATTCTTTCCCATTTATCCGGCGGAAAAATGGGAATCTTCCAATCTAATCTTCCCGAACGTTTTAAAGCACTATCAATACCACTTAAATAATTAGTAGCTGCAATCACAATTACATTACTATTGCGGAGATTATTCAATTCAATTAACAGTTGGTTAATAGTTGCTTTTTGGTCTGTATGGGCGTTATCTTCATTTCGATTAAAGCCAATACTATCTAACTCATCAATAAATAAAACCGAGGGAGATTTCTTTTTCGCTTGAGCAAAAATGTCGCGGATATTTTTTTGACTCTGTCCTATCCATACACTAATAATATCTGCTGGCGAGAATTTGAAGAAATATCTTCCCGATTCATTAGCAAATGCATTAGCTAGAAGAGTTTTACCGCATCCAGGTAAGCCATAAAACAAAATCCCGCTAATAGCATCTTGATAGCCTTTAGATTGAAGTTTAAGCAATTTACTTAATTTCTCTTTCTCCTCTTTTAAGCCTTTTACTTGGCTAAAATCTAGCTTGATTTCTGGAACGCGATTAGTCAGGGAATAAGTTTGTCCTAAACTTTGTTTTTTTACTCCATACTCAATCGATGGATAATTAATTGAGTCAAATGAAACAGGTACTAGTTGATGATTTTCATAATCAGGAGCCATGACGACAATCTGAAAATTATCGCTATAATACCCAGCTAGTTTAAATTCTAATACTTCTTTCGCCTTCTTAATTTGGTAATAGTTACGAGCAATTTCAAAACCAGGAACGACTAACCAAACAGTCTCTAATTGATTCGGCCATACTTTTGATTTTTGGACAATTCGCTTAATTGAATCTAAAAATAAATTATTATCTTGAAATTCTTGATACTTGAGAGTTTCTATCTCCACAATTACTTTATTTTCCACATAAACTTGGATAATTTCGCTTTGATATTCTTCCTCATAATCTGACATTTCATCATCAGTTGTTTCCTGATCTCTAGAAGTTAATTCTACTTCACAGCGAATCTGAGACAGTTCATACCCTAAATTTTCTAAAGTTTTAATCGCAAAATATTTCAGGTAAATATATTCTGTACTTTCTTGTTGCCACTTCAAAGTATAAAAATGTTCAGCTTTCATTCTCATTAATAACTGAGATTCAGCAAATATTTGTGCCTTTTGCAACTCTAAGAAGTAATTTAATAACGATGCTTCATCTTCTTCCATTTGATAATATGGCAGTTCTAAAAGTAAGCGGAAATGAGCATAAATTTCTTCTTTATGCTTAATCGCGGCTTCATTGGGATATTTACATCTTAGGGTGAAGGTAAAAGGAATTTTACTAGCTACTCTGTCTACCAGATATCCTAGAGCATCTTCTTGCTGCTGTGCTTGAATATCGGATGCTGATGGACAATGAAAGACAATAAAGAACTGTTCAGAATTATATTTATTAGCATATAGCGATATCTGCTCAAACTGCTCATCAAATTTTTCACAATCTAGTAAATCTAAAGCAGTATTGCCTAGAATAACGCTGGTCATTGTGGAAAGATAAAAATGATAAATATTAGCATCAGACAGGGAATATTCCTTTTCATCGTCGCTATCATCAGCAGTAATATTCGTAGTAAATTTTTGATTAGAAGCTTTAGGTATAAACCCGCTACCTTTATATTGATATTTCCTGATCAACTCATAATTTAAAATTTTGACAACAATATCCGAAAAGAAATCTTCTTTTTGTGGTATCAGAAAAATTCCTACTGGTTGATTTGAGTCTAAACATACCTGAAAGCGTTCATATTCTTGCTCAGAAACAAAATCAAACAAGTAATAGAAAAAATCATGTTTAACTGGAATGGTATCGCTTAATTTCGCTAAAATTGCCGCCGAATCAGCCGATTTATTCTCTGGAGTGACACCTTTAATCGAAATCGCTAATTTAGTATCTAAAGGAGTGTTTAAATCAAATATTGGCTCAGTGTTAAGTTCCAAATCATCGAGAGCATGATTAAAATTATCGACAAAGGCTTGACTGCGGCGCTGATAGCCAAATTGCTCCATAATAGTTTTAACTCGCAGACTTTTTTTAGTTCTTCCAGTTCGCTGCAGTTCATTTTTGATGGCGCGTAAGTAGGCTGTATATGACATTATGTGCTTTTTACTCTGTCTAACTTAAGTGAGTCTCCCCACAGGGAGCAATAATATAATTCCCCAAGCTATATGTATAGTTAACTTAGGTGAGTAAGCGTTATATAAAGGCAGAAGTGAAGATTGGTTAGGAAAACTTTACTGATTGTTACAAAATTCCCTTGCTTCAGCCTCTCTACTAGCCCCTAACCCCTAACCCTAGCAGTTGTGTTGGAAATTAGCAGACGACACAGAAACCGCAGATGGTATATCACAGAAAATATGGCTGGATATCTATTTATGATGCCTGCCATTTTGGTTTTGGGGATTTTTGTCGTACTTCCAATTCTTTACGCTGTCTTTCTTTCTCTACATAAAGTTCAGCTTCTCGGCGGTATTGAATATCAGTTCATCGGGTTTCGCAATTTCACGCGCTTAGTTGAAGATGAACGGGTGTGGATTGCGTTGAAAAACACAGCCGAATACGTTGCAATTGTTGTACCCGCCCAAACTATTCTCGCTTTAATTCTCGCTGTCACCCTGAATTCTGGGATTCGCGGACAAAATTGGTGGCGCATTCTCTACTTTTTACCCACAGTTACATCCTCAGCCGTGTTGACGCTGATTTTCATGTGGATTTATAACACCGATGGGCTACTTAATGATGTTCTTGGTGCTGTAGGTTTACCTAGATACAACTGGTTAGGCGATCCAGCAGTTGCCCTCAAAGGGATTATGATCATGAATATTTGGTCAACAGCGCCGTTTTACATGGTAATTTACCTAGCGGCGTTGCAAGATATCCCCCAGTCACTTTATGAAGCTGCTGAACTCGATGGGGCAAATAGTTGGCAAAAGTTGATTCATGTTACTATCCCCATACTCCAGCCTGTAACTTTCTTTGTGGTGGCGATGGGAGTAATTGGGACTTTTCAGTTATTTGACCAATCTTATATTTTTTCTGCTGGTACTGGCGGCCCTAATAATGCGACGTTAACGGTGGTGTTACTAATTTACCAAGCTGTATTTCGGAATTTACAGATGGGTTATGCAGCTGCGATCGCTTTTTTATTATCCGTCATCATTATTGCGATCGCTTTAATTCAACGGCGAATTTTTGGAGGTGACAAACTGTGACTCCCATCTCTCGCTTTTCCTGGCTAAAACTGCTGCTATATGCCTTACTCACAGTCTATGCCATCATCACTATCATTCCCTTTGTTTGGGCACTCTCCGCTTCATTTAAGCCCCTATCAGAAATTGTCAGTGGCGAGCCTAATTTAATACCACAAAATTTCACTTTTGACAACTATAAGCAAATATTTTTACAAGAGCCATTATTTTGGCGTTGGCTATTTAACAGCGTATTCATCGCCTTGAGCGTAACTATTTTAAATTTACTGCTCAACTCAATGGCAGGCTACGCCTTAGCTAGATTGAGCTTTGCTGGCAAACGCTTTTGGTTTTTACTGATTTTGGCAGTTTTAGCAGTTCCTGCCCAGATTACACTCATACCCACCTTTTTGATTTTAAAAGCGATTGGCTGGCTTAATAGTTACCAAGGGATGATTGTACCTAGTATGGTCAATGCCACATTCATTTTTATGATGCGGCAGTTTTTCGTTAATTTTCCTAAAGAATTAGAAGAAGCTGCCCAACTTGATGGTCTAAGTACTTTAGGAATTTTTCGGCATATTGTCTTACCCTTAGCCAAACCAGCTTTAGCAGCCCAAGCAGTTTTTGTCTTCATGGGTAGCTGGAATAATTTTTTGCTACCTGTAGCCATTTTATTTGACCCAGAAATGTTTACCCTGCCTTTAGGATTAAACAGCTTTAAAGGTCAATACATCAGCTATTGGAACTACATTATGGCAGCTTCAATGGTCTTCACCCTCCCAGCTTTAGCCATCTACGCCTTTTTCAACCGCTACTTTATTCAAAGTGTCACATTTACTGGAGGGAAGGGGTAAGGGGCATTGGGCATTGGGCAATTCAATTTTGGATTTTGGATTTGCGATTTTGGATTGGGTTTGAATCTAAAATCTAAAATCTAAAATCTAAAATTCATTGTCCTCCTTGTCCCCCTTGTCCCCCTTGTCCCCCTTGTCTCCCCTGCCCCCTACCCCCCTGCCCCTCTGCTTACCTAGTGCCCACGATCCCCACTGTAACTAGAACAGTATTTTGAGCGACAAATTGCACTCTTAACGTGATATTGGTATTACAGCGACTTAATCTCTATATATCAGTTAACAAAACATTATGGGTTTTGCAGACCTATCAATCGCAGAGATAGCAGCAGACTACAGTATGACTGTGGACAAAGGGTTTTCTCTGTATAACCACCTCTTAATTGCCGATAAACACCAAAAAACCCGTTTGGCGTTGGCGGCTGCAAAGGCAATTATTTCGCAATTATCGTCTGAGAAATACCCAAAAGGTACTAGCACCTGTTAGGTGTTAGCAAAGCCACCTCCAGGGCTATCTTGGACTTGGATTCATGGCAAAAAACAATTAACAACATAGAGATTGAGTAACGCTAACTAGCTGTGTTGAGTGTCAAAATCTTTAAGGGGAAACATGTTTAGAAGATTAATTGGCGTGGTTGTGGCTACTGTTTTACTAACGTTTCAGCTGATTGTCGGTAGCGCAACAGCCCTAGAATTGGATGCAGCCACCCGTACCGTACCGTTAAACGATAACGGTGGTACCATTACTCTCAGCTTAAAGCAAGTCAAAGAAGGTAAAACTTTATTTCAGTACGCTTGCGCTCAATGCCACGTTGGGGGTGTTACCAAGACTAACCAAAACGTAGGGTTGGAACCAGAAGCACTAGCACTGGCTACACCAAACCGTAACAATATTGAAGGTTTGGTTGACTACATGAAGAATCCTACTACCTATGATGGTGAAGAGGAAATTTCCGAATTACACCCCAGCACCAAAAGTGCAGATATTTTCACAGAAATGAGAAATTTGACCGATGATGACTTAAAAGCGATCGCAGGTCATATTCTTCTACAACCTAAAATTCTTGGCGATAAGTGGGGAGGCGGCAAAATTTACTACTAAAGCCAGTAGTTAGTACTGAGTACTGAGGTCTGAGATCTGGGTGCTGAGTAACGGAACTAGGGATTTGGGAAGACCCACTCTCATATCCCCACTTCTGTAACAATCAGCACTCAGAACTTGGAACTCAGTACACTTTGCCCCATTAACACTATTTCAGCTAGCTGCTAATGCTATATCGGTTATTTGCGCGTTATCTATTTCTAGTTCTACTGATTGTCTTATTGGTCGATCACAGCAGTACTTTACCTGCTCAAGCTGCCAATATCGATGCTTATAAGGAAAGCTAGCTGAAAACCCTTGAGAAACAGCAACGCAGTTGCGCTTTTCGTACTTCAGGCAAGGGGACAGCAGTTGCGCGACTGCCGGGAAACCCGTCCAACGCACTGCCTCATGAAAGCCGCGCTTCAGGTGTTTAGGCCTGGGTCACGTTTGGGTAAAATTAAATATAACAGGAACGGTAATCAACCTGTATAAAAACCTAAGTGCCTAACGGCAATCTGTACCTTGACAATTGAAGATATGGGGTTCTATTCCATAGTTCTAGTTCCTGCCCAGGAATAGGTAAAATCTACCCTTCGGGAACGCTGCGCGAACATGGGGGCTAGACGACACAGAATTTAAACAAACAAATTCTTTGGAGTAATCCAACTACCGCTCTTGCCTCGGAAAGTTAAAGCTTGAGGAGAGAACCACCTCTAGTTTAGATACCGCAAGAGGTCTAATCTAAGTGGACTCGTTGAATCAAGAATCCCTATGGCTTTAGCCCAGGGAGTGTCAAGCGTCAGCCCATGACATACGATGGTACTCAAGAAACCTATTGGTGTCGCAAGTTAACCCCTGATTTTCTCTCCCAACAACAAGTGGAAAGTTTAGCCGCTTTCGTTCTTACCGCCGCAAAAAAAGCTCCTGGTTGGGGTCAAGAAGATTTTTAGACATCTACAGCTAAATTTATCTAGACAAAAAATATTGATTTTGGTGATCATACTATAAATTTACTTTGATTGGCTGAAGTATACACATTATTTTCGGTTAAATTTATTTAAGTATTTTTACCCGATTGCCTAAATTTCTACTAGAGAAATAGAGTTCATTATTAAAAAAAATTCATCTACGACAGATTGTCATATTTGGCGTATTTTTTATTTAAAATGGGGAAGGGAAAATTAAAACCATTTGTTAGGAGAACGCCATGAAATTAATTGCGTCTAGCCTGCGGCGCTTTAGCCTAGCTGTATTGACAATTCTTTTAGTTGTTAGCAGCTTTGCTGTTTTTACTCCCAGCGCATCTGCTGAGACTTATCAAGTCAAACTAGGTAGTGATAAAGGACTACTACAATTTCAACCCAGCAAGATCACCATAAAACCAGGTGATACTGTTGAATGGGTGAATAACAAGCTGGCTCCTCATAACGTAGTGTTTGACGCTGCTAAAAACCCCGCGAAAAGCGCTGATTTAGCTAAATCTTTATCTCAAACTAAGCTGTTGTTGAATCCAGGTCAAAAAGTAAGCACCACCTTCCCCGCAGACGCGCCTGCTGGTGAATACTCCTTCTACTGCACACCTCACCGTGGCGCTGGTATGACTGGTAAAGTCATTGTTGAATAGCTAGAGACAGCTAGATAATAGATGATTTCCTTGCTTGAGTGGCAAATTAGCCTCTAGCAATCCATCATCAACCTAGAGTGATGACAATTTATAGATAATGAGCGGTGTCGAGTCTCATCCCTGCCTAAAATGCTAAACATTGCATAGGCTTGTTAACAGAGGGGGTAACTCGCCACCGCTAACTTTTAGGGGATTTATGGAAAAATAATGGGAATCCTATTGAATTTTTTCAATGTAAGATTACAGATAAATTGAAGATTTCTGCGCTTAATAATGTTTGTGCATTACAGAAATCAGCGCTTCATAGGGTAGAGTACACATAGCATTTGGTAATCTCTCAGGCTTCTAGCAGCCATAGAAAACTTACTGGAGAAGGTTTTGCAGTTGCCGAATGGTTGTTGCGAGGAGAATATCTTGAGAATACTTGTGAAAATACCTTTATTTATACTTCTGTTGGCGATCGCCTTTTTTAGATTCACATTCATTTTGCCAGCATTCGCTGTTGAAGCATCAGAAGGAGCCAAAATCTTTGAGGCTAATTGTTCTTCTTGCCATATAGGTGGCGGTAACATCCTTATTAGCCATAAAACCCTAAAAAAGGAGGCATTATCGAGTAACCTCGAAAATTATAACCAAGAAGGTATTAAAGCAATTATTAACCAAGTAAAAAACGGCAAAAATGCCATGCCTGCCTTTAAAAACAAACTCAGCAATGAGGAAATTCTCCAAGTAGCCGCCTACGTCTTTCAAAAAGCGGAAACAGGGTGGTAATTAGATATTGGGCATTGGGCATTGGGCATTGGGCATTGGGCATTGGGGAGTGAGTGTGTTGCGCGGGTTTCCAAGGCACTCCGTTGGGCGGCTTCGCCGACTTGAAGGAAGTGCCGCCGCGTTGTAGCAACTGGCGTCATTGGGCATTGCAAGAGTAATTATACCTCTCCTCTGTTCCCTAGCCCCTAGCCCCTAGCCCCTAGCCCCTAACCCCTATTTGCTAGAAGTTTCTCGTTCTTCTCTGAGTTGACGTAACTGCTGGATGAGTTTCTTACCAGGTTCGACAGTGGGAGTTGGCTGGCTGGTGTTGTTCTCAGGTGCGGGTGATGGTTTCACAGTAGCGGCTGGTGTCGCTACAGGCTTAATTGTATTTACTAAATTGGGGAATGGAGAAGCTGTTACTGTTGGTGCAGATCCAGGCTTAATTCTATTGATTAATGAATTGGATTGAGGTTTGCCAGTTGTTTCCGGTGCTGGTGCAGGCTGATTATTCTTGAATGGCAGATTTAATACTGGTTTGGGGCTTGTTCCCGTTGTCGGTGCAGGTTGATTGTTATTGACTGGCAGATTTAATACTGGTTTGGGGCTGATTCCCGTTGCAGGTACAGGCTGATTATTGTTGACTGCGGGAGTTGATAAGGGTTTAATAGTATCCGCCGATGCTGGCTGTTGAGTATTTCCACTGGCGGTATTATTACTATTTTTGAACTCTAAACTAAATGGGTAATGAGCGATTTGGCGATCGCGCTGTGGTGGATTCGCCTTAAAATACTCTTGTGCTTTGACTTGCAATGCACGATTGGAAGAGTCTTCAAATTTAATATCTAATACGCCTTCCGGCCCTACTACTAATCGCCCTAACACCAAACCTTGTACATCAGGTTTATCTGTAGTAATGCTGTCACGAATCACACTTTTTTCTACAGCAGTGGGGTACTGTTGTTGAACTGTTTTTCTCAGGTCTTCGTAAGATTTTATCTGGGCGATCGCCTTTTCTGTTCCTGATGTAGATGTATTAGATCCTACCCCTGTTGTCGCTGTAGCTAAATTATTTCCAGCTGGTGTATTGGTGTTAATTCCAGCTAATAGCTGTCCGTTTTGAGAACCTGAAGCTGTATTATCGCCTGTTGGTGTATTTTGTGCCGTATTAATTGTATCTCCTGGTGTACCAGGCATGGAATTAATCGGTAATGGTGCAGGAGAAGTTGGTAAACCAGCTGGTAATTTTCCTGCCGGAAATACTGGTAAGCCACTTCTTACTAAAGGCTGGGATTGTCCCAGGGCTATATCCTTGCTGCTATAACGCGCAATTGATGAAGAGAATTTGTTTCTAGTATTCAGATCTGAGGTATCCAATCCCAAATCTTTTTTCGAGTATGTCCGTAAAGACTGCTGTTTTGGCAGGGCAGAAATACGGTAATTAGTAGGTGATGAGGGGATAGGTTCCAACATCATCTGACTCGGATTCGGCGCAGGTGGTGCTGGTGGTAAAGCCGATAAATTAGTTTGTCCGCCAAAATTCAGCTGGGGAATTTGCGATTGTTGTAGCTGAACTGGAGATGGAGGAAGAGTTGTCGATGTTCCCGGAATTTCTGGTAGCCGTTTTTGATCGGCTTGGCTTAATTCCATCATCCCAATGGGTTTGGATGATGCGACTTCTTTGGTTTTATTGGAATCTACAGGTACTAAGGGCACAATCAAGGCAATAGCACCATGAATTCCCACAGATGCGATCGCGGCTATCCCAGTTGGTTGGGATAATACTTCTGGTAGATTTCTTAGTAGGGAGACGTAAGACATAGCAGTTACCGTTCACTCAGCTCAATTGCAGTTGACTATCAATAAATTATTTTTCAGGCTCTAAATTATTTATCCGGTTGTACTCTATTCGGTTACGGATGCTTTCCTCTAAAAATCATAGCTTTGTCTGTTGAGCACAAAACGGCTAAATTGCCATTTTTTTAAGTTTTATTTTTGTAATAAAGTAATATTGTAATTCAAAGTGGGCATTGCTGACTGAGCAACTAAAAAGCGATCGCGTCAAATTCTCATAAATTGCCTAGATTCTCGTCAAATCTTTAAATCAAGCAAATGCCTCTACCCACAGTTATTTTACCTGGATATTTAGAAAGCGCGATTGCTTATCGCCAACTGGAACAATCTTTACAACAGTTAGGTTTTCCCTCAGTCACAGTTCCCTTGCGTCGTCGGGATTGGTTTGCCTTAATTAGCGGTAGGCCTGTAACGCCTATTGTCCAGCAACTCGATTTCACAGTTAAACAGATCTTACAAAAATATAACTGTTCGCAAATTAACTTAATTGGCCATTCTGCAGGTGGTTGGATATCGCGGATTTATTTAGGCGAGAAACCTTACGGACGCAATCCACTTGCATCTTCTCTTTGGCAAGCTCACCCTTTAGTCGCCAATTTAATTACCTTAGGTACACCCCATATTAGCCAAGAACGCTGGACGCGCTGGAATTTAGATTTTGTTACCAACAATTACCCCGGAGCGTTTTATCAAAATATTCGTTACGTATGTGTCGCTGGTAAAACCATTTTTGGTCAAAGGCGACGCGGTAGTTGGTTAGCTTACAGTAGTTACCAATTAACCTGCGGTCAAGGTAACACTTGGGGAGATGGCATCACACCTATTGTAGCTGCTCATCTTGATGGTGCAGAAAATCTTGTGATTGAAGGCGTTAACCATTCGCCTAGAAGCCCTGGTATTTGGTACGGTTCGCCAGAACCCTTAAAAATTTGGTCACAATATTTGGCTTAATTCATTGAAAGCGGCGGGAAACTCGATCCCCTTGTGCTTGGAGAGGGAGAACCGCCCCGCCGCCTTGGGGTATTGGGCATTGGGCAATATCAGAAACACACCGGATAAATCTCCTTGAGTCGCGGTTCATCTCCTGCTTAAAAGCGCTTGTTTTCTTATGCTTCCACTATGTTTTGATAGAACTTTATCTATCACAAGCATGATTATCATAAATTCTAATTTAATTAGATTTTTTAATATTTCTTAGTTAAAATCGTAATATTAATACACATTTACATCATGTAAAGAGGTGTCAGCCATGCAAAGTACCCAGTTCGATAGGATTTTGCGGCGACTAGCGACCATATTATCAGTCGTAATTTTGACATTGTGCTTGATTGACCTCACTACGGAAGTTTTACTGTCTTTTTATTACGAACCAACAGCAGGCGGTGCTTATCGGTCATTGAAAACAATCGATACTACCGTAGCTTATGGTTGGTTATTTCATAAAGCACATGAATTTGCTGGTAATAGTGTAATTGCGATCGCCTTAATTCAACTTGTAGTCATGTTTTTAGGTAGACAATTCCGCAAGAGTTGGTTAACTGCTTGGATTAGCGGAATTTTCTTTACCCTCAGCGCGATCGCTCTTGATTGGACAGCTATGCTTCTCGACTGGACTCAAGAAGGCTACTGGCGGTTCATGATTGAGTTAGGAAGTATCGAAGCCATTCCTGTCATCGGCGGACAATTACGGAATATCCTGGTAGGTGGCGACGCAATTAATACCATCACAGTCCAGCACCTTTACGCTTTAAACAGCTATATTATTTCCCCCATTGCTTTATTGCTGGCGATCGTGCATTTATCTGCTTTACTGTGGCAAGAGAAAGAAATATACAGCAACTTGCATCAACTTCCAGCAGCTTCACTAGTGGAAAGTTGAGCCAGCTTTGCTAAAGGAACCTCTTCTACCTCAGGTAAAGTTTCCAGTGGTAGACGAGTAGACTTACTTCCACCAGATAAACGTTTAAGAAGATTTGGTCTGGGGTCATGTAACAGGTAGATAATGCGATCGCCTACTTCCCATTCTTGATTAACAGGCATTACCTGTAAACGTTGTTCCCTTTCCAACAACAGAGGTACTAAAATCCCAGTCCGAATCTTTTCTTGGATGTGATCCTGTTGACTTGCAAATTCCAACTCACTCAGCGTTGTCGTTCCCAGTTTCACCCGCCCATCATTCAAATACTCATTCCAAGTTTTAATCGCCAAGTCTGAGACAAAAGCTTGATTAACTTTACTCGTTGCCGAATTATTAGCTTGTGGATCGCGCGGATAAACCGCTAACACGCGCGGCGGGTTAAATTCCTCAGCCGCCCGTTGCGCCAAAACAAAATTTACCTCACCATTACTAGTCATCGCCAAAAAAGTGCCCATCGATGCTAATCCCGCCTCTTCTAACACATCTGTATCTAAGGCACTACTAGCAATTACGCGCAAATTCTGGGCTTCAGCTTGAGCAAAGCAATCTGGGTCTGTATCAATCATCACCACATTTTCCCCCCGTTCTTGAAAGAATCGGGCAATCAACAGACTCAACGGATTGCAACCGACAATTACCGCCCCAGTCGCCTCTTTTGAAGTAATTTGCAGCCACTTAGCAATCTGTCCGGCTGTGAGTCCTTGGCAAACAACAGTCATGATAATGGTCAAGAAAACCAGAGCTTTAATCGCATCGCCCCCATTAATACCGCGTTGCGTCAAGGAAATGGCAAATAAAGACGCCACAGAAGCCGCCACAATTCCTCTAGGTGCAACCCAGCTTAAAAATAATTTCTGTCGCCAATTTAAGTCACTATTCCAGGTACATAACAGGATGTTAATCGGTCTCACGACAAACATCAGCACCAAAACCGTGAGTAAACTACCCCAACCTAAAGCAAACACGCTGGCAATAGATAAATCGGCTGCAAGTAAGATAAATAGTACAGAAACGCTGAGAATTGTTAATTGACCTTTAAAATGGCGTAAAAGTCGTTCCTCTGGTACCGAAGAGTTAGCGAATACCGCCCCAGCCACAACCGTTGTCATTACGCCCGACTCACTGCGAATAGTCTGCGCTAAGGTAAACAGACCCCAAAGTATAGCCAGTACCACCAAATTTTTCAATTCAAACGACAGAAAATTAGCTCGTTTGAAAATCAAACTCATTAAATAACCACCAGCTGCGCCAATAGTTCCACCTACAGCCAGACGCATCAGCAAACCGATGATGGCATTTAACGGGTCTGCATCGCCGTTTAAAATCGTATCCAAGACCACGAACGCCAAAATTGCGCCAACTGGGTCAATTAATACCCCTTCGCCTTCTAGTAGGGTGGCTACTTGGCGATCGACGTTAATTTGTTTCAGCAGGGGATTAATGACTGTGGGGCCTGTAACCACAATTATCGAGGCGTAGAGAAACGCAATATTCCAGGGAAACTCTCCCAACCAGTGAGCCGCCATACTTCCACCTAGCAGCGTCACCAGCGTTCCTAGAGTAACTAGCAATTGTAGGCTGACAGAAACCCTACCCAACTCACGCAAATCCAGGTTTAGTCCACCCTCAAACAAAATTATTGCCGTTGCGAGAGCGACAATCACTTCCAAACCCGTACCCAGCAAATGCGGGTGCAATAGACCTACACCATCAGACCCCAGCAAAATGCCCAACAACAGCAATAATACAATGCTGGGTACCCGGAGATAGGCAGCCAGGACTTGGGCGCTAATACCTGCAAAAACAGCAGTCACCATCTGTAAGGTGATTTCAAAAGATGCTTCCATGTTGTAGATTTTGAGCGATAAATATCAAAATCTTTTGTAAAGAAGAGTAAATATTACCTCTAAAGGGTACAACATCACACCCTTTTTCGTGATTAAAATCAAATTTTTTTCCATACTTAGTTTCTTATAATACTATATTTTCATTTGGTTGGCAAAAAGGACGGTGGGGCATGGGACAAGGGGGACAAGGGGGACAAGGGGGACAAGGGGGACAAGGAGGACAAGGGGGACAAGGAGGACAAGGAGGACAAGGAGGACTAATGACCAATGACCAATGACCAATGACCAATGACCAATGACCAATGACTAATGACTAATGACCAATGACTAATGACTAATGACTAATGACTAAAAATTTTTTTTGTAGAGACTGTTGACAACTTCTGAAAAATTGGTTAATTTATAAAAGGCTTGAGTCCGACGCGCCCCCATCGTCTAGAGGCCTAGGACACCTCCCTTTCACGGAGGTAACGGGGATTCGAATTCCCCTGGGGGTATTAAAAATAAAAGTGAACTGCGATCGGTAGTTTTACTTTTGGTCTATATCTAAAATTTAAAACCTATCCTAAGTTTTTGATGTGTACTTAGGATAGGTTTTTGGTATTCACATTGATTGAGGGGACATCCAATTTTTTAAATACCCAATAAATTTGTAGTGCGAGCATCTTGCTCGCTTTTGAACACCAGTGAGCAAGATGCTCACACTACGACATATGGGTAATTTATTTTTTGTAAGTCCCGATCGGCTACTGACTAGCTATTTGCTGGACACGTTGGTAAATAGCTACAAGATTTAACTGCAGATCTTTGGTGAGGCGATTTTCGATAATTGCGATAGGCATAGTGAGCTTAGGCCAAACTTGAATTGTGTAGCAGAGATTTGTACCTGTCATCTCACCGTTGGTATAAGGCTCTAAGCACCAACTACCAGAAAAGCCTTTAAAATCTCCTTCTACCATGCAGAATTTGATTTCTTGCAGGAATGATTCTTGCAAATCAAGCACTACACGGGCACAAAAGTTAAAGTTGAGTAAGCGTTGGGAACCTACTTGTTCAAGACGAATACCACCATCAGGATGATTTAACAGACAACTTTTAGCCAAATTAGGAATGAAATCGGCTAAAGCTTCGTAATCGGTCAATACTTTCCAGATTTGCTCTACTGGATGGGGTATCTGGATTTTCGCGGTGATTTGTCGTTGTCTATCGGCGATTTTTTCAATTTGGATATCTACAGATGGCGCAACACCTGTATCAAGGTTCAAATTGGGTTCTAGGCTGGTTTCGTCACTAGCGGTTTCAAAATTCATGTCCGCTTGAGTGTTAGGTTGTTCAATCACTTTCAGAATATAGTTTACTTTCGTCAGCGAACTGGGGTAGGGTCAAGGTAAAACAAATTTTGCTCAGATCGGAATCGGCAATTTGTGTACTCTCAACGGCAATTGTCCCATTTAAATGCTGCACAAGGGATTTGGCTAAAGCTAAACCTAAACCAGTCCCAGGAGTCCAGCGTCCTTTACCACGACGGAATTTGTCAAATATATAAGTCGCTTCTTCAGACGAGATTCCCCGTCCTGTATTAGTCACTTTAATAATAACTTGATCTACCAGTTGGTTAACTTGGTGATTGGCTTGTAACTCGACAATGGTGTCATGCTCTGAGTATTTACAAGCATTAGTCAACAACTCTTGGAGAATGCGGTCAAAACTTTCGATTTCCGTTTGCAGTTTTAAGGAATCTTTTGGTAAATCGAGAGTAATGCTGAGTGATTTCTCTGCTAGTTTGGTCTCGAAGGAAGCTGCTAAATCTTGAACTCTCGTATTTAAATCGATATTTTTAAATAGTGGAGTTGCTTGTTTTGACTCGAGTTTTTGGAGTGTGAGCAAGTCATTAATCAAGTTGATTTCTTTGCTACATTCCTGCTCTAAAATATCGAGATAGCGATTTTGCCGATCGGCGGTGATTCCTGGCAAGCGTAAATTTTTAATTGACATCATCATATTTGTCAATGGATAGCGCAAGCGATCGCTCATATTGCTCAAAAATTCATCTTTGAGTTCGTTGAGTTCTCGCAATTGCTCTACATATTGCCTTGTGCGTTCGTGCAATTTCGCTTGTAGTTCCAGGCTGCTTTGAAGTTTGGCTGTGCGCTCATCAACTAAATTTTGGACTTGTCGCAATGTTTGTGACTGAATAATCGCATTGCTGACTTGGGCACAAACCATTTCTACCAAATTTAATTCTGCTGCTTGCCAAGTACGAGCTGCTGCTTGCTGTAATACCAAAAATCCTAAGATTCTACCTTGACTTTCTAATGGCATTAACAGCATCGCTGGATATTGCTCAAATGCAAACTGTGGTGCAGCTGCTACAATATCTTTTTGTTCTGCATAGTCATTTATGACTATCGGTTTTACAGAGTCGGCGAAGATGTGTTGGCATAAGCCACACTCAGCAATCACAAATGATTGGTCATTTAAAATATCTGATGTACTGCTAGAAAGATTTTGAATATCCTTAGTCCACTGTCTGACTATGGTGGCTTTAGCGTTAGGAATTTGTTTTTTCGTGCGATTGCGGAACAGGGGATCTGTATACTTCAACATAATAAACAGTCCCCGATCTGCCTGTAGCGATTCTGCTGCTGAAGCGATCGCTAATTGCAGCATTTGATTTAACTCTAAATTGCTGCGGCTAAGTACAGTTAATTGCTTGATCAGGTTTTGATATTGATCGTTTTTTTGCAAAGACTGCTGTTGATCAGCGATCAACTGTGATTGTGCGACTTGCGCCACTGCGATCGCGCAAGATGACTCGATACTTTTTAGCAGTAGTTGTTCCGATTGAGTCCAATTATGGGGATGAAATTTAATTAAGCTAATTACCCCATTATTTTTACCGCGAAATCTGGTAGGAATTGCCAAAACTGCTTTAATTGGTAATGGTAAAGATTGACAACCATTTTCCAGGCTTTTTTGAATAGTGGAAATGTCCTCAATATTTAAAGGTTCAGGCGCGCATTGAACTACATTCAGTTCCATGAGTAACTGTTCTGTGGAGAATATTTCCTCTGACTGCGGTAACCCTAGATATTCTTCATGACACCAATAAGCACTAGTGGATTCAGTAGATGGCTCGCTCATCACTGTCACTAAGCAACAATCTACCTCAAAGGTAGTTCCCAGGAGTTTCGCCAGTTCTTGCAGCATTAATATCGTCGCTGGTTTGGTAGCGATGAGTTGATTAATCTGTTCTAACAACTGGTGGGCTGTTTCTTCCGGATGCTGCATCAGCTTGACTGGGTATGATTGTAGTCGATCTACGTCATCTGGGCACTGTGGTGGCGATGATAAACGCTTTTTCATTCCTGGTACGCTCTTGGATAACGACCCCATTTTTTTGCACCCAACCTCGTTGGCTTACTTAGTTATTCACCTTTTTTTATGTTTGGTGCACCCTGATGAATTACAAATCTTTAATGAAGACTTCTCTCACCTGTTATAGCCCCTTTCTATGTCAGATGACTAAGTATTTGGTATATTAAACGATTTTTTACACAAGTAATCAGATATCTAAGGATATACTAGAACACCTTTGCCAGATTGTGTTTAACTCGCTCAGGTTCGGTTAATTTACTAACTTGGACATAGAATATCCTGTCTGTAACTATACATAAACCGTAATTTCTCTGGAATTGAAGCCAAAAGTCTGGCAGTGCCCCCCGTGTTAACACGGAGAACTAACTGGCAAATCATTATATTTTTTTCACAATTCCTGTTCTCAGTAAACTAAACCTCTATGGGTCTGTTTAAAGCTAAAATCCGATTTAGGCAGAGCTTTAGAAACAATGTAGATACCTACTTGCTTTTAAAAGCCAAGTATAGATGGGTATTGTTGCTTCACTCCTATGCTGAATAATCATTTATTTAATATGCTGATGATTTCGATCTGTCAAGTGATGTCAAACCCCCAGGGGGTAAAATAACGATCTTTCTCATCGCTGAACGATCGCGATCGCCCTCGATCAATTTCCTCATTACTTAATAGATGTTTCACAAGTTTGATATAAGATTTATTTATAGTTTAGATAAAATTCAATGCTGAATGCAGCTTAGTTTTCCGAATCAGTAATAACTAGGCTGCATTCAGATGTAGAAAAACTAGCCAGCCAAACTGTCGATGCTTAGAGGAACCATATCGCCATTTCTTGTTAGTCCTAAAAGCATCGGCTGTTGTGGTTGAATGACTTGACCTGTGAGTACACAACGTTCTTCTTGTTGCGCCGTGGCTGCTATGCTCGCTCGGATATCAGTACGGGAAAATCGCGGTTTCCACTCACCGGATTTTTGCTGCACATAATTCCAGAGAATATCTCGAATTAAGGCTTGATATCCCTGATTTCCAGCAATATCTTTGAGTTTCTCTTTGAGTTCTCGTTCTAAACGGATGCTGGTAACTTCCATATCGGTGGTTGGGGTGCGAGCGATTGTATGCATGACTTTTTCTCCTTTAAGGTATGGACAGGATAGTAATACAAGTGTAGTATGTTTAAAGGAATGTTCAATAGGTGAAATTTTCTGTGAAATCCATTTTCCCCATCTCTACTTCTTTAGGTGCTACCAACTGCCGATCCAGTCGGGAATCAGCACTGTTGGGAGTGGAGTATTTTTTTATGGGTAATGGTGGCTACAAGTATGGGCAATTCACAGACAGTAATTCTGATTTGAGAGATATCAGCATTGATGGGCTGAGTGCAAAACCACAACTAGACATAACAAGCGGGAGGTACAGGCGCAAGAGTCATACTGTACCGATATAGACCAGAAAACTTTAAGGTCAATTTCCTACCCCCGCTTCAGAGAAACAAGAAGCGGGGGTTTTTTCATAAGGAGTCAAGCTGTGACGATCGCAATGCAAGTGTTAGAGCAATATGTAGTGGTAATTCCTGAAAATTACTTACCACTGTTTCCAGTCAATATCAAGCCATCAAAACAATTCAATTTGGCGATAGCAGGCGGATTGATATTAGACGCGCTAAAACACATTGGGTTAAAAATTGCAGCTGGTGGACGTAAGGGTAAAGTTTCTGCTAATAGGCGAGAAATGTTGCGGCCAGACAATAACAGTTGCCAATATGGCGATAGTAACCAAAATCTAACACTAGAGCATGTCAGTTTGCGATCGCCTGGTGCTTCTTATACAGGGAATAACTACCGCAACAGAAATCGCCGGATAACAAAGGCTGGTATGCGACTGCGTAGCCAACTCCAGCCGATTTTACCACCAACGATTTTTGTCTACAAACAGTTCTGGATCAATTTGCAAGCAAACCTGGAATAACAGGAGAGCAGAAGGAATGCTGAAATTAACTTACACCGAAAGGAGCTTTTATTTAGAGTGCTTGAGTCTCTCGTTGGAAGAATGGGTAGCACAGCGAGTGATTTTAGCCTTACGAGTCGGTCAATCTCTTTGTGTTGAACCCAGTACAGCTTCCTTTTTGCTTCCTGTTGATTTACCAGGAGTAGAAAGACTCAAATCTGAGGTGAAACGCAATGACAGTGAGATTATGGCACTGTCTACCTGTGATAGCGAATATTTAGAAGTCACCTTACAGGGTTCTTGGCTATCCAATGGTTCGGAGGAGACTGTAGGCGTATTCGTCACCACCATGAGCGATCGCACCGAGTTCTTCTTGCAGAAAATTTGGCAAGAAGCGCAAGCTTGCGCCTCAGCAATGAGTGAATAGGAGATAGTTGACTGTTGACGGTTGACAGTTGACAGTTGACAGTTGACAGTTGACAGTTGACTATTGACTATTGACTATTGACTATTGACTGTTGAATTTGTAATAGTTCGGGAACTGTGACAAATCTATAGCCTTGCTGTTTGAGTCTAGTAATGATTTCTGGTAAGGCTTGCACAGTTCTTGTGCGATCGCCTCCGCCATCGTGCATCAATACTATAGATCCTGGTTTGGCATCTCTGAGGACATTCTTGACGAATACTTGATATTTAGCACGTGGATCGGTATCAGCAGAAGTTTGCGACCACATAATTACTGCATATTTTTGGCTTTTCGCATAAGTTGCTAATCCATTATTTAAAACACCTCCAGGAGGACGAAACAAACTTGTTTTGACTCCTGTAGTTTTATATATCAATTCGTTGGTGCGTTCAATTTCACTTTTGGCTGTGGCTAAATCCATACGGCGATACCAATGATGCCAAGTATGATTACCAATAGCGTGTCCTTCGGCTACTACTCGTTTAGCAATTTCGGGATTATTTTGTAAAGCTTGTCCTACCCAAAAAAATGTAGCTTTCACATCATTTTGTTTGAGAATATCTAGCATTTGGATTGTTGTCTTGGGCCAGGGGCCATCATCAATGCTCAAGGCAATAACTTTCTCGTTATTTTGCGGTTGGACATGATAAACAGTTTTTCCCTGAAAGGTTAACGGAACTGTAAAATTTAGGTTTTCTACTTTAGCTGGTGGCTGGGATTGGCTATTAATTTGACTAGTTAAGTTTTCTTGGGAAACTGGAACGGGATTAACTTTAGTTGGTAGCTGGTGAGTTTTTAATTGTGGGGTAATACCCGCCGTCAAACTACAAGCTGTCACAGAAAAAGCGATCGCGAATACAGTAATTATCTTGTGTTGCTGGTGGTGATTGTCTGTCACATGAGGTGCCCAAAAACTCACACCATCATAAGCGGAGTGGGGATTAGAGGCTAGAGGTTAGTGTGTGTTTGCAAACTCCAAAAGTAGGTTGGGTTAAACCAAGCGCAACCCAACGAAGTGATGTAAATGTTGGGTTTCGTTCCTCAACCCAACCTACAATTAAGTCTAATTTAGAGTTTTAAAATATGCCCTAGGGGTTAGGGGTTAGGGTAGATAAGGGAAGGGGGACAAGGAGGACAAATGACAAATGACAAATGACAAATGACCAATGACAAATATCTTTTAGCCTCTAGTACATGTGAGATATCTAAAGACAAAAAATATCAAAATTGCAAATCCAACGCCTGTATAAAATACGCTATTTATCCCACCAATACTAAAAGCAATACCCATTAAAACAGGCCCTAAGGTTTGCCCTAAGCCAAAAAATGTACCATTTACTGATAGTATTGTCGCAAGATATTCTTTTGGGGCTAAATCTGCTAATAGTGTTTGGATACTGGGAAAACCTAGCCCTAAACCGATACCAAAAATGGTGGTGGGAATTAATAAAAACCAAATACTTGGCATGAAGGGAACAATAGCAAGGGCTAGGGCATATAAAATAAACGATATTTGAATTAAATTTGTTGCGGGATATATTCTCGCTAATCTGCCTAACTGAGAAGATGAGATGATAATAGCAACAGAAACACTAGAAAGTAAAATGCCAATTACAGATGCTGGAGCTTTAAAAGTATCGTTAATTAATTGGGGGAAGTAAGTAACGTAGGCTCCGTAAAGCAGAACGAAGTTAGCTGCACTAGCGATAAATAATCCAAATAATCGGCGATTTTTGAGAATTTTAGCAGCATTTGTTAAATATTCTTGGAGATTGCGATCGCCTTTTGGTTCTGGATTCTTTAGTCCCAAAAATACAATTAATCCAATAGGAATGGCTACAATTGGCAACAAAAACGGATAAAACCAACCTAATGTTGCTAATGCTCCGCCAATGGTGGGATAGCTGGCTGTACCTATACTGCTCACACTGGCATTGTAACCCATTGCTGTCATGCGTCTTGCCCCTGTGTATAAATCACCGATTAAGGTGGTACTCAAAGATAGCAATGGCGCAGCACCAATTCCTTGTATTAACCGCAAAAATAGCAATAAATTAAAGTCACGCACTAAACCGCAAGCTGTACCAGCAATACCAAATAAAATCAAGGCTGGGACAATAATTTTTTTCCTGCCAATTCTATCAGCAAGTACACCAATAACTGGCCCTAAAACTAGAGCAGGTAATGTAAATGCTGTGACTAATAAACCTAAATTTTGCGGTTGAATATTTAAGGCTTTGGCTAAACTGGGAAAAGCTGGAGTGACACTACTTACTCCTAGTACTGCAATTAAACTAATGGCGCAAACTATTTGAAAATTTAGTTCTAAATAAACAGGTTTTTGAGGTTCTAATTGCCTGATTTCATCTTCAGAATTCATGGTAATTGCCCTGATAATTATGATTTAAATAGTAAAGGCACAACAAATAAAGTTGTGCCCCTACAAAGTGTCGCATTCAATGAATAACGGCGATATTAAATTTTATGCAGCAACTTTTTCTTCAAGTGGTTTAAAGGTTTTCTTGCTAGCGCCACAAATGGGACAATGCCAATCATCAGGAATGTCTTCAAATGCTGTACCAGGAGCAATACCAGAATCAGGATCGCCTGTCACAGGATCGTAAATCATGCTGCATTGTCTGCAAATCCATTTACGGGTTTTTGGATCTTCTCCAGCTACTCTAGTAGCAGCTTGTCCGCCATTTAAAACTTCTAAAGCTTCAGCGTAGCGATCCGCGTGATAATTTTCGATGAATTTTAACAATCCAAAGCGATGTGCTGCTTCACGGAATGTATTAGCATGTTCGCTAGATTCTTGCGCTTGTTTAGTAAATTCTTCTGCTGCTGGATTGTCGCGATCGCGTTCGGCTGCGGCGGCAAACTCTGGATACATGGTAGTGTATTCATAAGTTTCACCTTCAATTGCTAAAGATAAACAACGAGAAACAATTGCTCGCTTTTGTTCGTCTGTTAAAGCATCTGGATCTTTGACTACAAGTTCTGGATGCAGCAATACAAAATGTGCAAAAGCATGAGCAGTTTCTTGTTCTGCTGTTTCTTTAAACAGTTTTGCTAAGTCTTTAAACCCAAGCTTATTTGCTACTTCAGCAAAAAACAGATACTTTCTGTTCGCCATCGATTCGCCACCAAAAGCAGCTTCTAAGTTTTGAAGAGTAGTAAAGTTTGACAAATCCATAATTTGGGGATGTTGGGAAAATGATATTTACTGAGCGAAAACAGCAGCCAAAAGAGAATGAATGCGCATGTCTATAAAGAACTAGAAACGTTTTATACAACATTTTCTAGCACATATTTGCTCACCCATTTTATTAGCGGTCTCTTGGACATTATAGAACTGAAAGATTTTTCAGCTTCCAAATTATATCTTTGATTTATGAGATTGGGCATAGGGCATTGGGGATTGGGGAGGAACTGCCGAAAGGGTTCCCCGGCTCCCTCAGTAGCGTCATTGGGCATTGGGCATGAGTAATTAGTTATTTGTACCCTAGTTGTACTAATTAAATATTTATCGCTAGTTGCCTATTGAGTAAAATTGTCTAGTGAAAATGTTAGGTACTAATTATGCTTCATTTTCAGACTGGGCAATTCCGCGATAGACAGAAATATTTTATTTCATAGCCAGGACTAAAGTTCTAGCTACGATAACACTGCTAATTTACCGAATTCGGCGGAAAGCTAGCTCCATTCTCCGCGCAACTGGGTGGGGATGGATAGCCAGATGATGACAAAACCGTCTCTGAATTGAACTGATGTGTTGGTAGCCCCAACCTTAGCGGAACAGGTTGGGGTGCTTCACTTGATTGTAGAGTTACTTGGATACATATAAGTTAATAATAAAAATTTTAATTTCTATAAAAATGAGTGGAAAATTGCTCTTGTAACTGCAATTTCCACTCTAAATTTGGTGACTTATGGTGAAGATAACAAGACTGTGTTGAATGAGGTAAATCCGCAGATCAAAAGATAAATTAGCGGGATTCAGTTCCTTGATTTGGGCTACCAGCTACGTTATCTTCGCCAGGTGCTTCTGGCTTGGCTGTTTCTTTAGCATCGCTTTTTTCGGCATCACCGGTTTTGCGAATACTATCTTCTAAAGGGGTTTGATAGCCACCAGAAGCACTAGGAGTATTAGCTTCACTATTGGATTTTTGCTTTTGTTGTTCAGACATAATGAGAATTCCTGTGATTAATTATGGCTACATTTTAAGAACCAAAGGATTGTAATTTTATCTATCTAGAATATGGTTCTGTTTGTTTCATATCTCTATCGGAAGTAATGTTTAATTAGGTTGTTACAGTTAAATGTAACTAGTAAAAAATCCTGATTTTGCATTGATAATGCTACAGAATAATTTAGCTTTACCCTCTGGATGTATTGTCCGCCAAGCAATAGCTGAAGATAATTGGCAGATTCGATTGTTGGTTTTATCGGCTAAACTAGACCCAACCCAGTTACGCTGGCAGCAATTTTGGGTGGTGGAATGCGATCGCCAATTAGTAGCTTGCGGCCAGTTACGAAATTTTGCTGATATTCAAGAACTTGGTAGTTTAGTCGTGTCTAAAGCTTGGCGCGATCGCGGTTTGGGTAGTTTTCTCACCCAGCATTTAATTAAGTCAGCCACTCAGCCGTTATATTTAGAATGTCTCGGTCAGCGCTTGGTAGAATTTTACCAGCGATTTGGTTTTGTCCAGGTGGCTTTTGAAGATTTACCGCGATCGCTTAAACCAAAGTTTCGCTGGTCGGAATGGGGTAGAAAATTGATTCGAGTTCCTGTAGTCTTCATGCATTATCAAGGAACAGAGGCGCTTAATCTTACCAAACCCCCGTTAAAAGCATAAATTTCACCAAAAAACCATCAATCAGCCTATTTTAGCAAAAATCGTCAGCAACACAGGCCCTAATAAATAGTAGTGACCGACACAGCTTAATCCAGCAGCTGTACCCATTAGTTCCCGTTGTTCAGGACTATAAAATCTCACTTTCCCCAAAGCGCCCAAAGTCACATTAAGTTCTGGCTGACTTTTAACCGTAGTGTCAACTAAATAAAACCTTCCACCAGGCGATAACACCCGCGCAACTTCGCTGAAAATCTGCTTCGGCTCTAAATAATGTAAAAAACTGATAGTGTTAAAAACAGCATGAAACTGACCATCAGCAAAAGGAAGAGACTCAGCTTTACCTTCAACAAAAATCAACCGGGGACGATGGCGGTTACGCTGTCTCGCTACACGCACCATTTCTGGCGATAAATCTAATCCCGTACCGCGCAAATCAGGAAATTTAGCCGCCAGACGATCCAGCAAGCGACCAGTACCGCAGCCTAAATCTAGGACATGAGGTTGGGGTGGGAAATCAACATTTTCTAGCAAGCGTTTGTGGATACTTTGGTAAAACACTGAAGGTAAAAGCCTGTCATAGCTTGGGGCCCAAAGGTCAAAGGCTTGTTTTTTGTTAGTTATGAAGTCATTGGTCATTTGTCAATAGTCAATAGTCAATAGTCAATAGTCAATAGTCAGACGAATCCGCGTTTTGATACGTAATTACAATTTCGGTAGGTTTGGGTTTCCCCGCCCTGGTTTGGGTTTCAATGTTACGTTTTAGATTGCAGTTTGGTATCAACAGTCAACACTTCGACAAGCTCAGTGCGTCGCAGTCAACCGTCAACCGTCAACAATATCCTTTTTGTAATGTAGCTTAAAGCTGAAAGTCTTGCATTTAGGCATAGACGAACGATCGCGTTCGGGTAAGCCTACTGAAAAATCGCCAAATTTGCGTGGCAATTTTATCAAGAAAGGCAGAGGGCAGGAGGCAGAAGGCAGAAGGGAATTCTGATTCCTGCCCTCTGCCACGACCGAAGGGAGTAAGGGTTTAAGACCCCCACCAAATTGAAAATTTGGTGGCTCTTGTTTAGGAGGGGTCAGAATCCCCTTCTAAACAAAACCTTCTGCCCTCTGCCCTCTGCCTTCTGCCTTCTTCAACTTCGGACGTTAGGATAAGAGCGACAACAGATAAATCATCCGGAATACAGGTACTTAAGTGCGTAGTTAGATTTATCGCTAACAGCAAAATGCATCAGCCAAATTACTAACTAAAACTACTAACTAAAACTGCAAAGCGCGTGCATAAGTCTCAACAAACAAAACCTATATATTTTTAGGAAATTAAATCTACTAACTAAGCAGGCTTTGCAATTATAAAATACTAGGAGAAAAATTATGTCATGCTTTACTCAAATTCTCTTACATCACGACTTTCTCTACCCAGTACGTCAATGGTTAGAAGGGATAGAAATTCATAACCGCAAACTAGCTCATTTCTTATGTAAAGCTATTCCCGCCCAATGTCCATTTGAAAGAGATATTATACTTTTCGGTCGCACTTTAATGCACATTCCACCGATGTGTAAGTTAAATCCTCTTTATGAACAAGTGGTAACTTTGCGTTTTAAAGCTCTCTGTTATCTTGCGGATGAGTGTGGTGAAGATATTGCCGTATACTGCTAAATCATGATGATTTTGTGATATTCCAGTCATCGGTAACCGCAGATTTACGGTTGTTACTGAATCCGAACTATACTAAGCTAACGGAGTACTAATTAGATGTCTAACTATTTAATAGTTAGTACCTCTCTAAAATGGGCGAGTCTGTATCTGTGCTAACCGTATTCTGCTGAAATTATCAACATCATCTATGACGCACATCTTACTGGTTGAAGATGAAGTCAAGCTAGCTCGATTTTTAGAATTAGAACTAAATTATCAGGGTTATCAAGTCAGTGTTGCTTACGATGGACTAACTGCCGTTACCGCAGCACAGAAGTTACATCCAGAGTTAGTAATTGTAGACTGGACTTTACAAGGTTTATCCGGGTATGAAACCTGTCATCGCCTGCGAAGTATTGACAAAGGACTACCAATAATTTTATTAACCGTCAAGGATGAAACAAGCGATCGCATTGCAGGCTTAGATGCTGATGTTGACGATCGTTTAGTTAAACCCTTTTGTATTGAAGACTTAGTTACCATCATCCGGACTCATCTGCGAAAAAGCCAGATAAAGCATGGCACAGATATTTTAGAATTTGAAGACCTGAGTTTAAATCGTCTGACGCGCAAAGTATATCGAGGCCAGAGGTTGATTGAATTAACCGAACAGGAATTTGAGTTACTAGAATATTTACTGATACATCCGCGAGAGATTATCACAAGCGATCGCATTTTAGCAGAAGTCTGGAGTCACAACTTTATCGCCGACTCTCAAATCGTGGAAATGTCTATTCGCTACCTCCGCCAAAAACTTGAAGCTAATAACGAAAAGCCTTTACTGCAAACCTTACATGGTATCGGCTACGTATTATACAATTAATCCTGACTCTGACTAATCCCCTAAACTGCCTATTCTCTGGTTGTTTGGAGGATTCTTGTCGGCGGAGAAATTAAGTAAAACCAGTAGTTTAGAGGTTGCTTAGATTCTTATCTCACACTAATACAATTGAAAGTTAATTGTATTACGATGCGTAAAGTTAAAGTTGATTTTACGCGATCGCAATGACCTATTTAGAAACAGCAGCAGAATTTTATCGTGAAGTTGCACAAACACCACAAGTGGGACTTTGTTGTGTCCAAAGTACACCTCTGCAACTACCAGGACTAAAAATGCCCTTGGCGATGCAAGAAATGAACTATGGTTGTGGTACTACTGTTCACCCAACTGAACTAGCTAATCAACCTACCGTCTTGTATGTTGGCGTGGGTGGTGGGTTAGAAGCCTTACAATTTGCTTATTTTTCCCGTCGTCCTGGTGCTGTAATTGCCGTGGAACCAGTAGAAGCCATGCGCGAAGCAGCTACACGCAATTTAGAAATCGCCGCTCAAGAAAATCCTTGGTTTGATCCCAGTTTTGTCCAAATTTACGCAGGTGACGCTTTTAATTTACCCGTTGCTGATGCGGCTGTAGATGTTGTAGCACAAAACTGTCTTTTTAACATCTTTGAACCAGAAGATTTAACCCGCGCCTTAAAAGAAGCATATCGCGTTTTAAAACCAGGCGGACGTTTACAAATGAGCGATCCCATCGCTACTCGTGCCATACCTGCACATCTACAACAAGATGAACGCCTCAGAGCCATGTGCTTATCTGGCGCACTAACATATCAAGATTATACACAATTGATTGTTAATGCTGGTTTTGGGCAAGTAGAAATTCGTGCCCGCCGTCCTTACCGATTACTAGATACTTTAACTTATAACCTAGAAGAAAATTTACTCTTAGAAAGTCTAGATTCTGTATCTTTTAAAGTTGCCATACCCGCAGATGGAGCCTGTATTTTTACTGGTAAAACTGCAATTTATGCAGGTACAGAATCTTTATTTGATGACGGAGCAGGACATTTATTGCAGCGTGGTATTCCCGCAGCCGTGTGCGATAAAACTGCCGCTAAACTTGCAGCTTTAAAGCCAACAGAAATCATAGTTACTGATTCCACATGGCATTATGACGGTGGTGGTTGCTGCTAACTTTTAACCACAAATTACTATCAATATTAGTAGTGGAATGACACAAATAAAATAGTGCATTAGATGTAGGTTGGGTTGAGGCTTTGCGAAACCCAACATGAATTTCATAAACTCAACATAGATGCTGGTGTTGGGTTGACTTAAGGAAACCCAACCTACATTTTTTTGCAACATTTTAGCCTTGCCACGCCCCTACAAAGATTAAAAGTTAATCTTATCGGAGACAAAATAAAAATGCAGACTCAATCCTTAAATTCATTAGATATAACAGTAACACCATTTCAACAAAAGCTCAGTCAGCCGTTAACTAAAACAACTATATCTGTATTACAAATTAATTTAGGTAAACGCTGTAACCTAGCCTGTACCCACTGTCATGTAGAAGCTAGTCCAAAACGCACAGAAGAATTATCTCCAGAAATTTGCGAACAATTAATTGAATTAATTTACAAATTTCCCGAAATTCAAATTGTTGATTTAACTGGTGGCGCGCCAGAAATGAATTTTGGCTTTAAGCCATTAGTAGCCGCCGCTAAAAAAACAGGTAAACAGGTAATTGTGCGTTCTAATTTGACTATTTATTTTGTCGATGGCTTTGGCGATTTACCAGAATACTGTGCAGAAAATAAATTAAGAATAGTAGCTTCCCTACCCTGTTACCTAGCAGATAATGTAGATAAAATGCGCGGTGCTGGTGTTTTTGATGATTCTATTAAAGCTTTGCAGTGGCTAAATCGTCTTGGCTATGGAAAAGAATCAGATTTAATTTTGGATTTAGTTTATAATCCCCAATTACCCAAAGCAGAAAAATTTTCTTTGGCTCCCGAACAGACAAACCTAGAGAAAGCTTATAAAATGTTCTTGCAAGAACATTTCGATATAGTATTTAACAACCTCTTCACCATCACCAATCTACCAGTTGGTAGAACAAAAATGTATTTAGAACGTCAAAAATTGTCCGCCAGCTATTTGCAGTTTTTAGCATCTAACTTTAATGCTGGCACAGTTGAGCATTTAATGTGTCGTAATCAATTATCGGTTGATTATTTAGGTAACGTTTATGATTGCGACTTTAACCAAATGATGAATTTACCAGCAAAAAGCCATAATGGTGAAACTTTGACAATTGCTAGCTTGTTAGAGGCTGGTAGTTTAGATTTGATTGATGAGATTCAAACCGCAGCCTATTGCTATGGTTGTACGGCTGGTTGTGGTTCTAGTTGCGGTGGCGCTTTAGTTTAAATTTTAATTGATTTTTAATTTGCTTATTTGCTAGCACCACACTTCTGTGTCAGCAAAAGATCATTTTGTTACAAAGCTGTTAAGCTTGCGTTACATAGCATGAGTTCGGTTTATCATATCAATAGTTAAGTCTCCTCACACCACACCAAAGCCGTGGACTATTGTTAGTCTCACGGTTTTTATTTATGGGGCTAGGAGCTAGGGACTAGGGACTAGGGACTAGAGAGAATAGAAGAAAATCAAGTTATGTAAATAATATGCCATGCCCAATGCCCAATGCCCAACTTTTTATAGATATTTGTTAAAAGAAACTGACATAAATATATCCTTAGACTTAAGCCGAATTAGCGATCGCATCTTGACAAATTTAGTTGTCTGCGAAAACTCCGATTTTTTACGGGAGTTTCCGAGGCTTTATCTACAACAATTCTCATGTAATTAACCAAATAAATATCACTAAATTATGTGTAATTCATCCAAATTAGCGGTAAGCATATCGAGATAGTGAGCATATAAATACCCTCGTAAAAACACTATTGACTCCCTAAAAATCTCAGTCTAAATTGATAGTTAAGTCCTCTAAAGGACGAGTTAAAAAGCATCAGTTATTTAGGAGGTTTTCCTATGATGATGATGATGATGAATGAATCCATGACAACGGAAATGCAAACCTGCATGGACGCTTGCATGGAATGTCACAAGATGTGTATGGAAACCATGACTCACTGCATGTCTATGTCTCAAGGCAAGCAGATGGACATGAAAATGATGAGCATGATGAGCATGATGCGCGACTGCGCGGAAATGTGCATGATGTGCATGAACATGATGATGAGTGGTTCCGAATTCATGGGACGTACTTGTATGCTATGTGCAGAAATGTGCGATCGCTGTGCAATGGCTTGTGACGAAATGGGCGGTGATAAAATGATGGAATGTGCCGCAGCTTGCCGCAAATGTGCAGAAGCTTGCCGGATGATGCAAATGATGCCTGCTTAAATTCCATAACCAGCAGAAGTTTCTCTGCAACCTAATATTCAAGCGCTCAGGCTCAACAAGTCTGGGCGCTTGAAGTATATTTATAGGATGAAGCACCTTAAATCTCGTTCTCAAGATTTGCGGAGTTTATTTGAGAACAACATCACGATTGAATACGTAGCAGAACCCCTCAAAGCAGTGTCGGCAGAAGCTGAGGTAACAGAGGTGCTGCAATGGATGCAAGCACGCGACTTTGATGTGGTTGGTGTTGAGTCAGGTGATACCATCACTGGCTATGTAGAACGCGCCAACTTACACAAAGCAACATCGGGAAAAGTATGCAGCGATTATCAGCGCATATTTCATCCCAGAGAACTCATCGCTATTTCCACTCCACTGATGAAACTGCTACCAATTCTGCAACAAACTCCCCGATTATTTGTGCTGGATTGCAATCAAGTAACGGGAATTGTTACCTGTGGCGATTTGCAAAAAGCACCTGCGAGAATGCTGTTATTTGGCTTAGTCACGCTGTTAGAAATGAATTTGCTGCGACTGGTGCGGCTTTATTATGTAGATAATAGTTGGCAGAAAGTTTTAAAACCAGAACGTTTACAAGTCGCACAAAGATTGTGGCGCGAAAGCCAAGAAAGAAATGAAGCCACAGATTTATTAGATTATCTGCAATTTTGCGATAAGCGCGAGTTAGTTTTAAATCAACCAGAATTGCTAGAACAACTAGGATTAAAATCCAAGCGATTTGGCGAAAGGTTTTTGAAATCAGCCGAACAGCTACGCAACCGATTAGCACATGCACAAAACTTAGTTAGCGGCTCCTCTTGGACAGATTTAATTTCTTTAGCCGAAGCGATGGAAAAATTATTGATTTTGTGTGAGGAAATCGAGTGATCATTACATAACATTGTAGAGACGCGATGAATCGCGTCTCTGATAAATGACAATGACAACCCAGAATAACTATGGATAATATAGATAATAATGGCACTCTCCCGCCAGAGAACTAATGTGCTGACATAGGCATCGCAATATAAATGATTCCTGTCACTTAAACAACCTAAATTTCCACCAAAGAGCGAACACTTAAAATTTCATGATTTCGCAGTGGTTTAATATCAGATAGAGGAACAATGACAACAGCTATTGATTCACCAGTTGCATTGAATACTTCTAGAACACATCCTTGTTCGCCATTGTTGGGATGAGGAACAAAATCAATTAAAGTTGCTAAATCACCTTTTTTCAATTGATATTCATCCAAGTCACGATTTAAAGCAACACGTTGGTATAGTTCAAAGTTCATTTGCAGACTCCTTGTTAGGTTTGAGGGTAATAAATTGAAACTTGCCATCAACAGTCCTTTGTAGCCAAACTGTAATCACTGCTAAGTTTCGCCCCTTTAAGCTGATTAATTCACCAGTGACGCAATAGAACACCCCATATTCATTATCTCTATCTTGTATTGCTTCTGTTGAATCTGCCAGTTGCCTAATTGCTGCTTTCAATAGTTCTGGGTTATCTTGTGTAAATCCAGCTTGGGCAAGAAACTTTGATTTATCGTCTTGTTCTCTTGGTACTAATAAGTAGCGGGTAATTTTTTCGTCTGCAATAATCGCATCAGGGGGAATTTTCATTTCTCATAACACCACAGATTTCCGTAACACTTTATCTCTCATCATGTTACAGTCTCTCGACTCACCGAATGCCCATGAGCTTGCGCTCGTTGTGCGATCGCCTTTGGGTACTTTGTAGAACGATACCGTTCAGTTAAGGATAAATGTAGATAAATGTAGGTTGGGGAGCCAGTGCGTTGCGGTGAGACCAGCGCTGCGGGAGGGTTTCCCTCCGCAGGCGACTGGCGAACCCGAAGGGGGGTTTCCACCGTTGTAGCAACTGGCGTTTGAACGAAGTGAAACCCAACAAAGCGCCGAAAATGTTGGGTTTCGTCCCTCAACCCAACCTACGTCTTACTTAATTATGTTTAACTACTTATTAATACAACTTGATACTTGATAAACAACCTCTAATTACAAATTACGAATTATGTTGACTTTCCCTGTTTATATCGGGATAGGTTCGTTGCGAATTCATCCACATATTTTATTTGAATCTTTAGCTTATGCTACTGCTTTTCGTTTATTAATAAAGCGTGTGCGTAAAGATTCAATTACACCTAGTCAACGTACTTCTGTAATTGTTGGGGGGATGATAGGTGCTTTAATTGGTGCCAAAATGTTGGTGTGGCTGCAACATATTGATTTAATTTGGCAAAATCAACAGCAATTACTTTTACTCTTACTCCAAGGTAAAACAGTCGTCGGCGCACTTTTGGGGGGATTAATTGGCGTAGAAATTACCAAAAAAATTATTGGAATTCATCAATCTACAGGCGATGTATTTGTATTTCCCTTAATTTTGGGTACAGCCATCGGGAGAATTGGCTGCTTTCTCACCGGTTTGAGCGATCGCACTTACGGAATCGCCACCACATTACCTTGGGGTGTAGATTTTGGCGATGGTGTTCCCCGACATCCCACACAATTGTATGAAATCTTATTTTTATTATTGTTAATTATATTCTTACGCTGGCGCAGCCGGTTTCAATATGAAAATGGCGAATTATTTAAATTTTATTTAATTTCTTATTTTGCGTTCCGTTTCTTGATAGATTTCATTAAACCTGATTTTCACCCATTTTTGGGATTGAGTGCTATTCAAATTGCCTGCCTATTAACAATCCTCTACTATCGCCGCAGTATTTTACAAATGTTTCAATTCAATAAATAATTTACATAATTTTCCATGATTTTCAGCTAGACATTGCTCACCCTACAAAACTTCTTCATCATTCCCTTCCTTCTGCCTTCTGCCCTCTGCCCTCTGCCTTATTTAATACCATGCCTACCCGCAATTATTTATTTTACGCCTTAACTAATAGTGTTTGCTCAAAATGTTTAGTTAAGGTAGAAGCGAAAATCATTTTTCAAGATGATTGTGTTTATTTAGTTAAACATTGCCCTACTCACGGAAAAGAAGAAGTTTTAATTGCTGATGATATTGAATATTATAAACAATCTCTAGAATTTATTAAACCAGGGGATATGCCCCTCAAGTTTAATACGCCAATTAAATATGGTTGTCCTTATGATTGTGGACTTTGCCCCGATCACGAACAGCATAGTTGTTTAACATTAATTGAAGTCACAGATAAATGCAATCTTTCCTGCCCAATTTGTTACGCTGATTCTGGCGCAGAAGAAATTTCCCAATTATCTCAGCAACCAAGACTGCATCGCAGTTTAGCACAAATTGAAAGTATGATTGATGCGGTAGTTGCTAATGAAGGCGAGCCGCAAATAGTACAACTCAGTGGTGGCGAACCTACGATTCATCCTGAGTTTTTTCAAATCTTGGATATTATCAAAACCAAGCCGATTAAGCATTTAATGATCAATACCAATGGCGTGATGATCGCTAAGGATAAATCATTTTGCGATCGCTTGAGTCAATACATGCCCGGAATTGAGATATATTTACAATTTGATAGCTTTGAAGCCGCCGCTTTAAAAGAGTTACGCGGTGCAGATTTACGCCATATCAGAGAACAAGCAATAGCTAATCTCAATGAATATAATATTTCGACTACATTAGTTGTCACCCTCAAGAAAGGTTTAAATGACAGCGAAATCGGTAAAATCATCGAATATGCTTTACAGCAAAAATGCATCCGGGGTGTAACTTTTCAACCGATACAAGCAGCCGGAAGATTAGCAGGATTTAACCCCAAACGAGACAGGTACACCTTAACAGAAGTTCGTCGCTCAATTTTAGAACAAAGTCCTTATTTTAAACCGGAAGATATTCTTCCTGTTCCCTGTCATCCTGATTGCTTGGCGATGGCTTACGCCTTGAAATTAAATGGTAAAGTTATCCCGCTAACTGGGTTAATTAATCCAGATGTGTTTGTAAAAATTATGCCTAATAGCGTACTTTATGAACAAAATGAAGAATTAAAACAGCAAATTTTTCAACTATTTTCTACCAGCCATTCGCCTAATTCTGCTGCTTTATCACTCAAGCAGCTTTTATGTTGTTTACCCATGATAGCTGTACCAGAAGGTATTAATTACTCAAATGTATTTCGAGTAATGATAGTTCAATTTCTCGACCCTTTTAACTTTGATGTTCGCTCAGTCAAGCGCTCTTGTATTCATATTGTACATCCAGATGGTAGGATAATTCCATTTGATACATTCAATATGTTTTATCGTGCAGGAAGTGCTGGATATCAGTTGGTTAATAACCGTACTGATTGAATTTGATCGAACGGTGTCATCTATAGGGTTAAATTAATGTCTCAAAGAAATGAAATTTTCCAAATTTTATTAGGATTATTTCTGATAGTTGGTTTACATTCATTAGCAATACTGATCATATTTGGCTTGGGTTGGCTTTCTGTGCAGATATTTGGTTCTAATAATTATTACTATTTAGGTATATGGTTAGTAGGCGCTTGGGGATTTTTTATCTGGCAAATGTTATATGTAATTCCCGTTTGTATTTGGCTGAGAAGACAACAGCGCGTAGCAATGATGAAAGGGGTAATTATTGGTGCAGTAATTACGGCTTTATTAAATGGTAGTTGTTTTTTATTAATATTTACTAATCGTTAACTAATCGTTAATCAAGGGTAGCAAATCTCAAATCATTAAAGGGAACAATAAGGGAAGCAGAATTTTTGAATTTGCTTGAGATTAACCACCTATGCAGCATCTACCCATGAGTCAAGAGCAAGAAACAGCATTGCAAGAAGCTGCGAATGAAAATACCCCTTCTGAGCGTTTGCGAGAGCTTGCGAAACTTAGTATAGAGTTAGCCAGGATAGTTGCACAAAATCCTGGCACTGATGCGGATATTTTACATGAATTAGGCTCATACGCTGACGCAAAAGTGCGACAGAATTTGCTGATGAATCCTAACATTCCGCCATCTCGACTAATGTTTTTAGCCAAGCTGTTTCCTAGACATTTATTTAGAAACCCAGCTATTGATTTATTGATTTTAGAAAATCCCAATTTACTAGCTACAGCTTTTGATACAGTTTTACCTAATTTAATTAAACGGCAGATTGTACCAGTTTCGCTTTTAGAATATGCCGCTAAATCTTCATCGGAAACAGTAAAATTAGCAGTCACGGTAAATAGCCAAACACCAAAAGCTACCCTTGAATATTTAGCATCTAGTAACAATCAGCTTGTGGTAGAAGCGGCGCAAATGCATGTTAGTTGGAATGATGATGCTAATTGTGAAGATTGGCAAGAAATCGCCCAAATAGCAATAGATAATATATTCAAAGATTGCTCAGAAGAATTTAAAGATGCAATTCAGCCAATCGCCAAAATAAATGAATTGCGATCGGATATTCCTAAACATCTTTTACGCTTTGTACCTTATAGACAAGCAGCATATCCAGAAAAGACTGTTGATGAATTAGAAAAGCTAGCACAGTCAGCTAACTCAAAAGAACGCCTAGTAGCTGCTGAACATCCTAATACCCCTGGTTATATTCTGGAACAATTACTAGAATCTGCTGATGGTAGTATCTTCTATGCACTGGCTAGTAATCCTAATGCTCCTGTTCATTTCTTAAAAAAACTTCTTGAGAAACCGGATCTTTATGAATTAGGTAGACGCATAGCGTGGAATCCCAACCTACCGTTGGAATTGCTAGAAGAGATGGCTGATTCGGATCGTCATAATGCAGTTCATGAAGCGATCGCAGCTAACCCTCGAACACCTGTGTATATTCTGGCAAAACTCGCTAGTAATCAACGTTTGAAGGGTTATGTTCATCAAGCAATAGTTTATAACCCGAATACACCAGTCAGCTTGCTAGAAAAATTAGCACGCGATCGCGGCGATGATTACGTTGTTCTCAATAGAATTGCAAACAATCCCAAAACACCGAAGCAACTTGTTCTCAGCTTACTATACCTGTTTGAACAAAGATATCTCGGCGGATACAGTTTAAATTCTGGTGTTGAAGAATTTGGTATGATGAATCCCCATGTTTCAGGTAATTTTTTGGAAAAATCATTAGAATGCCAAGAAAATACTTTAAAGACAGCATGGCACCAACAGTTTAAAGATACTGCTAATTCTAATTTAGCAGCAATTGCGCGTCATCCTAACTTACCTGAAAAGTCTTTAAAAAAGCTACTTTTAGAACACGAAAAAGACTTTATCCGATACGCTGCTTGCGAAAATCCTAATACACCAAATTTTATTGTGCAAATATGGGGAATAGATATTCTCAAAAACTTAAACAAAGGAATAGTTAATTTAGCAGTCTTGAAAAGAATAGCGTCTTCTCTCTACGCTAACCAAGAACTTTTAGCAGTCTTAGTTAACCATGAAAATCCTGAAGTACGTAAAGCAGCAGCCAGCAATCCCTGTATTGACGATGCAATCTTAGCATCTTGCGAATCTTCACCTAATTATCAGCCAGGTGAGTTAGAATCCAGCCTTTATCCTGAAAGAGAACTCCTCAGCAAATGGGAACAAATTCCTCTATCTACTCGCCTCACAGTTTTATTAAATCCACAAGCACCAAGGGGAATTTTAGCCAAAACTGCTCGCTCTTTTTCTTGGTTAGAACGCTATGCGATCGCGCAAAATCCCAACACACCTACACAAATACGCCAAATTCTTACCCAAGATGGTAATCGAGTAGTACGTGCTGCGGCTAATTTTACCAAGCCGTTGGAATTACCAGAATAGCTAGGGACATCCAATTTTTTAAATACCCAATAAATTTGTAGTGCGAGCATCTTGCTCGCTTTTAAACATCAGCGAGCAAGATGCTCGCACTACTAGAGAATATGGGTAATTTATTTTTTGTAAGTCCCCTATTACTATTAACGCGGCTTGTTTATCGAGTCGCTTAACTGAGTTCCTGTGTAATTAGGTAACCAACCTTCTGCGGTGATAAAATAGCGTACTGCTTTAAAATTCAAGGATGCATTCGGACTACACCAATGTTCTACACCCGCAGGAATCACGAGATAATCTTGCGCTTGAACTAATAACTGAATCTGGCTACCATCTGGTTTGACAAAGCCAAAAATCATCTCTCCCGCTAAAACATAGATAGGTTCAGCCGCAGTATGAGTATGATAGCGGCTGTAAGTGGCTATTAATGTCTCAATATGGGGGGAACCTGGGTGTATATTCAGTAAGTCACACCAAAGATAGCCTGTTTCTTGCTGGAGAAATTCAAACACTCCATTATGTAGTTCTATGATGTAGCGCTTCTCGGATTCGGTAACAACGTCTTGATCGATTAAGTGGGGAAAAAGTAGCGATGTTCCTGGATCGTAGTGTTTTAAGTGAATGCCCAAAGGAGACAATTCACGGACTATTTCGCTTAAATCACTCTCGATTGTACCGTCATCCAGCAATAGGGTAGCCATAACAGAAGCACTAATTCACCATTAAGAAAAGTATACTTAATTTTTATTTAATTAGCCATTATGCCGATAGGCAAACCGGAGTTGTTTATATGCATTCTCTGACATATAAGTTAGGTTGGTGTAACGAAAATACTGGCAAGGGCTGTCATTAGTCATTTGTCATTAGTCATTTGTCATTTTTCATTGGTAAGGAATTAAAGTCTATTTCCGTTTCGGAATATAGGTTGCTTTATTTATACTGGCTTACTTAGCATCCTGGAGAGTGGTGAAAAATATCGGTTTTGGCTGTTGGCTGTTGACGGTTGACGGTTGACTGTGGACTTTTGACTGTGGACTATTGATTATTGATTGTATAAACCGAAAGAAGACTTGGTTTCCCATTGATTATTGCTTCTTTCTAGATAGAGAATACTGGCATAATTTGGACTGGACGGACAATATACTGCTAATTGAATCAATGCTTGGGAAAAATCGGGAGAAAATCCTGGTCGAGTTAACCAATAAAAATTAGCCCAGCGATAATTGTAGTCAGCGCCCAATCGGTTAGCTTCTGCGTCAGAAATTAGGGTGACTTGAGAATGAGCGATCGCATTTTTGAATAAGTATGGTTCCTGGTTTATCAATACCCAATCATCATAAGCCGCTTTCGGTACATTGTACGCGCCAGCAAAAAACGAGCCACACTTGGATAGCTTTGGAAAACTAATATCTTCCCAAGTAATTATTTCACTGTCACCTTTACGAGAAAAAATGCTACAAGAAGTTTCGATGAGGTAGTCTAGCCCCATTTGCTGACCTTTAATTAAGGTAGAGATAATCTGGGTTTCAAATTGCGATCGCATATCTATAGCATTACGAAAAAATACATTAAATCAGTTATAAAATATACTTAATTCTTTTTAAAATTAGTAATAAGATAGATGGTAGGGGCATGGCATTGCCATGCCCTCTAAAATATATTGAAGTGCTGCAAACAATATTTAAATTAGTATAAATTCATAAATAGCTGTATAACCTTGCAACCATAAGGTTTTGCGGCTGAGATGAGGTATAATTTAACATTGCTCAGAGAAATTTATCAGCAACCTCTAGCGCGGATACTCTAACATATTAAGAAACACCACAATCGTTAATGGTAGAGGTATCAATGGACGCTTTAGTGGAAACCCTAGAGACAAAATTGCGTCAGTGGAAGCCTGATGTTGCTGAACAGGTAAAACAATATGTAGCAGCAATTATCGAAATGGCTGACCAAGATGCGTTAGATATTCTCCATTCCAGGGATGCTGATCAACAAGCGTTAGACTCTTTTGAAGAATCTGCAAACTAGCATGATACAGAAAAATTCTTGCCGGATGAGATAAGCTAACCAAAGCAGTTTTCATCCTCAAACCCATGACCGCAAGTAGTCCCACAATTTTAGCCCTAGACTTTGATGGAGTGATTTGCGATGGATTAATTGAATATTTTGAAGTAGCATGGCGTACCTATTGTCAAATTTGGTCGCCTGCTAATAAAATACCAGCTGATAACTTAGCTGCAAGATTTTATCGCCTCAGACCAGTAATTGAAACAGGTTGGGAAATGCCTGTTTTAATTAAAGCTTTAGTTGATGGTATTGATGATGACAAGATTCTTCACGAATGGGTAACTATTGCCCCACAAATTTTATTAGACTATAAGCTACAAGCCAGAGAAGTTGCTGCCATTTTAGATAATTCTCGCGATCGCTGGATTGCTAACGATTTAGATGGTTGGTTAAGCTTGCATAGATTTTATCCTGGCGTAATTGATAAAATCAAAGCCACTGTTGCCAGTAACATTAAGTTATATATCATCACCACAAAAGAAGGGCGTTTTGTGCAGCAGTTATTACAGCAAGCAGGTGTAGATTTAGCGCCCATAGTCATATTTGGTAAGGAAGAGAAGCGCCCTAAATACGAAATTATTCGGGAATTAATTCAAAATGCTGAATATAAACCTGTAATTTTGTGGTTTGTTGAAGATAGATTGAAAACTTTGGAGTTAGTAGAGCAGCAATCAGACTTAGCAGATGTGAAATTATTTTTAGCAGATTGGGGCTATAATACCCAAGCTGAGAGAGAAGCAGCGCAAAATAGCCAGCGTATTCAGCTAATATCTTTGTCTCAGTTTGGTCAAGATTTTTCTAGTTGGGTTGAGATATAAACTGTGAGAAGTTGCTGCTTGTCAGATCCCCGACTTCTTCAAGAAGTCGGGGATCTAGCAACATGCCAATATTTATTTACAACCTAAACTTTCGCGTGTAGAAACGCCAGTCACAGGGTTAATGCCATCAGCGCGATCGCATAATAAAGATACTTGATAGCGGTCAATTAATGCGTCTGTAAAATCAGCACCAGTAATCTCCGCATTATAAAAGCGACTATTAGTCAAAGTTGCTTCTGTAAAAATGGCATTTTTTAAATTTGCACTATCAAAAGTTACGCGGTCAACTAAAGCACCAGTCAGGTTTGCATCTTGTAAATTAGCTTTTAATAAAACGCCTTTTGTGAGAATAGCATTTTTTAAATTAGCACCTTGAAAATTTGCTTCTCGCATTTCTGCAGCGACAAATTTAGCACCAGCTAAATCAGTATAAGAAAAATCCCGTTTTTCTAAATGAGTATTGTTGTAATTAATCGTCTTTTCTTGTGCAAAAGCTGGTTTAGGAGTAAAAATTACCCATAAACCAGCTAATAGTAAAATAAGTATTAAACTCCAAAGGCGTAGCCAGAAATTTCTCATAAATTTTTACCGAGTCAAAAGTCCCAAGTCACAATCAAAAGTTCTACTTAATATATTTTGAACCATTAACTATTGACCCTCCGAATTTTAGATTTTAAATTTTGGATTTTGGATTGTTTTTGGTGCAAGCACAGCCGTGGACGGAACAAATCTTAAATCGTCAATCTAAAATCTCCAAGCTGCATCCCTTTATGGGTGAAGTCAATCTAAAATCTAAAATCCAAAATCTAAAATTGGTTGACCCTTAACTCATGACTACTTCCAATCCTTACCGATGCGAATTGTCAGGTCAGATTCTAAATCTCCAGTAGCGGAAACTTCAACTTGACCTAAACCAACTATTTTTTGGAGATTATCTCCTAATTCTCGGTTACCTTTTTGGACAATAATTTGTGTTTGACGTTGGGTATCAGGCCAATCTGGCACTGCGTAAACACTGGTGAAGCCTTTTTGTTTGAGATAATTGATAACTTTTTCAGTTAACTGCGGTTGATTAGAAGCATTTTGAATAGCAATTTTGAGTTTAGGTACCGATCGCGCATCAGCTTTGAGACCAGGTACATTTACCCCAACATAATCATTCAATAGGCTTTGTTGTCCAGTCATATTCAACCAATAACTATTAGGATCTCGGCTGAAACGGCTGAAGCCACCAGGTAACACAGTCATTTGGAAATTATCTCGATCTTGATTGAGCGAGAAATTTACCAATGCCATCATTTCTTCAATTTTCAGGTTGGTATCAAAATACTTCCGCATAATTCGGGTTAATTGCGGCAACCTCGGTAAAACAGTCGGACTATTTAGACGTTCAAATAACGCTTTAATTAGTGCTTGTTGCCGTTGGACTCTAGGGAGATCCCCTAAGCCTGGTTCGCGGTAACGCACAAATAGTTCTGCTTGTTCGCCGTTGAGGGTTTGCCAACCACTAACTAAACTCACAGATTTACCAACTGCATCTTGATATGACATGGCTTGAGGAACGAAAACTTCTACCCCACCCAATTGATCGACTAATTGACGTAAGCCACTAGTCGAGATGCGGATATAGCGATCGATTGGTGCATTACTCAAAGTCCGGCTGATTACCCGTGCTGCTAACACAGGGCCGCCTTGAGCATTGGCATCGGATACTTTAGTTTGTTCCTTTGCTTCAGGGATGGCAATCATCGTATCCTTAGGAATGGAAAGCACTCTAATCGACTTATCGCTGGGGTTAAGCCGCGCCATCAGCATCGTATCGCTTTTACCAGCAAAACTTTCCGGTGAGCCATCAACAGCACCTTTAACTGGTTCAATCCCCATAATTAAAATATTCATGGGTCTTGAAAGCTGATATTCGGAGATTTTGCCCCATAGCTCCCCAGGTAGAGGGATTTTTTGCTGGTCTTTAACTCCCAGACCTGTATCTTCTTCCGTTTGGTCGAGATTACTCCATAAAGGAGTCCACAACGCCAAGGTAGATACCAGTAAACCAGATAAAACAATCCCCAAAACAACTGTTAATACCCATAACAGCCATTTCGGCATTGTTAAACCCAACCGTTCATAAAGCTGGTTGGGAATTTCACCTACAGACTCAACCACACCACGAGAAACATGAGTTTGTTCCTCTGGTTGAACTTCTGGTTCTGCTGCTGGTGCTGGTACTTCTGGCGATGCTACCTGATTTTCTGGACGCTGCAATTGTTGAGGTTTAACCCCATTTAACTCTAACTCTGCTACTTGTTGCGGCGTGATTTGATTTTCCGCCCATTGCATTTGTTTTATCACAATTATCTCCCCACTCAACCACTCCCTAAAAGTTATGTTAATGCAAGCTACAAATATTGCCAGTAGATCAGCCCACTGTAAACTTGTAGTGTTCTTTAGTAGGTGTGTATGACAAAATGACTAATCCATTGTTCCCCGTAATCCTTGCTGGTGGTAAAGGTGAGCGTTTTTGGCCATTGAGTCGTTATCGGCGACCCAAGCAGTTTTTAAGCCTTGATGGTAGCTCTAGGAGCCTACTACAAGCAACAGCCGATCGACTGATAAATGTTGTCGGCGGATGGGATTCTTTGTTTGTCGTTACTTCTGCTTTGATAGCTGAAGGAGTGCGACAACAATTACCGCAATTGCCGTCACAAAATTTATTAATTGAGTCTGAGGGAAGAGACACCGCCGCCGCCGTTGCTTGGACAAGTTTGGAAATCAAACAGCGCTATGGTGAAGACGCTGTTATCGGCTTTTTCCCTGCTGACCACTGGATTGACGACCAACAGGCATTTGCAGACACATTACATGCTGCAACCTCATTAGCGGCAAGTACAGAAGCGATTGTCACACTGGGGATCAAGCCAACTTTTCCTTCAACTGGTTACGGTTATATCGAACAAGGCGCAAAAATAGGTAGCTTTAATGAGTTGCCAGCTTATCACGTGAACCGCTTTACTGAAAAGCCCAACCGCGAAACGGCGGAATCTTTTTTAGCAACGGGACGTTTTAGCTGGAATAGTGGCATGTTCTTTTTTCGATCTGGGGTAGTTCTAAAAGAACTTTACACCCATGCACCGGAAATTATTGAACCTCTAGCACAAAATGGGCCTGATATTTACCCGCAATTACCTAAAAAAAGTATAGACTATGCTCTTATGGAAAAAACCAATCTAGCATACGTTTTACCAGTGTCATTTGGTTGGGACGATCTGGGCGATTGGAATGCAATTGAGCGCTTACTAAAAACAGAAGAGACTCCCAATGTGGAACTAGCTACCCATGTAGGTCTGGATACCAAAGGGTCACTGCTTTACGCCACCGATGCCGATGATGTAATTGTTACCATAGGCTTAGAGGATGTTGTGATTGTGCGCGATCGCAATGTCACCCTCATAGTCAAAAAAGACCGTACCCAGGAAATTAAGCAGATACTCAAAACAATCCAAAGCGATCCCCGATTTACCGACTTGCTATAGCTGTAAAAGTTAAAACCCTTGGCAGAGGTTAATATTCTGCTTATTTTATTATAACTAGGGTGAGGGGTAAGAGCTAGAGGCTAGGTGCATTTATCAGGTGCATTTATAAGTATTTAATAATTAGTTGTCTTTTTTAGATTCCTCGCGTCTCCCTCATCTTCTTTTGCCTCACTACTCCCCAATCGCCAAAAAAATGTTCCTCACTCAAACTGTTCCGCGTCAACGAGAAATTATTGAAGTAGTGCTGCGTAATGGCTGGGACTATATGCGCAGGCTACTAACTGGTGGTAAAGCTGATGAACCACAGTTACCCACACCGGCAGTCTTAAAAAATATTCTGGTGGATTTGGGGCCAGTTTATGTCAAACTCGGTCAGCTATTATCTACCCGTCCAGATTTACTCAGTGCTGGCTATATAGATGAACTTTCAACGCTGCAAGATGAAGTTCCCCCAGTTCCTTGGACGGAAATCGAGATTCTGTTACGCCAACAGTTAAAAGCACCGCTAGAACAAACTTTTAGAACTGTGAATCCCGTACCAGTAGCGGCGGGATCAATTGCCCAAACCCATCGCGCTACATTAATTGATGGTAGAGAAGTCGCTTTAAAAGTACAACGTCCGGGGATCGACTTAACAGTTGCTCAAGATATTGCTTTAATTCAAGGAATTGCCGATTTAGTCGCCAGGACGGATTTTGGGCGAAATAATGAAATTAAATCGATTGCTGAAGAATTCACCAAAGCCTTAGAAGCTGAATTAGATTTTACGCGGGAAGCGGGATATACAGACCAACTGCGGCGGAATTTATCTAAGAGTAAATGGTACGATCCCCAGCAAATAGTAGTAGCGCAAATCTATTGGGAATTAACTACAGAAAAATTAATGGTGATGGAATGGCTAGAAGGTGTGCCCATACTTTCAGCCCGGTTAAATAGTAATAATAATGGTAAAGATCCCGTTACAGAACGCAAAGAGATCACGAGTTTATTATTTAGAGTATTTTTTCAACAACTATATATAGATGGATTTTTTCACGCCGATCCCCATCCGGGAAATTTATTTTACCTTACAGATGGGCGGATTGCGCTGTTAGATTGTGGCATGGTAGGCAGACTCGATCCCCGCACCCAGCAGATTTTAACAGAAATGCTGTTAGCGATTGTAGATTTAGATGCCCAGCGATGTGCCCAGTTAACTTTACAGTTAGCAGATTCTAGCCAACCGGTGATTTTAGCGCGGCTAGAAAATGATTATGACCGGATGCTGCGCAAGTATCTGAATGTGAATTTATCAGAAATTAATTTCAGTCAAGTAATTTACGAAATTTTGCAAGTCGCCCGGAATAATAAAATTCGCTTGCCGAGTAATATGGGCTTGTATGCTAAAACCTTAGCGAATTTGGAAGGGCTGGCGCGGGGATTTAACCCAGAATTGAATTTTGTTGAGGAAATTCAGCCGTTATTAACAGATTTATTCCGCCGTCAATTGGTTGGAGAAAATCCAGTGCGATCGCTCTTAAGAACCGCATTGGATCTCAAAAGCTTATCATTACAATCTCCCCGACAAATTGAACTGTTGTTAGATAGAGTAACATCGGAAACATTGCAGTGGAATTTATCGCTGCGGGGTTTAGATGGAATGCGCCGCACCGTAGATGATGCTGCCAATCGGCTATCTTTTAGCATCCTCGTAGGTTCACTGATAATGGGAGCAGCAATTATATCTAACCATGCGCAAACAAGCCAGCTATCTTTTTTGAGTACGGTTTTGTTTGCTGTGGCTAGTTTTTTGGGGCTGTGGCTAATTGTGAGTATTTTGCGATCGGGTCGTTTAAAATAAGGCTTATGCCGATAATTGTGGCTGAAAACCTCAGCAAATTTTATCCAGTGGCGGTCAAAGAACCGGGAATTAAAGGGACTCTTACCCACTTTTTCCGCCGCACCTACCGTTCTATTAAAGCAGTTCAAGATGTTTCCTTTGAAATCGCTACTGGGGAAGTAGTCGGTTTTTTAGGGCCGAATGGTGCAGGGAAAACTACTACACTGAAAATGCTAACGGGATTGATTCATCCTTCAAGCGGGAAGGTGAGAGTCGCCGGACAAATTCCCTTTCATCGCCAAGAAGCTTTTTTACAAAAGATTACCTTGGTGATGGGACAAAAGCAGCAGTTGATTTGGGATTTACCTGCTTTAGATTCTTTGAGAATTAACGCTGCTGTTTACAATATTAGCGATCGCGAATTTAAACAGCGAGTTGGCGAATTATCCGAAATGCTATCTCTGGGAGGAAAGCTTAACCAACCAGTGCGGAAGCTATCTTTAGGCGAACGGATGAAAGCGGAACTTTTAGCCGCACTTTTACACCGTCCCCAGGTATTGTTTTTAGACGAACCTACCTTAGGATTAGATGTGAATGCGCAAGCAGGAGTCCGGGATTTTTTACGGGAGTACAATCAGCGTTATCAAGCAACTGTACTGTTGACTAGTCATTACATGGCTGACATTACGGCTTTATGTCAACGGGTGTTGTTGATTCATCAAGGAACGTTGATGTACGATGGCAGCTTAGATGAACTTTTAGAACGTTTCGCACCTTACCGAGAAATTCATATTGAGTTAGCCCAATGTTTACCGCCAGAAAAACTCGCAATCTATGGTGAAGTGCAACTTTTAGAAGGGCGGAGTGTGAGTTTTTTGGTTCCCCAAGAGGTGCTGACGCAAACTGTGTCGCGGATTTTGGCTGATTTGGAAGTTGTGGATTTAAAAGTAACTGAACCGCCTGTAGAAGAGGTGATTGGTAAGGTTTTTCAGGTGGGCGTGGTTTGATATCAAGAGCGGCGCATTATTTTTCCAAATTGTAGGAGTCTGCAACACTGTTGTTAATTATTTTAGACTTTACCTATGACGTATTCTGCTGATAACAACAGTTCTGATTTACTCTCTGTAACCGAAACTGCGCAGTTACTTGGTGTAACTCGTCAGCGAGTACACGAGTTAATTAAGAATGGTCAGATCATAGCTTGCAAACTGGGGCGTTATTACTACATAGAAACTGCGGAAGTAGACAGATATAAAAATCAGCCTACGGGAAAACCTTATCAACCCCGCAGTACCACTATGAAAATAAACTCTATTGACAATTGACAAGAGAGTTTTTACACTCAAACTATACAAACGTACTAAAGGTGAAATCGATGCTCCCTTTTCAACTGATTGCGACTGATGTTGCTACTCAACAAGGATTGCAACAGGTGTACAAGAGTGAGTATGGAATCCTGTATCAGGGCGATTGTTTGAAACTTTTGTCAGCATTACCTAATGAGTCTGTAGATGTTGTATTTGCCGATCCACCCTTTAATCTTGGTAAAGAATATGGTGAAGGTGTGAGCGATCGCATTGCTCCCGATGAATATTTAATCTGGTCGCAAAAGTGGCTGAGTGAAAGCATTCGAGTACTGAAACCCGGTGGTAGTTTATTTATCTTCAACTTGCCCAAATGGTGTATAGAGTATGGTGCATACCTGAATCGTCAGGGAATGTGGTTCCGCCATTGGATTGCTTGTAGAATGCCGAAAGCCTTTCCCAGAGGTAAGAAAATGTCACCTGCGCACTACGGACTACTTTATTACACCAAAGGGGAACCAGCAGTTTTTAATAAAGTTTACACGCCTATTCAAGTTTGCCGACATTGCGGTGGAGAAATTCGTGACTATGGCGGACATCGCAAAAAACTTAACGAACAGGGTATTAATTTAATGGATGTTTGGGATGCGCCAGAAGATCTTTGGGATGATACTTCAGAAGCTGACTCGAATGAAATTTTATGGACATTAACAGAAGAAATGTGGACAGATATTCCACCAGTTCGCCATCGCCAGCACAAAAAACGAGTTCCCAACGAACTTGCACCCATTATGTTAGAGCGAATTATTGCAATGGTCTCTAATCCCGGACAAATTGTAGTCGATCCATTTGGCGGATCTGGGACTACATTTTATGCAGCAGAAAAACTACAACGTTACTGGATTGGTTGCGAAATTGGAGATACAGATCCAGCAGTAGAACGATTGACCGATTTGGCTAACGGAATTATAGAACAATGGGAATCGGCAAGGGGAAGCAAAAAATCAAAGCAACGCAAAACAACTGCATCACAACAATTAACAATTCCCTTCTCAACATAGCTAAATTAATGCACGGCCATCTGTGCCTTTAGCAAGTGTTGGTACATTGCTATCCACGCGATCGTGTTCAATGACAAAGATTGCCAAAAACCCTTCTTGTAGCTGAACTGCACGCCAAACATCAAAGTATGGCTCTAATTCTTCGTAATTACCAATTCTATCAGTTAAGTAAGGATAAATTTTCCTACTTGGAAGTACTAAAGCAGCGCCAAGAAAAACACCGCGCAGTAATCCAAGCAGCATTTTATTGATTGAGCGATGGCTAGAAGAAATATTGCCAGTTTCCCACTCAAGAGCAAACAGATGATTATCAATTACTTTAGTAGCATCAACCTTTCCTGGTGATTTAGTCGCGTATTGAATGCGAGTTTCTAGATTCCATGCATATCTATCTCTTAATGCGATCGTGCAAGCTTCTTTAATGGGTTTCACACCATTACCATGCTTTGTCGGATTGATTGTAAAACTGGATGTACCAGGAGGATGCACAATTAAAGAAATAGCATCACGGATTTCACTACGAATAATCGACCAATCATTTGATTCTTCAAAACTTCCTACACTAATTAAAGAAACTTCTTGAACAATTTTCATAACTAACTTTTACTTAATTTTATACGCAGGAGATTTAATATATTTTCTCCGAAAACTTTGCATGAATATAGCTAATTTTGAAATTGATATAGCAATCTTATCTGAGTTGTGAAAATATTTTTTTAATGAACCGCCAAGACGCCAAGTACGCCAAGGATCAGAGAAAAAACAGAGCATTAGTAAATTTCACTAATGATTTAGGATTGCTATACATCAGGGGACAGCAGAATCTCACACTGAACTAATGACTGAGCATGAGGTGAGCACAAAACTGAGCACTTCTGCTAGAGAAACAGACCTACGCTGAATGTAGAAAACAATAGCGTAAGGTTACTAATATGACTCAAATTCTAGAACGCCAAGCTGGTGGCTTATATGTTCAAACTCCTAACCAACAGCAAATTGCTTTTCCCCTGAAGCATACGGAAGTACAAGCTAAGGTTATGGGTAATATCTCGCGGGTGGAAGTTACCCAAAGCTTTGAAAATCCTTTTACGACTACCCTAGAAGCTGTTTATATTTTCCCGTTACCGGATGAAGCGGCTGTTGATGATATGCTGATTCGCATTGGTGACAAAACTATTAAAGGTAGTATTAAAAAGCGCCAAGAAGCGCAGCAAATTTACGAACAAGCGAAGCAACAAGGACGCACTGCGGGGTTACTGGAACAGGAACGGGACAATATTTTTACTCAATCCCTGGCTAATATTAAACCTGGCGAACAAATTGATGTGATTATTCGCTACTCGGATAGTTTGAAATTTGAGGGTGGGAATTACGAATTTGTCTTTCCGATGGTGGTGGGGCCGCGTTATATTCCAGGAACGACTATCGAGGAAAATGCAGTTGGCGGTGGTTCGGCTTCTTTCCCGATGATGTCTAATCAAGATACGGATTTAGTACCAGATGCTTCGCGGTTGAATGCGCCGATTTTGCCTGCGGGGATGCGATCGCGTCATGATATTAATGTGACGGTAGAAATTGATGCAGGTGTTGAGATTCATGATGTGAAGTCACCTTCTCACCAAATCCAAATTTCCTACGCACAACAGCGCGTAGTTGTAAAACTTGGGGGTGGCGATACAATTCCCAACAAAGACTTGATTTTACGCTATCAAGTTGCAGGCGATCGCACTCAAGCAACCATTCTCAACCAAGCCGATGAACGTGGCGGACACTTTGCACTATACCTGATTCCGGCTCTTGAGTACCGTCCAGAACAGGTGGTTCCTAAGGATATGGTGTTTCTCATTGATAGATCTGGTTCTCAAAGTGGCGCACCATTAATGCAATGTCAGGAATTGATGCGGCGATTTATCAATGGACTCAATCCTCATGACACTTTTAGTATTATTGATTTCTCCGATACCACTCAGCAACTTTCGCCTGTTCCTCTCCCCAATACTTCACAGAATCGTGCTTTAGCAATTAATTACATCAATCGATTAAACGCAGGTGGCGGAACGGAGATGTTACGGGGTATACGCACTGTGTTAAACTTCCCAGTAACAGATTCCGGACGGTTACGCAGTATTGTACTGTTGACTGATGGCTATATTGGCAACGAGAACCACATCCTTGCAGAAGTTCAACGTCATCTCAAACCAGGAACACGTCTCCATAGCTTTGGTGCTGGTAGTTCGGTGAATCGCTTCTTACTCAATCGCATTGCGGAATTAGGAAGGGGTATTTCTCGCGTGATTCGCCACGATGAACCAGTTGATGAGGTGGTGAACAAATTCTTCAGCGCCATTAATAATCCGGTTCTCGCCAACATTAATTTGCAATGGGAAGGTGATGGTGTAGCGCCAGTAATGTATCCTTCTACACCTCCTGATTTATTTGCGGAACAGCCGTTAGTGCTATTTGGGCGCAAATCAGATAGTCGTGGCGGTAAACTCCATGTTAGCGGGATTGTTGCGGGTGGTACGCGCTATCAACAAAGCTTTAATGTGAATTTTGAAACGGGTAACCCTGCTGTTGCTCAACTTTGGGGACGTTCCCGCATCAAGGATTTGATGAATCAGATGATGAATGGGGAAACTAAATCAGGGGTGGAAGCAGTGACGGATACTGCACTGACTTATCAACTGTTATCGCAGTACACCGCTTTTATTGCGGTGAGTGATGATGTCCGAGTTAATCCTGCTGAGGCTTCTATATCTGTGCAAGTACCTGTGGAAATGCCGGAAGGTATTAGCTATGAGGGAATATTTGGTAGTGCTGCGCCAGCAATGTTGAGTGTTCAGTCTGATGCAGCTGAGTTTTTAACACAAGCAAGAATGCAACCTGTTGCACCACCATCGCCAGCGCCGATGTCTCCTCCTCCGCCAATGGCTGCAATGCCAACAACAGCGATGCCTTATTTTGAGCAAACAGAGTTACCAAAAGTAGAAAGAAAAAGGGCTAAAAAGGAAGCTGAATCTGCGGTTCCCGGTGGAGCAAATTATGATGCAGAGTTAGAAGATTTAAAAAGCAAACTATCAGGAATTGCTCCTGTTTGTCATCCGCAAATTTTGAGTGTGTCAGGATTGGATCAACAGATGATTGCTCTACTGACTCAACATTTACAATCTGTTCAGTTTGTTACTAGTTTTAATGGTGATTTAGTTTTTGATTTACAAGTAAATAAAGGACGAGTCAGACAGGTGGTGCTTGATGAGCAGTTGTCTACTTTTAAGGAAGAGACAATCATTGATATGATTAGGCGATCGCTCTTGACTTGGTTAGCGCCAAAGACGCTGACAACTACAGTGATTTTGACAATTAGAATTCAACCGTAATGGTAAGTTAATTTAAGTTAAATTATCAATGCCGGGATTTATCCCGGTTTTTTTATAAATATTTTCTTGACTAGTGTACAAATATTCATCTTTCTAAGATTGCGCGATCGCACTACGCAATGAAAGATCAGTTTTGTAGCGCAGCAACACTTGCCAACTGGTCTTGACAAAAAATATATATGTGTTTATCTGACAATACCTAAGATTCAATTGTTTCAGTATCAGCTTCTATTTCTAAGCCAACTGATGTTTTTGTAGAATTTCCTGCAATAGCTTTACGGATTTCGTCTAGCTCTTCTTTAGCAACCCAATCACTAACAGGAGTAACTCTATACTCATCTGTGCGACCTTTACGCTTAGTTTGGGTAACAAAATTAGCTTTGATCAGAACTTTGATTCCTTGTTGAGCCTTGCGTGTACTCATTTTGCAAATATCTGCTGTTTTTCGGAGACTTGCGAAGCAAACACCTTCAGGTTTGCCTCCAGTTCTGCGAACTATATGAGCGTACAGTCGAAACTCATAAGGGTCTAATCCATACTCATCAAGGAAATTATGGACAAAAGCCACTGAAGAGGGAAGAGCGTTCTCAGCAGCCGGTGATTTAGATTGTTTCGATGAAACCCCATCTTTCGTTGACATAATACAATACTGCGCCTGGACATCACTGGACGTAAGCTACCCATGCATGAAAAGGGTATAGCTCTGTTATATATTATATTTATTATTTATTGTAGTTTTTAAAGGTATTACTTACGCTGCCATCAAAAATGCAAAAATTGTCTATGATCGCTTTTGTATATAGATCACACTTGATAGTACTTACGTACTGTAGAAATTTATTTTCTCATCGTGGAGCAAATAATGATTTTCTAGATTATGATGATTGAAGCGGGCTTTCCAAAAAATAGCCTCTATCTAGCCAAAAAAATAACCCGGATTTACCCTAGCTAAGACATCAGACTTTTCAGATATCCAAGCTCTTAGGTTCGCCGAGCTAATTTGTTTATGTAGTCCTAGTTTATCACAATCTGAGAGCTTGGTGTCTTTGTTGGGTAAGAGGGTTTAGTTTTTTAAGTAAACAACTCAGGAGTAAAAAAATGACCCAAGAAAGATTTAGCCAAGATAATTGTGATGCGGATATGAAAAATTTACAAATTGCGCCTTTAGAGGAGTCCAGTGAAGAAACTCAAATCCAATACCTAGAAAATAACGAGAATAGTTTAGATACAAAAGTCAATCTTAACTTGCTAGGACAATGGATGAAGTCGATTGTTCCATTCTTAAAACCAGGTGGTAAAACTGTTGCCAAAATTCTGGCGCTGGGTATTGTTTCCATTCCACTTTTGATGATGAGCGGTAGTATATGGGTAGCTACCATCCTTGCAGTCGGATGTACAATTGTAGCTATTTTTAAATAGTTCTATTTCAGCAACCACCCTGGAAACTTGTACTTAGGGTGGTTGTTTAAACAAGGTATTTTTTAAGTCTGATTTGTGATACAGTGCTTGCGATCGCATGACTCGACAACCACACGACCAATTTGCTAAACAATATTTACAAGAGTTACTTTCCCCATTTGGAAATGTAGAAGTAAGCCGGGAAGTCACAGATGAAGTTCGCCAAGTAGATATCTTGTTTTCTCCCGTACCTTCCCCCAAAGCTGATGTGCGATCGCTTGGTTTACTTGGTAGAATTGCCACAACAGCCTCATTATTGGAACCGTTCCGCAACCAACCTAGTAAAACTGAGGTGCGTAATTGTCTGCTAAAGCTATTTTCCGTTTATGGAGAATTGCAACGCAAAGCCAAGCGCGAAAATACATCTTTACCAGAGAATAACTTACCGCGCTTATGGATTTTGGCAACTACAGCTTCACCGACTTTGCTTGATAGTTTTAGCGCTAGATTAGATACAGATGATTGGCTAGCAGGTGTTTACTTTCTACCTGACTCATTCAGGACAGCAGTAGTGGCAATCAATCAGTTACCATTGACTATTGAAACCCTCTGGCTGAGGATTTTAGGGAAGGGAGAAACGCAACGTCAAGCTGTTAGTGAATTACTTTCACTTCCTAAAAACAACCCATTACGGCGAAATATCCAAGAACTGATTACCAGTTGGCGGATAACTGTCTTAAACCAAGAAAATTTTACGGAAGAGGATCAAGAGGTGATTATGAACTTATCGCAAGCTTATTTAGAATGGCGAGAAGCTACACTACAAGAAGGACAAAAAGATGAACGTCGCCAAGTGGTAGAAAATTTATTGCGTGTCCGGTTTGGTTCCATAAATCAAGAATTGGAACGAGTAATTGAGCCTTTACTACAGTTACCACCGCAAGAGTACAGCCGCTTGTTATTAGAATTATCCCGTGATGAGTTGTTGGCAAGATTTAGCAGTAGTTGAATCAAACTTGAACATATTGAATAATTTGACGATATTTTTCTAATTTACCCATTTCCAAACCACCTCAAATTTTGTCTATCATCTGAGAACGATTTTTATTTATTTCAGAATTTATCCAATATGTTTGCTGACAAATTCGATTACTTCTGTGAGTCCTTGTTGGGTTTTTAAGTTAGTGAAAATAAAGGGTTTATCGCCACGCATTTTTTTTGCATCGCGTTCCATGACATTTAAATCTGCACCAACGTAGGGTGCAAGGTCGATTTTGTTAATTACTAATAAATCAGATTTAGTAATTCCCGGCCCGCCTTTGCGAGGAATTTTATCACCAGCCGCGACATCGATGACGTAAATTGTTAAATCTACTAATTCGGGACTAAATGTAGCTGCTAAATTATCGCCACCACTTTCTAAAAAGACTAAATCTAAGTTAGAAAATCGCTGTTCTAATTGTTCAATTGCAGCTAAATTCATCGATGCATCTTCGCGGATTGCGGTGTGAGGACAACCGCCAGTCTCGACACCCAAAATGCGATCGCTTGCTAAAGCCTGAGAACGCACCAAAAATTGTGCATCCTCCTGAGTATATATATCATTCGTCACCACCGCAATCTGATACTGCTCCCGTAGCGCCTTACATAAAGCATCTACCAACGCAGTCTTCCCCGAACCTACAGGGCCAGCAACCCCTATTCTAAATGTATTGTTTGTCATTTGTCATTTGTCATTCATTGGGCATTGGGCATTGGGTAGACGCGATTAATCGCGTCTCTACAATAATTGTCCTCCTCTGCTTCCTCTCTTCCTTGGCGTCCTTGGCGTCTTCTCTGCGAGACGCTGCGCGAAGGCGGTACATTAACTCCTAAATAACCTCGTATACTGCGTTTCATGTTGCATACTAGCTAAAGACAAGCCCCAAGTACAACAGGCTAGTTCATCATCCTCTAAAGCTAAAATTTCTACCCCCACAACACTCAGTAATTCTTGTAAATCCAGTAATAACATCTGTCCGGCGGTTTGCCCTAAAGGTATAATTTTTACACCAGCAGTAATTAAATTACTAGCCCAACTATGCAGATATCCTAGTAAAGCAGCTTTGATATCAATTTGCCAATGAGCCGCAGCAATGCCAAAAGCGATCGCATAATTACACCGATCTCCAATATTATTAGTAATAGATAAAATCTCTGGTTGTAGTTTACCAAGTAACTGGATAAGCGATCGCCCCATTTGCCAGCTAGAGGTGCGTAACTCTTCTGTTTCCCTAGCCGCAGATAACCAGCGATTCCAATAAGCTAAAGCCTCTAAATCACCGATTTTCACCGATTTATAAGCGCGAATCATCACCGCCGCCTCTATTCTGATAGCACCATAACGCAGTTGCGAGGTTAACCATCCTTGAAGATTTTGCTGATTAACAATGATACCTTGTTCTACAAGAGTTTCTAAACCCTCAGAATAACTATATGCTCCCACCGGTAAAGCGGGGCTAGTCAACTGTAAAATTGATAAAAAAGAACTATCAGTGAGCATGATGTCCATAAGCTCCCTGTTCTGGCTGAAAAGGTAAGATTTCTGCTTTAATTTCTAGCCCCAGTTGTTCCAACATTGTTTGTAAAACTGAGTCTGTGGATAAGCGTAAATAGTTAATTGTAATTTCTACAGGGACATGACGATTACCTAAATGGTAAGCTGCCCTGAGTAGTAACTGTGGTGTTTGGGCAAAAACTGTCAAAACCGGCTCTGGTTTCGCCGTAATCCTAATTAAATGACTTTGGCTTTCATCTTCGAGAATATCCCCATCTTGCAATACCGTACCTCTCGGTAAACGCAAAAATACAACTTTCCCATCTTCCGTCTCAAAGCGATGACGACTGCGGGTGCGTTCTTCCGCAGTCAGAGGAAGGGTAAAGCTAACTACAGCATCAGGATTGGGCGGTTTACGTTGGGTAAACGTCAACATAATTGATCAACGAAAACTTTTAGGTACTATACCAGCGATGTGCCCATGAATTCTTAGTCACTTTTCCATCACATTTATTTTTCATAATGTTGCTGCTTGGGTAATCAATATTGAGGTAACCAAATGACAGCAACATCTGAAAAAATTATGCCGCCTAATGAATGGCATCATCTACCTGCATCAAAGGTGGCGCAACATTTAGATACAAATCTACAAACAGGTTTAACTTCAGATGAGGTGGTGAAACGGCGAGAACGTTTTGGTGCAAATGAACTTCAGGTTAAATCTGGAACCAACCCAGTCATAAGATTTCTGTTGCAATTTAACCAACCGTTGCTGTACATTTTACTGGTTGCTGGTGCAATTAAAGCTTTAATCGGACAGTGGGTAAATGCTTGGGTAATTTGGGGCGTTACCTTAATTAATGCGATTATTGGTTTTATTCAAGAATCGAAAGCTGAAAGTGCGATCGCAGCTTTGGCTTCTTCAGTACAAACTAATGCCACTATTCTGCGCAACAATCAAAAGTTACAAGTTCCTTCAACAGAGTTAGTACCGGGAGATTTGGTACTCCTGACTTCTGGCGATAAAGTTCCCGCCGATTTGCGTCTGATACAATCGCGGAATCTCCAAGTTAATGAATCAGCGCTGACTGGTGAATCGGTGGCGATTGAAAAAAATACCGCACCCCTTGAGGTTGATGCAGCTTTAGCTGAACGCAGCAATATGGCTTACGCTGGTAGCTTTGTTACTTTTGGCACAGGTAAGGGAATTGTGGTGGCGATTGGTGAGGAGACGGAAACCGGGCGGATTTCCCAACTGATTGAGCAAGGAACCAGCTTAAAAACGCCTTTAACTCGAAAATTTGATAAATTTAGCCGCACCTTGTTATACATCATCCTGGGTATAGCAGCGCTGACGTTTGCGGTGGGGTTGGGATATGACAATTCTTGGGCGGGAATCTTTGAAGCGGCTGTGGCTTTTGTGGTGAGTGCGGTTCCTGAAAGCTTGCCAGCAGTAGTAACGGTGACATTAGCTATCGGGGTTTCCCGGATGGCGCGACGACATGCGATCGTTCGGAAGTTACCCGCAGTAGAAACTCTCGGCGGTGCTACAGTTATTTGTTCTGATAAAACTGGTACGCTTACCGAAAACCAGATGACTGTACAAGCAATTTATGCAGGTAGCGAACAATACACTGTTACTGGTGCGGGATATGCACCAGAAGGGGAAATTTTATGCGATGAACAGCCTATAGATGGGCAAAATTTCCCGGTTTTAACAGAATGCTTGAAAGCTGGATTGTTATGTAATGATTCGCACCTCGAACAAAAGGAAGGAGAATGGCAGGTTGTAGGCGATCCCACAGAAGGCGGATTGATTGTTGTAGCTGATAAAGCAGGATTGTATCGCCATCACGTAGAAACAGAAATGCCCAGACTAGATGCAATTCCCTTTGAGTCTGAGTTTCAATACATGGCGACTTTGCATGAAAATAGAAGTCAGAAAAACTCTTCCAGAGTGAGAACGGTTTACGTTAAAGGTTCGGTAGAGGCGATTCTCCAACGTTGTCAGCAGATGTTAGATACTGAGGGAAAAGCGATCGCGCTAAATCCTGAAATTATCCATCAAGAAGTTGATATAATGGCGAATTTTGGCTTACGAGTACTAGCTTTTGCCAAAAAATCTCTAGCCAATGGGCAAAATTCAATCAATCGTGCAGATATCGAGAATGATTTGGTTTTCTTGGGATTGCAAGGAATGATCGATCCACCGAGAACCGAAGCTATCACAGCAGTAGCAGCTTGTCAGGATGCTGGTATTCAGGTAAAAATGATTACAGGCGATCATGCTGTAACTGCAAAAGCGATCGCTCAAAGTATGGGCTTGAATAAAAATGGTGAAGTTCTCGCCTTTACAGGTAGGGAACTAGCCAATATGGATAATTCCCAACTAACTACAGCTATAGAAGATGGGGTAGTATTTGCCCGTGTTGCACCAGAACAAAAACTGCGCATCGTTGAAGCACTCCAATCGAAAGGCGAAGTCGTAGCCATGACAGGAGATGGTGTCAACGATGCACCAGCACTCAAACAAGCAGATATTGGGATTGCGATGGGGGGTGCGGGTACAGAGGTAGCCAAAGAAGCCGCAGATATGATTTTGACTGATGATAACTTCGCTTCCATCGAAGCTGCGGTTGAGGAAGGGCGCACTGTCTATCGAAATTTATTAAAAGCGATCGCCTTTACTCTACCTGTTAATGGTGGCGAATCGATGACGATTTTGATTAGTGTCTTATTTGCTAGGGAATTACCCATTTTATCTTTACAAGTTCTGTGGTTAAATATGGTGAATTCCATTGCCATGACTGTACCTTTAGCCTTTGAACCCAAATCGCAACGGGTAATGCAACAACCACCACGCAGCCCCTGCGAACCCTTACTTTCTCAAAGTTTAGTCAAACGTATTCTGGCAATTTCTATTTTCAATTGGATTTTAATTTTTGGTGTATTTGAATGGATACAGCAAACTACAGGCAATACCGATTTAGCGCGAACAATGGCAATTCAAGCTTTAGTTGCTGGCAGAGTTATCTATCTTTTAAGTATTAGCAAATTAGGAATTTTGTTAATTAATAAACTTCGTGGTGTGAAAGAAAAATTTACCAATGTATCAGCAATGGCAATTGGCATAGCCGCTACAATAATCTTGCAGATTATTTTTAGCCAGTGGAATGTAATGAACAGTTTATTTTCTACTGCGCCATTAAATTTAACTCAATGGTTAATTTGCTTGCTTATCGGCTTGCCAATGATTTTAGTCGCCATTCTAGTCAATCGTTTCGATCCTCTGAATTAATTGATAATTCATGCATATTACTACAGCAGATTATAAGTTAATCAGGTAAAGATAATCGTAGGCGCATCGCATTGCCCTACTTGTCAACTTAAGCTAAAAATAGCCTCTGTCTTAACTTTGTCATCCGCCTTGGAATTCATTCCAAGGCTAATAGCCAAATTCTACTAAAGTAGACTCAAGATTTTAAAGATATTTAGATAAATGTAGGTTGGGTTGAACGAAGTGAAACCCAACAAATCGCTGAAAATGCACCAACTTTATCATTTACACATATTCAGGACTGATTTTTAAATTTTTTGTAAACAAAAAAGGCGATCGCTTTCTAATTTATCAAAATCAAGTACTCATTTTCCTATTTTCAGTAAGCAAAAAGCCATTTCACCTTCTCATTAAGCCTTAACGAGTTCTCATTATTGTGTTTTCCGTAAGTGAAATACCATTTCACCTACTCAAAAAGCTTTATCGCCTACTCATTTAAGTAAATCGCGCACTCATTTTGGTGTTTTCCGCAAGTGAAAAGGTATATCGCCTACTAATTTAGGTAAATCACGCACTCATTTTAGTGTTTTCCGCAGGTAAAAACATATATTACTTGCTCAAAAATGGCGCTGTTTGAAAATAAGCTGCTGTATAGCTACGCTTTGTTGTTTTTGGCTATCGCATTTTTTCTAAAAACAAATTGCGTAATCGAATATAAACACCTAATTCATAATTCATAATTCATAATTCTTGCCATGCCCTCTAGAATATAGCAATCCTATCTGAGTTGTGAAAATATTTTTTTTGATGAACCGCCAAGACGCCAAGTACGCCAAGGTTGAGAGAAAAAACTGAGAGTTAGCAAATTTCATAAATGATTTAGGATTGCTATATACTGATGTAACGTAAATTTAATTTAAATTTAAATTACTTCCTTTATTTGCATAAATTATTTTTTTTCCTTTTGCCTAAAGCATCATAATCGCGACAATCAATAGCAGCTTTGGTTAAAACAATCGAAGGATTTACAGCACAATTAAGATATTTGTTGTTTATAAAAAATCGGCAATCTTTACATGGATAGTTTTCTAACTCTTTGATTTGTTTAGCTTCTGCCGCCAAATAGCGCTTATGAATAATAACTATCCAGCCCATTAATAACAATAAACAAGGAAGTAAAATTATCGATGGCTCTGTATTCAATTCTGCCCTTGTATTCTCACCAATTAAATTTTCAGAATCGTGTTTTTCACTTTTTAAACTTATTCTGGATATATTGTTTGCATTCAAATTCAAATAAGAATTTAAATTTTCCGATGTATTTTGTTCTAAAATTTTATTTATTGTCATATTATTTACCTCTAAGACAATTTATTTCCTCATATTCTGTTGGTTATTAATGAGAAATGTATATAAGAGCCAGTTGATTTATTGCCAATCAACAAAAATCTCATGTATATTAAATTTATAAAAAGAATGTGAATAAAAAGTGACAAAACAAATGCAGATAAAAATCTATACTTGAATTAAGTTATAATACTGATAACACTGTAAATCAATATTGATTGCACTTTGTCTGTTAACTAAGGAAGAAATGTATGGGTAGCTTAGTATTATTGTTAATTGGCTTAGGAATTTTATTTTTAGCCTTGAGAACTAAAGATGAAATTAATCGTATTACTGCATTGGTTAGCGGGATAATTTCCCTAATTTGGGGATTAGCTATAGCACCCTTAGCATTTCAATTATTCATAGAGATTTTTTCGGTTGTAGCGTCTTTCTCTGTTTGCGTGCGTTGTTTAGGTTGCGGTGTCAAAAGAGATTGAGTTTTCACTTGATAACTTATCAGCTTCCTGACATCTTCGCGAGATAAATTTAATAATTGTGCAATCTTGACTTCTAGACTTTTAACATCTGCTATTGGTAGTACAAAATGCAGCTTTGTCACAGAATTATTAGCTGTTATAACATCAACATAACTAAAACCCTGCTCTTGGATAACTGCCGCTTTAATTGCGATTAAATTCAGCCGAAATTCCAAATTTAATTGCTGATTTACTGCCAATTTTTTGACTTCAGGAGATAATCCTAATTGTTGAGCGATCGCTATTTCTATATCTTGCGAGTTAGGAATTTCTAATTCTAAGCTTTTCAAGAGAGAATTGCTCGTTTTGATAACAACTTGAGTAGATTTATCTTCTGGCTTTATTTCCCAATTAATTACTTTAAAATTCAAGGTTAGCGATACTTGAGGAAGGGTATCAGCTTGTAATTTATCTGGTGTTCGATAAGAGAAGCTTAATAATTGCTGTGTCACTAAATCGCCACCAGCCCAGAAAACAAATCCTACTAATAACAAAGATAGAATCAATAATAAGTTTCTCAGGCGGAAATGAAGCATATTTTTCTATTTAGTTAAGGATAAATTGTAGGTTGGGTTGAGGAACGAAACCCAACATTTCCGGTAACTACATATTTTAATATTTTTGACGCTCACTGAACCGTATTGAATTAGAGATAAATTATTCTATCTATCGATAGATATATTTAATTACGTAAATAAAATAACATTGAGAATATCAAATTAGATAGAAAACATAAATATAGTTAGCTTTTGTAATTTTAAAAAATATTAAACGATTTAATTACAAAGCTGTAACCTCAAAATTTTTATGCGAATTTTACTAGTAGAAGACGACATTGAACAATTAGAACCACTACAAGGTATTCTCTCAGAAGCTGGCTATATAGTCGATGCTGCGGAAGATGGAGAAATTGCACAGTGGCTAATTTCCCAAAAAGATTATGATTTATTGATTGTGGATTGGATGTTACCCACAATTAGCGGCTTAAATTTATGTCGCCAGTATCGGCTATCAGGGAAAAACGCACCAGTATTGATGTTAACTGCTAAAGACACCATACCTGACAAAGTTATGGGTTTAGATGCTGGTGCAGATGATTATTTAGTAAAACCTGCTGATTTAGTAGAATTATTAGCAAGAGTACGCGCTTTAGGAAGAAGAGTTCCTAATTGGCAGGGTGATAGTTTACGCATAGCCGATTTACAATTGCATGTAGCTGAATTAATTGTAGAACGAAATCAAATCAAAGTAGAATTATCACCCCGTGAAGCGCAATTACTGGAATATTTGATGCGTCACCCCAATCAAGTTTTAACGCGCAACCAAATTGAAGAATCTTTATGGGAATGCGGTATGGAACCAGAAAGCAACGCTTTAACAGTGCTAGTACGCAAATTGCGCCAACGTTTACAGATATTAGATGCAGAAGATTGGATCAAAACAGTTTATGGTATGGGTTATCGCCTCAATTCTCAAAATTAAATTAACAATCAAAAGTATTATAGAAATCCTATTTCAGTTGCTAAAAATATTGATTTTTGCTGTTGACTGTTGACTGTTGACTGTTCACCGTTAAAATTCAACAAACCAGCTTGTAATATTTCACCAATTATTTAGGATTGCTATAGCTATTAATAAATAACAAATAACAACTGACAACTGACAACTGACAACTGACAACTGACAACTGACTAATTATGTTTAATCGCAGCCGTCGCAATCTGGCAAATTGGTTTACCCTGACAATGGGGAGTATTTTAATTATATTTGCGGCGGTAGTTTATTATTCGGAAGTCATTGATGAGTTGGAAGAATTGGATAGATTACTGTATAAAAAAACCATTGTTATGGCTGCAAATGTTAAGTTAGAGCAGCATAATGGACAGCAACAAGTAGACTTAGAACATGTACCATTATTAGGCAGTATGGTACTACCATTACCAGAGAGTCAACTAGTATATGCAGCTTGGTACGATAAACAAAAGCAACTAGTACAATTTTTTGGTACAATTCCGAGCGATCGCCTTTTAGTCTCCGGTGGATTTGATACCATCAAAACTGATAGCAAAGTTTGGCTGCGTCAAGTAACCTTACCTGTATATCAAGATGGTGTATTGATTGGTTATTTGCAAGCAGCAATGCCAATGACAGCAACCGAAACCGCTTTAGCAGAATTTCGGCTAGTTTTGGCTATTTCCGTGCCCATTACCTTAGGTATAGTGGCGCTGACTGGTTGGTGGCTGGGGGGGTTAGCAATGCAACCAATTCGCCACAGTTACGATAGTTTGCAAAGATTTACTGCCGATGCTTCTCACGAATTGCGATCGCCTCTTACCGCAATTATTAGCAATGCTCAATACGGCTTTCTTTCCAACTCTACTGCTTTAGAGATCCAGCGTCAACGCTTCCACAAGATTTCTGATATTGCTAAATCTATGAGTACTTTAGTCAACGATCTCCTATTTTTAGCACGCAATCAAAATCAATTACCCAAGGAATTTTTACAAGAAATTGACCTTAAAAATATACTTTTACAAATAACAGATGATTATCACAAGCAATCAGATGTACAACATCTAAGTTTAGTTTCCCACCTCCCAAATTATTCTATAAATATCCTTGGCGAACCTAATTTACTCCGGCAAGCAGTTATTAATATCCTGACTAATGCTTGTAAATATACTCCTGCTGGTGGTCAAGTTGAGTTAAACTTATTTACACAATCACATTGGGCTATCATCAAAATAATCGATAATGGAATCGGCATTCCCGCAGAAGATTTACCTTATATTTTTGAGCGATTTTACAGAGTTGATAAAAAGAGATCGCGCAAAACTGGCGGTTTTGGTTTAGGATTAGCAATCGCTCAACAAATAATTCAATCTCATGGCGGTAAAATTATTATTAAAAGCCTCTTGAAAGAGGGAACATCTGTACAAATTATTTTGCCTATCAAGTGAAATTTATTTCACTAATAATTGCAGCTTATATAACTACTAATAAGGGCTGTTGATAGCCAACAGTCAACAGTCAACAACCCTCACGATTGATTGTGCAACTTAAAAGCAGAACAGCTTAAAAGTCTGGCTACTTTCTGCCATATCAATGGTCTCCTGAGATTACAAAAGATTAACAAACATTCATTTAATGTTTGTTATTGCCAGTTATTAACCTAACAGTTATAGATAAAGACTTAATTCCTCTAAAGAAACACATCATTAAGTAAGTTTTTATCTAAAGGAGTAATTTTTTAATCTAAGTTGCTAGTAAAAAAACAATAAACAATAGCTATCTTAAAATTCCTTGTTGAGATTGGCTCACAGCATAAAATGATTAACTCAACTATTAGGGCGTGTATTTCTACATCTCGTTTAGAAATGCTTTATGGTTAAAGCAAGTGTAATTATGAAGAAAATTACCGACATGATGAGTAGCATAGGTATATATATACCTACTATAAGTGCTATAAGTACAATCAACCACATTAACTTTAACATGAGTAAAACTTGTATTTATTTCAGTTATTTTTGGCCTCAGTAGATGCACTATATGTAAACTTATAGCTGACTCAGCATAAAGTTTTAATAGTAAAATACACATAAATTATAAAGTTTGCGTAAGGATTCAGGTCGAACCTTAATAAACGTTCGGCTTTATTATCAGCAAGAACTTCGTGATGGTCGAAACCATACCAAAAATGGTGGTATTTCTACCGAAATTAGATAACAAATCCAATGGTAAGCTAATAATCATTTAAATTGCATTCCCGTGTCTCCCCTTCTCCCCGTCCCCGCGTCTTTCTGAGGCTAAGGATGATGCAACTTAAAGGCGGATTAGCTTATTGCAGAAACTTTTAATAGGGTGCATCTCAGTTTTTATCCTTTGTCAGAATACAAGAGAGCCAAACGACATATATACTACTTGTACCCCTATGTAATGATATATTTTATGCAATTGAAAATGACTATATTTTCTCCAATAACAAAGCTACTAAGCGAGCGCTTCTATTTGAGTAGTTAAATTTATCCAGCGATCGCAAAATCATATAATTGATGTGCCATTTGCAATTTAGAACAAGGGGGAATTTCTAGCTGTTTTCCTTGTTTATCTAAAAATATCGCTTGATTATTATCGCTACCAAAACCACTATCAGTTTTATCGATGGGATTAGCAACAATTACATCCAAATTTTTTCGCTGTAATTTATCTAAAGCAGGCGCTACAATATCGCCAGTTTGAGCCGCAAATCCAATCAAACATTGATGCGGCTGCTTCATTTTTGCTAATTCGCTGACAATATCGGGTACAGATTCTAAAGCTAAAGATTCGGGAAGCGATCGCTTGGGTAATTTCTCGGTACTATAATCTCTAGGTTTCACATCCGCCACAGCTGCGGACATGACTATCATATCTGCACTCGTTAAATATTCCTGCATCACCTGCTGCATTTCTTCTGCATTAATCACAGGAATTGCTTGCACCCCCAAAGGTACATTCCAACTCGCCGGGCCATGTACTAAAGTAACATTAGCACCGCGATGAAGTGCAGCTTGTGCTAAAGCTAGTCCCATTTTCCCAGTAGAGGGATTGCCAATAAACCGCACCGGATCGAGAAATTCTCGCGTTCCCCCAGCGCTAATTAATACCCGCTTCCCAACTAAATCGCGTTTACCGCCAGTGTGCAATAAAGATTGAATATAAGCCAAAATTTCAGGGGGTTCAGCCATTCTCCCCGCACCGACGCGATCGCAAGCTAATAATCCCGATGCCGTACCCATACCATGATATCGCCTATCTGTCAATAGTTGCTGCCAATTGCGCTGAACTGCAAGCTGTTCCCACATATCTGTATTCATGGCTGGCGCTAACAGCACCGGACAGGTAGAAGCTAGTACAGTATTGGTAAGTAAATTATCCGCCATACCATAAGTTAACTTGGCTAAAGTATTGGCTGTTAACGGTGCAATTACCAATAAATCTGCCCATTCACCCAATTCTATATGCAAAGGGCGAGAGTGAACCGGTTGCCAAAATAGCTCGTCGGTATAGGCGCTATGACGAGAAAGAGTAGCTAAAGTCAGGGGTGTGACAAAAGCTTGCGCTGAATTCGTGAGAATTACACGTACTTCTACCCCAGATTGAAATAGCCGTGAAACCAGTTCACAGACTTTATAGGCGGCGATACCGCCGCCTACACCGATGACAACCTTAGATAATTTGGGATTTAGCATGAGCGATCAGGGATGAGCAAATCAGAGTAAAATACCTACATCCTTAATCATTCATACTAGATCCTTTATCTAAGCTTCATCGTAGGGTTCCAAGTCTAAGAGGTGGATATAGGGTTCAACTAACTCCGGACGCTGAAATGCGATCGCTCGCAGTAGATGCCAATCATTCAAACCCTCAAAAGCATTGCTATAATTATCCATCTCCAGACGTGTAGCTAACTCTTCAACATCTGTCACAGTCATGGCAGCAATTTCTTTTCTGGAAATGCTTAGAGTTTTCATAATGCTTGCCCCTCCCTATTGCAGCATTCGCACCCAGCATGGGTCGGGTTGTGCTTTTCACGGCCACCCAATATATCTTACTCATTAGATGGTGTGGATTTTGTAAAAATTTTCCGGATTTCTACGTTCTTTTGTAAAAAAATTGCAACTAAGGCTACTCAATTGCATTAATTACAAAATTCCGTAGCAGCTCTAACACTTGTAAACCAATTTCATGACCCATATCAAACTCCTGATATTGTAAGGGAACTCCCAAGGCTTCTAAGGTAGCTTTTGCCCTCACCGCCGCTGATAAGGGGACAACTTCATCTTGTCTGCCATGAGTAATTAACGTAGGTGGAAAAGTATCTTTAGCAACTTTCCCGGCTTCAGGATGTAAATAACCACTCATCGCCACTAAACCGGCTAGAGGTAAGTTTAATCCTACATCCAAAGTCATCGCTGCCCCCTGGGAGAATCCACTTAAAACAGTGCGTGATAAAGGTACACCTGTGACGCTTTCCAAAGATAGCAACCAATCTGTGAGTATTTGCCGGCTTTCAGTTAAACCTTGATACATATTTTCTGAGCGCAGGTCATACCATGCCCTACCTGTGGCAGCATAGGGATAAGGGTAAGGCGCATTGGGAAAGGCAAACTGATAATCTGGCAAATCAAAATAAGGCAATAAACCCGCCACATCATCAGCGCTAGCACCCCAACCATGTAAAGTTACGATTAAGCCTAATGGTGCTTGATCTGTATCTGGGGGGATGGAGATAAATTCTAAAGTTTGAGTCATATTTTTAGAGACGCGATTAATCGGGTCTATACAATGGTCACTTGTTAGAAATAATTAACAACAGATAATCCTCATAAAAAGTATGCAACAAGAAAATAGGATTGCTGTCAAACTTTTTCTCCTTCTAACTTGAAAATAGGGGCTAGGGGCTAGGGACTAGGGGCTAGGGAAGAGAGATTTTCATATTTGGTTGTGGGTTTTTCCCATAAGGGGCTAACTTGAAAGAGTGATTTCTCCCTTGTCTCCCTTGTCTCCCTTGTCCTCCTTGTCCTTTCATACATGACAATGAAAATTGTTTGATCAAGACTGCCCCCTGCCCTATGCCTTCTGCCTTGACCATTGACTTGTAAAATATTCTTCTGCCTTCATTGTTTGTACCAAAGGAAACTGGGGAATTATGGCACGTTTGGCTTTGCTGAGTGTATCCAATAAAACTGGATTAATTGACCTGGCGCGTAGTTTAGTAGAAGAATTTAACTTTGATTTAATTAGCAGTGGAGGTACAGCTAAAGCAATCAAAGATGCGGGAATACCAGTGACAAAAGTCTCTGATTATACAGGTTCGCCAGAAATTTTAGGCGGGCGCGTGAAAACTCTACATCCGCGAATTCATGGCGGGATTTTAGCACGTAAGGATTTCCCTCAAGATTTGACAGATTTAGAAAATAACCAAATTCGTCCGATTGATTTGGTAGTTGTCAATCTCTATCCTTTTGAGGAAACTATTGCTAAACCTGGGGTAACTTTACCAGAAGCCATTGAACAAATCGATATTGGCGGCCCGGCGATGTTAAGGGCTGCATCAAAGAATTTTGCCCATTTGACAGTATTATGCGATCCCGCCCAGTATGATGACTATTTACAGGAATTACGGCAAAATAATGGCGAAGCATCCCTAGAATTTCGTCAAAAGTCGGCTTTAAAAGGATTTTTACATACTGCTAGCTACGACCAAGCGATCGCATCTTACCTCACCGTCGCCCAAAATGATGCATCGGCTTTACCCCAGCATTACAGCCTCGCTGGTAAGCAATTACAATCTCTGCGTTATGGCGAAAATCCCCATCAAAGCGCTGCTTGGTATGAAACAGGTAGCACACCTACAGGCTGGGCGGCGGCAAGTAAGCTGCAAGGCAAAGAACTCAGTTACAATAACTTAGTTGATTTAGAAGCCGCCCGACGCATCATTACTGAATTTACAGATACCCCCGCAGCAGCAATTCTCAAACACACCAATCCCTGCGGCGTAGCTTTAGGCGATACCATCAAAGAAGCTTATGAAAAAGCTTTTAATGCTGATGCTGTTTCCGCTTTTGGGGGAATTGTCGCCCTAAATCGTCCCATTGATGAAGCTACAGCCAGTGAGTTAACCAAAACCTTTTTAGAATGTGTGGTAGCACCTGGTTGTGAAGGCGACGCGCAAGCGATACTCGCAGCTAAGTCTAAAGTTCGAGTATTGATATTACCAGATTTAAACAGCGGCCCCAAAGAAACAGTAAAAGCGATCGCAGGTGGTTTTCTCGTCCAAGCCTCGGATGATATCATTGCTGACACGAGCCAATGGAAAGTTGCCACCGAACGCCAACCCAGCGACAGCGAATTAGCTGAATTGCTGTTTGCTTGGAAAGTTTGCAAACATGTAAAATCTAACGCCATTGTTGTCAGCCGCGATCGCGCTACTCTAGGAGTAGGCGCAGGACAAATGAACCGTGTCGGTTCCGCGAAAATCGCCCTAGAACAAGCCGGAGACTTAGCCAAAGGCGCATTTCTCGCCAGCGATGGCTTTTTCCCCTTCGATGATACCGTGAGAGCCGCCGCATCTGCGGGAATTACTGGCATTGTCCAACCAGGGGGGAGCTTGCGGGATCAAGATTCCATCAAAGCTGCCAATGAATTAGGTTTGCTCATGGTGCTAACAGGTGTTAGACATTTTTTACACTAATTTGTTCCCGTATCTAGTACACTTTATCAAGTGTCACCGAACATACTTGTAAAATCTTTGGACAAGTGATATCTTCTAGTAGTGTGTGAGGAGCAAGTTAAAGATAAAAAACGTCTGGGGTGGAAACACGGCAACACTCCCAGGCGTTTTTTAATTTTGATAGTTGATTGTTGACTGTTGACCGTTGACTGTTGGTTAATAACAACTGACACTTGTACAGACGCGATTAATCGCGTCTCTAACAACTGACAAAATTATTTAACTTTGATCGGGAAGATCGATTCTTGCTGTCCCCACTGGAATATCGCCTTGTAATCCCATTCTTTGCGCAGTCACGCCATAAAGTAGAGTTTTTACCGCCGGAACCCGGTTTCTTACCCCTGCAAACTGCACTTCTATAGAATTACCAGGGGTTACAGGTTGATCAAAGGTGATTGTTACACGCCCTTTAGTCGCCTGTGTTTTAGCCGCAATTTCCCTACCCGATTGATCCTTAATCTGAAGTTGCTCAAAACGTTCCATTTGGTAGGGGAGAGTAATCATTAAATCTTGTACAGACATCCCATCTACCGCGACTCTAATATAATGAGTATTATTTGCTACGCCAGAGCCAGTGATATGGGGAACGTTAATTGTATAGCCTGTTTGCGATTGCGCTTGTGCAATGAGTTGTTGAGATGGCGCAGGTGTGGCGATCGCTGTAGCAGATGTAGCTAGAATTAAAGTAGATAAAGCACCAAAAATAAATCCTTTCATGAATCAATACCTATTTTTTAGATGAACTATTAACTCTAAAGCGTGAAAAGCTTGTAATTAATAGATTGATTCATGAGTATGAGATGACACTGACAGCTAAATGAAATTATTCTGAGATTTAAATATTAGTTTTCTCAGCTAAAATTTTATTAGCAATAATCCCTGAAAGTCTCTGATAGCAACACAAAAGCTAATTTTCTTATCAAAATCTATAACTCTTTTCAGGAAAAACTCATTTTTCTGGAGCATCTAAAGATTACAGTAAAGTTATTTTTAAAAGTTACTTTTATTATCATATTAGCTACTTGAGGTAAAAAACATGACAGCACATATCCTGGTAGTGGAAGATGAAGTCAAACTAGCGCGATTTGTAGAATTGGAATTAAGTAGCGAAGGCTATCAGGTGAGTGTAGCCCATGATGGAATTGAGGGTTTAACCTTAGCACGAGACACATCACCAGATTTAGCGGTGCTTGATTGGATGCTACCAGGACTTTCGGGTGTAGAAATTTGTCGCCGGCTGCGGGCAACGGGTAACTCTATCCCCGTGATATTATTAACTGCAAAAGATGAAGTAAGCGATCGCGTGGCTGGATTAGATGCAGGTGCAGATGATTACGTAGTCAAACCCTTTAGCATTGAGGAACTATTAGCCAGAATCCGCGCCCATCTTCGCCGCACTCAAGAAACAGACGAAGATGTTTTGCAGTTTGAAGACTTGAGTTTAAATCGTCGCACTCGTCAAGTATTTCGCGGTAAACGCGCAATTGAATTAACAGCAAAAGAATTTGATTTGTTAGAGTACCTGCTAAGTCATCCCCGTCAAGTTTTTACTAGAGATCAGATTTTAGAGAAAGTTTGGGGTTATGACTTTATGGGAGATTCTAATATTATTGAAGTTTACATTCGTTACTTGCGTTTGAAATTAGAAGAAAATAACGAGAAACGCTTAGTTCATACAGTGCGTGGTGTTGGTTATGCACTGCGGGAATAGTGCGATCGCACTTAATGTTTAATTTTGAATTAGAGCGATCATGCTTGTATAGTTTATGTCATGATAATTCTGCGTGAGCACCAGCCTTAAAACCTACAGTTTTTTGTTTTTTACCTGCTTTGGCTACAAATTCTTGGAGTTACTGCGTAAAGATTTTATTGTCCGCGTCCTGGCTTGCAATCTGCAAAACCTAACGCCTCTGTGTCGAGGAAACTAGCTATCGCCATCTCAATGATTGCTTCAACTGGATATTCAATTTCAGCAGCACGAGCAATTAGAGCTGCTTTAATTCTCTCAGGTAACCGTTCTAAGATGACTTCGGCATCAGCAGAAGAAAGTTGCTCTTGAAGTTTGGCTTGCATAAGTTTACCTTTCCGTTGGAATTTGGACGTTGTAAGGGGGTTCAGTAGCTCTGAGGATGATGGCTTCTAGCTCCAATAGTAACGCAGGGTTCTCCCAGTAAGAAATTGGCTGTACTGCAATCCGAACGTCTTCATCGCTATATTTATCAAGCCACGCCCACAAGAAAGCTTTATGCCCACCAATGAAGCGGCCGCGCAGACTCTTGGTTTTACCGATGTAAAGCAAACCGTCGGTTTTGTGCCTAATTGCGTAGATACCTGGACGAGCAGGAATGTTACCAAACTCGCGGCTTAAGGGTTGGCATTCCTCAAAAGGAGTAAAGGCAATTGCATCTAGAATTCTCTGAGCTTGGGTTCGCAGTTCAGAGTCGTTTGTTGGCATGAAAACAAAAAAACTGATTGCACAGAATTTATGTTCCCACAAATTATGTCATAATCTACCATCAGGCGATCGCACTTCTCTAGTTTCTCGCATAATGATTTCACAAGAGAAGCTCTTTAAATCTCAAATTATATTGAGCTAGATAGCTATTGAGCAGTAGTATTTTCACAACTACATAGTTTTTCCAACAACCCTTTTTTGACAAAGAACACGCTCATAGCTGTTAAGGGAATTGGAAGTCCAGTTGAGAGTGAGAGAAGCCCATCTGCAATTGCCACTGAGAGTTGAAAACCTTCTGACTTCAAAAATTCTTTCTTCTCGCAGTACTTCCATTCAACGCAAGCCAAATCATGCATGAGGCGGATCGTGTTTTTAACTTTATTTTCAATAGCGTCAGAGGATGGAATCCGATTATCTAGAGCATCTGATATACTATCTGAAAAATAGGAAACTATTCCATCTATACCATCAAATCTTTTATAGAATTGGTGAAAATATGGAAGGTCGCCATAAAGTGCTTTCAGCATTTCCTCATCAGAATTCCAGTATTGCTCTGTCTCCTCAATTTGAGAATTAGTACAGTCAGCCGTTTTTTCTTCATTATTTGGCATAGTTTTATTCTTCAAGCTGAAATCAGACAAATTATTAATGTAAAAATATTTGCTAGATACTCCGATCAATCAATCAATCAAGCTAGGTTTTGCTTTATAGAAGATTGATCCGATTAAATAGTTTCCAGGCGAAAGCGCTTAAATGCTCTCGCTGCTTCCGGAATTAGCTCAATGTACCAATAACCATTAATTTCATCTTTAAACCAACTAATTATTGCCAGTGCTGGTGGTCTATATTCGTCATATTCTAGACCAAAGAAATTACAGAACTTTATACCTAAAATACCTATTTGCCCAGAAGAATCACCATCATATCCCGCAGCTTGGGACAACTCCCAAGTACGTAATCTGCGATTGTCTATCATAAAATAACAATGCTGATACAGTTTATTTAAAATGGCTTGATGTCCTGGGGTTAATCTTTCATAAATTGATTGGAATGCTTCTAGATATTGTTCTTCCGAAGGAATATAACGTTCAGCATCATTCAACACTCTCTTCTTCCTCTTTTTTATTTAGTAGAATACGAAGTTTAAGTAGCAATACCAGCTATAGATGATATTGGATACTACTTAAACACAAAAAAATGGGATACGCAACTTGCCTATCCTAATAAAAAATTAAGTTATATCTACAACTTCCAATTATCAAAAATAGATTAAATTTCCTCAAACCCTAATTAACTGCGTATTCTGTAAACTTACGCATAAATGGTGAATGAAATCCGATGACAATATCTTGTTTTGGTACACCCTGTTTAATTAATTCTTCTGCAAAATCAATTTCTGTACCATTATATTGCAGCCATATTTTATTATTTTTAATATCAAAATGCAGCACACAACCATAAACGCGATGGCGATTGCGCCAACCTACATTTACTAATTGGTAATGGTCATGTTCTGTATCAAAAATCATTTGTCTTTCTACATCATCTTTGGTTGTAGCTTCATTAACATAATCTACAATCAATTTTTTAATAATTTCCCGATATTCAACTATTTTATCCATCGTTCAATCACTTCCTGTTCTGGTTCGTAAATCAGCAGCTTGAGTTTTTGAGATTGGATAACGATTTGCACTAACTCAAGTTTAAAAAACGTTTCATAAGTGATGCTGGGAATAGCTAAATATAATTCTCTGTCTGGTTCCTCTTGGCTCAACGCAGTTCGGTAATTAATAAACTGTCCCAAAGCTGTGTGAAATTGAGAAATTGCTGAACCTCCAATAAAACTTTTGATTTCAACGGCTATTTTTTCTCCTTCTTTCTGTGCCGCAATTAATTTTTCTGCACCTAAATCGATATAAATTTCAACTCCCCCAAAATCTAAATATATGGGATCTTCTGTAATTATCCATCCGTCTTTTTCAAGCGCATTTTTAACTGCATCGTGAAAGATATCTTTTGCTGGCATAGCAATATTTAGTTTAATTTAACTGCAACGCTGTGCATAATGATTAGCCATATTATTTCAATTGTAACTCAAAGCTAGAATCAGCAAGGCTTCAATACCTAACAACCATCTACAAAAGGATGGGGTATTCGACTAGATTTTTTCAACAACTGATAAATGACACGTGAAGCGCAATAAAAATGGGATAGGCAACTTTCCTATCCCATTCACAAATTAAGTTATATTTGCCACCCTAAATTTTTAGGGTAAGCTTAGGTTCCAGAAGTCCAGGAATTGATGTACTCAATTTGGTCTGCTGTTAGGCTATCAATGTGAATTCCTAGCGCTTGTAATTTCAAGCGAGCAATTTCTTCATCTACTTCTCTTGGAACTGAGTGTAAACCAGGTTCGAGTTTACCTTTGTTCTTGACTAGGTATTCCACAGCTAAAGCTTGGTTAGCAAAGCTCATATCCATCACGGCGCTGGGGTGTCCTTCCGCAGCCGCGAGGTTAATCAAGCGGCCTTCGCCTAGTACAATCACTGACTTGCCGCTAGGCAATTTATACTCTTCAGTGAATGGTCGTACTTGCTTGACTTCTGTAGCTTTAGCTGCCAAGTATTTGAGGTCAAGTTCAATATCAAAGTGACCAGAGTTACAAACGATCGCGCCGTCTTTCATTGCGTCGAAATGTTCGCCACGAATTACATGTTTGTTACCTGTAACTGTGATAAACAAATCACCTTGAGATGCAGCTTCTGCCATTGGGAGGACGCGGAAGCCATCCATTACGGCTTCAATTGCCTTGATGGGGTCAATTTCGGTGACAATGACATTCGCACCTAAACCACGAGCGCGGAGTGCTGTACCTTTACCACACCAGCCATAACCAACTACAACGATGGTTTTACCAGCCAGCAGGATATTTGTAGCGCGGATAATCCCGTCTAGGGTTGATTGACCTGTACCGTAGCGGTTGTCAAAGAAGTGCTTGGTGTCTGCATCGTTGACGTTGACTGCGGGGAAGGTAAGAACGCCATCTTTGAACATGGCGCGTAAGCGCACGATTCCGGTTGTGGTTTCTTCGGTGGTACCAATTAAGTCAGCAATTTGATGTTGGCGTTGCTGAATCAGAGTGGCAACAACATCGCTACCATCATCAATAATGATGTTGGGGCGGTGGTCAAGAGCTATTTGAACGTGGCGGTTATAAGTTTCGTTATCTTCGCCTTTTTGGGCAAAAACGGGAATTTCGTGATCGACGACGAGGCTAGCTGCTACGTCATCTTGAGTTGATAAGGGGTTACTAGCAATCAATACTGCATCAGCACCACCAGCTTTCAGGGCGATCGCTAAATGTGCAGTTTCGGTGGTAACGTGGGCACAAGCCACTAGTCTCAACCCTGCAAAGGGTTTTTCTTGAGCAAAGCGATCGCGGATTTGCCGTAAAACTGGCATTTCGCGTCCAGCCCATTCAATGCGCTGTCTTCCCAAGGGAGCTAGGGCGAGGTCTTTAACCTCGTGCTTTAATCGGGGAGAAGTTGCGGTCATCAAAAATGTCCTCTAAAAAGTCAAAAAAGGTACGTAACCTTTACGTACTCTAATAGATTATTCCACGACTCGCAATTTTTGGCTGTCATTGCCAAACACTTAACTGAATTATGAATTATGAATTATAAATTATGAAAAAATGCTGTGGCTTAGTTGCTGTCGGGGGTGTAGGGATTTATGAGTTCTGCTTTGTGCTTTTAAACTTTAGACTTTTTTCGTTTTTCATTTATCCTTGATCGGAGTAATATCCAAAATTCCTATAGTTATTGCTCACAATAAACAAAGTATGATGTCATCTGCCTAAAGACATATATTCAGCAAAATCAAACATATCTCACAGAAACAGACAAATTCAACTTTAGATAGGTACATTTACTCAAATTTATTGTGGAGGATAACTGGGCGGGTATTCCATAGAAGATGTTTAGCAAGGAGGTTTTGGAGTGCGCTTGAAATTTTTGGCGCTGATGAGTTCAATAGCGATCGCTGTTGTCTCAGTCCCCAAAGCTACAGCTCAAATTCCCTTTTTACCGAACTTGCCAACTCCTAGTAGTGTAAGTAAAGATTCAGACAAACAAATTGTTAATGGCTGGATCTATTTAGACGGTCGCAGGTTGTTTCAGATAGCAGCAACAAGAACCAATTTCCCAGAGCGATCGCAAAATATTCAACAAAACCTGAATGAAATTAGCCAAAATTATCTGCGTTCCTCGGCACAGACAATTAATGTCCAGGTGGAAAATACTAACAATGTGCCTGTAATTACCATCAACGGTCAATACCTCATGACTGTCACTTCCGATGACGCCAGGCTGCGAGAGGAAGATGCAACTCTGAGCGCCAATCAAATTGCGGATACATTGCAAGATGCTTTTCAACGAGCCAAACAAGAGCGGAACACGCAATTTTTAATAGACCAAGGTAAAATAGCAGCTGCGATCGCCTTAGCAATGATGGCTGCTAGTTGGGGTGTATATCGTTGGCAGTGTCGTTCGCAAAAAAATGCCATACATCTAAGCCTTCCGGCTTCGCGTCAAACGGAAAAAATCACCACGCAACTAAATCAACAACAATATCGGCATTTAGACGAAGTTAAAAAACGTCTGTTTCAGCTAACCCAAGCGGGAATTTGGGGTGGTGGTACATTTACAATTTTGGGTTTATTTCCCTACACCAGAATTCTTCAGCTAGGAATTCTCTCAGCAGCCCAAATTCCTCTCAGATTGGGAATTGTAGCGCTAGGAACTTATGTAGTAATTCGTTTTAGCTATGCCCTAATTGACCGCTTTACCTCAACTCTTATCAATAGCGGTGCTTTATTTAATTCGGACACTTCCGAACGCTTGCAACTACGTGTTTCTACCTTTTCTGGTGTAACGAAAAGTATTGCCACTATTACCTGTGTAATCTTTGGTTTTTTTCTCGCCTTAGTCGCCTTGGGAATAGATGTAGTTCCCTTATTAGCTGGTGCAAGTTTAGTGGGTGTAGCAGTTTCTCTAGCTTCGCAAAACCTAATTAAAGATGCGATTAACGGCTTTTTGATTATTCTGGAAGACCAATATGCCTTAGGGGATGTGATTAACGTCGGTACAGTCGGCGGCTTAGTTGAAAATCTCAATTTGCGGATGACTCAAGTCCGGGATTCGGAAGGAAGATTAATTACTATTCCCAATAGTGAAATTAAAATCGTCGCCAATCTTTCTAGCCGTTGGTCTAGAGCCGATTTAACCATTCCTGTAGACTACCAAGCCAATATTGACGAGGTTTTGCAGTTAATTAGTACTGTAGCTATGGATATGGATGAAGATCCGATATGGCAACATCAAATTGTCGAGACACCAAAAGTTTTAGGGGTTGATAATTTTGGCGATCGCGGTTTAATTATTCGTGTATGGATTAAAACCCAACCTCTCAAGCAATGGGATGTAGCGCGAGAATATCGTCGCCGTCTCAAAATCGCCTTTGATGAAGCCGGAATTACCATTCCTGTACCTCAACAAGCAATTTGGATTAATGATGTGCAATTGCAGCAACTTCAAGAGAATGGCAAAGTAAATTAACTATTTCTGCTAAGGCATCAAGTAAAAATAAGTAGTGCGAGCATCTTGCTCGCGCGGGCAAGACTTCGGCGTGAGCGCTCAGTCGAACGCTGCCCGCACTACAAATATTAAATTGTTTAACTTATTTTTACACAACTCCTAAGGGTACAAAATTTTGTGCCCTTATGCTCTTTGATTCATCGCCCTTCCCTGCTTTTTCAAGACAGACGGTCTTGTGATTTTTCACACAACGAGGGCATGAAAATCTCTCTTCCCTGTTCCCTATTCCCCGTTCCCCGTTCCCTATTTTCAAGACAGGCGATCGCATTTTGCATAAGTTCCACCCCCCTAGAAATATCTAAGTTTCAGCAGCATTCCCCAGGATAAAAGAATGTCTAATGAAACAAATATAAATAATAGTCCCATTGAATTATCGCCAGAAGAACTAGACGCAGTCTCAGGTGGAATCGATATTTACCTATCTGGCTCAACTTTTGAACAAAGAGATATATTTTCTGCCAACCGCAGGAGTTCTCGCAGAAACAGCAGAAATTCTCTTTTTAGCTCTTCTTATATATCTTCCTCCGCATTTCAATTTATCGGTTTGGGCTTTAGTTCCGTAAGCGATGCGCTGAGTTTTGTCAGTGGTTTCGCCAAGCTTTTTGGTAGGAAATGAGAGGAGTGTTGACGGTTGACTGTTGACTGTTGACTGTGGTAAAGGCGGGTTTACAAATATCTTCGCTTTTATAACCCGAATCTGGGTAAACCCGCTCCTACAGAGTGTCGAAGTGTTGACGGTTGAGTAATGAGAAATTAGGGGTGAAGGTTGCAGAATTTTTCTCCCATTCGTTGATTTATAGGGAGTTGAGTAATGGCAGAGGTTCTATTAAAAGAACTTAGTAATGAAGATATAGATTGGATGTTGGCGGTAGGAAAGCAAGCAGAAATTGCGCCGGGAAAGGTTTTGATTCAACAAAATCAACCCCTGGATGCACTGCATATTCTCCTTGATGGTGCATTGACAGTTTCACTAAATCAGTCGGATAATAATCCGCTGGGACGTGCTTTTGCAGTGCTAGAAGGTGGGAGTTTACCCGGAAGAGAAATTGCGCGGTTATCTAGTGGGGAGATGGTAGGGGAAATTCCCTTGATTGAAACTTATCTACCTGCAACTACTGTGAGCGCGAAAACCAAATCTTTGGTGTTAACAATTCCCAAATACCAGCTAATCCAAAAACTACAACAAGACTTGAGTTTTGCGGCGCATCTCTACCGCGCCAGTGCAGTGCTTTTAGCCAATCGTCTAGAACAAATGATGAATCAACTAGGGAACAGTACGGTTGTTTTGAGTCAATCGCAACTGCGGGAAGCGTTGATTGTCTTTGCAGAGTTACAAGATGCTGATATTGATTGGTTAATTGCGGCGGGAAAAGTCGAACAATTTGCGGCTGGTTCTATCTTAATTCGCGGCGGTAGACCTATAGAAGCGTTACATATTTTACTTGATGGTGCTGTGGCGTTAAATGCGGCAACGGGAGAAATTAATCCCTTAACGAGAGCTTTTTCTAATTTAGAAGATAGCCAAAATCAAGTCTTAGAAAAGGAATTTGCCCGATTATGGCGGGGCGATATTGTCGGCGAAACCCCATTTATTGAGGTTCAACCGCCAGCAGTCACAGTGAGGACAATACGGAATTCACGAGTATTATCTATTCCTAAGTGGCGATTGTCAGCAAAACTATTGCATGATGTCGGCTTTGCATCTCGATTTTACCGCGTGTTGGGGATTTTGTTAGCTGATAAACAACAAGCGATCGCCCAACGCTTAGGATATGGGCGACTGACTTACAGTAGCGGACAATCCTTAGAGCAATCCTACGCCAACGAACTTAATCTTAATTCTCTCTCACAGGTAGCGTTAGCTGGAGCGCGGTTTGACTGGATGCTCAAACGGATTGGGATTGAGTAATTTGTCAGTAGTCAGTAGTCAGTAGTCAGTAGTCAGTGGTTAGTAGTCCTCCCTAGCCCCTAAATAAAGGTGAAAGAAATGGTAACACAGCAAGATACGCAGAAACGGAATATTTTTCGTCAGGAAGCTTTAGATAGGGTTGCTTCGCCGGAACAACTCGATCAATTAATTAAGGTAACAAATCCGAAACGCTGGTTTTCGCTGCTGGCGCTGGGTTCCTTGGTAGCGGTGGGAACTGCTTGGAGTGTGTTTGGGCGTATTCCGATAGTTGTCTCTGGAAGAGGGGTATTAATTTATCCCAGTAAAGTGGTGACTGTGCAAGCGGCTAATCCTGGAAGGATTTTAGCGTTAAATGTGCAAGTAGGCGATCGCGTCAGAAAAGGTCAAGTGATTGCAACTATAGATCAAGCTGAATTACGCAAGCAATTGCAATTAGCGCGAGAAAAACTAGCACAGTTGCGTTTTCAAGATGAAACCGCCAATCAAGTGCAAACACAGCGTTCTAATTTAGAAGAGATAGCGATTCAGCAACAGCGTCAAACATTACAAAGAAGTTTAGAAATCGTCCAATCTCTTACCCCAGCGTTGCGCGAACAGACACAAACTGTGATGAAACGCGAACGCCTCAATCTGCAACAACGTATTCACACCTTACAAGAATTATTACCGACTTACTATGAAAGATGGCAAAAACGGAAAAAACTCTTTAAACAAGGTGCTATTCCCCAAGATACAGCTTTACAAGCAGAGCAAGACTATAAAAATGCTCAAGCACAAATCAATGAAGCCAAATCCCAATTAAATCAACTGGAATTAAGGGAAACTGATACCGAACGTCAGTATATGAATAATCTCAATCAAATTAATGAGATTCAAACACAACTAAAGGCTTTAGAAAGTCGTCAAGCAACCCAAAAAGAACAAGATTTCACCACTGTTACTAACAGAAAAAAAGAGATTCAAGAAACGCAACGTGTAATTGCTCAACTAGAATTACAATTACAAAATAGTAGTCAAATTGTCAGCGATTATACGGGAAGAATTTTAGAAATTACCGCCAAACCAGGACAACAATTAGAACCAGGTGGAGGAATTGGGACAATAGCAGCTAATGAAGAATCTGCGAAATTAGTTAATGTAGCTTTTTTACCTGTAAGTGAAGGTAAGAAAATTAAATCTGGGATGTCTTTACAAGTTACACCTTCCACCGTGAAACGCGAAGAATTTGGAGGAATAGAAGCCAAGGTAACAAATATTTCTGCATTCCCGGTAACACAGCAAGGTGTAGCCAGTTTAATTGGTAATCCTGATATTTTACCAGGTATATTGAGTCAAGGAGCGCAACTAGCAGTTTTTACGGAACTTCAGCCTGATGCTTCTACTGTTAGCGGTTATCGTTGGTCTTCATCAAAAGGGCCGGAATTAAAAATTACATCAGGAACTACAACTTCTGTACGGATTACAGTTGAAGAACGCGCACCAATTACCTTTGTATTACCTATTTTCAAATCTTTAACAGGACTAGGGTAATTCGTAATTTTCAAGAGGTTTAATCTTATTATATTCCCAATAATTAAACCTCTTGCATAATTCCTAACTTGCGCCTTCTTCTTTGCGCCTTTGCGCCTTTGCGTGAGATAAAAATAAATTGAACCGCCAAGACGCCAAGTGCGCCAAGGAAGAATAGATAGAAAGAGAGTTCGCATCACTTAGTTAAAACATGAAATCTTTATTTAATAAAATACCTTCAATTCGCCGCACGCCAACATTACTCCAAATGGAAGCAGTAGAATGTGGTGCAGCAGCTTTAGGAATGATTTTAGGTTACTATGGCAGAATTGTTCCCTTGGCAGAATTACGCCAAGCTTGCGGAATTTCTAGAGATGGAAGTAAAGCTTCCAATATATTAAATGCGGCGCGGAGTTACGGATTACAAGCTAAAGGTTTTAAGGCAGATTTACCAGCGTTAGAACAAATTCAATGTCCGTATATAGTCTTTTGGAATTTCAACCATTTTTTAGTAGTTGAAGGCTTTAGTAAACAGCGCGTTTATTTAAACGATCCAGCGACGGGAAGACGGACGGTTTCTGTAGGAGAATTTAGCGAAGCTTTTACCGGGGTTGTTCTTGTATTTGAAAAGAGTGTAGATTTTAAACCAGGTGGACATAAACCGAGCTTATTTTTGGCTTTAACTTCACGATTACGCGGCTCAGGTTGGTCTTTAATTTATTGTGTATTGGCGGGATTTTTATTAGTAATACCTGGTTTAGCCATCCCCACATTTTCACGAGTATTTGTAGATGAAGTATTAATTCAAGGTCGAGATGATTGGTTGCGCCCGCTAATATTGGCGATGTTATTTACTGCTTTATTAAGTGGTTTGTTAACACGCTTGCAATTACAGTTATTGCGACGACTAAAAATTAAATTAGCAATGGGAATGTCGAGTAAATTTATTTGGCATCTCCTCCATCTTCCTGTAAGCTTTTACGATCAGCGTTTTGCTGGGGAAATTAGCAGCCGGATTCAACTTAACGATCGCCTCGCCAATCTCCTTTCTGGTAAACTGGCAACAACGGTAATTTCTGCCGTGATGGTAATATTTTATGCCATTGTTATGTGGCAATACGATCGCCTTTTAACTATGATTGGTATTGCCTTTGTCGTCGTCAATCTCCTAGCGTTGCAGTGGGTAGCCGGATTGCGGGTTGATACTAATATACGCCTGATGCAGGAACAAGGCAAAGTCAGCGGCGTGGCGATCGCAGGTTTGCAAAGTATGGAAACCTTGAAAGCTTCCGGTTTAGAGTCCGATTTTTTCACCCGTTGGGCTGGATATTACGCCAAAGCCATCAATGTGCGTCAAGATATGGACAATCTCAATCAGAGTTTGGGAATCTTACCCAGCTTTTTATCTGGAATTACTTCGATGTTATTGCTGGTTGTCGGTGGATTCCGGGTTATCAATGGGGGGTTGAGTATTGGGATGTTAATTGCATTTCAATCCTTAATGCAGCAATTTATGCAACCAGTCAGTCAACTCATCAGTTTAGGCGGGGATTTACAAGAACTGGAAGGAAATTTAAATCGCCTAGATGATGTCTTACGCAACCCAGTAGAAGACAGTTCACTTCGACTTCGCTCAGTGAACTCTGTCGCTTCCCCTAAACTAGAAGGATATCTCGAACTGCGTAACATCACCTTTGGCTACAACCGAACTGCACCACCGCTAATTGAAAATTTTAGTCTTTCCCTCAAACCAGGACAACGTGTAGCGTTAGTTGGTGGTAGCGGTTCCGGTAAATCCACCATCGCCAAGGTAGTAGCCGGATTATACCAACCTTGGGCAGGGGAAATCTACTTCGATGGACAACCCAAACAGCAAATTCCGTCTCAGATATTGGTAAACTCCATCGCCACCATTGAACAAGACATTATGCTATTTGCTGGTAGCGTCCGCGATAACCTCACCTTGTGGGATACTACCACACCTGATAGTAACTTAATCCAAGCTTGCCGCGATGCAGCTGTACATGAAATTGTGCGATCGCTTCCCGGTGGTTATAATGCAGACTTATTAGAAGGCGCAAGTAACTTGAGTGGGGGACAACGACAAAGATTAGAAATCGCCCGCGCCTTAGTCAATAATCCCTCCATTTTATTAATGGATGAAGCCACCAGCGCTTTAGATGCAGAAACCGAAAAAATCATCGATCAAAATTTACGTTTACGCGGTTGTACCTGCGTAATTGTCGCCCATCGTTTGAGTACAATTCGTGATTGCGATGAAATCATAGTTCTCAGTCGTGGTAAAGTCGTTCAACGCGGTACTCACGACGAATTAAGTCAAGTCGAAGGACATTATTTAGACTTAATTAAAAGCGAAGGCTAAACCAAAAAAACTCTCTACAACTCTCCTTTCTTGGCGTCCTTGGCGTCTTGGCGGTTCAATTTCTTTTTTTCTCACGCAAAGGCGCAAAGACGCAAAGAAGAATAAATTACCCGATATATCAAAAATATATTTAACTATGCTAGCTGAAGAAAATCAAACCAACCCACTCAGTGAATCATATATATTCAAAAATAACGACCCCCTACTACTCGACAACCCAGAAACAATTTGGCTAGTCAAATCCGGTTCCCTCGCCATCTTCGCCATCAACGTTCAACATGGTATACCCAAAGGAAGACGACGCTATCTATTTAGCGTCAAAGCCGGCGCAGCCATGTTTTCCGCTCAATTAAACTCTCCAAACGGACATTATCAAATCCTTGCAGTCGCTTTAGAAGAAACCGAACTATTACAAATTACCAAATCCGAATTTTCTCCAACCTCCACACCAGAATTAATTGAAAATTGGGTACAACTTCTTAGTTCATCCTTAGCTGAAATTATCTCCCCCAAAATCCCCACACCCGCGAACATTCCCGGATGTACTATATTAGGCGAAAAAGAAATATTTCAAGCACCACATGACATAGTAGTTTGGGCGCAAATTCTCCAAGGAAAAGGAAATCTATTAGGCTTAGATAGCTTAGAAATTACTTCCGAAATTGGACGCATTCCTTTATATGGATATCTCTGGTTACAATCTCAAGATGTAATTGAAATTGATGCCCTATCTACTACAGATTTAGCCGATACTCATACATTATTAACCGGATTACATCATTTACAAATATTCGTTTTACAAGCAATTTCCCAACTCGAACAACAAGCCAACACCGCCGAATTAGCTAGATTTCAAGCCAGGGAACGGTTAAATAATCAAGCGATCGCATCTACTCTCGGTAACTTCGCTAACATCTTTGATGCTGACACAACGCCTACATCCCCCACAAAACCAGCAATCAACCCCGAAGAAGCACTGTTATTTGCGGCTGGTGCAGTAGCAAAAGTATTGGGTATATCTATTCGTCCCCCAGCTAACTCAGAAGACTTGCGTCGAGTACGCGATCCCTTAGATGCGATCGCACGGGCTTCCCGTATCCGCATCCGGCGCATCACTTTGCGGGATAATTGGTGGCAGCAAGATAGCGGCGCTTTACTGGCTTATACTGTAGCAGATAACCGCCCAGTGGCACTGTTACCCATTTCAGAGACGCGGTACGAAATTATCGATCCCATAGAACAAAAGCGGATAAAATGCGATCGCCAAATCGCTGCAACGATATCGCCTACCGCTTACACATTTTATCGTCCTTTACCAGCAAACCTCAAGGTGCTGAACTTAATACAATTTGCCTTTAAAGGACGTTCTAAAGAACTAGCGACAATTTTATTAACCGGAATTGCGATCGCATTATTGGGGATGATTACACCCCAAGCTACCGCCATCCTCATCGATCAAGCCATACCTGATGCCGATAAATCGCTATTGTACCAAATCGCCTTTGGTTTAGCCGCCACAACTCTAGGCGCAACCTTATTTCAATTTACCCAAGGCGTAGCGATTATGCGCTTAGAAACCTTTGCCGACACTTCCACCCAAGCGGCAATTTGGGATAAATTATTAAATCTCAAAGCTTCATTTTTCCGCCAATATTCCATCGGTGATTTAAGCGCTCGTGTTGCTGTTATCAGCCAAATTCGCCAAAAACTCAGCAATACCTTACTCAAAACTTTATTTTCCAGCTTCTTCTCCCTGCTAAATTTAGGATTGCTGTTTTACTACAGTCCTTCCTTAGCCTTAATTGCTGTTTTTGTCGCCTTAATTAATATAGCCGTCACCATTATTTCCGGTATTCTCACCATCCGCAAAGTCCGCCCCTTACTAGAAATGCAAGGTAAACTCTTTGGGATGATGGTACAAATCATTAACGGTGTCGCCAAATTTCGGACTAATGGCGCACAAGCGAGAGCATTTGCTTACTGGGGTGGGCAATATCGCCAGCAATTACGCTATATGCTCGACGCTCAAAGTATCGAAGATAATTTGGTAGTAATTAACAATCTTCTTTCCGCCTTAACTCCGGTAATAATTTTTGCCTTCGCCACCAATTTACTGCAACAATCCCAAGCCAATGGCGGAACTTTTTCTACGGGAACTTTCTTAGCCTTTAATGCCGCATTTGGTACATTTATTAGTGGAGCGACGAGCTTAAGTAGTACCGCCGTCGATATCTTAGAAGCCCTACCCTTATGGGAACGCGCCCAACCTATCCTCCAAGCCACTCCAGAAGTTGACGGTAGCAAAACTGACCCGGACAGATTATCAGGTAGAGTCGAGATTAGCCATGTTATATTTCGCTATCGCCCAGATGGCGCACTCACCTTAGATGATGTCAGCTTACGGGCAGAACCAGGAGAATTTATTGCCTTGGTGGGGCCTTCGGGGAGTGGTAAGTCTACTTTATTTAGATTGTTGTTAGGATTCGACACGCCAGAATCGGGTAGTATTAATTATGATGGGCAAGAACTGTCCGGATTAGATGTCAATGCCCTTCGCCGTCAGTTAGGCGTAGTCTTGCAAAACAGCCGCTTAATGTCTGCATCCATCTTTGAAAACATTTCCAGTAACGCTGTCATCTCAATGGAAGAAGCTTGGGAAGCCGCGAGAATGGCAGGTTTAGCCGATGATATCGCCGCTATGCCAATGGGGATGCATACCGTAGTGAGCGAAGGGGGTACAAACCTTTCTGGTGGACAGCGACAACGGTTATTAATTGCCAGGGCTTTGGCATTACGTCCCCGAATTTTGGTGTTTGATGAAGCCACCAGCGCCTTAGATAACCGCACCCAAGCAATAGTTAGTGAAAGTTTAGAAAAGCTGAACGTTACCCGGATTGTTGTTGCTCATCGCCTGAGTACCATTCGCAACGCCGATCGCATTTATGTATTGGAAAATGGTAGGTTAGTCCAACAAGGTAACTTTGACCAACTCGCCCAGCAACCAGGATTATTTAACCAATTAATTCAGAGACAGAGATTATGATTAGTCAATGGTCAATGGTCAATAGTCAATCGTCAATCGTCAATGTAGTAGCATCAGATATACAAAGATAGTTCTATCTTGGAAAGCCTGTATGTCACAAGAAACAAGGCCGATAGCCATCAATGCGGCTGATGTAACAGCAAGGACTAAAGTTTCTAACTATCCTGAACCATTCGCTTCCCGGATGCAAGGAAGAGAGAAACGTCCACTTGGCGACTTATTTGGACTGACAAACTTTGGTGTAAATCTTACACGCTTAGTACCTAATGCTGTTTCCTCTCTCCGTCACGCTCATAGCAAACAAGACGAATTCATTTACATTTTACATGGGTATCCTACACTACATACAGATGAGGGAAATACTGTACTTGCTCCTGGAATGTGTGCAGGTTTCAAAGCTGGTACTGGTAATGCGCACCATCTAATTAACGAAACTACTGAGGATGTTATCTACCTAGAAGTAGGTGATAGAACTGCGGGAGACGAAGGACAATATCCCGATGACGATATTCAGGCTTTACTTGTGGATGGTAAATGGAAATTCATCCACAAAGACGGAACACCTTATTAGTCAATAGTCATTTGTCAGAGACGCGATAAATCGCGTCTGTACAATTTTCATTTATCCTCCTTGTCCTCCTTGTCCTCCTTGTCTCCCTTGTCCTCCTTGTCCCCTTTTCCTTATTCTCTCCGCTTAAAATTAGGAAATACTTCGGTTGTTCATAGATTCAGGTTGATGATAAGTTGCTTACAGCATCTAATTTCAAGGTTATTGTATGGCAAGCACAATCATTGATCCTGGCGATTTTAGTGACTATAGCAGTCGTCAAGTGACAATTGAAGTTACAGGGGGTTGTCATCGAGAGTTAATGCGGAAAGCACATTATACGAAGACAATTCCATATAATTGTCTGTCGCAAACGATTAAAAGCATTAATCGTCAGGGTGGTAAAATTACCCGTGTTACTTTATCACCTTCCCATCATTCAGGCGCAACAATTGATTCCCCTGAGTCACTAGTTAAAATCGCTGACAGTGATTTGCTTTCTTCGGCACATGAAGAGATACCAACTTTAGCTCAAGTACAATTAGAAGAACCAGCGATTCCTGCGGGTGATGCAGTTTCTCACGCAGAAGAGTATTCTTTTAAAGAAGAGTGGTAAGCGAGCGGTTAATCAATTTTGGATTTTAGATTATCCACATAGTTAATTTGAGATTTTGGATTAGCTATACAATAAAATTTCTGGCTATTGAAGCAACTGGAATTGTACAGCTTTAATCCAAAATCCTCAATTTTGAATTTTGAATTTAACAATTTTAATTTCAATTTGCTGTATTATATAATGTGTTAATTTCCCCTAATATTTGGGTATTAGGGGAAATTTGCTATCTAAAAGTAATAAGATTTAGTCAGCATAAAAATAGATTCTCTAGCTTTATATAACTATGCTTCAAATAGATAGAGGTGCATTAAAAGCCAGAAATACATTATTTATTATGTTTCTGGTGCTTTGTCTTTTAGATATTACCCTAGTAACAATTGCCAGAGATAAATGGGCAATTGGACGTATCTTATTCACAATTGGCGTTATGTATTTTGTTTTCCAGGGACAGAAATGGGCGAAATGGCTGATGATTGGTATTTGTAGTTTCCTGACTGTGATTTTAGTCACAATGGTGATAGCACTGATTTCAAAATTATCCAGTTTGCTCATTGTCGGTAGTTTGATAATGGCAGTTCTCAGTGCAGTCATTGCGATTTATATGGCTAATAGCAAAGATTTAAATCGTTACTTGATGTGGAAACGTCAATAATGAGAAACAAAATTTAGCTAGACAGTTCTCTAGGTTTGCAACTGCGATCGCTCAATTTACAATTTGATTTAGACACCTGAGTAATTTTGTTGATTGAGGCGATAACCCATGCTGTGAATTGTCTCAATCAAGTCTTCATTCGCTCCAGCTGCTTTAAGCTTTTGGCGCAAACCCCGAATGTGAACCTTGACTACATGTTCTTCTGGTGGTGATTCTAACGCCCAGACATGCTCAATCATCACACGGCGACTGAGAACGCGGCGACCATTGCGTAAAAGCAATTCTAAGATTCCGTATTCTTTGGGTGTTAAATGAATCGGGGTTTGTCCGTAGCTAACTTCATAGGTACTGGGATTCAGACGCAATTCGCCCCATTCTAAGATTGGTGGTGATGTTACACATCCGCGACGTAGCAAGGCGCGAATTCGTGCAAACAGCTTTTGTAAATCGACTGGTTTGACTATATAGTCATCTGCTCCCATATCCAGCCCATTAATTTCATCGTTGATGGTGTCACAGGCGGTGAGCATGAGGATCGGCCAATTATAACCATGCGATCGCAATCGCTGGCAAAGGCTCATACCATCTAATTCTGGTAACATCACATCCAGCAACAGCAAATCATAATCTAGGGTTTTCGCTTGATACCACCCGGCTTCTCCATCATGGACAACATCAACCACATATAGCTGATCGGTTAGAGCTTCTGCCAAGGTTTCTGCAAGGCGCACATCATCTTCAACCAGGAGAATCCTCATAAAAAATTGCAATTACGTTTGACTATTCTGCGTCTTTAGACCTGAGATCCCCCCCACAATTTTACTGCGCTTCGTGGGTCAATAGTCATTTGTCATTGGTCATTGGTCAATAGTCAATAGTCAATAGTCATTGGTCATTGGTCAATAGTCAATAGTCAATAGTCATTGGTCATTGGTTATACAAACATCTATCTTCCTTGTGCCCCTTGTCTCCATTCTTTTATTCATATATCAAATAGGATTGCTACATTTAGCATATTTCGTGACTAATTTTTTCAAATAAATATCACAGAATATTAATATTTATGGATTTTGGTGATTCTTTCCGATTTCTTTACCGTTTTCTTACCAGTTTCCTTACTAGCGGTATGTGATTATTTAGCAGAAGCCTGGAGGAAATAGTAATACAAATTATTTGAAAGAGGAAAAAATCTCAACTCAAAATTCCTAATGAAATCTTACTTACTTAATTTTTAGTTTTGCATTGGTATAACTTATGCAATTGTCTTTGTCATACCAATTGCCAAAATGATGATGCGAGATTGTTTCAGACAGCCTGAGTACAGACAGTCACAAATTCAAAATCTCAAGTCTAAAATTTGCTGTTGAAAATTTCTCATTTCAGAAAACTTGATCTGAGATGATTCGCCAGATTCAAAATTTCCCAATCAACGAAAATCCAAAATCCAAAATCCAAAATGGTATGAGTCTCGCGATCGCTTCCGTTGGAATACTACCATCCACTGCTGAAAAAAAGTTACAAAGCTGGATTCGTAGCCGCCATGTCATTTGTGCTGGAAATTTTTTTATCTTTGAAACTGTAGACTATACAGCGCTAGAAAGATTTAGTAAATGTATTGCGGCTTTGGGGGGAACAGTAATTTCTGTAGACTCAATTGGTAAATTTTGGATCGGCGATCATCGTCAAGTCATTCTCTATCGAGTCAAAGCCAGTTTGCACACTCCTCATCATGACTTAAAAGAATACTGGATGAAATGCGGAAGTTTTCGGACGAGATTTACTCAACCAATATGAGTTGATACCAATTTGTCATTCGTCATTCATCATTCGTCATTCGTCATTCGTAATTAGGTAAATTAGATGCAGGCAAATTGATTAATTTATATCTGTTACCTAATTTTTGCTAATTGGTATTAGCAATTTCAGATTGATAATCTTGAATTAGTAAGAATATCCAGGGAAATTACTGAGTTTTAGTAACACCGTCTTCAGACTTTTCGCTTCATCGAAAATCCTAAATCTCAACTCTAAACAAATCTAAAGTTGTCTAACTGGAGCATCATTATGTCAATTCCTCTGTTAGAGTATGCACCATTTTCGCAAAATCAGCGAGTACAGGGATTTGAAATTCCTGGTGATGAACAACCCAGGATTTACACTACGGATAATCTCTTAGGAAATTCCGAAATGGATCAGTTGATTATGGCATCTTACCGCCAGGTATATAACGAGCAACAGATGCTAGATAGCCATCGTCAACGATTTTTAGAGTCTCAGTTACGGGCTGGTCAAATTACTGTTAGAGACTTTATTCGCGGATTAGTAATTTCTGATTCCTTTAGAAGACTCACTTTTGATAGTAACAATAACTATCGGTTTGCAGAGATTTGCATTCAGAGGCTTTTAGGTAGGAATGTCTATAGCGATCGCGAAAAAATTGCTTGGTCAATTGTCATCGCTACTAAGGGATTGCAAGGCTTTATCGATGAATTAATTAGTACGGAAGAATACCTAGCTAACTTTGGCTATGATACCGTCCCTTATCAACGTCGCCGCACTTTACCGCAGCGCAGTCAAGGGGAATTACCCTTCGCCCGTATGGCGCGTTATGGTGTAGAGTATCGCAATAAACTTCCCGTACCTTTTTATCCCAGTCGTCCCCTTCCCACTGGACTTTTTGACCAATTTGAGCAGTTTACTTTCTATAAATTCGTCAACCGCGCTAACTGGAATAATACCTTCGTTAGTCTTGCTTTAGCCATAGTATTCATTATCCTACTGTTGATGCTTGCTGAGGTTAACTACCAAGTTTGGGGCTAGGGGCTAGAGAAGAGATTTTCTCGCGATTGACTACATTCTAGACGGCATGGCACTGCCCATACGTGTCAACTTAATTATGAATGATGAATTATAAATTATGAAATTACCCCACGGATGAATCCGGGGGCTTGATCAAACGATGCTTCGCTCTTATTTGATCTCCACGGATGAATCCGGGGGCTTGTACCAGATAAATTATGAATTTTTCATTATTCATTATTCATAATTTATAATTTTTGGTCAACTTAATTTGGAACCCTCATCAGGACTTGATTTTGCCTCAAATCGCCTACCATCAAGATCCGCGTTACCCCACCCCCGTTTTGTCTAAAGCCAAAACGTCCCCTCCCCGTAAACGGGGAGGGGAAAAAGGGGAGGGGTGAAAAACTTGTGGGGTAAGCGTTTGAACTTAAGTTGACACCAATGTCCATGCCCCTACCATTTGTCGCATTCTTTTTTCAAATTGGTAAATTTCTCCCTTGTCTCCCTTGTCCTCCTTGTCCCCCTTGTCCCCCTTCCAATAGCAATCAAAATCGCTTCATCCCAACTGCCTTTATTCCCCCATTTCCCCGATAATAAAAGCATCTACTGGAATTTTGCGCCCTAATGCTCTTTTTAAAGCAATTTGATATCACTCATATTACCAACATCCTCAGCTTTTATGGCTTTGGTATAGGGCTGACTATCTTATTGTTTTTAGGTATCTACCTCTTGCACCGACAAATTGTCCAGCGTCAACGGGTAGAGATTTTATTGCGACAACAAAGCGATCGCGAACGGTTAGTAACTCAAATTGCCCAGCAAATCAGGCAATCTCTAGATATTGATGAGGTGTTGGCGACAACTGTATCAGAAGTACAGCGTTTTCTCCAAGCCGATCGCGTTCTCATCTATCGTCTATGGAATGATGGCACGGGTAGCGCGATTCATGAAACTGCTTTAGCGCCTTACCCTAGAGTTTTAGGGCATGTATTTCCGGAAGAAGTGTTTCCCCAAGAATATCATCAAGCCTATTCTCTAGGGAAAACCTTGACTATTGCTAACGTTGAGCAAGCGGAAATTCCCCCTTGTTTGGTGGAATTTGTTCAGCAGTTTGGGGTAAAGGCAAAATTGGTAGTGCCCATTATCCAAGAAAATCGGGAAAATTTGGATTCTGTGCCCTATCTTTGGGGTTTATTAATTGCCCATCAATGCAGTCAACCCCGTCAATGGGAAGCTTGGGAAGTGGAATTGATGACGCAATTAGCAACGCAAGTGGCGATCGCAATTCAACAATCAGAACTGTACAATCAACTCCAGCAACTCAATGCCCAACTAGAACAGCGAGTACAACAACGTACCGCCGAATTAGCGATCGCAAATAGTTATCTACGGGCAGAAATTGCTGAACGTCAGCGCACAGAAATCGCTTTGCGTCACACCAATGACACCTTACAAGCCTTGATTAAAGCTTCCCCACGTGCCATTGTGATGTTAGATCGTCAAGGCAAAGTCAAGATTTGGAACCCAGCCGCCGAAAAAATGTTTGGCTGGACTGAAACTGAGGTACTTAATCGCCCCAATCCCATCAGTTTAGAAGATTATCCCACCTTGCAACAAAATGTTTTACAAGGTAAAACCTATTCCCAGTTAGAATTTCGCCAGCAGAAAAAAGATGGTACTCCCATCGATATCGTTTTTTCGGCTGCGCCTCTACTGGATACTGACGAACAAATCAACGGTATCGTCGCCGTCATAGCTGATATTAGCGAACAAAAACGCCAAGCCGAGCAAGTCCGGTTACTGCAATCTGTGGTGTTAAATACCAACGATGCGATTTTGATTACCGAAGCCGACACAATTAACGAACCGGGGCCGAGGATTCTTTACGTCAATGAAGCTTTTACCCGCATCACAGGTTATCAACCTGATGAAGTGTTAGGTAAAACGCCGCGCATTTTGCAGGGAGCAAAAACCGATCGCCAAGAATTGCAGAAAATTCGCGCCTCTCTAGCTAGGTGGGAACCTGTCACCGTTGAGGTGATTAATTATCGCAAGGATGGCACGGAATTTTGGAATGAATTTAGCATTGTGCCTGTAGCTAATCATCAAGGCTGGTATACCCATTGGATTGCAGTGCAACGGGATACTACCAGCCGTAAACAGGTAGAACAGGCGCTAAGACAAAGTGAAGAACGTTGGCGATCGCTCATCGAAAATGCTCTGGATATCATTATGATTCTCGATCCCGATGGTACGATTAGCTACGTTAGCCCCTCAGTGCAAAAAATCTTAGGTTATGCGGTTGGCGATTTGGTAGCTAACAATGTCATGGCATTGGTGCATCCTGATGATATCGCGATGATTGGCGATCGCCTCACAAATACCATCCCCAATCCCGAACTCACCCGCCCCATTGAGTTTCGCTACCGCCATCAAGATAATTCTTGGCGGATTTTAGAAGCCATTAGTCAACCCTTTGTGGATAGTGTCGCCACTCTGCGAATCATAGTGAACGCCCGCGATATCACCGAAAGAAAGCGACTCGATGAAATTCACCTAGCACTAGAAAGAGAAAAAGAACTCAGCGCTTTAAAAACCCGCTTCTTTTCTATGGCTTCCCATGAGTTTCGTACCCCCCTCAGCATCGCCTTAGCTGCGGCGCAAGTTCTGGAAAACTGTCGCGATGAATGGGAGACTTCCGCCAAAAGACTGCGAAATCTGCAACGGATTCAAGATTCTGTGAAGCACATGGTGCAGCTACTCGATGATATTTTAACTATCAATCGCGCTGAAACTGGCAAGTTGGCATTTAATCCCCAAGCTTTAGATTTAGAACTATATTGCCGTGATTTTCTCGACCAAATGCGCGAAAGTGTGGGTAGTCAGCACAATCTCCGCTTTAGCTGTCAAGGACAATCTGCCCTTGTCTGCATGGATGAGAAATTATTGCGCTCCATGCTGTCTAACTTACTTTCCAATGCCATTAAATATTCCCCCACAGGCGGGGTAGTAAATCTAAGTTTAGAATTTCAGTCAGATCGGCTGATATTAGCAGTACAGGATCGGGGAATTGGGATGTCACCAGAGGATCAAAAGCAATTATTTGAACCCTTTCATCGCGGTAAAAATGTACGCACTATTCCCGGTACAGGATTGGGACTAGTTGTCGTAAAAAAATGTGTAGATTTACACCAAGGTACAATTCACATCACCAGTGAGGTAGGAATGGGTACTACCTGCTTAGTAACAATACCGTTGCTTAGGTGCTAGGGGCATTGGGCATTGGTGTCACCTGAAGTTGATACCATTACCTAGAATCGATTGGGAAATATAGATTTTCATCTGTGTTTGTGGGTGTTTCCCATTAATTTTGCTGAGTGCTGAGTTGCTAGATCCCCGACTTCTTCAAGAAGTCGGGGATCTGAATTTGAATTGCCAGGAACTTCTCAGGTTAATTCCCACACACGCAAAACCCATACATTTTCTAGTTGCAATTTTTACTATCTTGGATAGAATGTTGACGAGTGATTTTAATGACAAAATTTCTTGACTTTGTAGTCAGATACTGAATTTTTCAACCCATCACTTTTAATGGCATCAAAAATAGATTCTCACTCTATTGTATTAGTCTTGCTTTTAACTTTTGACTTTGCTGCAACTACTATTCCGCAAAACTCATCCAGGGGAGATAATAAAATTAATGTTTGGTCAAACTCAACTTAGTACTGGTAAATTGTCTGCATCTGCCAGTCGGCTCTTTCGTTACGAAGTTGTTGGCTTACGCCAAACCTCAGAAACTGAAACATATAAATTTGGCATTCGTAATAGTGGGAGCGTATTTATTACCGTGCCCTACAGTCGGATGAATGCCCAAATGCAACGTATTAGTCGTTTAGGCGGCAAAATTGTCAATATTGAGCCATTGACTTTCGGCATTTACGATCCTTCTTGCGTACCCTACCGTGGTGGTAGTAGGCGTTAAGGTTTCTGCGTTGCTGAACTCATCAATTAAGTTATGTAATTTTTATTAAACTAAATCGAATAATGTCCCCCTTGTCCTTTATGATTATGAGAAATTTGTAAGATTTCATAAAGGAAAGGGAGATTTTGTATTCGTGGCAATTCCTCTTTTAGAATATTCCCCTATTTCTCAAAACCAACGGGTAAAAGGTTTTGAAGTTCCTGGTGATGAACAACCCCGGATTTTCTCAACCGAGAACCTCCTCTCTGCAACAGACTTAGACATTCTCATTGAAGCTGCTTATCGTCAGATTTTCTTCCATGCTTTTGCAGCAGATCGCGAGCGGTTTCTAGAGTCTCAGCTACGCAATGGTCAAATTACAGTCCGTGACTTTATTCGCGGTTTGCTGTTATCTAACACCTACAAGCGTAGTTTCTACAACCTCAACAGCAACTACCGTTTTGTTGAACAGACTGTACAACGGGTTCTCGGTCGTGATGTTTACGACAATCGGGAAAAAATTGCTTGGTCAATTGTTGTAGCTACAAAGGGTATTCAAGGTTTTGTTGACGCTCTGCTCAACACTGATGAATATCTCTCAGCTTTTGGCTATGACACCGTACCTTACCAACGTCGTCGGGTATTACCCGGTAGAAAAGAAGGTGAAACACCTTTCAACATCAAGTCTCCTCGCTACGATGCTTACTATCGTGGTAAATTAGGCTTCCCACAAGTTATTTGGCAAACTACAGTTCGCCGCTTTACTGCACCCGAACGGAAGCCTACAGCAGGTAACCCAGCTCTGTTCTTAGAAATGGCTCAGAGCATTAACCCAGTAGGTAACCCACCACAACGCCTCTCAGTACAAAATATTGATATCGAAAAATCAGTTCCCTATCGTCGTAAATAAGACGAATTAGAACGATTTAAGAAATTAGTAAAGCGTATGTCGCACCTGGATTAAGATACGGCATACGCTATCTCGAAAGATCTACAAAAGACTTCTTGCATAAATATTGTCGCTGTGTTGATTAATCATTTGAAAAGCTCACGCAAAGGCGCAAAGGCGCAAAGAAGAACGCGAAAATTAGGACTTTTGCAAGAGGTCTAAAGAAGATAAAAGGCGATCGCATTTAATTAAGCACATTCATCATTTTCAGCCTGAAATCCTAGTTCCAGTAAAGCTTTGCGTAATTTTGCCTTAGAAGGACGGACTTTCGGCACAGCTAACCCCAATTCTCGCGCCGTTTCAAATAAATCCCGCATCAAAATATCCAGGGAAATATCATTTGCTTCTTCTGGAAGTTTTTCAATTCTCGCTTCGTAGGCTAAAGTATACAATTCCAAGTGATGTTTCCCCATAACTCTCGCCAGCTTTCTCAAGGTTTCCGGCGTCGGACAGGTTCCCTTAAAGCAAGCACCCCGCAGTCGAGGTTGAGGAACACCAGACAAATCCGCCAGACGATTCATACTGATACCTTGTTCTTCTAAATATTGAAGAATGTATCGTCCGAGAGGTGAGCAATCTTCAGCTTTTATTTGCAACCTTGCTGGCATTGTTCGCAATGAGGAAAATCAGAATATTTACAATATAGCGGACTGCTAGATCCAACCTAGACCAAGTTAGAAATTACTTGACCTTTCCATACATAACTTATCGCATTTAGTACCAAAGGTTAACATAACTTTGTACAAAATCTGTAGGTCATTTGTCATTTGTCATTTGTCATTTGTCATTTGTCATTATTCTTCTTTGTCCCCCTTGTCTCCCTTGTCTCCCTTGTCTCCCTTCCCTACCCCATGCCCCATCGCCTCAATTAAAGCTTGTGCTTTCAGCATAGTTTCTTGAAACTCCATTTGCGGATCGGAAAGGGCGACAATTCCGCCACCGATACCAATAGAAGTTTGTTGTGGCGTGAAAACAGCCGTCCTGATGACAATATTTAAATCAGCTGCACCATTTAAGCCTAAAAAACCGATCGCACCAGAGTAAACTCCCCGCGCTTGTTTTTCTAAGCGATCGATAATTTGCATGGTGCGAATTTTCGGTGCGCCAGTCATCGAACCGCCGGGGAAGGAAGCGCGAATACAATCGACAGCATGTAAATGCAATCGCAACTTCCCGCGAATTGTCGTCACTAACTGATGTACAGTGGCGTAGGTTTCTACATCCATTAATTTGGGTACGTGAACCGTACCAACTTCACAAACTCGCCCCAAATCATTGCGTAATAAATCGACAATCATCAAATTTTCCGCCCTGTCTTTTTCGCTGTGACGTAGCTGTTCGCGTAATAAAAAATCAGCTTCGGGGGTTTCTCCGCGCGGTAGGGTTCCTTTAATTGGCTTGGTTTCCACCCAACCTTGACAATCGATCCGCAGAAATCTTTCCGGCGATGAACATGCGATCGCTAAATCGCCAAAGCGCAAAAATGCTGAGTAAGGCGCAGGGTTGATTTTACGTAACTTACGGTAGAAATTCAACGGGTCGGGAGTCGCATCAGTCTGTAGTTGATTTGTTAAACAAACTTGATAAGTTTCCCCTTCGTGAATTTCTCCCAAGCAATGATGAATATCTTGAATGTAAGTAGCGCGATCGCGATGTAGGCGAAATTCAAGAGGCTGTTGATTATTCTGGGGTACAATCTCAGGCAGAGGCGCAAGATTTTCTAATTGTTGTTGAATATCATCAAACCAAGTTTCTGGCTGTTGGGTTTGTCCTTTTTTGACTAATTGCAGCAAATAAAGACACTTTTGTTGGTGGTCGATCGCAATTACGCGATCGGCAAGTAGGAAAATAGCATCAGGTAATGGTGAAGTATGTACTAATTGCGATCCACATTCTGCCTTAAGTTCATAACCAAAATAACCAACAAATCCACAGTTAAAATCAAACGGTAATTCCGCAGATTGACAGCGCCGTTGATCAATTTCTCGCTGAAGATAATCAAATATACTTTCCTGGCGATGAGTAATAGTATTTGATTGAGTAATAATTAATTCTTGGGTTTGGGTATGATAGCGCACCATTAAACTATTTACACCGCTACTATCACCCATAAACGAAAATCGAGCCAGACCGGATTCTACCAAGCTACTATCTAACCAAAAAGCATTAGCTGAATCTTGAAAAAGCTGTACAAATATTTGTTCTGTATCGGGAAATATATCTAACTTGCGCGTATACAATTCAAAATTTAGTGGCTGTTTTGGCTGTGATTCATCAATTAAATTACTCACAGATCCATATCCTGACCAATAATATTTTTTTTGACTTCTCGATGATTTATGTGTAAATTTTCGCGTAATTTCCCGAAAATTTCTCAGCAATATTTGTCCATATTCTGTACAGATAGATTCTGGATGAAATTGTACGCCCCAAAAAGGTAAATCTCGATGACGCAATCCCATGATTAATCCATCTGCTGTCCAAGCAATTTTTTCTAAACAATCTGGTAGTTCATCAGCTACTAATAACGAGTGATATCTAACCACAGAAAAATCATCGGGAATTCCTTGGAATAATGCGTCATGATTATGATAAATCTTGCTAATTCTGCCATGTCTCACTTCTGGCGCATAAATCACCTTACCGCCATAAAGATAACCCAATCCTTGATGACCAAGACATACTCCCAATAAAGGTACATCAACATTTTCAATTATTTGCCGACAAACCCCAAAATCTGCTGCTTTTTCTGGACGCCCAGGGCCCGGAGAAATCACCACATTATCAAATGCAATTTCTTTTAATTCCTCCCAGAAAACTTTATCGTTATAAATTACTAAAGGTAATTCACCATTCACCTCAGCAATCATCTGGTAAAGATTAAAAGTATAAGAATCATAATTATCAATAATTAATGTACGCATAAAACTGGCATTACTTATATATAAAAATAACTTTACCAATCTGAGAGGATTAGCAGATAGGAAACCCCGATTTTATAAGGTATCAAGTAAAAATAAGTAGTGCGAGCATCTTGCTCGCGCGGGCAAGATGCCCGCACTACAAATATTAAATTGTTCAACTTATTTTTACACGACTCCTAAGCTTGTTTTTGCCACTGAGCAAAAACTTAGGGAACATCCCAATATTGCTATACGAATAAAGCCTGCAAAGGCAGGCTTCGTATTTATAGCCCCACCCTTCTAGGGTGAGGGCGTTTTTTAACGTAGCAAAACCAGATATTTGAGGTGTCGCTTAACAATCTAGCACGGGCTTACCTATATATATTTCCACCCAAGCTAGTCCCTCATGGGAAAAGCCCACAACCAAACATGAAAATTTATCTTAAGAGTCAACACTTCGACAAGCTCAGTGCGGCGCAGTCAACAGTCAACAGTCAACGCTATTTTCAAGCTTAACTATCTATTTTTTGGTAAAGATATTTTTATCGCCCATTTATTGGGAATAACCCACCTACGCGCTGACTAAAGACACCAATACACCATTAATATCGCGAACCCGTGCAATTGTTTGTCCCCAAGGCTGGCGTTTTGGCGCATCTAGTGGTTTTGCGCCTGCTCCTAATGCTTTCATATAAGCAGTGGCAACATCAGGTGTAATAAATGATATCTGGATTAATGCAGGCGCTTGTATAATATCGTTAGCATAAAAGCCCTGGTGAAATAAACTTTCAGCTTCATTAATTGAGGAAAAAGCAATAGTAGTTTCGCCCGTTTCCATTTCCGCCCAAGTAAATTGATTTTGTTCCTTAATAGCGCGTTGCACAAGTCCAAAAGCTTTTTCGTAAAATTCAACGGTTTTAATTACATCATCTACCCAAATAACTGTATAACCAAATTTCATCGCGATCGCTCCTGAATTATAGTTGATGTCAATGCAAATATATGTGGAAAAAACAGCGAAATCTATTATTACTTATTCCCTTAATTTTTTTAACTGGATGTTTAAGTTTAAAATTTGGTGATAATTACAATTCCGAAAAGCAACAAATAGCGGATGTTAAGGTAATAGAAAAATGGCTAGGTGCGCCTTTACCTAATAATTATTCAGGTTTAAAGTATGAAATTATTGCTGATACTCCCGATCCCCAAGTCAAAATAGCTGTAAATGTTCCCCAGGAATATTTTCAAACATTGGTGAAACAGAATAATTTAGTTAAATATGACGAATTTAAAAACAAACTACCTAACGATCTAAAACCTAGAGAATGGCAAGAAAGTAATCAACCTAGCGATTTCATCGACAAGCCACTTCCCACTACAACAATCTGGATAACGAAAACCGAATTTTATCCTAAATATTTTTGGTATCAACAACAAAGATTATATCTAATTTATGCATCACGCTAATTATCTAAGTAAGTCGGCATAAATAAACCATGAAAATCTTTTTCCCTAGCCCCTAGCCCCTAGCCGCTAACTCCTATTAACTCTCCACTATACAATGGGCTGTTGCCATATTTTTCGCGGCTTGCTGCATTTGTTCAATATCTGATGACGACCAATAGCGGGGTGCTTGACAGTTATGAGCAATTAATAATCCCCACAATCCCCTAGCTACCAAAACAGGTACTACCAAGCTAGCGCGAACCTGCAAACTACGCAAAAATTCGCGATGACAATCATGTATTGCTTCTAATTCAATATCAGGAATGACTCGGACTCTTCCTGCTAAATATAAACTGGCATATTCTTGATTAAAACAATTATCTGGCCCTGTTGAACCGAAAATTGAATATTCGCTCTTAATTACAGATTCACAAGTGACTTGTCCCTGCCAAGAGCCGTAAAAGTAATATAAAACTACGCGATCGGCTTCTAGAGATTCTCTCAGTTGATTGATCGTTTGCCGAATCAATGCATCACGTTGCATGGTGATTACCAAACGGTCAAGCACCTTGCGTAACCCCTGCTCGTAATTCCTTGGGGGACTGGGGTCAAATTCTGAATAAGAGTGAATTTGCACAGGCCTAAAATGACAACTGGGTAAATAGCTTCGGCTTTCTATCCTAACTTATCAGACTGCAATAATTAAAAACTACTATAAATTGCAGAATTGAATCATAAGAATAATAACATTTAATGCCTGATTTCTGGATAAAAATCAAGATTTATTTTTGCTTTATTTCCGATATTTGCTGCTCAATTTTTTTATTTCTTGGGAAAAATATCTTGATTTAATTAAAAAATATTGACTATGTTTAAATATTAAAAAATAAAAAATAATTTTTATTAAAATTTATTAAGGAATGAACCAACAATGTAGGATGTCATTAGATAGGTCATTGCGGGACAGACTTGAGCTTGAGAAGATAAATATTAATTTTTGTAAAGATAAAGACGCGATCGCCATTTCACCAACCGCTTCACCATCAATTCCGTACAGCATGTCACCCTAGCAGGTAAAATACATAAGCCTGGTCTATTTCCTCAACATCATGGGCAACACTTTTGGTCATTTATTCAGCATTACTACTTTTGGTGAGTCCCACGGCGGTGGTGTGGGGGTTGTGATTGATGGTTGTCCCCCGCGCCTAGAAATTTCTGCTGAGGAAATTCAAGTAGAACTAGATAGAAGACGGCCGGGACAAAGTAAAATTACAACGCCGCGTAAAGAAGCAGATACCTGCGAGATATTATCTGGGGTATTTGAAGGCAAAACCTTAGGTACACCGATCGCAATTTTAGTCCGCAACAAAGATACTCGTCCCCAAGATTATGACGAGATGGCGCAAAAGTACCGCCCATCTCACGCTGACGCCACCTATGATGCTAAATATGGAATTCGTAATTGGCAAGGTGGCGGTAGGTCTTCAGCGCGGGAGACAATTGGTAGAGTAGCCGCAGGTGCGATCGCTAAAAAAATTCTCCGTCAATTCGCTAATGTCGAAATTATTGGTTACGTCAAGCGCATCAAAGATTTAGAAGGCGTTATCGATCCCAACACCGTCACCTTAGAACAAGTAGAAAGCAACATCGTTCGCTGTCCCGATAGTGAATCAGCAGAACGCATGATTGAATTAATTGAGCAAACTGGTAGACAAGGTGATTCTATCGGCGGTGTAGTCGAATGCGTAGCGCGCAACGTCCCTAAAGGTTTAGGCGAACCAGTTTTTGATAAATTAGAAGCCGATATTGCTAAAGCTGTCATGTCTCTTCCCGCTAGCAAAGGTTTTGAAATCGGTTCCGGTTTTGCGGGAACCCTGTTAACCGGATTTGAACATAACGACGAATTTTATATTGATGAACAAGGTGAAATTCGCACCGTCACCAACCGTTCCGGTGGGATTCAAGGGGGAATTTCCAACGGCGAAAATATTATTTTGCGAGTTGCTTTCAAACCAACCGCCACAATTAGAAAAGAACAAAAAACCGTCACTCGTGAAGGCGAAGAAACCCTATTAGCAGCCAAGGGAAGACACGATCCTTGTGTATTACCTCGTGCTGTGCCAATGGTAGAAGCGATGGTAGCTTTAGTTTTGTGCGATCACCTGTTACGGAATCACGGACAGTGTAAATTACTGTAGGGAAGGATAGGAGGATAAGGGGGATAAGGGAGAAATAACTCTTTCAAGTCACCCTTAATGGAAAAACCCCACAACCAACATAAAATTCTGTATGGTCTTTTAAACCTACGATAAATGGTTTTAAATCATAAGTTTTCCAGTCATTAGTACTATGACTCTAGCAGGATTGTATTTTTCTCAATTACTTGCAGCACAGCTCAAAGAAATCTATACTAACGGCGATTAAGCGATCGCAGATTTTCTAGGAGAGCAACAAGGCTTATGGTACCCTATCCATGTCCGATTTGTGGCAACCCAAACTACGGCAATCAGCAATATTGTTCTCAGTGCGAATTTCCTGTAGCACATCTTGATTCTGGATTTCCGGGACTCAAGCAAGAACAAGTAGTCAAATGGTCAAAGGATAAATATAGGGAAATACAAAAACTTTCATTACAACACAATTCAATCCCTGAAAATTTAGATGAAAATAGCGCGCAGACAGATGCCCACGATGCTATAAAATTACAGGCTAAAATTAAACAATTAGAAAAAGAAAAAGCCGAAATAGAATCCAGGTTTCACATCTTAGATGAGATGTTAACTAAACTAGGAAACGAACTCCCACAGCATATTTTTGTTGACGAAGCTACTAAACAAAAGCTGAACGAATGGGGTAGTAATCTGGCTGCTAAAATTGATAAATGGAATAACGAACAGCAATCAACTTGTCAATATATATATCACAGCTTACGTTCTGAATTAGCACGTTCCAAGTGTGAATTAAAAATTGTTACACCACGTAATTCTGAAAAGTCCAACTCTATAGCGACAATTCCTAGCAGATTACCAAATCATCAAGTAATTCAACAACCGCCACTAATAGAAAATTTAAAACCCATATTATTAGAACTACTGGAACCAATTGAACAAAACTTTATTGAGAATGTAAAATCTCTCAAAACTGAAGTTATTACAGAAATCAAAAGTCATTTTGCTCTGAAAGCGCAGAAAATTTCACTCGATAGTCAGATTCCCCCAGATGCAATCATTACCACTTTAGAATCTGAACTAGTCCAACCAGAACCAATTCTATCAGCAGTAATTGACATTCCTCCGGCTGAAGCTCAATAGCCTTGGGTGTTAGCTGATAATCTCAACCCAGAAGAGTTTTCCAAATTCGCCTGAGAAGTTTCCGAAACCGAGGAAAGCATTAATCGGCGTCGCTTAGGTAGCTAGCAAACAGCCGTTGTGGAAAAATTTCATAAAGGTAAAGGTAGTTATTCTATTCTTAATAAAGATTTTCAAAACTATTAATATTTCGTAATCTAGTTTGGTTTATTTCCCACGACTTATTTAAAGCAATCGGGAAAATTTAGACTTAGTGCAAGATATATTTGAATCTCAAAACTATCAAGATAATCATTCTCATCCATTTACCTGAATCCAGCCAGGAAAATTATCTCCTTTGTTCCCAGAGGATACCGACTCAGTACTGACCCAATACTGCTCGGTTAATGTCAAAAACCTTAACCCGCGTAGGTTGGGTTGAGGAACGAAACCCAACATTTGGGTAGCTCTGTTGGGTTTCGCAGAGCCTCAACCCAACCTACAATTTTCCTTAACTTTTGTTCCCAGAGGATACCGACTCAGTACTGACCTTAGTAGATCGGTAGATCTTGTGAGAACAGGGAGTACTGCGATTTAAATTTTAAAGTAAACAATCGACATTTGCTATTTATCACAATATACTGTAAACTCTTTTACCGGCAGGCATAACCCACATCATTTTTTTGCGGGTAAACTTCAGATACAACCTGCTCGTTATGACTGCCAAATTGTAGTAAATTCACGCCTGACAACCTTAGCCTTGATTTACTGTGCTAACTGCGTAGAGCCAATGAATCAATAAATTAAGGGTCTCGGTGATTATGCATAACTTTATTAAGCGATATTGACATATATCTTAAGGAATATTCTTGCTATTACACATATTAAATAGCTAAAACTAGCAATTATTCTTTAAAGACTAAAGATTCCTTTAATTTAAGCGTTGTAACTGCCGTTTTTTAAGGATAACATGGTAAATATTGTGTACTGACGACTCATACCAGATTTGGTATCCGATTTTCTATGGAAATTCAATTAATCAATATAGGTTTTGGCAACATCGTGTCTGCTAATCGAGTAGTTGCCATTGTTAGTCCAGAATCTGCACCAATCAAGCGGATCATTACCGATGCAAGGGACAGGGGCCAACTTGTTGATGCGACTTACGGACGTCGGACTAGGGCGGTAATTATTACCGATTCCAGCCACGTAATTCTCTCAGCAATTCAACCGGAAACTGTAGCTAATCGCTTCGTGATTTCTCGGGAGCATCAAGTTGTAGATAATTAACTAGAGATGGACTAACATCCCTACACTATTTACCCCGTATCAGCAGTACTATGTGAATTAGACGATTTTTTTGTCACCCTTGTGACCAATTCCTTAGTCAAGAGTTACACAGCTAACAGATACTAGACTAATGAATTTAGCTCTATCGATTAATTCACAGGTTTAGCTGATAATGCAAGTTCTACCCATTCAGAGTGGTGCTACTACTACCAAAGAGTTCCCGTCTTCCGGACGGCTAATTGTTTTAACCGGGCCTAGTGGGGTTGGCAAAGGCACTTTGCTACGTGCTTTGTTGCAACGTCATCCAGAACTTTACTATTCGGTTTCGATGACAACCCGTTCTCCTCGCCCAGGAGAAATTAACGGCAAACATTATTACTTTGTGAGCCGCGCTAAATTTGAACAATTGGTTGCCCAAGGCGAATTCTTAGAATGGGCAGAATTTGCAGGGAATTATTACGGTACGCCCCGAGAAGCTGTGCTTAACCAAGTTGGGTCTGGAAAATTGGTTGTACTAGAAATTGAGCTGGAAGGGGCAAGACAAATTCGCACTTCTTTCTCTGGTGCCCATAGTATTTTTATCTTGCCACCTTCATTTGATGAGTTAGAGAAGCGGATTCGCGGTCGCGCCCAAGATTCAGAAGTTGCGATCGCCCGTCGTCTCCAACGCGCTCAAGAAGAAATCAAAGCAGCTGATGAGTTTGACATTAAAATCGTTAATGACGATTTTGAAACTACTGTAAAAGCTCTAGAAGCTGATTTATTTGGCTAATTCCCATTCAAGTTCAAAAGTTAGTGGAATCTATTGTGATATCTGTTGACTGTTGACTGTTGACTGTTGACTGTTGACTGTTAACAGCCCTGATTAGTAGATATGCCATTTAGAAGCGCATTAGCTTAGATGCATCAGGGAATAACTATCCCTTATGCCTCCTGCCTTTATTCATAAAAAAAGGACACATACAAAAAAGCGCAGCTTCTAAATATGTGTCCTTATTTGCTTAAATACGGAGCAATCAATGATTATTGGGCAAAAAGCGACAAGGGTACACTACTTCACGCAGTTGCTACCCTTGGCTATCTAACCCACCCAGAAATCGCAAGACATGCAACTTGATTCTTGCAATTTAGAGATAATGGCGATGGGAACAGATATTAACCTACTAGACCTTGAATCAGTGCTAGGTTAATCGTCAAAAAGTAAGCAACTAAGGCTCCACCAATAGCACCAATTAAGAAAGCACTAGAGAAATTATTCCAGCCTTCGTTGGTGGTAAAAGCATCTGGAGGGGTAGCAGTTACGCTGCTAAGTGCTTTAGGAGGATTGCTGTGGGTATATAAGGATAGAGCAGCAGTCAAAAGGACTACTAAGCCGATCGCTCCTAGTAACCCAGCTAAGTTAGCACTAGGTGTATTGCGCAGGGGGCCTAGTTTGGCAAAGGGGCCAAACAGCCAGTAACCATGAGCCATACCAACTTCTAGCCCGCGTCTAAAAGGAGTTAGACCAGGACGGTAAGCAGGTAAGTTATTAATGAACCACTTAACTAAGGGAGAAGAATTAATGGGTGTTTCCAGGTTACCTATTTGTGGATCGCGCCCTGCGGGAAAAACAACCTCACGATTTCTTGGATCGCTGGCTAGATTTTTGGATGCATCTACTGCTTGCGCCATATTTTATGTTCGCCTCTAAATTAGAACTGTGGCATTTTTCTATTAATAATAATTGTAGCTAAAGGTGCTTTTTGTCTGAGAAGTTTAGAAAAATTAATTTACTTACTTAAAAATACATGAAACCCGTAAGCTATAAGAGCCTACGAGTTTCAAATAATTATTTGTACTACCTATTTGAGCTATATTTTTCTGATTAACTCAAGAAAAATATAGCTATCAAATATCAGACAGAAGATCAGTTTTTTCCTGGGGGAAATTACCCGCTTCTACCTATGGCAGTGGGTGGAACAGTAAATCGGGGAAAAAGCGGTTAAATTCAATTAAGATTCCAGCTGTGATGGTCAACCAAAGAGTGGCTGCTACAGGTGCAGTGGAAATAAATTTAACCAAGTAGGATGAGGAATCGCCTTTGTCTGCCATGAATTTAGTCTCCTAAACAAGTTAATTGATACTGATGAACTAGCGGGGGGAAATGGGGATTTCTGTATCCTTAGCTGTTAATTCACCAGAGAGCAATTCTTTGACAGCTGCTGCGGGCCAAGCAAAGCCTGTGGCCATGATTGGTAGAGCCAAAGCCAAATCGATTTGGATTTCTTTTTGTTCAGCGTCAGATCCTTTCTTGATGGCTTGGAGATAAGCACGGCCTACCCAACCAATCCAACCGGTAATGTAAAGGAAAAGAATGCTAGGAATTAAGAAATCGCCTGCACGGTCAAGACGACCATCAACAATCAAATGGGGGTAACCTTCAGGGCCACATAGAGCTTGAGAGTAACGCTCAAACCGCTTTTTACCAGATTCTGGATCGGCGGTGGTATTACGGGCATTTTTTGCTAGCTCTTGAAAAGCGGGAGTGTCTGCACATGGCGCAAGATCCGCACCCAGCGCCTTAGCGGGGGGGGCGAAGTTGAACCAAAGACAAATCGCTAAAATCAAAGCAAACAATCGTCGCATGGAGTTGTTTCCTTTTATTACAAAACAAAAAGTTTTTTGTACAAAACGAAGCGGCTTGTACAGTCTTTATTTAGATAACTAGCAAGTCATCATACTCTTGCCGGGGAACCGAGTAAAGTTTAAGTAAATAAAAGTTAAAGCTTCTCAACCTAGTTCTCATTGCCTTTTGAGTTCCAAGTTCCAGCACTGAGCAAAATTTCGGAATATTTGAGAGAATTCATGAACTAGAGCTGAACCTCAGAACCGATCGCAACATTACTCTCCTAAAGCAATGGCAACCGTTTTAGCAATCGAAACTAGCTGTGATGAAACTGCTGTGGCAATTGTCAACAATCGTCAAGTTTGTAGCAGTATCATAGCTTCACAAATCCCGATTCATCAGCAATATGGCGGCGTGGTACCTGAGGTAGCATCTCGCCAGCACTTAGAAACAATCAACTGGGCGATCGCCCAAGCTTTAGAGCAAAGCCAAATGAATTGGGCGCAAATTGACGCTATTGCCGCCACCTGTGCCCCTGGACTAGTCGGCGCACTGTTGGTAGGGTTAACTGCTGCCAAAACTTTGGCCATAATTCAGCAAAAACCTTTTTTGGGAGTGCATCATCTCGAAGGGCACATTTATGCAACTTACTTGAGCGAGCCAAGTTTAGATCCCCCTTTTCTTAGCTTACTAGTTTCCGGCGGACATACAAGCTTGATATATGTCAAGGATTGTGGTATCTACGAAACTCTCGGCGAAACCCGCGATGATGCGGCGGGCGAGGCTTTTGATAAAGTAGCGCGGCTGTTAAAGCTAGGTTATCCCGGCGGGCCGATTATCGATAAGCTAGCGCAAACAGGCGATCCCCAAGCCTTTGCCTTGCCAGAAGGAAAAGTATCTTTACCTGGTGGAGGATACCATCGCTATGACGGCAGTTTTAGCGGGTTAAAAACAGCTGTATTGCGGTTAGTCCAACAGATCGAGAAAAATAACGCGGACATTCCCATAGCTGATGTAGCGGCTAGTTTTCAAGATACAGTAGCGCGATCGCTTACCAAAAGAGCGATCGCCTGTGCTTTAGATTATGGTCTCAATACAATTGCTGTTGGTGGAGGTGTCGCTGCTAACAGTGGACTAAGGAAAAACCTCCAAGCCGCCGCCGCCGAACATAACCTAAGAGTTCTCTTCCCCCCGATGAAATTTTGCACAGACAACGCCGCCATGATTGCCTGTGCCGCAGCCGATCACCTCTCACGGGGGCATACCTCTCCCCTAACCCTGGGCGTCGAATCTCGGCTATCCCTCACCCAGGTGATGAAGTTGTATCAAGGGAGTTAGTCAGTTGTCAGTTGTCAGTTGTCAGTTGTCAGTTGTCAGTTGTCAGTTGTCAGTTGTCAGAGACGCGATGAACCCTTGTCTGTACAATTCATTTGTCCTCCTTGTCCCAACGCCCCATGCCCTATGCCCCAATTCCACTGACTATTGCCTGAATATGATTAGCAACAGCCTCTGGCTGCTCTAACATTGCTAGGTGTCCGCAATCGGGGATTTCAATCACATTGTCGCCACAGTATTGAAATAAGGGGTGAAAACTGGCTAAATGGCGCACATACTTGGGTTCCATTACCTTGTCGTGACTCCCAGTCAAAAAATAAACTGGCTGCTGCAGTTGGGAGACTAATTGGGGTAAACGGTTGATTTCTTCTTCTGTTGTCGAATCTAACAATGTGCCTAAAGCTGCTTCTGGATCGGCGACAACAAAATCAATCACTCGCTGACGTGCCCAATAACGCTCTAAAGGACGAGCTACGCTAGCTCTAGTAAACAGCAAATCAATCAAAGGTAGTTGAGATAACCAGCGCGGCCGGACTTGTAAAAATCGCTGTCCCATAGTCCGGAACTGCTCAAAAGCCTCTTTAAGATAAATTCCGCCACCAGCATTAATACAAATTACCCCTTTAATGCGATCGCTCATTTGATTTGCTGCCCACAGAGCAATTGTCCCGCCTAAAGAGTGACCAATTAGCCAAGCACTAGTGATATGTAACTGCTGTAATAGCACTACTAAATCATTGGCGTAGGCTGCTGGCGTGTACGTAGATTCCAACGATGAATCTACTGCACTAGTGGAATTAGCTGCAAAACTCACAGACAATTGTGCCCGATTCAACTCGTTATCAGGCTGGGACTGGGACTCGCCAAAACCCCGCAAATCGTAAGATAGGCATTGAAAATCTACTGACAGTCGGGAAATCACAGGCTGCCAGTATCCACGGCTATTTAGCCAACCGTGAACAAAAACTAAAGCATGGGGACAGGAGGTGGGAGCCGTTAGCTCGTAGGAATGGGGAACGCCAAAGATTTCGATGGTTGCCATACTTTATATCGTACCTTTAAGGGCGGGTGCGACTAAATATGGAGTTAAAAGGAAAAAGCTTCAAGCTAGACACTCATGCGATCAACAGTCAACAGTCAACAGTCAACAGTCAACAGTCAACAGTCAACAGTCAACAGTCAATAGTCAATCAATTTTGGATTTTGGATTTTGGATTTTAGATTAACCCCATGCATAAATGCAGGGGCTTTAATTAAAAATTGTGGATTTTGGATTTTAGATTTATTCTACGAATTAATTCGGGGGCTTGGAACCCGTTTAGATTCTTTAAATTTTGAATCTTCAATCCAAAATTTAAAATCTAAAATCTAAAATTCGGTCAATAGTCAACAGTCAACAGTCAACAGTCAACAGTCAACAGTCAACAGTCAATAGTCAACAGTCAACAGTCAACAGTCAACGCTATTTTCAACCTAAAAAACTTTTTTCCTTCATAACTTTGTAGCTGCCGTTATTTCCCTAGTAATCTCTGTCGCACCCCTTCAGCAATTTTGTGTCCTAAATATTCGGGAATCAGACTTTCGTTAGGCCCCAATAAGTAAAGAATTAGCCTGGTGCGTCCGCGCCAAACCAACAGGTTGGCATTAACTACCAGTAAATCCTCCTGCCAGATAGCGTACATCACTTTGTAAAATAATCCCGGCTGATTGTCGGCTTCAATCACCAAAGCTGGGAGATGAAATACCGGATCGACATAGAATTCTGTTTGCACTTGCTCTAAGCCAGCATCCAGGTTAAATTCTACAGCCAGCATTTCTTCTACCTCAAACCGCCCGCCTAAAGCCTCACGGATTGCCCGACAAACGTTGTCTGCGGTTTTCTCCGTCAAAGCCTTGCTGCCACGAGATACCAGCAGCTTAATAAAAACTAACATTGGCGATCGGATCTGACCGTATAAGCTCAGACCGTGGATAGTGAGTCCGTAAGCAGCCAGCACGCCAAAAATATCGCTGAGGAGAAAAGACTGATTGCGGTAGGCAAAATGCAAGGCGCTTTTGCTTCCTTCCGGTTTCAGCTCGATCACAGCCCGTCTGGTTTTATACAGACGGTAGGCTAAACGTAAATTTTGGAGTTGAATCTCACTGCTAACAAACTGTTCATAAAACTGAGGAAACGCGCGATTAAAGCGTTTTAGGAGTTCTAGAGTGGAAGATTTTAAACCAGAAGCCATCTTTGGGGGTAGACTCGCTCGCGAGATGTGTCACCAGGGGACTGAAAATTGGGTACAGGGGAAGAATTTTCTTATACCTAATACCGTATACCCAATTTCTCATCCCGATATACAATTGACTCTCTTATTTTTCCCTTTTGGTGAATTTCTCCTAGCTTTACAACAAAATGCTAAAGTTGAAAATGATTGGTGTGAAACACGCCCTAAATAGCTGTGACCATTGCTAACCCCAACAACCACAAATATTTTTTTAAGATTTTTGCTTGTGGGGGATATGAGATGGAACTAGCTGTGTTAGAAGTGAATCTCCACTTTTAGGAGTGGTAGCCAATTCAGTTATACTACCCGAACCACGTTGGCATGGGTTTTTGGAAAACTTGGTTTAGTACTTCTGAATCTGCAGCGACTAACAGAACGGCTCCCTTTGAAGAGATGAGCGCGGAATTTACGGGCAATAACCCGAATAGCGATCGCATCGTCTTCAGCACAGAACGAGATATAGATTTATATGAACTCGAAGAACTCTGTGATGCTGTTGGTTGGTCGCGTCGTCCTCTGAGAAAAGTGAAAAAAGCTATTGAGCATAGTTTTCTCGTCGCCTCTATGTGGCAAGTTCGAGGAAACCAAAGGCGGCTCATTGGCTTTGCGCGTGCTACTTCCGATCACGCATTTAATGCGACTATCTGGGATGTAGTCGTCCACCCTGACTTTCAAGGTAAAGGAATGGGTAAAGCACTGATGAAATACGTTCTCAAAAAACTGCGCAGCGAAGAGATTAGCAATGTGACTCTCTTTGCCGATCCTCATGTTGTTGATTTCTACCGGACTATGGGTTTTATGCCCGATCCTGAAGGTATCAAGGGCATGTTTTGGTATCCTCACTAAATCCTTATAGACAAATAAAACAGTTTCCCCAGCAAAATTTAGTTATAATAGCGAAAATCTACTAAAAATTCCTGTCAGGGTTCAGCTTAGAATCCAGCAACAGCCTTGATTGTCCAGCTAACACAGCATTCCCAAACTGAATATCTGTGAGCAGTTGATTGCTGTGTTTTAGCAGACGCGAAAAAAAGTTAGTCAATATTCACCACTTCTGATATAATCAGAGTAACGCTTTGTGAAAAGCATCAAGGTAAACCTAGTTGCTCTGTAGCTGCGAAACTCCTAAGCTTTGTGTTAAGAGTAAATCGCGCCACTGAAAGTAGATAGATAAACCGGGATGTAGCGCAGCTTGGTAGCGCGCCTGCTTTGGGAGCAGGATGCCGCAGGTTCAAATCCTGTCATCCCGATTTCTAGATTTTAAGTAAAAACCGTAGTTTCATTAGTGAAACTGCGGTTTTTTGCAATGTGTAATAAGAAAAAACAATAGTTGAGCTAAGTTCATTATTGGTAAATTGCTGTGCTGCCAATTAGATATTTTTGCGGAGTAATTTAATTTGCCGATTCTGGTCGCAAGCTATTGGGTAAGCTATCATAAGACAAATTTATTTTTTAGCAGGTAGTAATCTAGTAACTGTATTTATATACATTTACTAAAATGTCAGCCAATATTAAATGTCAGGCAATTGGAACGATTCACTATATAATGGCGTCATTTATAGTTAGGTAAAGAAAATCAAATGACATTTAAGGCGGAAATAATTTGAGTAATTTGTAGTGACTGTGTCACCCTATATAAGAGGCACATACTTTATTTTGCTGTGCAGCAAGCATAGGCATAGAAAGATAAATTGAAAAATAGCACCATTACAGGCTGAATGCCAGATTATAGCAATCCTAAATTATTCAGGAATATCAATCTTTGAGCGTTGTCTATTCATGCAATAGCCAACACAAATTTTTCACATTTCTAAGAGATTGCTATATAACTAAAAAAAGTTGGTGCCGTGGAAATCCAACTATTTACCTGAGGTAATTGAATTGTTGAAACAAGGAGTAGTCATGAAATCATTGGTTCGCTGGGGCGCAACATTAGCTATTGCTGGCAGTGTATTATCAGGGGCGTTGCCAGTAATCGGCAATCTCCAAGCGATCGCTTTACCACAAGATCAGGTAGTGAAAAAATTGCAAGAGGTACCTGTCTTTACCCTGACTAATGCTAAAGGTGAATTCATCGTTATTTCTCGGGATAACCAAGGTAAGAAAATCTCTCAAGTAGGATTTTTTATCAGCAAGCAAGACGCCCAGAAATTTTTAGATAATCGCCTCAAAAAAGAAAATCCACAGTTGGCAGGTACCTTACAGGTAAGACCTCTGTCTTTAGCCGATTACTATAAAATCGTACTCGAAGGTAAGAAGAAGTCAGACTCTGTTTTTTATACTTTAGTACCAACCCAACAACAGGTAGAATCAGCTAGAACTCTGTTAACTCAAAGCGGTCAACAAGGGCAACAATTTAATGGTATTCCTTTATTTGTACCCAAGTTTAAGAAAGATAATAGCTATCTGACTATACCCTTGCCTCAAAGTAATGAACGTTACATTCCTTTCTTTTTTGAGAAAGAGCAAGCAGTTAACTTGTTAGATCAATTTAAAAAAGCTGCTCCCCAAGAAGGTGCAAATACAGAAATTCAAGTAGTAGATTTGTACGGCGTGATTGAGGCGCTCAACAGCAGCAACGATCCTGGCATGAATAAAATTGTGTTGTATCCATCCCAAGAGTCGATTAATTTTATTCGTTCCCTTGCACCTCAGTCATCTGGAGGAAATCAACAGCAAAATGCTAGACCGGCGGCTACACCTGCTAATAAAAAATAGTTAATCTATGACTTACGCAATGTAGAAATAGGGCATGATGGATGTGAGGTGAATTGATGTTTATAGTTGCAACTTGGCACCTCAGACATCAGAATATTTGTCAATATTTGTTCATGCGTAAGTCCTTTAAACCTACACCATCTAGATTCATCAATACATGACTGTGAAACCTTTATCTGATAAAGATAATAATAGATAAAATATAAATTCACAGTCTAAAAATTTTCATCGACCTTGAAATATGACGAACACACAGCCAAAAGTAATTTCTGGGTTAGAACTTTGGCAGTGGCGTCAGAGTGCAATTCAAGCTGCGATCGCTAATGATGTACCAGTTGCAGAAGTTGATTGGTTACTCCAAGAGATAGCTGGCTTAGATCGGTTAGCGCTGCGTTTAGAATCTTTCAAAAACTGGCCGCAGATTCAATTAGAGTTACCTTTAGCAGATTTAGAACTTTTGTGGCAAAGGCGGTTACGCGATCGCTTTCCTGTACAGTATATTGCCGGGGTGACACCTTGGCGACAGTTTAAAATTGCTGTATCGAGTGCAGTTTTGATTCCTCGCCCAGAAACAGAATGCTTGATTGATTTAGCTGTAGCTGCGGCTAACGATAGCCAAATTACCCCAGCTTTACAGTCAGGATATTGGGCAGATTTGGGTACTGGAAGTGGTGCGATCGCGTTAGGATTAGCTCATGTGTTTCCCCAAGCGACTATTCACGCCGTTGATTACAGTCTGGATGCTTTAGCGATCGCCACAGCTAATGCTGAAAATTTAGGACTGAGCGAACGAATACAATTTTATCAAGGTTCTTGGTGGCAGCCCCTAACACATTTAAAAGGTCAGTTTAGTGGTATGGTATCAAATCCACCTTATATCCCTACAAGCACTTTACCGACATTACAACCAGAAGTCATTCTCCACGAACCACATTTAGCTTTAGATGGCGGTGCTGATGGTTTAGATTGCATTCGTCACTTAATTGAAATCGCTCCTAGTTACTTACGTCCTGGTGGTGTGTGGCTAATTGAAATGATGGCAGGACAAGCGGAAATAGTGCAAGAACTTTTGCAAAATCACGGTAGTTACTACAATATTCAAATTCACTCCGATTTAGAGGGAATAGAACGCTTTGCTCTTGCTTATAAAAATACCCATTGAAAACCCTGTGACTTTATTTACAAATAGTCGTAATCATGACGAAAAAACCAAGTTTCATGAGTTGCAACAATGAATGTTTCGTTGTAAGAAACCTTAAAACAGGGGTTTTCAGTTTCGTCTTTTATTTAGTGAATCGGTGTTCTAAACACAATATGACATGAGATTTACAACTGACTCCCAGTTACTTCCATTGTGGTGAAACAGTAAATAGTACCCACACGCAGAGTAAGCAATATGGACGAGTCCATAATCCAATGATGCACTCAACCCTACACGGGACAGTGTAAACACTCCACGAGGTTGATGACTTTCTTGAGGTGTAAGCTCAGAAATAAAGCGATATCCATTTTCAACATAAAATCGCTTTTCCAGACTCCACTGCCGTGCATTTTTAATTTCGTAATCTTCCATCAAACCTTTGTGTTTTATTACTTTATATTTAAACTCACCACTGAATCGTTCTAAGTTATTAAGTGTATGGAACGGCTCATCGGCGGTATAGTCACTAAAAATAGTACCAGGTAGATGAAATAAAAACAGGTTTGTTTGTTGACAAACCGCAGTATAAATATCGTACTCAGTCTGTGAAATAAAATTTTTAATTTGTGACATAAAAGACTTAAATAAAAATTAATCTATATCACTATCTATAGGCATCTGGTTTGATTATATAAATTAATTTCCGCAAAAGAAAATATATCAAATAACTTCAGAGTAAACAAAGCAAAGAATAGAGGTGTAATGAATTTTGCCAAAAAATTAAATATGAGTGCTATAAGAAACATATAAATATCAAAGTATTTGAGTTAAAATTCATCACAATCCCAATTAAGGGTGATAATTTATAACTAAGTATTACTGAGACATAATCTGCTGTAATCTGAATAAATGAATTACGAAACGGCTCGCAAAATCCTGATAGACCAAACATTAACAACCGAAGACTACCCAGATTCCTTGTTAATGCGGATGAAACAGGGAAAACCGCCAGTTCCTGGTCAAATTACTTCGATTTTGTTGGCGTTGAAAGTGGTGTTTGAAGCCCTCAAAGAAGCCTCTACTCTCGATAGAGACCTAGCTTACGCGCTATTTGAGTTAAGTATTAAGACTCAACAGCTATTTGCTGGAGGGCGGAAAGTTGGTGTTGACTGGCCGCCATTATTAAAAGAAGATTTGCTGCGAATTTCTCTAGCAGCTGAAAGTATTTTTTCTGGTAAATGGCATACCCCACCCAGCAGTGGCTTAGGAGGGTAAAATGCGTAACTTTCAAATTCGGGAAGAAAGGCAGATTGCAGAAGAAAAGCGAAAAACTGTATTTTGCCATCTGGGAGTAGTTGAGAGTAAATAAATAGACTTCTTGCATAAATATTTTGGCGTTGTTGATTCATCATTTGAAAAGCTCACGCATAGACGCGGAGCGGCTTCCCGCAGGGTAGGCGCAAAGGCGCAAAGAAGAACGCGAAAATGAGGACTTTTGCAAGAGGTCTAATGATTTATGGAAATTTCTTCTGCTTTCTGCCTGTTATGTTCTGCCTTGATTAACGATTGCGTAATTCTGCTTCTAATTTGTCTAAATCGCTTTTAAGTAAAACTGTCATTTGACCGGTGAAAGCTTTACCTGCTTTAGGCTGGGCTACTTCTACCCAATAAGCAAAGCGATCGCCTATTCGCAATTCTCCCTGTAACGCTTCCCTGATTGGAGTTTTCGCCAACCGGGCTGAGTTAATCGCGCTTTGATTAGGATATTGATATAGTACTTGCCCGCGCTTAAAGTCTTGATAAATATCTACTCCGTAAATTACTCGTAAAGCTTCTTGTAGGCGATCGAATGTCATGCCGTTAACGGCATCATACATAGTAATGCGCTCGTTACGAATGACACTGCGGTCTTTAGTAAAAGCTACTTTTCCTGGCGGTAACACCGATGCTAAAAAGGTAAATCGCTGGGCTGCTGTATCACTCTTTTGTATAAATAAGCGCTCTCCACTTCTAGGGCGTAGGGTAGGATGTGCTTGAATCCAGGTAGTTACTTCTTCAGTTTGTTGTCCTGGTAAGGCGTTGGTTTTGGAATCAGCAAGCATTCCCAGCGCTAACCAAGACAAAAAAGAAACAGGCAAAATCAATAAAGTAAGCAGAGGTTTTTTTAACATTTTCAAAATCGGGAACTATATCGCGAGGTAATCATAGTTTTCCCGTTTTGCCGACAAATTATTTCATATAAATTTAAAAAAGATGGCTGGGTTTGTAGGTTGTTTTACGGATAGGGGCATTGGGCATTGGGCATTGGGCAAATAGAACAGGACTTACGTAAAAATTATCAAAAACCTTAATTTACAGCAATTTTCAGGTAAATAGACCACACTGTAGGTGCACGGCACTAGTGAGATTATTGTATATAGGAGAAGATTGTGGACGCCGTGCCCCTACTACGATTGTGGTTCAAATGCATGAAAACTGCTGTAATGAACCGCCAAGACGCCAAGTACGCCAAGCATTCTTAGAGTGTGCATAAGTCCTATAGAATTCTTACTTTGTCTCCCTTTACCTGCTCCTCGCTTCACATGGGAGCATCCCAAATTTGCAAAAACGCCCTCACCCTATAAGGGTGGGGCTAGAAATACGAAGCCTGCCAAGGCAGGCTAAAAGTTTGATAGCCTGCCTTGGCAGGCTTTGTTGCTATAGCAATACCCTTCTAGGGTATTGCGTCAAAATTGGGATGCTCCCCTTCACATTTTCAGCGCTACCTTAATAACTTTGCGTGCTTTCATATCATTAAATACTTGTGCTAAATCCTTTAGGGGGCGATGTTCGCTAATTAGTAGTTCTAAAGGATGTTGACGACTAGCTATCATTGCTAGGGCGGCGCGGACATATTCAGGTGTGTTGTGAAATACGCCTTTTAAGGTTAATTCGCTGTAGTGTAGTTGTTCGGTGTTGACGGTAATCGTGGTATCTCTGGGACAACCACCAAATAAGTTGACGGTTGCACCTGGACGAGCAGATGCGATCGCAGTTTCCCAAACGCTAGGTACACCAGTGGCTTCAATTACGATATCTGCGCCCCAGCCTTGAGTTAGTTCTTTGACTACTCCAGGAATATCGGGAATTTGATGATAGTTAAATGTTTGGGTTGCGCCTAATTTTTTCCCAATTTCTAATCTGCGATCGCTACCACCCCACAGCCAAATCTCAGATGTCTGTTTCTCGGCTAAAGCGGCGACAAACATTAGCCCTATAGCCCCATCTCCTAAGACGACGATTCGGTCTTGTGGTTTGATTTGGGTACGTCCTACCCCATGCAAGACACAAGCCAAAGGTTCGGTCAAGGCTGCTAATTCATAGGGCAGATCGTCGGGTATAGGTAATAAATTATGCTGGACTATAGGTGCAGGAATTTTTAGATATTGGGCAAAAGTCCCATTATTCCAGGTCAAATTTGGGCATAAAGAATACTCTTGACGTTGACAAAAAAAACAATTCATGCATGGAGCAGAATTATTAGCGACGACGCGATCGCCTATTTGCCAACCTGTGATACCTGCGCCCAAAGCGACAATTTGCCCAGCCGCCTCATGACCGAATAAAGTTGGTGGTTTCAGCATTCTGGCATGACCGCCACGCCGCCATACTTTTAAATCTGTGCCGCAAGTTGTCGCCGCCTCTACTTGAATTACTACTTCACCAGCAGCCGGAGTCGGATCGGCGACCTCTTCTAAGCGTAAATCTTCTTGACCATAAAGCAAGGCTGCCAACACAACTTTTGACCTAAAATTAGTAACTTCACCTGATTTTATAACGCTTCGTGTCGTGGAATTATTCAGGCGATCGCTAATTACAATAGTTAAGTTATAGGTCTTAACATTTCCCTTACCGTAATCAGGCAATCAGGAAACCCTAAAGGAGAAATTTGCACATCTTCTGCGAGAATCGTCTCACTTTGATAACCTTGCGGACTAGGTAAGCGATAAACATGAAGCTTGCGCCTATTTACATCTAAAACCCAGTAATCAACAATACCCGATTGAGCATAAATCGCTGCTTTCACCTCTGTGTCATATTTCAGGCTAGTATCAGCTACTTCAATAATTAAAAATATTTCCGATGCTTTGGGATGATGGTCATCATAATCTAAAGCATCAGGAACTACCACAGCTACATCTGGTTCTGGCTCAGAATAATCATCCAATTGCACAGGAGACTGAAACCGCAGCAAAACTTCATCGCTGATACGATTGCGTAATAATTTATCTATGCGAGTAATGGCTGATTCGTGCGCTGTTCCTTTGGCTACCATCTGAATTATTTGTCCAGCAATTAACTCAACTCGTTCCTCTGGATGAAAAATTCCCGCCTCTGCCATGCGGTGATAATCTTGAACTGTTAACAGGCGAATAGCTAAAACCATACAGTTCAGTCATGTTGGTAGTTACAAGTCTATCTCTTAAAACGGAGAGGGAGGGATTCGAACCCTCGTATACGTTTCCGCATAACAGACTTTCCAGGTCTGCGCCTTAAACCACTCGGCCACCTCTCCAGGTGCCACGATTTATGATTCTACGATGAAATCTCAAAAAATGCAAAGATAATTAAGAAGATATTTTTGAGCAAAGCTAAAATTCCCAATCAAGATGTCCCAAACATACAAGATAAAAGTTCGCGATCGCAATAATGGCAAGGAATACACCCTGCAAGTGCCAGAAGACCGCTACATTTTGCACAGTGCTGAACACCAAGGAACCGAATTGCCTTTTTCTTGCCGTAATGGTGCTTGCACTACTTGCGCTGTGAGGGTACTTTCGGGAGAAATTTACCAACCAGAAGCAATAGGCTTGTCTCCAGAGTTACGCCGCCAAGGTTATGCCTTATTATGTGTGAGTTATCCCCGTTCTGATTTGGAAGTAGAGACACAAGACGAAGATGAAGTCTATGAACTCCAGTTTGGGCGCTTTTTTGCCAAAGGGAAAGTCAAAGCGGGTTTACCGTTAGATGAGGATTAGACAATTCAAAATCAAAACTTGTACTGAAGCTCACTCGAAGTATTCAAAATTCAAAATGAACAGATGCAATTTTGGCAATCTTGGCTATTGACTAGCAGGTGCTTGCAGGGTAAGCATCCAGGCATCAAAACACAAATTACGGCTTGGATAGGGTATTTTGGCGTAATTCTGCAAAAAATAGTAATTTTGGCTTGTCTATTCCTTCTAGTGAGTTGTCAAGCCAATAAACCACCGACTAATAATCAAGCACAGGTAAAAGTAGCGCGGGTAGTTAGTGGACAAAGTTTGGAAGTTTTAGGAATGGCGGAACAGCCAAATTTAATTTCCCAGGTGCGTTTAATTGGGATTGATGCGCCAGATACCCGCCAACGTCCCTGGGGAGATAACGCCAAGCAAGCCTTAGAAAAGCTCATCGGCGGTGCGGAAACAATTGTCACCCTGGAGTTTGACATGGAACCCAGAGACAAAATTGGCCGGACTTTAGCCTATGTCTGGAAAGAAAAGGTGTTATTGAATGAAGAATTAGTCAAACAAGGGTATGTATTATTTTTACCGCGATCGCTTAATCATAAATACGATCGGCGTTTAGAAAGTGCCCAACAATGGGCGAGAATCATGGGTTTAGGAATTTGGCAACCAGACAAGCCCATGCGCCTGACTCCGGCTGAGTTTCGCCGTACCTTTCGTTGATAGGGGTTAGGGGTTAGGGGCTAGGGGCTAGGGAAGGAGGACAAGGGAGACAAGGGAGACAAGGAAGAAAATGACCATTGACTATTGACCAATGACAAATGACCATTGACTATTGACCAATGACAAACTTACAAATCTTTCTCGATATAGCTACAGAAGCGGCTTTGGCTGGTGGTGAAATTTTACAAAGCTATTGGGGTAAGTTAGAAGACGCAATTACCGAAAAAGGCCGACCTGGGGATTTGGTGACGGCGGCTGATAAGGCTTCAGAAGAGGTGATTTTAGCAGTTTTACGGCGTCATTTTCCCCAACACTCGATTTTAGCTGAGGAATCTGGGAAACTGGGCAATCAAGATAATGAATATCTCTGGGCAATCGATCCCCTAGATGGTACAACTAACTACGCTCACCAATACCCAGATTTTGCAGTTTCTATCGGGTTGTTAATTAATGGTGTGCCCCAAGTCGGTGTAATTTATTGCCCGTTTCATAATGAGCTATTTCGGGCGGCCGCTGGTTTGGGTGCGACACGCAACCGTCGCCCGATCCAAGTTTCCCAAACTACGGAACTCGGTAAAAGTTTGTTAGTCACCGGATTTGCCTACGATCGCCGGGAAACTACTGATAATAATTATGCGGAATTTTGTCACTTTACCCATCTTACCCAAGGCGTGCGCCGCAGTGGTTCAGCCGCAATGGATTTGGCTTATGTTGCTTGTGGGCGCTTAGATGGCTATTGGGAAAGAGGACTTTCTCCTTGGGATATGACAGCTGGAATTATTCTCGTGCAAGAAGCTGGGGGAAAAGTCACTGCTTACGATGGTAGCCCGATAAAAATCGAGTCTGGTAGAATTCTCGCGACTAATAGTCATCTGCATCACAGCATGAGTCAGGAATTATTACATATTCCCGCGTTGTCATCTTGGCAATAAAAATTGGGAATACTAAGTCAACGGTCACTAGTCAAAGGTCAATAGTCAAAGGTCAATAGTCAAAGTTAATACTCTTGACTATTGTATGGGTGGTTTAACTTACTTATCTTTTTTCCCGATGACAATCTGACAAAACTCGCCCCTACTGACTCTCGGCTTTCAACTGGCGACTAGCGATCGGTTGCTGACTTTGGTGCATAAATTTTTATGGCTTTAAGAATAGATCGTGGACTTTTTAAATATGATTTCATTGACCATCATGCAGTGTTATGCGTCCCTGTTGATGCAGATGTAAAGGAACTTCGTAAACGCTATCTCACTATTGCTCGTCGCTTACATCCAGATGCTAATATCAAGGCTAGTGCGGCTGAACAGCAGGTAGCTGGGGAATTTTTAGCAAAATTGGTGAACCCAGCTTATGAAAAACTTTCTACAGAAAGAACTCGCGCAGAATACATGATAGTTTTGTCCCAAATGGGCAAACGTCTAGTGCAAGAAGCTTCGACTGTAGAACTGCAGACAGATTTGGCTAAAGAGTTAGTAAATGTGCCAGAATTCAATGTAAATCAACTCTATAAAGCAGCGATCGCCCATATTGCCAAAACACAATATGATTCCTTGCAGAACGTACCGCAAGTAATTGCCCAAATTAGCGAGTTGAATTTAGTTTACTTGATGCGCAGTGCTAACAAATTATTCACAGCACAACCGCCATTAGTTCAGCCAACACATACCTCTGGCTCCCAGTCACAAACTCCCGCAGCAGGTTCTACAGCCACATCACAACCAATCTTTAACGAAGATTCCGTGGCGGAAGCTTATATTCGCCGGGCGCAAAGTCTGCTAGATAAAAACCAACTTTCCCAAGCACAAATCGAACTCCAAGATGCTTTAAAACTAGAACCAAAGAATAGTCGTTGCCATAGCCTGATAGCATTGGTGTATTTGAAGCAAAATCGCTTGAAAATGGCCAAGATTCATTTTGATAATGCACTCAAATTAGACCCCAACGATAAAACATCTTTGGAATGGAAACCAAAACTAGATAAGGCTTTGGGGTTACAATCTGGTGGTGCTAAGGGGACTCCATCTACCAATAATGCTGGTAAACAATCAGATAAGTTTGGTGGTGGTTTGTTTGGTAGCTTGTTTGGTGGAAAGAAAAAATAGTCAGCGATGCACAAATTTTGCGATCGCTCGATTTCTGGCCCCTAACCTTTGGCTTGGGGCCATCATCTATCTGAACGCCAACAGCAAAGTGCTGAAGAAGAATCCCATATATAAGGAGATTTTGCCAGAGCCAGGGATAAAAATACGGAGGATGAATGGTTTATCAACCAGCAGCAGGAGCCAGGGATTTATTACCTTTAGATGTGGCGCAAAAACGCTGGATTGAAGATAGGTTACAACAGGTGTTTCATCGTTGGGGATATCACAGGATTATCACCTCAACTTTGGAACGGATGGATACCTTGATGGCGGGAGAAGCAATTCAGCGTCAGACGGTAATTCAACTGCAAAATGCTGAAGATGAAGAATTAGGGTTACGTCCAGAACTGACAGCTTCGATTGCACGTACTGTTGTTACGCGCATGACGGGTGCTACTTATCCCCAACGGCTGTATTACAATGCCAATGTATTCCGCCGGATCTGGGAAAATCGCCACAATCGCCAGCAAGAATTTTATCAAGCTGGGGTAGAGTTACTGGGTGCGGGCGGATTGCTAGCGAATGCAGAAGTTTTGTTGTTAGTAGCTGATTGTTTGTCAGCTTTATCGTTACAGCAATGGCATTTAATTTTAGGTGAAGCGGGAATTACGCGATCGCTGTTGAGCGTGTTTCCGGCTAATCTACAAGCTAAGGTGCGTCAAGCGATCGCCCATTTGGATCGTATCGCCATCGATAATTTACCTCTGAGCGAAGAACTACGCGATCGCGCCAGAATCATCTTGGATTTGCGGGGTAATAGTAGTGAAGTCTTGCAAAAAGTCCAAAGCTTAGATTTAGATTCAGCCCAAAAAGAAGCGGTAGATAACCTCAAAGCCTTAGTAGAGCTAATAGAATCTAGCAGTAATTTCCCCTTAATTCTCGATCTCAGCTTGATTCAAACTATCGACTACTACACGGGGATTGTGTTTGAAGTTGTCAGTGATAGCGAAGGACAAGCCAGAGTTTTAGGAAGCGGCGGACGCTACGATCGCCTTTTAGGGCTATATCATCCCCAAGGCGAAAATATTCCTGGTGTTGGCTTCGCGCTCAACATCGAAGATTTATACCAAATTATCCAATCTACTCAGCAATTACCGCAAAATCCCCCAGCTAGCGATTGGTTAGTAGTACCAGAAACCGCGAATGCTGATGCCTTTGCCTTTGCCTACGCGCAAAAGCTACGGTATGCTGGCGACATGGTGCGAGTAGAGATAGATTTGGGAGGAAGGGATGCACAAGCTATCCGCCAATACGCAAGCGATCGCAATATTACCCAAATCGCCTGGATTAAAGCTGATGGTTCACCTGTAATTGAATCATTGCCTCATACATAATTAAGATTGTAGGGGCGGGGTTTTCCCGCCCTAATTTCGTCATCGCCAAGAATTACCAAGGGCTACCAATCATAATAAATGGTGCCCAGAAAAATGGATGTTGCAGAATTAATTGCTTGGCTTCCGAACTACTAACAGCTATTTTTGATAGGGGAATAGTGATGTTGCTATTGCCGATAATTAAGTTTTTGCCCTCAGCATCTATTGTTACCTTACCTTGAATCATTGCTATCTGTGCTTGTCGCAGTGCTTCTACCTTAGTGGTTTGGGTTTGTAACTGACGGTGAAACTCTGTCATTAATCCCAAAGTTCCCGTATCTGATACTTGCCATAAACTAGCAGTTACCGACTTCACCCCAATTTTAACTGCCGATCCAGCCAAACCCAATTGTGATTTGTCATCGCCAAAAGCTGTCTGACAAGCACTCAAGATTAATAATTCCACTTGTGGATTATTCCAGCGTAGGTTACGAACTTCATCCAGGGTAAGCTGGTTATTATACATCTGGATATATGAATTTTCTAGAGAATTTTCTCCAGGAGCAAAAACTGCGTGGGTTGCTAAATGAATAATTCCAAATGGTGTTTTAGCTCGTTCTGCTTTTAGCCGTTCTTTGGTAAATTCTTGGTTAAGTATGACTTTACCCTGTCCACGCCAAATTTGATTCACAATGGTTTCTACTTCTACAGGTGCACCAAGTAACTCTGTGATTGGATGTTCATTATTTGGCCCCGGATCGAAGCTTTCTGCACCCATTGCTAAGACTTGAGTGTTTTTGAGATTAGCATAGTTGCTATTAATCAAGCTAAAAGTGGGAATGATACCCAAACTATATTTTTCAATCAAAAACTTATCTTGCTCATCTACTAGTGCAGCTAAAGGCAGCGATCGCAAATTTGCATCTTGGATGACAAACAGCACATTGTCAATACCGTCTTTTTGTAATTGAGTTTCTAAGGGCGCGATTAACCATTTATAAAGTTGTTTGGCTGATTTTTTATAACTTGTGGTGCTAAGTTTCTCCAAATCGGGACGAGCATCAAAACTTTCTTTGAGAGATACTTCTCGATAAAATTCTGCTGCTACCTTTTTCACATCTCCTCTAGTAATACCTGTGCGAATTTTCGGATTTGTAGATTTACCATCAGGCGTTACCATGAATAGTTCTAAGGAATCACTATCTTGAGATTCTGGCTGGGAGTTATCTGCATTTATTTGGTATTCTTTAGGCTTAAACCAGACATAAATAATTCCCGATTTCATGCCTGCTTTTTGCTGAATTTGTCTCAGTTCGCTAGTGATTTGCTCTAGACTTTTAATCGGGACATTCTCTAATTTCAATTCTGATTGATATCGTCTAGTTTCATTATCTTCTAGATTAACAATCGCTGAATCTTCACTAGAGTTAACATTATTAGTGACGCCTATTTGGGATAAGCTATTTTCTTCTCTACCGGGGACGATTCGTCCTTTAGTGATAATTTGAATTTTGCCTCTAGTATCGCTGTCTGGGAAAGATTCAACGGGTGAAATACTATTAGGTAAACCGAAAAGATTTAAACCTGTAGTAATAGTTCCAGCCGTACCATTAAGTGAGGCTCTACCAACAATAAATGGTGTGACGCTATCGCCACCATGATCGATTTTGATTTCACCAGCACCATCTTTACCAATTGTAGAAATACTAGCCGAAATGGGGGTGTTATTAATCGAGGTAGTAAAGGTGTCTGTAGCGCGGAAGTAACGATTAGTTTTGATATCTACATTACCGCCTATACCATTGCTGCTACCACCTTGAGCATTGATATATTGCACCTGAATATCGTTATTTGGATCTAGTTTGACTGAACCACCATTACCATTGGTGGAACTAGTATTGATAGCTCCAGTATTAATATTATCTTTCGCCTCAATAGTAACGTTACCACCATTGCCTGTAGTAGTATTCGTATTGATATTACCAGTGGCGATCGCGCCTGTATTATTACCTAATGCTGTTAAGCTAATATTGCCACCATTGCCATTAAGATCAGCATTGGAATGTACATTACCAGTTGTGATATTTTTATTGTCGCTGGTAATTTGAATATCTCCCCCTGCTGTGGAAATATTACTCGTTTTTACATCTTGATTTGCTTGCAGTGCGATCGCCGAATTTTGGCTACCTGTAATATTACCGTTGAAACCTAATTCGCCACCAGTGCTTGTAAAGTTGTGGTTAGGCGTTGATGTATTCCCGTTACTAGTTAAAGTTACAGGACTATTAAATTGTTGATTGCCTGTGGTAGTAATGTTACTAGCAACATTAGTATTACCAGCCGTCACATTTAAGCTACTTAAAGCTGTTGTCTTACCTACTGCATTACTGAAATTAATGTTACCACTGCCGGAACTCAAGGTTAAATTTCCACCACCATCTAATGTGCTATCAAAGGAGATTTCAGCATTACCTGAGTTGAGATTGACTGATGTACCAGTACCTAATGATACTGGATTTTTAAAAGCGATCGCCTGATTGTTGGTGGTAATCCCAGCGTTGAGAGTCGTATTACCATTGAAGGTAACAGCAGCATTATCTGTACCTGTAATAAGTCCATTAACTGTGATACTTCCAGTGGGAGAATTAATTGTTACTGGATCTTGGAAGCTGCTAGAGTTGATTGTAATTCCACCACTACCATCTTCACGCCCGATGGTAATGCTATTAAAGCCGTTTGCTAAGGCGTTGATGTCTGCTGTTGTCAAGTCTAAAGCAGCAGTATCGTTAGCAGCACCTAGAGTAATATTTTGGCTAGTTGTCGTCGGTTGGAGTTTCAAGTTACCACTACCGCTTACAGTACCTGATGTGAAGTTAATCTCGTCAGCTTTTAGTGTCAGGTTGTTGCTACCTGCGGTTAAGGAGTTATTGAAAGCGATCGCGCTATTATTAGAAGTGAATGTTTTATCTCCTGTACCAGTCAAGGTAACAGCACTATTAAATATTTGATTACCTGTGGTTGTAATATTACTAGCCACATTATTATTAGAAGATTTAGTAGTTAAGCTACTTAATGGAGTTGTACCACCAACAGCAGCACCGAAAGTAAGATTTCCTGTACCTGCATTTAAGCTTAAATTACTGTCACCATTAATATTACTGCTGAAGTTAATATTACTATTATTTGTCTTGAAGTCTTGGTTAGTACCAGTTAGACTAACTACAGTATTAAAGTTTTGATTTCCTGTGGTGCTAATATTACTAGCAACATTGGTATTTGCTGCTGTTAAAAATAAGCTACTTAATGGAGTTGTATCACCAACAGCACCGCCGAAATTAATTTCACCTGTACCTGCATTTAAACTTAAATTACTGCTAGCATTAATATTACTGCTGAAGTTGATATTACTATTATTTGTCTTGAAGTCTTGGTTAGTACCAGTCAAGGTAACTGTACTCTGAAAATCTTGATTGCCTGTGGTGCTAATATTATTGGCAATATTGGTATTAGCAGATGTCACAGTTAAACCAGTCAATGCAGATGTATTACCAACAGCACCGCCGAGAGTAATATCACCAATACCAGCATTTAAACTTAAATTACTGCCACCATTAATCGTACTGCTGAATGCGATATTACTATTATTGGTTTTGAAGCTTTGGTTACTACCAGTCAGGCTAACTGTACTCTTAAATTGTTGCGCACCTGTAGTATTGATATTACTTGCAATATTTGTATTATTGGCGTTGACGTTTAAGTTACTCAACGCAGTTGTACCACCAACTTCACCGTCAAAGCTAATATTTGTGATGGCATTGAGAGTTAAATTGCTATTACCATCTACTGTACCCTTAAAAGTAATATTATCCGCCTTAAAAGTATTAGCCGTACTAGTAAACTTGACAGGGTTATCAAATATTAAATCACCTGTTACAGTGAGGCTACTAGGAAGATTGGTATTAGAAAACGCCAGATTTAAACTACTTAATGGAGTTGTACCACCAATTACACCACCAAAATTAATCGCACCTGTACCAGCATTTAAAGTTAAATTACTAGCACCATCAATCGTACTGTCGAAGGTGATATTACTATTATTTGAATTAAAAGTTTGGTTAGTACCAGTCAGGGTAACAGGACTAGTAAATTGTTGATTGCCTGTGGTGTTAATATTACTTGCAATATTAGTATTTGCTGCTGTCACATTTAAACCAGTCAATGCATTTGTGCTACCAATAGCACCACCGACAGTAATGTTTCCTATACCTGCATTTAAGATTAAATTACTATTACCATTAATATTACTACTGAAGGTGATATTACTATTATTTGAATTTAAGGTTTGGTTAGTAGCACCAGTTAAGGTAATAGAACTAGTAAATTGTTGATTGCCTGTGGTGTTAATATTACTTGCAATATTGGTATTTGCTGCTGTTGAAGATAAGTTATTTAAGGGAGTGGTGCCCCCAACTGAACTATTAAAGCTAATATTTGTGATGGCATTGAGATTTAAATTATTATTGCCGTCTACTGTATCGTTAAAGGTAATATTACCAGCGTTGAACGTATTGGTAGTACTAGTAAGGTTGACAGGACTATTAAATATTAAATCGCCTGTGACATTGAGGCTACTAGGAAGAGTAATATTGGAAAATGCCAGAGTTAAACTAGTCAATGGAGTTATACCACCAACAGTATCAGCGAAATTAATATCACCTGTACCAGCATTTAAGCTCAAATTACTAGCACCATCAAGCGTACTATCGAAGGTGATATTATTATTATTTGAATTAAAAGTTTTACTACTACCACCAGTTAAGATAACAGGACTAGTAAATTGTTGATTGCCTGTGGTGCTAATATTACTAGCAATCTTAGTATTAGCTGCTGTCAAAAATAAGTCAGTTAATGCCGTTGTACCACCTACAGCACCACCCAAAGTAATATTTCCTGTACCAGCATTTAAGCTCAAATTACTAGCACCATCAAGCGTACTATCGAAGGTGATATTACTATTATTTGAATCGAAAGTTTGGTTAGTACCACCAGTCAGGGTAACAGGACTAGTAAATTGTTGATGACCTGTGGTGCTAATATTACTAGCAACATCGGTATTATCTGCTGTCAAAGATAAGCCAGTTAATTGAGTTGTACTACCAACATCACTAACTAAAGTAATATTTCCCGTACCAGCATTTAAGCTCAAATTACTAGCACCATCAATCGTACTATTGAAGGTAATATTACTATTATTAGAATTGAAGTTTTGGGTAGTACCAGTTAAGGTAACAGAACTAGTAAATTGTTGATTGCCTGTGGTGCTAATATTACTCGCAATATTGGTATTAGTAGCTGTCAAAGATAAGCCAGTTAATTGAGTTGTACCACCAACTGCGCCACCTAAAGTAATATTTCCTGTACCTGCATTTAACGTTAGATTACTAGCACCATCAATCGTATTGTCGAAGGTGATATTACTATTATTTGAATTGAAAGTTTTACTACCACCACCAGTCAGAGTAACGGAACTAGTAAATTGTTGATTGCCTGTGGTGCTAATATTACTCGCAATATTGGTATTAGCTGCTGTCAAAGATAAGCCAGTTAATTGAGTTGTACCACCAACAGCACCGCCTAAAGTAATATTTCCAGTACCTGCATTCAAGCTCAAATTACTAGCACCATCAATCGTACTGTTGAAGGTGATATTACTATTATTGGTATTGAAGTTTTGGTTAGTACCGCCAGTTAAAGTAACAGGACTAGTAAATTGTTGATTACCTGTGGTGCTAATATTACTAACAACATTGGTATTATCTGCTGTTAAAGATAAGCCAGTTAATTGAGTTGTACCACCAACAGCGCCACTTAAAGTAATATTTCCTGTGCCTGCATTTAAGGTTAAATTACTAGCACCATCAATCGTACTGTCGAAAGTGATATTACTATTATTTGCATTGAAAGTTTGGTTGTTACCACCAGTTAAGGTAACAGGACTAGTAAATTGTTGATTACCTGTAGTTCTAATATTACTAGCAACATTGGTATTTACTGCCGTCAAAGATAAACCAGTTAATTGAGTTGTACCACCAACAGCACCACCTAAAGTAATATTTCCTGTGCCTGCATTTAAGGTTAAATTACTGGCACCATTAATACTATTGCTGAAGGAGATATTACTATTATTTGAATTGAAAAGTTTGCTACCACCACCAGTCAGAGTAACAGAACTATTAAATTGTTGATTGCCTGTAGTGGTAATATTACTAGCAATATTGGTATTAGTCGCTGTCACAGATAAGCCAGTTAATGCAGTTGTACCACCAACAGCAGCATTAAAGCTAATATTTGTAATTGCATTGAGAGTTAAATTGCTATTGCCATCTACTGTACTATTAAAGGTAATATTATCAGCCTTAAAAGTATTAGTAGCACTAGTAAGGTTAACAGGGTTATCAAATATTAAATCGCCTGTAACATCTAGATTACCGGGAAAATTAATATTGGAAAATACCAGATTTAAACTACTTAATGGAGTTATACTACCAACTAAACCACCTAAAGTAATATTTCCTGTACCTGCATTTAACGTTAGATTACTAGCACCATCAATCGTATTGTCGAAGGTGATATTACTATTATTTGAATTGAAAGTTTTACTACCACCACCAGTTAAGGTAACAGGACTAGTAAATTGTTGATTGCCTGTGGTGCTAATATTACTTGCAATATTGGTATTTGCTGCTGTCAACGATAAGCCAGTTAATGCAGTTGTACCACCAACTGCGCCGCCTAAAGTAATATTTCCTGTACCTGCATTTAACGTTAAATTACTGCCACCATTAATTGTATTACTGAAGGAAATATTACTATTATTTGAATTGAAGGTTTTGCTACCACCACCAGTTAAGGTAACAGGACTAGTAAATTGTTGATTGCCTGTGGTGCTAATATTACTTGCAATATTGGTATTTGCTGCTGTCAACGATAAGCCAGTTAATGCAGTTGTACCACCAACTGCGCCGCCTAAAGTAATATTTCCTGTACCTGCATTTAACGTTAAATCTTCCGCACCGTTAATAGTGCTGTTAAAGCTAATATTACCTGTACCAGAACCAGTCGTGATGCTGGTAGCGCTACCCCCAAGGTTAACAGCACCGTTGAAGCTAATATTTCCGCCAGCCGTATTAGCAGAAGAGTTGATACTGTTACCAATGGTAATGCTACCACCTGTTGTTGTCAGACTGATTTGACCACCATTGCCATTTGTGGCGGAAGAATTTAAACTGCCTGTAGCGATCGCACCTGTAGCCTTGTCAGTACTTAAGGTGATACCACCACCATTTTCACCATTTGTTGTTGTTGAGGTGTTAATATTGCCTACCTCAATACTGCCATCTGCTAAGTTTAAGGGAGGCGCAGGTAATTTGAAGGTTGTACCTCCCTGATTTGAGGGAATATTATCGCCTGTCACTGAATTTAACCCAGCACGTACAATCAAAGCGCGACTGGTTGTCAACTCTGTGAAGTCTGGATCGTTTGCAGGAATATTAGCACTAGTATCTGCTGATGTAATGGTAATATTTCCGCCCTTGACACTCCCTGTCGTCTCTATCTTTAAGGCTGCGCCAGTGTAATTCCCAAACTCAACATCACTGTTAGCTGTGATAATCGGATCGAAGTAACTAACAAAATTACCTGCACCGCCTGATAGATTGCGAATGCTAAATTGTCCACCACTGCGAAAATGGGCGTCACCAGAAACATTACCATCACTAACTAAACTCAAGTTATTACCACTGACAAAGGGTGTCTGGGGATGATTCAAAGCGAAAATATCAATACTTTGATTTCCCTGGATATAAAGATTACCCCCAGCTTGGGCTAAAAAAGGATTGGCGACAGTATCCCGTGCTAAGACTGTGTTTTTTGCTAATAAATTTAAATCGCCAGTGGTGCGCAGTTGACTTTCTGGCAAAATTAAATTTTGGGCGGCGTTAAGGGTAGCTGTTTTTGCTGTTACGCCTGTAACGGCTACATCCCCAGCATTGACGGGGATACCTGATGCAGCTAGTTGCACCTGTCCATTATTAACTGTCAAACTTTGATTATTGGCCGTACCTCTACCAGTTAATAATTTTGGTAATGAGGCTACAGAAACATTTCCCGATACAGCTGCGTTGGCGGGAATTTCTAAACTGAGTAAATGTCCTGCTTGACTAATACGGATGAGATTTTGTCCTGGTACGGAGGCGACGGTAATATTACCTGCTGGTGCAGATAGCTGTCCGGTGCTAACTACTGTACCACCCAGTAAATTTAAATTACCTGCATTTACAGTCAAATTACCCAGGTTAATAATACTCCCTGGTTGAGATGTGTTGAAACTAAAGCTTGTGGGGTTACCGATTAAAGCTGCGTAGTTATTATTACCTGATGCCTGAAACCAATTGCCACCAATACCAATAGCATTAGCAGTACTGACGGTAAAATCAGCCGGTACATTTAAGCTGGCGTTAGCACCAAACATAAAGCCAGCCGGATTGAGCAAAAATAGATTAGAATTCCCGCCAGTAACTTGAATTAAACCGTTAATAATGGAAGGATCGCCGCCAACTACCCGCCCTAAGATATTGTGCACATTCGGGTTAGACAAAAAATTGGCGATTTGGTTGTTATCTAAGCCAAATTGTTGAAAACTGTGGAAAAGATTGGCTTTATCACCGGATAGAGTACCACCACTAATATCTAACTGGTTACCGTTAGGCGTAACTATAGTATTTGTACTGTCAACTGCTGGTGTAATTGACTGCCCTTTAGCTGGAGCGATCGCACCTAAAGAAAATATCTGCGCGATCGCTTGACTCACAATCAGTATTAATAGGTTAATCTTTTGTGCTAGTGAATTCATAGTATTTTTCGCTATACAGGTAACTCAGTTACTGTGGTATTAGGGTATAAAAAAGCAGCAAGAAATTCCCCCATCCCAGCAGATGGGGGAATTGTTGACCACTCAAAACCTTGGTGGATGTGCTATCTTCACCTAAATTCGATTTAGAGTGTCCGACAGCGCCCTATTACTACTATTGTCAGCATTGATACTGAGTCTTCCTAAGAGCTTTTACTTAATTGCCAAGTTACCGATTCACAGCCTCAATATCTGTCTCGAAAATTTCTTGTTGGAAATTAAATGGTATGTTGCCTCTCAGGGACATAGTTAATAATGGCGGTGTCAGGTCTAATCTAACACGCATTCTCGAATAATTACGCAATTGGCTAAACCCCCTTCTTTTGCCCAATGTCTTGCTCTGGTTTTGGTTTTTATCGAATAGCGTCACTACACGCCCTGAACTATCAAATACCGGGCCGCCTGCTAATCCTGATAAATTATACTGAGGAGGTAAGTTAGTATAAGTACGGGACTTATCTTTTTTCTGTAACTCTGTGACATGAAACATCCGGTTGTTCCCGCTAGGCGGGTTAGCGAATCCACCGACGTATACACCATTACAAAGCTGCGGATCTGCTTGTTGACAATCTACAGGATCTTTTGTTTCGATTAATTTGGCAATTTCATAATTGCGATCGCTCTTAAAACGCACAATGGCTAAATCTTCACCCGGAATTTCTTCAATATCTGCGGCAGAAATTCTGATTTTTTGGCGCTTATTACCCCCTACACCGGAAGATAATGGTGTAATAATGTCATATTGAATATTCTTGTCTTGTACTACCTTCTTGGTTGTGAATACGGCGTAAACGTTGGTTCCTCCTTCTTGATAGACACCGCTAATCACCCCCGAACCCGCCGCACCCACACTAGGCTCAATCCTGACTACCGTTGCTTGCGCGATCGCTGCTATTTCTTTTGGCTGCAATTCCTTAGCGTTGTCTGACTTTTGATTAATAGCTGGCGATTGCACAGCCTTTTGCGCCAGCGCCGGTACAACTCCTGTGAGGATCGTGACACCAGCTAGACAACTTGCTACTAAAGATTTGTTTAACATTTACTTTCCTTCCCCTTGGATGCTAATCTGCCTCAGTTGTTGATTCAGACGTAGATAGAAACAATCTGCTTGGTTATTGCTACTAAATACAAATTTTGGTGAATTTGTATTCATTTTCTGCTGCTATAGTGCTTTAGCCTTATTTTTAGTATCTAAACCACGCCTATAAAAAAACACACAAGAAATACTTAAATTTTAACCGATCACATATCAATTTAATATAAAACCGCGTAATTACGGATATTTTTACAGAAAAAATACATAAAATATAAGAATTCTCCAAAAAAGCTCAAAATCATCCATCTCATGCGGCAATTGGTTTTTATAGCTTTATAAAGATTCTGTAAAATGTGATATTTATTACGTATGATTGAGTATTAGTGCTTAAGTAAAATTTTTATTGTGTAACAAAAAAATGTATTCTTTATTACAGAAATTTGGCGCGGGGATGATATTTTTATTTTCTAGCAGCCTGATGATTGCTGGGATATTCCCTAATTATGCTGATGCCAAATTAGCCACAGCAATATCAACGGCAGCTAGCAATACATCTTTGCATCTCAACAGTCAACCAGAGAAAAAGGGACAAGGGCAAAGAGATCCTTTTGCGCCTAACTTTGCCGATAAATTAGAGATTTCCCAAGCAACACCCACCCCAGAAGCTTCACCAACGCCAGATTCTCCGCAGATTACCGTCACTAAAATCGATTTGCAAGGTAGTAGTTTTGCCGAATCAACTGCCATTCAGTCTATTTTGAAGACTGTAGAAGGACAGACAGTCAGTTTAGCCCAGTTGAAGAATATTGCAGACCGAATTACTGGTTGGTATTTTGAGCAAGGCTACATTACCTCAGAAGCAATTGTAGACGAGTCATCTATTAAAGATGGCGTCGTCAAAATTCAGGTAATTGAAGGTACTATCCAAGAAATTCAAATTGACCCACCGACAAAACGCATTCATCCTGATTATGTGCGATCGCGGATTGCAATGGGCAGTCACAAACCTTTTTCGCAACCCAAGCTAGAAGAACAATTAAGATTATTGCAAATTGACCCGCTATTTAGCAAAGTAGAAGCTAGTATTCGTCCGGGAACCAATCCAGGTCAAAGTATTGTCGTAGTGCGCGTCACCGAAGCCGAACCTTTTGACTTAGTTTTGAGTGCAGATAACTATTCTCCCCCTAGTTTGGGTTCGGAAAGATTGGGTATTGGTGCTATTTATCGCAACCTGACAGGAATTGGCGACCAAATCAGCGCCAGTTATTACTTTTCGACTAAAAGTGGCGGTTCCAATCTTTACGACTTTAGCTATCAAGTACCGCTAAATCCCATGAACGGGACTTTGCAATTAAGAACTGCAATTAACCAAGTCAAAGTCGTTCAAGCACCATTCGACATATTTGACATTCGCGGTGAATCTAGTTTGTATGAAATTACCTACCGCCAGCCAATAGTGCGATCGCTCGCTCAAGAATTTGCTTTATCCTTAGGTTTTAGCGTCCAAAACGGTCAAACATTCACCTTTGCAGGGCCAACCCCCTTTGGTATCGGGCCTGACAATGATGGTAATAGCCAAACCCGAACAATTAGATTTAGCCAAGATTACGTACAACGCAGTCTTGAGGGTGTTTGGGGATTGCGATCGCAATTTAACTTTGGCATAGGTGCTTTTGATGCTACCATTAACGACGACCCCAAACCCGATGGTCGGTTTTTTAGTTGGTTATTGCAACTACAGCGACAGCAAAAGTTAAGTCAAAATAATTTGTTAATTGCCCAACTTGACTTACAACTTACACCCAATGGTTTATTACCCTCTCAACAATTTGTCATAGGTGGCGGTCAATCAGTACGTGGCTATCGTCAAAATGTCCGCGCAGGTGATAATGGATTGCGATTATCTCTAGAAAACCGCATCGGTTTACAACAAGACCCTAAAAATGGTCAAGATGTACTGCAATTAGCACCATTTTTTGATTTGGGATATATCTGGAATGTCGATAATAACCCCAACCTGATCCAAAAACAAAAGTTTATCAGTGGTTTAGGGCTAGGTGTTTTATGGAAACCCCTACCAGATTTTAACTTGCGCGTAGATTATGCCGTTCCCCTAATTGAGCTAGACGATCGCGGAACAAATGCGCAAGATGACGGCTTGTACTTTAGCGTTGGCTTACATCTTTGACAAACTCATTTGTGGACAAGGGAAGGGGGACAAGGAGGACAAGGGGGACAAGGGGGACAAGGAGGACAAGGGGGAAAAACCCACAAACAAGCATAAAAATTTCTCTTCTCTAGTCCCTAGCTCCTAGTCCCTAACCCCTAGTCCCTAGCCCCTAACCCCTCGCTTCAGTCACAATAAAGATAAAGATATCTAAATTGAGCCGTGACAGCAAACCTAGTTAATCCTTCAACTTCTGTTTTTCGCCTCTCACCGTTAATTCGGATTACACTGTTGAGTTTATATATCGCCCTCACAGTTCCCTTACCTTTTTTAGCCCAAGTTACAGCTGCACCTATCCCACCGTCATTATTATGGCTAGGAATTGGTATCGGTTTGATTGCTTTATATGCAGTGTTGACCGAAAGAGTTATTGTAGACGACCAAGGAATACAAGTAGCCTATCCTGTATGGGTACCGCGATTTTTTCGTAAAGGTTGGTCTTTGGCTTGGTCGGATGTGAAAGAATTAAAACCCCGCACCACTGGTCAAGGAGGTATTGTATATTATTTCCTGAGTCAGTCTGGACAAGCTTATTTATTGCCGATGCGTGTAGTAGGATTTGCTCAACTCGTTAGGCAAGTACAAGCAAAAACAGGTATCGACACCACAGATGTGCGTCCTTTAGCACAACCTTGGATGTATTTTATATTGCTGGGTTTCACGTTATTGTTGCTGTTGGTAGATGCTTGGACTATCTCTACAGCCCTAACTCAGTAATTACTAATTCGTAATTCGTAATTCGTAATTCGTAACTACGATTGATTTTGACCAATTCTTAAAGAAAGTTGAACTTGGATACTGTCACCCCAAAAGCCATACTCAAATTAGAGCAAGTTAATCTGTTTACAAAGCTCAAAACCCAACTATCAGCCAATCACCAAGGATATCCCATATTGCAGGATATTTCCTTTGCGGTTTACCCAGGCGATCGCATTGTCATTGTCGGGCCATCAGGTGCGGGAAAAACAGCCTTATTCAAGCTGATTAACCGCCTGATGGAACCAAGTAGCGGCAAAATACTTCTAGAAGATCGGGAATATCGCCAAATCCCTATAGTTGAGTTACGCCAGGTAGTCACGCTGGGATTACAAGAGTCTAAGCTTTTGGGAATGACAGTCCAACAAGCATTGGCTTATCCATTGGTATTGCGTGGTTTATCCAAACAGACAATACAGCAACGAGTCAGTTATTGGATAGAACAACTGCATATACCCAATGATTGGTTAGGACGCACTGAAGTTCAACTTTCTCTGGGACAGCGCCAACTAATTGCGATCGCCAGAGCTTTAGTCATCCAACCAAAAATATTATTATTAGATGAGCCAACTTCCGCCTTAGATTTTGGTATTGCCACCCATGTAATAGAAATCTTAATTCAGCTGGCTGCCAGCCATCACACCACAATTTTAACAATTAATAACCAGCTAGAATTAGCACAGGTATTTGGTACAAGACTCTTCCACCTCCAGCAAGGTCAATTGTTAACAGATCGAACAACTGCTGAGGTAGACTGGTCTAATTTACGCGCCAGCTTGCAACAAGCAGAAGCTCAAGCCTCCCAAGAGTGGATTTAAATATGAGTCAGTGGTCAGTGGTCAGTGGTCAGTTGTCCAGAAGGCTATAGGTAACAGACAAAAATTATTTCTCCTCCTTGTCTTCCTTGTCCTCCTTGTCCCCCTGCTCCCCTGCTCCTCTGCTTCCTCTGCTTCCTCTGCTGACTACACCCTTTGCGTACTCAGAGTTGAGCGTTGATTGCTAAATCTCTCTTTGGGTAATTTTGCTGGTGATTGCGGTAAGTTGGAATTTAAAATTTCCATGTTAAACCGGTATCCTACATTCCGGATAGTTTGAATTAAACTGGGTTGCCGAGGATCTAGTTCAACTTTTTTCCGCAGCGATAAAACGTGAGTATCAATAGTGCGTGGATTATCAATGGCGTCAGGCCAAGCTCTTCTGAGCAATTCTGACCTAGACAGAGGTACTCCTCCAGCTTGTGCTAAAACGTATAGTAAACTGAATTCTTGAGGTGTTAAATCGATAAATTCTCCCTGAAATCTCACCCGGCGTTGCACTAAATCAATTTGCAAAGCACCATAATCTAAGTAAGCTGGTGCAACAGGCGTGCGGTTGCGACGAATTAGCGCTTCTACTCTGGCTAAAAACTCTTGCATCCCAAATGGTTTGCTCAAGTAATCATCTGCTCCCGCCCTTAAACCGACTACAACATCACCTTCATTTGCACGGGCAGATAGCATTAAAATTAACGGCTGTTGCTGACGATGCAGCCAACGGCAAAATTCAATGCCATCACCATCAGGTAAATCAGCATCTAGAATCACCAGTGTTGGTTGCTGGCTCAAAAACACTTCCCTTGCTTGATATATGCTGGCGGCTTGATGTACGCGATATTCGAGCTGCTGCAAGTGCCAACCGAGCAACGACCTCAGATGGGGATTCCCCTCAACGATTTCAATACAAACCGAACCCACGGTGGCAAGACCCCTTAGCGTTGATGACTTTCAAATTAACAAGCCCATGCCCAAGGTTTTGTAGTCTTTGTTACTCCAATTATGATTAACTTGACATTTTGTGATGACAATATTAGCTAAAAGTTTAACTTATGCTTTAACTTCAGCCGATTAGTAATATTCTTAAATTTTTGTTAGACTTATGAAAATTATTTCTGGCTACACATCCTAGCTCCATCGAAGGGGGTAAAGCACCAAAAAGCGATCGCTAAACTCACCGATCCTGCCCAAAGGTATATCCTGACTTCATTCCCAAAGCAGATCGCACCCGGCAAAACTTAGTTTTAAGATAGTCTAAAAACGCAGGAAGTTACAAAAGCAAATTATAAAAATAACTTACTTACTTGACTTATTTTGTGCTTTCTGGAATAGGATCAGAATACGTTGTAGCTGCTGGAGGGTAATACCCAAAGTAGAGAAATTGATTTTGACTCCTGGATAGGGGGAAAGTCACACTTCACATTTTTGCCCGGATCATTTACAATTCTCATTCCAAAGAGATTTATTCAGCAGTTATGCTCCAAGACACACAAACCATCCGCTATTACCAAAGAATTACCGACGCCTTCGTCGAGTTATGGAATCGCGGTTATCGTATGGACGATATGCGGATGTATTTGGATGGATATTTAGCCGCGCTGAGACATGGGAACGCCATTGAACCCTATTTGATTCATCGCCTCGAAGAGGAAGCCAGCCGCTACCTATACGATGCCTCAAACTTTGCAATGGTGCAACCAGAACCAGAACCACAACACGATTACTACTAATGCCCTGCTGGGGTCAATGGTAGTTACCACTAATCAACGCAGATGATTATAGCATATTACCTGCCTTGATCAAGGGGTCGTGTGGTATGGAATTTTGAAGATATTTTTGATAAAACATTTTCCCCCAGTCATCTAATCTTTTTGTCGAGACTACTGGGGGGATTTTAGTTTGGGGGTAATTGTTGACGGTTGACGGTTGACCGTTGACCGTTGTACGGGCGGGTTCACAAATATCCTCACGGATCAACGATAATTCTCAATCAACCCGCCCCTACTGACTATGCCCCATGCTCCATGCCCAATGCCCAATGCCCCATGCCCCATGCCCCATAACAAAATGTAAACTTTTGCGGGAACTGCATAAAACTCTAAACAATCTCTGATAAGTGGATGCAGATCTTAGCTAGGAATATTTTATGTGACAGTCATAGAGTTAAGTTTTGAGCAAGCAATGCTGGTTTTAGACAAAGCATTGCAAAAGAAGCATCTGAGTAATATCCAAGAGATGGTGCTTAGATTGTGCTGGAGTGGATATACTTATGCAGAAATTGCCGAAAGCTCGGGTTACGATGATGATTACATCCGAGATGTAGGCTTTCGGTTATGGCAAATGCTCTCAAAAGCGCTGGGGGAAAACATCGCTAAAAGTAATGTCAAGACAGTCTTGCGCCGCCATTATTCCAGCCTAAAGCAAGTAGAGTCACAAGTATCTACTATCGCTGCATTTCCTACCCCGAAAATCCAACAGCAGCAAGATTGGGGAGAAGCGATAGATGTTTCTGTGTTCTATGGACGCCAGAAAGAACAAGAATTGCTGCAACGCTGGATTATTGATGAAAAATGCCGTTTGCTCATGTTGTTAGGAATGGGAGGGATTGGTAAGACAGCTTTGTCTGTAAAGGTTGCAGAAAAGTTACAAAGTAAGTTTGATTTTGTTTTTTGGCGCAGTCTACGCAATAGTCCAGCAATTTCTGATTTGATGCGGGAGTTAATTTCTTTCGTCTCCCAGCAATCAGCAGCGAGTTTACCAGAAAGCCTGGATGTACAAATTTCTTACTTAATGAAGTATTTGCGCTCTCGACGCTGCCTCATTTTATTGGATAATATCGAATCGCTTTTGCAAAGTGGAGAGACATCCGGACATTATTGTGCTGGATATGAAGGATACGGTCAACTTCTCAGAAGGTTAGGAGATGAAGTCCATCAAAGTTGTCTAGTTTTTACTACCAGAGAAACCCCTAGTGGGTTTACAGCTAGAGAAGGTGACGCTTTACCGGTGCGATCGCTCCAACTCACTGGTTTATCTGCGGTAGAATCACAGCAAATCCTCGCAACTAAAGGATTAGTAGATTCGACAGATGAATGTCAGCAGTTAATTCAGCGTTATGCAGGTAATCCTTTAGCTTTGAAAATTGTCGCTACGACAATTCAGCATTTGTTTGATGGGAATATTTGCCAATTTTTACAGCAAGGTTCAGTGATTTTTGGCGATATTTGGGAAATATTAGAGCAACAGTTTAACCGCTTATCTGCTAACGAAAAGCAGGTGATGCATTCCCTAGCAGTTAAGCAAGATTGGGTAGGTTTACAACAATTACAACAGTATGTAATTCCGCAAATCTCAGAGCGAGAATTACTAGAAGCACTTTTTTCTTTACAAAGGCGATCGCTAATTGAACAGCGCTCGGCTAGTTATACTCAACCAACTGTAGTTATGGAATATGTGAGTGAAAACCTGATTGGTAAAGTGTGCTGTGAAATACCGACAGGAGCTATTTAGTCATTAGCTTAATCATGTTGTTCTCTAGCGCGATCGCACTTGATGCTACGCTCAGCCTAAATGCGATCGCGCTTTTTGATGATTTGTCTGATAAACCACCTCATAGTCCAATACGGTTCAGTTAGCATTAAAACCATGATTTAACGTAGGTTGGGTTGAGGAACGAAACCCAACAAAGCGGCTTTGTTGGGTTTCGCTATCGCTCTACCCAACCTACATTTATCCTTAACTGAACTGTATTGCCTCATAGTCAAGCCTGCAAGAATTAAGCAATACTTGTAAATATCTAGTTGTAATTTTTAATGAGATATGGTGGCGTGAGTATTTCGGTCACTATAGACTATGAGGTGATGTCAAAATGCCCAAATGGAAATTAGTTACAGAATTCACCTTTGATAGCGCTCACTATATCAAAGATTATGATGGCCCTTGTGGTCGAATGCATGGACATACTTATAAAGTGAGACTAGAAGCTACATCATCAAAGTTGCACTCTTCAGAATATTGCCCGCATCCAGTTATGGTAGCTGATTTTAAAACCTTAAAATGGGCTAAACAAGATGTGACCAAAGGCGGACTCGATCATTGCGTTCTCAATGAAGTCTTACCTCCAGAATATGAAACAACTGCGGAGATGATCGCCAAGTATATTTACGATCAAACTAAGCAGAAGTTACCCGCAGAGGTACAGCTTAAAGTTCGAGTTTCCGAAACACCGAATAGTTGGGTAGAGTATCAAGATTGAAGATGATCGTTAGTCAGTAGGGGCGGGTTTATTTGGATCTTTGTTAATAATGAGGATATCGATGAACCCGCCCGTACAGTTTTCATTGGTCATTTATAGAAAAATTTGACTAAAATAACTTTCTTTGTCTCTTATTCGCCAATTATTTGCGTAATTTGTCTTAATTTGACGCAATAATCACCTAAAAATTAATCCGATCGCTAGTTTCCAACTGTGCGATCGGATTAATTTTTGTTGAAGCAAAAATTTTTATAAAAAAATTAGCCGAATAAAAAGTATGCGCAATTACAGCAGATCAAAGCTAATACTATTAGCGATCGCCTCCAACCATCTGATGGACATGTGACGCTAGGATTGGCGCGTGAAGTAGCTGATTGGATTGAGAATTTAGATTCACCGTTACTCAAAGCTGTAGGTGCAATCGAGATCTATTACCAACAGCAACTCTAGAGATAAAAGTTATACCAATTGCTGGGTAATAGCATTAAGTATTAGCAATCTGTCCCATGAATTTTTTGCTCTTGTCTGAAGACGAGTAAAAACCTTTACTTAAAAATTGCATATTTTATCAGTGGTAGAGGTTAAACAATTAACTTCTACCATTGTTATTAATAGCTTACTGCTAGCTGATGAATAAAGATTGCAAAGTTATTGAGTAATTTGTTATACTCCAAATGCCAGCTAAATCTTAATATTTTTTTCCTCCTCAAGGTATAGAAATCGTTAAGCGCAAGTAAAATAAATTATATTAATAATTCTTCTTATTGTGTTTTTGCCGGAAATTAATCTCTAATCCTCGTATTAATTAAGTTTTTCTAGCAATAAATGGCAATATCGCCGTTAAAATCTGTGGTTTACGTTGGCGGTAAGCCCTGCTAGAGCGAGATTTGGAGTTAACAGAATAATATTATTTTTTCTTCCACTGAAAGCGGTAAGTTTTAGGATAAAATTAAGTATATATACTTGAAAAACAAGTAAAACTAGCCCAAAAATTAGCTGATAGCGATTGATAATTCTTAACCTTCATAAAGTTATAAATCGCTTTATTAAGCTTTTGATAATAGTTATCTCAGGTTCTACATTCATGCCGCAATCTGTTGCCAGAATTGTGTAATCTGAAAACAGCGAAGCTAATAATTAAATTGAGGTCTGATGACTCCTAAGATTATGCGTCAGCTTTGGTCGGTGGTGGAAACCGCCCAGACCAAGACTTTATTACAATTAGACGATGCTAGTTTGGTGCAATGGTTAGTAAAGCAGACCAACACCGAAGCATTGTTGGAACAGAAAGAGACTGATTTTCTGTGTGATTACATTCAATCGCGCCTGTCTCTGATTCGCGATTTAGCTTATGAACGACAGTGTTAAGCGCGATCGCTCTTTGCTTTTGTGATATTTCTGATATTGAAGATTTATTGAGTATTTCGGGGAAGATAACCTTCTACCAAGCAATCAGAACCAACCACACGCCAACGAACATTTTCGAGGGGTAACGCTTCAGTCATGGTGGTAAAGCCCAAATCACCTACGGGTGTAGGAGCATTACTACCACCGATGATTTTCGGAGCAATAAAAGCAAGAATTTTTTGTACTGCTCTGTTGGCGATCGCACTCGCAGCTAAAGTTCCACCACATTCCCACAATACGCTACAAAAACCCCGTTCATACAAGTGCGCCATAACATTATCTGGTGTCAGGGAAGTGAACTCTACCACTTCCACCCCCCGTTGCCGTAACATTTCTTGAACATTAGGGTTAGCAGCTACTTCTGTCAATACTAAGGTAGGAGCCTCAGATGTTTGCCATAGGCGAGCATTTTCTGGCAAGTTAAGATGGCGACTCATCACGACTCGCAAAGGATTATGGGTCGCTACCTGATGGCTGGTTAAATAAGGATTATCCTGTCGCACAGTATTTCCACCGACAATCACAGCATCACAAGCAGCCCGTAGCTGATGTACTTCATTGCGGGCGGCTTGATTTGTCACCCAAGCGCTATGACCAGAAGTTGTAGCAATTTTGCCATCCAATGTCATGGCATACTTCAAAATACCTAGAGGGCGTTTGTAGAGAATTCGATGGACAAAAGCTTCGTTGAGTTGCTGACAGGCGGCTTCTTCTACCCCTACTAACACTTCTATACCAGCAGCTCGTAAACGGGCAATCCCACCCCCAGCGACTAGGGGATTTGGATCTACCATCCCCACTACTACTTTGGTTACTCCCGCATTAATTAAACCTTCCGAACAAGGTGGAGTACGCCCATAGTGGTTACAAGGTTCCAGATTTACGTAAACGGTAGCACCACGAGCAGCTTCTCCGGCGGCTCTGAGGGCAAAAACTTCTGCATGAGGTTCGCCCGCACGGGGATGAAACCCTTCGCCCACAATCTCCCCATCCTTGACAACCACTGCACCCACTAAAGGATTGGGGGAAGTGCGTCCCAAAGCGCGACGGGCGAGTTCTATACACCGCAGCATCATTAGGGAATCAAAATCACTCCCTACCCGTTTGTCTGTTGAATTCATGGGCGGGGTATTTTCTAGATTGTAGTTAGGTAGAGAGCCATCTATTTGAGCAAGCACAGGGGAGTTATCCATAAGTTTGGGGAACACTCTCAATATTTTCCACGCTAGCTGGTCTTTTGCGCGATTTTTTAATAGTAATATTCAGCTTTTACTTTTGGCGATCTTATGGCGATCTTAACTTATAGGGATATTCACAAGGGCGGGGTTTCCCTGCCCATAAGGATTTGGTGGGAAATTGGTATTGGTTTAACCGCCACCGCCACAACCACCGCCGCCGCAACCACCGCCACCACCGCAGCCACCGCCACCACCACCACAACCTCCGCCACCGTAGTTACCACCGTCACCATTGCGATCGCTACTACTATTCTTTCCAAATACTAGTCCGTATAAAAATATAAGACCGAAAAATCCCCAAAATAGCCACCAAAACCAACTACCAAAAGATGAAGAAGATCCTGAACTTTGCCATCGTGATGGTTTGATATCAGTACCTGTGCTGTCAAAGTTTACCTGAACGGCTAACTCTTCTCCTGGTTCGATGGCTGTTGATGCTATTGCTTCAATAGTTTTAGCATCAACTTTGCGAATATTAGCTTCTTTACCCCAGCTTTGGAAATCTTTAATTTTAGTGGCGAATTGTTCTGGAAACTGAACTGTGACCTTTGCTTGTTTGACAGCAGCTTTTCGTTCATGAAATATAGCTTTCCAATACAATTGTGCATCATCTACATTTACTTTTAATCCCCCAATCACACGATATTTCAACACAAACGTATGACTTTCTGGTGCTTTTAAAGAATGCTCCCAATTAATCCAGAATTTATTATTTTCTATTTTTGTAGCACTGGGTAATATTTGCCCATTTTCTGATACTGTTACTTCCTGAATTTCGTCTATTTTATCTATAAGAATGTAGCGATAGCGTTGATTAGTGTAATCATCAGTAAAGGTATATTTTTGGGTTTCAGTAATTAACATGTCACCATTAGTTTGTACGACTACATCAACATTGATAAAGTCCCAATAGAAAGGGACGGATTCAGCTTGGACATGATAAAGAGAAAATGTCAGGCTGAAAATTAGGGTTATTGAAAATAGAATTATTCTTTGAATTAGTTTGCTGTACATAAATCGTTTGACTCATTAATATTATTGGATATAGCTATAGTTTGAATTAGTTTCGCTTCTCAAAGTTGAGAAATTAATTTTGTAGTAATAACTTCAGACGTGACTATAAATTTACTTATTAGACTTCTTGCATAAATATTGTCGCTGTGTTAATTAGGAGTTTGAAAAGCTCACGCAGAGCCGCAGAGACGCAGAGAAGAATGAGAAATTTAGGACTTTTGCAAGAGGTCTATTTTGTACTGAAAATATTACACATACCAGTTTGATTATTTACTTATCAATCAATTAATCCTGCTGCTCTCGCTCGAATTTTCGTAAAAATTCTGATATTTATCCCTTGATTTCTTAATTCATGACAATCAATACCTAAAGCGGCTTGTAGTGTATCCCAATGTTTGCGTACAGTGCGTTCCGATACACAAATATGTGCAGCAATCGCTTTATCTTGTAATCCTTCATTAAAGGCTAGTCTGAGTAGTTTTAAGATTTCTGGTTTCAGGTTTAATTTCTCATATATATCTGGGTAAATATAGATATCTGTCATTTCTTTAATCCGAGTAAATACCTTTAATGCTCCATCTATTCTGGAGAGCATATCTTGACTAGTAATATTTTTATCGGCAATGACAAATCCTCCTTGATGTTTATCAATTGCGGGTTTGATTTGCACTAGTCTTTTGACATAAGGACTTTGGACAAATATATTCAATTTAGGATATTTTTGCATTACCTGTTGTAAAAAATCTAAACCTATCTGAGTTTGTGCTATTCCTCCTAATTTTTCTGGGAGGTAAATATCCATGATTATTAGATCGGGTTGCCAATTTGAGATTTTATGAATAGCGTCATATGCTGTTCGCGTACTGATAATATTTCCATCAGGATATTGAGTCTTTAGCAATTGTGCTGTTGCACTTAGAGCAATATCATAACTATCAACTAGCAAAATTTGCAGTGATACTTTCTTTGTTAAATATTGGATCATAGGAATAAATTATTCTGGAAAATAAACCATTAAGCGATCGCTTTTCACCCCGCTAAAGGAATATCTACAGTTCGAGTCATAATTTCCGCAATTGTTACAAAACTTTACACAGTCTGGTTTAGGGAATTCCAAATAAGAAAACATCACGATCGTTAACTTACTAAGCCCGCAACCTCGTAGGGGCGGGATCACCCCACCCATACCATCTGTCGCATTGTTTCTCACCTATTTACAAGGAATATCTTTGGCGAAATCAAACTTCAATTGCTGATTATGCTCTTTAACAGTCAATATGGGTTGTGTGTTAATTCCTTTGCGATTTCCTGTGGCTTCAAAAATAATCTTCGAGCCTTTTAAGACATCACTAAATGCTGCTTTATCTGGGTTAATATCTGTTTCAAACAATTTCTGTTGAATTACTTTTCTATCAATAGGTTTACCTACATCTTGATTTTTAATAGCTTGCACAATTGCTTGCACAGCCTCGTATGATAAGGCGACTCTTCTATTTAAATCACCGCCCCAATATTCATTAATCTGTTTAGCGAAGTCTTGCGCACCACATTGTTTTGGATGCCATTCACTAGCTAAAAATAAGCTTTTTGTAGCTGTTTTGGCTTGATTAATAACGTCTTGAAGATAAAGAGTATTGGCTCCTAAAATAGGTTTTTTACCATTATTTAACTTGATAATATTAATCGCCTTTTGCAATGTTGTATTATCATCAGTTCCGCCATCAGGTAATAGTACCAACGCATCTGCCTCTTGAACCTGGGAGGGAAGTTCATTGGTATTAAAGTTTGGATCGGATAAGTCAACTTTAAGAAGTATTTTTCCTTGATATGATTGAATTACCTTCTCAAATTCGTCAGCTAAATCTTGGCTAAACCATTCTTTGCTATTATAGAAAATGACGACTTTTGGCTGAGTTTTTAGTAAATCATTAACTAAATAATCTACCAAAGTTTTTGCTTCTTCTCGAGTAGATGCAGTTGTGCGGAAGAATACTTTATTGGAACTAGCACAACTTTGTAAATTCACTACAGTGCTGGTGGGAGAAATTAAGACAAGCTCGTTTGGGGAATAAACTTTTAAAGCTTCACAGGTATTAGGTGAGGTGTAATGTCCTACTACAGCGAGAATTTTTTGATTTTGGGATAGTTGTGTAGCAATTTGTTTAGCTTGCTTTTGTTGATTGCGATCGTTAGCAATGACAACTTGTAAATTTATCCCGTTTTTAACTGCGACATCTTGAGCTTGAGCAACGCCAAATAAGATATCTAATCCAGAATTAACATTTAAGGGTGCTGCTACAGCAATAGTGTAAATTGGAAAGACAGGATTTTGTTTATGTCGCGTATTTACGAAAGCATTGTTACGATAAATTAGCACTTCTGGATCTTGCAATGCGGCTAAAGCTGTTTGACGTAAACCTTGAACTTTTTTATTTTCTCCTGCTTGAAAGCGGAGACTATCAAAAGTTTTGTATGCACTCTCATAGTCACCTTGAGCAAATTCTTGAATTCCTTGCTCTTTTAATTTGAGATATGGCTGACTCAATTTGACTCTGCTATCAGCAATTGCTTTTTCACCCAAGCTAATAAAGTTGTCTATTTTAGATTGAATTGTTTCATCATTTATTGGGGGTTTACAGCTGGAAGAAAAAATTGAACAGCGATTAATATAAATTAAAGTGGCTGCAATAATTCCTACGACAGCAGCCAAACCCAAGATTTTCTTACGCAGCAGGAAAGGTGACGGTGAAGGGGAAGGAGAGGGATCTTGTATCATTGGATGATTGTCTGAGGTTGGAGCAGGCCAAAAAAATTCAGGCTGATTGGGATTGAGACAAACGACAGGTAGCCAAGAAGCAGTGGGAAAAGTAGCTTTTAAAGTGTCTAGGCGATCGCGTGCTTCCCGCACTGCTAAACACAGGGGTATACCTTGCGAAAACTCTCGTAAAAAGTAGAGTAAAAATTGACCAGCAATTCTATCTGGTACGGGTTCCCGCATCACTATTGAGGCTGGAACGTTTAACTGTGTCAAAAAATCTGCAATTCCTAAGCCATCACAGGAATTGAAAATTGCTAACTTTAAACCTTTACTTACGGATTTCCTTAAGCTAGGAGTTAATGCTTCTAAAGGTAAAAATGTATCCTGACTAATTTGAATCTGTCCGCCTGTTTTTTGGCTGGAACTATGACCAGCAAAAAAGAGGATATCCCAAACATTTTCAAATAATAAATGAGCAATCTCTTCTTCTGTTGGCTCCACTTTCCAAGTAATTTGTGCTCCTCTTGCTTCCAAAATTTCGAGAGCGTTTCTATCGGCTTCTAGTTGTAAATTTCCCTGAGAACTGCCGAATATAGCTAAAACTTTGACTGGTGTTTTAAAGGTAGCTACTTGATAGTAAAATTTAGTAAACAAGGCAAATTCTGTGTTAGGGAGTTTAGAAAATAAATCCCAGATATGCCAAGGTAGTCTCCGTAAAACATCATTGTGCTGATGATTTGCAGTGTGACATCTAATGATAATGGGAACAGATTGATCGGCTTTGACTTTGATATTGGCTTGAATGCGATCGCGTAAACTTTTAAAGGCTGGATTTTGAAACCAGTTCTTACAGTAATTCTCTAGCTCTTCGGCTCTTTGTTTCCAACTATCTAAAGCTACGTTTGTTACCTGTCCAGGAACAGCTTGTAATGTCCGACTATTCTCAAGTAATATATCTTGCCAATTTTCGTATAACTTTGGTATCGGCGACGCTGGGGGAATTTCAGTTAAATCATTGTGTTCATCAATAATTTTACCGTCTTCAAAAATTTGCACTCTGACACAAAAGCCGTCATCAAAGCTACCGCTACTAATCTCAAGTACAACAGCGACATTTTGAGGAGGTTGAAGACTAGAGGAGGATAGCACCATAAACGACCTAGCGAGGATATTGGGAAGTCAAGGATTTATTATTAGATAAGCATGATTCCGCAAAACTACGCAAGAGTTAGCTAAATTAGAAAATCTTCGCTAAAGCTGGCATCATTGAGAACGACAAGGGCGCGGAAGCGATCGCCTGCATCGGCTGTAAACTTGAACTGAATATAATCATCTTTCTGGCGCGATTCTACAGAAAAAAACGACCTACCATTTTCATCTAACCCCATGAGCTTTAATCCTGATGGTAAATGAGACGATTTTTCTAAGGGATAAACTCGCAATAAAATTAACATTTTGCCATCTAATTTAGGCAAAATTCCTACCATTAATACTATGGAATATCCCAGGAGATAAATACCTAAATCTTTAGCATTAATTACTGGACATGCTGGATTTTTTGGGTCTATTTCCCACAATAACTCAGCAGCTTGCCAGCGTATTTCATCATCTTCAGTTGTTTGGATAAGTTTTACTAAAGCCTCTTGAGGAGTGAGATATGAATCACAGTAACTTCCGCGATAAAGTTGTTCAACTCTTTGGCGAATTACATCGTTACCTCGATTTTGCAGTTGCTGTTGTGGCTGCTCAATTAATGTTTTCATGCTGCGAAAATTGCTGAGTAATTTTGGTGTAGGTTGCCAATCAGATTCAAATTTATGTTGTAGCCATTGTGTCAGTTTTACAATTGGTGATGCTGTTGGTTCTAAGGTTAAACGCTCTAGCAATAAATCCAATGATTGAAAATAGCTACGCGGTAGTTCTGTTACAGATATAGATTCAACAAATCCTAAAATGTGCCCTTCTTGGTAAGGTTCATCGAGTTGCACGATCGCGTAACCAATGCGTTCTGTCCAAACTTCCTGTGGGATGTGACATTTGCGATCGCACTGACGCAAGCAACGACATTCTAAAAAGCCTTGCAAACTAGGAATATACAAGTCCGCAATATTTTCGATCATGCGTTCTAGGGGATTCCAGCTATGACTGAGTTCTAAATCGCTCTCGATACCCAATAGTTGTAAATAACGCCGCGTGACTAACACAGCCAAAGTATTGCGATAAACTTGTTGCGATCGCTCTTCAGTTAGTTGCTGTTGCGCAAATTTGTAAGCTTGTATTCGATCCGTTGCTGTAATTGCAATTGCAATCTGCGGAAATCTTTCTGCGGTATTCATCATAATTTGTCATTTGTCATTGGTCAGATACGCGATTCATCGCGTCTGTACAATTGTCTCCCTAGCCCCTAGCCCCTAGTCCCTAGCCCCTAGTCCAACAACTGTTTTAAATGGGAGAAACATCTTGTGCGACAAAATCTCCTCACTGCTGATGGTTCGATTGCATATTTTTGGGCGATCGCATTCCAAGAGAAATTTCCGGAATCATGTAACACCTTTAAAATATGAATCAACAAAATTTGACAGTTAACCTGGGGATAACTCTGCATTCGACAATTTTTGAAGGCTTGGGGATGATTTTGCACTAAATCTAGCCATTCTTGGATAGTTTCATCCCAGCGATCCGGATCTGGCGCTGGCGGTTCCATCCACTGATGATTTTCTGCATCTGTAACAGCATTTAACCGTCTTCTTTCTTCATCGGCTTTTTGGCGAATTACATCATGAATTACCCAGCGCAGTTTTTGGTTAAACCAGGTGACAAAACTAGCCGTTGTTGGCTGATACTGTCCCAGATTTTCCATAAACCATACCCAAGTTCTTGATAAAGCTTCACTATATACATCTGGTGATATTCTTGCGCCGTTCCAAATTAATCGGGAAGACTTCATCATCGCGATAATGAAATCCTTCACCCGCTCTGGATTCTCGGCTTGAGATAATTGTGCAAATAACCATTGACGCGCCGGAATATCATTCATAATTTCCTGGAGCGTTTTTTGTTGCTGTAATAACCTGCTTCTGGACATTGAGTTATTTAAAGCAGCTTCCAGCAAGCCAATCAAAGGAGATTCCTTCAAGTCATTAGACATAAAAGTCATCCAGACCCAATTAATATAGGTTGGAATATCATGACACTTGCGAACCTCCTTTCACCTGTTTGATAGCTTATCGGCGTTACAGGTGGGAATAATTCAAATTATTTACAAAACTTTATAAAAAGGCAGCGCTTTGGCTATGCTTGGCGACTGAGCAGATGGCAGAAGGATCAGAATTCTCTACGCAGTTCATCAAGACTACTAGCGATTTTCAGATCAGTTGCTCATCGCACAATCCCGCCGTCACCCTATAAGGGTGCGGCTAATTGAACATGAGCTTACCTTAAGTGGGCTAAAGAATTCAGCCCACAAAGGTGGGCTTTGTAGCGATAGCCCCAGGCTTCTAGCCTGCGGGCGGTATATCGGGTAAGTCAGCAATTTCTATGAGTATTGAGAAATCATACCAATGCCCAATGCCCAATGCCCAACACCCCATTACTGCTGAAGTTGTTGAATAAAGGATTGGGCTAGCTTGGCACAATTAGTCAGTCCTTGTTGACTACAAAGTGTATCAGCTTTCTGAAAATCTTGAATGGCCTCTTCCCTAGAGCCAAGTGCAGCGTAAACCCGGCCGCGATTAAAGTAAGCTTGAGCAAAATCTTTTTTATGTTCAATTGCTTGAGTAAAATCGTCAATCGCTCCTTGTAATTTATTTTGGGCGGCTAAAGCGTTACCTCGGCCATCATAGGCGATCGCGGCGATATCTGGTTTATTAGTGGTTAATTGTAGAGCTTGGTTATAATCAGCGATCGCTTTATTGTAATCTTGAAATTGTTCAATATATAAAACACCCCGGTTAATATAAGCTTGAGGATCGTTGAGATTCAAGTCTATTAACTTAGTAAAATCTGCCAATGCTCCTTCTTTATTTTTTAAATTACGCCGTGCATTAGCTCGATTTAAGTAAGCATCACCATACATAGAATTAAGCTTAATTGCTTGCGTACATTCCTCCTCAGCTTTTTGGGGTTGTTGTAGCAGTAAAAGTGCAGCACAGTGGCGACTATAAGCTTCAACGTAATTTTTATTTAATTCAATCGCCTTGCTTGCATCTTCCGCCGCACGCTGAAAATTACTCGCCAGAAAGTGAGCATTTGCTCGTTCATAATATGCTTCCGCATACTTAGGATTAAGCTTGATAGCTTGAGTGAATTCTTTAATCGCTTCTGACTTATCTTTTTTCTCTAATTTTTCTCGTCCCCGTTCATAAAATGCTAATGCTTGGGTTATCGGTAGCTGACGATATACAGCAAAACCAATTCCTGCAATTGCAATTACTCCGATTACCCCAATAACAATAGATGGTTTGACGGGAATTTTTAGGGGTATTGGATTATTTTGAGTGATTTTTGTCGGCAATGGTGAGAAACCTGGAGAATAAGCCGCGATTTTACTCAAATCTGCAAGTACTTCACTAGCCGCTTGGTAACGCTTGCGCCAATCAGCCACAACCATTTTATCAATCACATCTGCCAAAGTCGGACTAACTTTAACTTGGTTGCGCCAAACCATTTCACCAGGGGTAGGACTGCTGTTACCACGCAGCTTAGTTAAATCATGGGCTGGTAAACCCAACAGTGCTTGAATCGCAATCATTCCCAAAGCATAAATATCACTGTTGAATTGGGGAAAACCATGAAATTGTTCCATTGGCATATAAGCCGCAGTTCCAACAGCTGCTGTGGGTGTTAATTGTCCATGCGGAATTTGCGCGTTGATTTCTTTAACTGCACCAAAATCAATTAATACCAGTTTTCCATCAGTAGAGCGGCGCATTAAATTAGATGGTTTAATATCGCGGTGAATCACTCCTTGACTATGTACAAATACTAAAATGGTTAAAACTTCTGTTAATAGCTGAGTAACTTGCTGTTCGTTCCAAGGTTGATGCGGTTGTATTTCTTGGTGTAAAGGATAACCATCAATTAATTGCTGCGCCAAGTAAAATTCTTTATCTTGCTCAAATTCTGCTAATAAAGTGGGTATTTGGTCATGTCTACCCAATTTTTCTAATATTTCTGCTTCTTTTTTAAATAATCGGCGCGCTGCACTTAAGGCTAAAGGGTCTTGGCTGGAGTAGCTCAGCTGCTTAACCACGCATTGCGGATGAGTTGGACGCTTGAGATCTTTTGCCAAAAAGGTTTTTCCAAAAGCCCCTCCGCCCAAGACTTGAACTATTTCATAACGTCCGTCCAAGAGTTGACCGATCATGGTATTTTTGCTGCTACTGTTAGCTAATTTTAACACTGAAGATAATATTTCGTACTGAAATAAAAATCAGCGATCGCGATCGCATTCATCTTATTTTTCCCAAGATTAAGTGGGAAAATAAGATATTTGGACTATCTTATCCGTAATGTGTTAAAAGCTGCCACAAATTCAGTATTTGACGACAGCACAACATTTGACAGCTTCATCTCCCCGTGTATCTTCTGAGACTGGGTTTGCTGCTGAAAGTTTGTAAATAATCAATAAATAAATAATGAATTAAGGTAATTAGGGTAAATATTTTTGCACCACAATCCAACCGGTGAGTGATACCCAAGCAAAACCGATAAATAAAATAATATTGATAGTGACATGTAAATTTCTTACCCAATGTCTTTCAGGGCTGATTTGCGTAGCGCTGAAAGCCGAAAGCAAAACTAAGACAACTACTAATAATCCAGCAACCAAGTGTGATGAGTGACCAAGGGAACCAAAATGACCCAAAGTACCGATAATACCAATGGCCAGCAATAGCAGCACCAAGCTGACCATAGTAATACCCATAGTAAAGTGAAGCGATCGCATTCGCCCCAACCCCCGATGAAACATCGGTAAACTCGGAGGTTGCTGCAAATTCCTCGCCTTATACATCCAAAAGCCAGTCGTCGCCAACATTACGTATGCCAGCAAGGATAACCCCATCGACCAAGCCGCTATTTTCCACAACCAAAGAAAAGAAGGCAAATTCATACATTGATTGTAGAGTACAACGCCGATTAGGGAGCAGGGGGCAGGGGGACAAGGAATTTTAGATTTTAGATTTTAGATTTTAGATTCAAACCCAATCCAAAATCGCAAATCCAAAATCCAAAATTGAATTGCCCAATGCCCAATCAACAAAAAAGGCTGCTGAATCCAGCAACCCTAAAATTTGAGAAAAAATTTTTTTAATCAATTGATGCTAAACCAGCTACTGATAATGGTTTTGTTGTATCTTCAATTTTTGTATTAATTGGTTGCACCAGTGGATTTTTATGAATAGAGCCTATTGTTACATCTGAGTTGTTACTTGACTCATAAGTACCATGCTCATTAATTGCTAGGCGTATGCAAGGTATAGTATCCGATAAAATTGCACTTGCCATCATCCCCGTATGAATTTCCATTTGACCTTCTCTAGGGGCTTCAAACACGAGCCTTTGCCCAGGAAAAACAACCCTTTCAAAATACCAATTGGGAATATTTGTGATGCGGGCAACCTGGATTTTGCTCGTGGCATTTATGTAGCAGCAGAGAATTGTCCCCGATTGCTCAGGTGGTAGTGGATCTAGTATTTGAGCCATAACTGCTGAGGAGCTTTACGCCACAATTTTACATTACACTAGCAAAACTAACACTTGGCGATCCCCACAAGCTGTAACTCCGACTACCAACTGCATATTTCTGCATTATTTCTATCTAAAGATAGGTGTCTAATATAAAATTTTTGTAAATATTTTTTATTTCCGTACAATTATACACTATAACAGAAGTTTTTCATATTGATTTTTTGACAAACGCTTTGCCAATTCTCAATCCCAGTCTTGAAAAATATGGCATGGCGACGATCCCCTCAGCTTTGCTTCGCCACCACAAAAATTTTTGCTTGATCTCTACCAACAGCAAAACATGACGATTCATCGCTTAATGAAGAAGGTGAATGTTATGGTAAAGCTATATGAAACATATCTTTATAAAACCAATCTCATGGATGTCATAGCTATGAGATGCGCAGCAATTATAGCTATTTCCCCGGTTACCACGAGAGGGTTGACTTTGAGCGGACGGTAGCTGAAATCTCCAGCGCGATCGCCATCAAAGAAAACAAGCACAACTTACACAGACAGTTTAATACTGGATGTCTCTTTCACTTTAGTTTCTCCACACAAACGGCAAGATGGCAGTTGACGCAAGCACAATGGAAAATCGAATTCTTTACGTTCGCCTTCCCTGTAACCCCATCTTTCCCATTGGGGTTGTCTACCTAAGCGATCACGTTCACAAACAGTTTCCGAATATCCAACAACGTATTTTTGATTTGGGATCTGTACCACCTTTAGATTACACATCAGCTCTAGAGCGATGTATAGATGAATTTCAACCCACACTATTAGTATTTTCTTGGCGAGATATCCAAATATACGCTCCTGTTGGTGGTCGTGGTGGTAACCCTCTACAAAATGCTTTTGAATTTTACTATGCGAAGAATCCCCTAGTGAAATTACGCGGCGCTTTTGGGGGATTACGAATTTTTATCGCTTACTACGTAGAATTATGGCGAAATTTGGGATTAATTAAACGCGGTTTAAAACGCGCTCAAAAATATCAGCAATCCGCCCGCGCAATTGTTGGTGGTGGTGCAGTTAGCGTCTTCTACGAACAGTTGGGTAAAAGTTTACCGTCAGGGACAATTATCTCTGTAGGTGAAGGGGAAACTCTGTTAGAAAAATTTTTAAGTGGAAAAGAATTTCGGGATGAACGCTGCTATGTTGTGGGTGAAACTCAACCCCGACAACGGCTAATTCACGAACAACCCACCCCACTGGAAAAATCTGCCTGTAACTACGACTATATCGAAAGCATCTGGCCGGAATTTAACTATTACCTCCAAAGCCAAGACTTTTATATCGGCGTGCAAACCAAACGCGGCTGTCCCCATAACTGCTGTTATTGTGTATACACCGTAGTCGAAGGTAAACAGGTACGAATTAATCCCGCAGATGAAGTTGTGGCGGAGATGCGCCAATTGTACGATCGCGGAATTCGCAATTTCTGGTTTACTGATGCTCAATTCATCCCTGCTAAGAGATTTATCGATGATGCAGTAGAACTGTTACAGAAAATCGTCGATTCTGGGATGACAGACATCCATTGGGCAGCATACATCAGAGCGGACAACCTCACACCCGAGTTGTGCGACTTGATGGCGAAAACTGGGATGAATTACTTTGAAATCGGGATTACCAGTGGTTCTCAAGAACTCGTGCGGAAAATGCGCATGGGTTATAACCTGCGTACTGTCTTACAAAACTGTCGCGATTTAAAAGCTGCTGGTTTTAATGACTTAGTTTCTGTCAACTACTCCTTTAACGTCATTGACGAACGTCCCGAAACCATCCGCCAAACCATCGCCTATCACCGCGAACTCGAACGGATTTTTGGCGCAGATAAAGTTGAACCGGCTATTTTCTTTATTGGCTTACAACCCCATACCCACTTAGAAGAATATGCCTTTAAAAAAGGTATTCTCAAACCAGGGTATAATCCCATGAGCTTGATGCCTTGGACAGCCAAAAAACTTTTGTGGAATCCCGAACCCCTTGGTTCCTTCTTTGGCGAAGTCTGCTTACAAGCTTGGCGACAAAACCCCAATGACTTTGGGCGCGAAGTCATGAACATCTTAGAGGAGAAATTGGGTTGTGCTGATTTAGAGGAAGCACTATCTGCACCAATTGAGAAAAACGAGAAACAGTTGGTAGGTGTTTAATGAAAGCGGCGGGAAACTCCGATCCTTGGGTGGAGCGCCTGGGGCATAGGGCATAGGGCATTGGGCATAGGTAATTTCTTTGCCCCATTCCCCATGCCCAAAAACTCCATCCCCTGGTGGGTGGAGTTTTTCATTTTTGAACCGCAGAGAACACAGAGAACACAGAGTTAAGAGCAAAGACTTTTACCGCCAACGCTTGATATACTGTTGATTTTCTTGATTGAGACAATCTTAATTAACAGATTTTTTGTACTAGTGGACTGTCTAGACTAAAGTAGTGGATTAGTCAAACTCTTGTGGGATGGGCGTCCTGGGCGGACAAGATGTCCACCCCACAAAAAAATCACTCTTTCCCATGCCCAATGCCCAATGCCCCATGCCCATTTTCTAGCTAGAGTGAGTCAGAATAGCGATCGCGTAAAATAATCAGCAAGCCAATTTCTGCTGTTTTTGGCAGATAAAGTTGTTCTCGCTCCATAACAGCAACTTGAGCAATAATTTCTGCTATATAGCGTAATTCGTACCTCAAAAAGTAAACTTAAAAGAGTTATAGATACAAATTTACAATTCTTTACTTTATCCGCCTTGGCGGTGAAATTAAATAAACCTCATGTTAGAAGGCTCAATACTCCAACAATTAGAAAGTATTCATCGCCGTAGTACTAGACCAATTCGGTTTGGCGTGTACTACAAAAATACCCTAGTTGCCTTGTGTCATGCCCTAGAAGACCATATCCTCAAAGATGATGGTCAACCTTTAGTCATAACTGCCTTCCAACGGGGTAAATGGTATCTCCAAGAAGCAGAAAGATACGCAGACATCGCCCAACACAGCCGCCAGATAGTAATTATGGCAGCCCCTGATGGGGGATTTGGCGAACATCCTACCAGTCAATTAGCTAATGTAGACTTAGTTGCCTTAGATCCAGGCGATGCCGTAGCGCAAGAGTGGCATCTAATAATTCTTTCACCTAAATACACAGCAATGGTAATTTGTCAAGAATTATCAGAAGCTGATTATGGTAGTGGTGGCTTACCTGCATCGGACTTAGAGCGCAAATTCTACGGCTTATGGACATTTGAGCCAGAGTTAGTGAGAGAGACAGCAGAATTAGCGATCGCTCATATTAAACCATACAACCCCGAACTCGCAGACAAACTCACCGCCCAGAAAAACTCCATTCAGCCCAGTTTTGTCACCCCAGAAGATTTGAGTACTGTTGTCTCCCTGGTGGTACATTACCTGCAAGATGGGCAGGAACATTTACCCGTTCCCACAGCCCCGCGTCAAAAAGTCCTAGATAACAACTTGGTTTCTAACGAAATTCAAGCATTTTTGCGGATGGCGCAATTAATCGATTTAGCAGATATTAATAACCCAATGGCGGCGGCGGAAGTCGTAGCCCTATCAGAAACAATGGGGCAACTGTTAAACCTCCCCGCATGGCAAATTAAAAGATTGCGCCTAGCCGCCTTACTACACCGCATAGATCCTTTACAAAAAGCCGAAAGCGTTCTCGTAGCTGGTAGTTCTAGACGTTACCCAGAAGAATCTGCCAATCCTCCCTTAAGCTGTCCCCTAGTACCAGGCGCACAAGTATTGCGCACCATGCCCAGATTACGCGCAATTGCCCAAATTATTACCCATCAAACCGAATGGTGGGATGGTACAGGCGAACCAGCAGGTTTAGCAGGAGATGAAATTCCCCTAGAATCGCGAATTTTATCTTTAGTCGCAGATTTTCAATGGCGAGTTAACCAGAAAAAATTAGCCCAAATCAGCCCCGAAGAAATTTTTACTCAAGCTTTAGATGAGTGCAAACAACAAGCAAACCGCTTTGACCCTAAACTAATAGATACCCTAACTTTGTTAGTCATGGGTTTGCAACAAGGACTCGACTTAACCCTAATAGAAACCAAAGTCAGTGCCGGTATGTGGCTAATTGATTCCCGATGGGATAGCCAAAGCAAGACTAGTCAGGAAATTGGTAGTTACCCGCAATGAATATTGAAGCGATTAAATTAGGAAATCTCAAACAACTTTCAGGGGCAAATTTAGAAGACGAAGAACTCTGTCAACTAGATTTAAGCCGGATTAATCTTGCAGGCGCTACCCTTGTCGGGACTAATTTCACTGGTTCCAAACTCGAAGGCGGGCATTTAGAAGGCGCAAATTTGATGGGCGCAAACCTCCAAGCCACCGACTTGCGAGCAAATCTTATGGGCGCAAACCTTATGCAAGCAGATTTAACTGGTGCTGATTTGCGTGGTAGCAATTTACGCGGTGCTAACTTCATGGGTGCAACACTTGCTGATGTATCCTTAGCTGGCGCTTTTTTGAGTGGTGCTAATTTAATGAACGTCAATTTACAAGGCGTTGATTTACGTGGCGCTGATTTGCGCGGTGCTAACCTGACAGGTGCTAATCTCAAAGGTGCAGATTTAAGCCGCGCTGATTTGCAAGGGGCGTTATTAAGTCAAGCTAATCTCGAAGAAGCCGACTTACGCGGCGCGAATCTCGCCGGGGCTAATTTTACAGGCGCAAATTTATTATGTGCTGAATTAGAAGGAGCAAATTTAAACGGCGTAAATTTAGATAAAGCTTGCGTCGTCGGCACAGTTGTGGAGAAGGTGTAACTACAAATATTTTCAGGTAAATACACTACATTTACCTGAAAAATCTACAATTGAAATATAATCAACTAGTTTAATAAGAAACAGGAATTTTTAGGCTTTTTTCATAACCAGATGCGTGTAATAGAATAGGCATCAAAAGCCGAATCGCGGCTTACTAAAACCAGGCGATGATTCATCGCTTGCGCTACCAAAATCCGATCGAATGGATCTCGATGATGCAGAGGTAAATAACGAAACTGAATAGTATCAGTAAATGTAATAGGCAGAATCGTCATACCAGCAGCAATTACTTGTGGTTCAATATCTTCAAACAATCCACTTAGAGATAATTTTCCAATATTCAGTTTAATCGCCATTTCCCAAAGACTAGCAATACTGAAGAAAACAGTTTCAGCAGATTCAATTTTTTCTTTAGTTGAAATCGGTAGATTTGCATCATTTGAGACAAACCATATCAAAGTATGAGTATCCAAAAGTAATCTATTCATTCCATATATTCTTTCATATCCTCAAGTGGCGCATCAAAGTCATCAGGTAGCGGTAAAACAAACATATCTTTCATTGTTCCCGCAACACGAAATTTCTTTGTCAGTTGTTCTTGGGTAGACTGTTTAGCGTGCTTCTCTAACAAAAACTCAATATAATGAAGCACTTCTGTCTGAAGAGATTCAGGGAGTTCTTCTAGTTTTTGTAAAATTAATGGCTCTATCATTATGTATTTTCCTGATTAATCTTTACTCAAAAAATCATAGCTGCTTATGTTGTCTAATATTAAAAATTATCAAGAAAGGCAGAGGGCAGGAGGCAGAAGGCAGAAGGGAATTCTGATTCCTGCCCTCTGCCACGACCGAAGGGAGTAAGGGTTTAAGACCCCCACCAAATTGAAAATTTGGTGGCTCTTGTTTAGGAGGGGTCAGAATCCCCTTCTAAACAAAACCTTCTGCCCTCTGCCCTCTGCCTTCTGCCTTCTTCAATAATTTTTCTTTTTCCACATCCACGCTGCCAAGATACTCATAAATAATACACCCATTACACCTTGCAAAGGATTATTATTTACCCCAGTTATCCAATCAGGAACTTGACCAGAATATTTAATTAATTGACCAACATTAATAATGTAATATCCCCCAACCAAACCCCCATGCAATCCTATTGGTAAGCCCAGCCTTCCTCTACGCCAACGTTTCCCACACACTTGGGTTAACCCCAATAATACTAAAGCAGGAAATTGTGGCAGAGTATGAATAATTGCTGCTAATGGTTTAATAAAATGCAATCCTGCAAATATAATCGCATCTGTCCATAGAGAAATATTGGGGCTGTAATTACGTTCTAATTCATTCAACAACCAACCGCGAAATAATAATTCCTCGGCAAAACCTACGCCTATACCAACAATACAACCTTCTAAAACAATTTTTAGTAAAAATACCTGGGATGGTTGCCAAATTAACCAGCCAAAAGCCCCTTGTAAACCAAATAATATTAAAACGCTAGTAATACCAATAGCCAAACCCCATACTAAGTCTACGCCGTTATTGCGGGAAAATTCTAAACCATAATGCTGTAGTATATGCGGTTCTTGATAAACATATTTACCCCATATTCTTAATAAGAAAATAAACTCTACATAGAGCAATACCATTGTTAAGATACTTACTAAATTAGCATCCTTGACTAGTAAGTATATTGGTGCAGCAAATGGCAACCACAGCAATAATAAGGCTAATATAAAACAACCCAGCCTTATAGGGGCAGGGCGTTGAGCTAAATGATGAATAAATTGAATTTTCATAAAAGCAAAGCCATAAATAATTTGTAATTCGTAATTCGTAATGACGCTCGAAGACTCGCTCTAAGCGAAGCTATGCCGTTGGCGAAGCCTCTCGAAGAGAAGGCTTTACGCTGCGCTAACGTAATTCATAATTAAAGATAAGTCTAGACTTAATCTTTGAGAATAGAAACCCAAACGGATTTTCAGTAAGTAGGCGATGTTACCACAGCATATTACAAAATGTAAAAAGCTGGTAACTTTGATTAAAGACAAAAATTATCTTGCAATTGTGCCTACTTACTTGATTACGAATTACAAATTATCAATTACGAATTATTTTTATTCATCAGGTTCAATTGTGCTACTTAAACCATGACTTTTTAAAGTTTCACAGTAGAACTCAGCATGTTCTTGCGCACAAGTAATCACTAAAGCTAGCCCGTTATGATGGGCTTCCATCATAATGCTTACAGCTTGGGGCTGACTGAGGCTCGGCACTGTAGTCATTAGTACCTGCACCACGTACTCCATAGAGTTGTAGTCGTCGTTATGGAGCAAAACGCGATACTGAGGCGCGAGCTTGCGGGATGTGGAACGCTTCTCAATGGTTTCGACTGACACGGTTCTTTGCTCTTTCAGGTTTGCTTTACTACAACAAAGTGACTGTGAAGCGATCGCTTCACAGTTATTCACCTATTTTATAGCATTTATATTCAGATGCCTGCCCAGAAAAATTTTTGCTTTTCAAAGCCGATGACGACAATCCAGTTTCCAACAAGGTAGGTGTAATAGTGCTAACCTAATGGTTGCAGCCGTTTTTCCTTGACAAGATTACCGCCTGCTACAAGCGGCATGATTATGGACATGAGCCTAGACTTTCAACCAGGACAAGTTGTCTCTTTAAAGCATCGCGACATAATTCTTTATGCAGAAGTCATTCAAGTTGTGCTTTCCCGTCAATTGTGCTGGGTACGTCCTGTAGTGCTAGTTGATTACATCCTTGAACCACCCCATCTCACCGATTTGCGAGATGCTTCAGATTTACTCTGGCCTGTAAATTTATTTCAACCCGCCCTAGATACTGAAGTTATTGCGATATTAAGTCAAGTATTAGCCAAAGAACCGAAAACTGAACCCGACTCAGCCGCTAAACAGAAACTCCATCAATTTATGCACTTAGTTTGGCAGGAATATCAGCAGGGGCTAGGGGCTAGGGGCTAGGGGCTAGGGGGACAAGGGGGACAAGGAGGACAAGAAATTTTAGATTTTAGATTTGCGATTTTGGATTTTAATCTAAAATCTAAAATCCAAAATCCAAAATTGTTTCCAATGCCCAATGCCCAATGCCCAATGCCCATCATTCATACCTAATTCCCGCATCCTTGAGGCGTTGAATTGCTTCGTGCATTCGCTCGTCAGATATGGTGAGGGCGATGCGGAAAAAGCCTTCTCCGGCGGCACCGTAACCGTTGCCTGGAGGCACAAGAATGCCGCATTTGTCAAGGAGAAGGTTGACAAATTCTGTGGAGGTATATCCTGGGGGTACTGGAACCCAGACATAAAGAGTCGCTTTTGGCGGTTGAATCGGCCAGCCTAGAGATTGTAGCCCTTTAACGATAATATCTCGGCGATTTTGGTATACGGAAATTACAGATTGCAGTTCTGATTCATCGGTAGAATAAGCAGCGATCGCACTAACTTGAATGGCTTTAAATACCCCAGAATCGACGTTACTTTTTACCTGTGTCAAACCTTTAATCCCAATAGCATTACCGACTACAAAACCAATCCGCCAGCCGGTCATATTGTAAGACTTAGATAAACTGTGAAACTCAATGGCTACATCTTTAGCACCAGGAATTTGGAGTATACTCGGCGGTTTATAGCCGTCGTAGGCCATTTCTGAGTAAGCGTTGTCATGGCACAGCAAAATATCGTATTGCTTGCAGAAAGCTACCAATTCCTCAAAAAATTCTATTGTTGCTAATGCTCCTGTGGGATTATTTGGATAGTTAATCCACAACAGTTTTGCTTGACGGGCTATTTCTTCCGGAATCGCCGTTAAATCGGGTAAAAATTGATTCTCTGCCTTTAAAGGCATAGTATAGGGTTCGCCACCTGCAAATAATGTTGCAGTTCGATAAACAGGATAACCAGGATCGGGTATTAGCGTGTAATCTCCTGCTTCTACAAAGGCGAGGAAGGTATTATGAATGGCTTCTTTAGAACCGATAGAAGAGACAACTTCTGTATTGGGATTTAACCCAGCTACTCCAAACCGTCGTTCCATCCACTTAGCTGCTGCTTCCCGAAATGCTTGAGTACCTTGATAGGGGGGATAGTTGTGGGTGGAGGGATTATCTATCGCCTCATGCATTACTTGGAGTATATGGGCTGGAGTCGGTCTATCTGGATCGCCCACCGCTAAATTGATGATATCAACTCCCTGAGCTACGAGTTCATTTCCTTTGCGATTAATTTCCGCGAATAGATAGGGAGGAATTTTTTCTAGGCGTTTAGCGAATTGCATGGCGAATTGTAAATAGTGCAAATGTTAATGCTCATTAGCACAGTTTACGCCAGAGGAGGGATCTAAATTTTAACTCACCCAAAATTGCCCTAGATGAGAGCAGTTGAGTTATTGATGCAATAGTTTTCCGAAATGAATGTTGAGAATGCTGAAGTTATATAGCTCTAGGTAGAGAAAAAAAATGCAAATTCGCACAATAATTGACTGTTATCCCCAACTCGGAACTAATTTAATTCTGCCGGCATCCATCTCTGCCATTAATAATTCCAGAGCTTCATAATCAACATCAGATATATAACCCATTTGTGTTAATTCTGAGTTGATTTCATTTTCAATTTCTGGGGTTAACTTTTTAATATCCAGTGCCTTTTCTACTAATTGCCGAATAGCATGTTTAGTTCCCATAAAGTGTAAGCCAAATTATATTTGCTCTTAATTATCCAAGATAAAGTTTGGTATAAAAAGTGATCTGAAACCATGTTCGGTTGTGATCTAGATCACAATTTATCACCAAGGAACTTCACGATTAAACTCAGTATTTACCGATATTCAGCAGAGAATTTCCGGATTTTCACGGAAAAGGTAACCCGATTATAAATCAACTTCAACATTAGGCAAAGTAACTTTCTCAGCATAGTTACTTATGTCTATCTGCTGCTTTAGTTGTCTATGTTGATTGTTTTTTAACTTTGAATTAAAAAAAGTATATATACATACATTTTGCCATGTATTTAGGACAATCTTTAAAAGAATACGTAAGTGATAAAGATTCAGCAAAGGAACCTCAGACAAATGGCCGATGTAATGCAAAAAAGTTTATGTTCAAATACATCTCAGCTAGAGTTTACTGTTCAATAACTTTAATTAGGATTTGATTATGCAAGCGGTACTTACGTGTCCACAAATTACAGTTATTCGTCCCCAAGGTTGTCTCAATGCTGCCAATGCGTTGGAATTTGAGCGCGAGCTGACCACCGCTTTGGCAAAGGACGAGACTTCCACCTTGGTAGTGGACTTAGCAGAGGTAGAATCATTAGACAGCGCAGGTTTGATGGTATTAGTATCTGCACTGAGGCTAGCGGGAACTTTAGACCGAAGTTTGCGTCTATCCTCTGTTTCTGCGTCAATAAGAATTATTTTTGAATTGACACAATTAGACCAGGTATTTGAAATTTTTTAATTTAAATCTGGATAAACCGCAGGATCGCTGAGGGAGATAGGAAAATATGGGAAACAAGGGAGTAGTTTCTGTCTTGAATCCGTAATTTACCCAACCTCCCTCATCAAGGCTTCAACAAGCTGGCGATTTACTCTTAAAACTTTAATTTTCTATATATGTAACAGAATTGTAAGTTGCAGCGCATTTTTCTGTGAAATGACTGAATCAATGCTATGGTTAGAGGTGAGTAGCTGTAATTAAGGTAGCTAGAAGATAGCACAGTGGCTGTTGCAGTTGAAAATTTAATCACACCGGATATTTTTAAGCCAGCGCGTTACTTAGGTAATGAGCGTTTAGCAATACACAAACCTTGGGAAACGGCAACAATACGCTGGGTGCTTACCTATCCAGAAGTATATGAAGTCGGATCGTCCAACTTAGGACATATCATTCTCTATAACATCTTAAATGCCCAGCCGCGACAGTTATGCGATCGCGCTTACCTACCCGGCCCGGATTTATCAGCGAAACTCCGACAAACAAATACACCGTTATTTGCTGTCGAATCGAAGCGATCGCTGAATGAATTTGATATTTTGGGCTTTAGTCTCAGTTACGAGCTGGGAGCCACCAATATTTTAGAAATGTTGGATTTGGCAGGCCTACCCCTAACTTGGCAAGAACGAACAGAGGGCAATTACCCCCTAATTTTTGCCGGCGGACAAACAGCAACTTCTAATCCCGAACCTTACACCGACTTCTTTGACTTTATCGCCCTCGGTGATGGAGAAGAACTATTACCAGAAATTGGCTTAGTTTTAGAAGAAGGTAAACAAACCGGGTTGAGCCGGAAAGAATTGTTGCTGGACTTAGCTCAAATCCCAGGTGTATATGTACCCCAGTTTTATCAAATGGCAGAGGATGGTTCGGTACATCCGATACAGCCAAATGTTCCCAAACGCATTTTGCGCCGGGTGGCTACCCCCATCCCGGCTTATTCCATTGGGCTAGTTCCCTACGTCGAGACAGTACACGATCGCCTAACCATTGAAATTCGCCGGGGCTGTACTCGTGGTTGTCGCTTTTGTCAACCAGGAATGCTCACCCGTCCCGCCAGAGATGTCGCCCCCGAAAAAGTCGTCGAAGCCATTGAAGCGGGAATGCGGGCGACTGGTTACAATGAATTTTCCTTGCTGTCCCTGAGCTGTTCTGATTATTTAGCCCTCCCATCTGTGGGGATGGAAATTAAAAATCGGTTAAAAAATGAAAATATTACCCTGTCTCTCCCTAGCCAAAGGGTAGATAGATTTGACGAAAATATTGCCAATATCCTGGGCGGTACCAGACAAGGCGGGCTAACCTTTGCCCCAGAAGCGGGAACCCAGAGAATGCGAGATATTGTCAATAAAGGACTGACCAATGAAGAATTGCTCAGAGGGGTAAAAACAGCTTGGGAAAATGGCTGGGATAAAATCAAGTTGTACTTTATGATTGGTTTACCGGGTGAAACCGATGCCGATGTCGTCGGTATTGCCGAAACCGTCAGCTGGTTACAGCGTGAATGTCGAGGACAAGGTAGAAGACCGCTCAACTTTAATATTACGATTTCTAACTTTACGCCCAAACCCCATACCCCCTTCCAATGGCACTCAGTGGCGACAGCAGAATTTGCCCGCAAACAGCGGCTATTGCGGCAAGAATTTCGCCGGATTAAAGGAGTCAAGCTAAACTTTACTGATATCCGGATTTCTGCAATGGAAGACTTTATAGGTAGAGGCGATCGCTCTTTAGGCAAAGTCCTCCGCCGTGCGTGGGAGTTAGGAGCAGGAATGGATTCTTGGTATGACAGTGTAGATAAAGCTTTTGCCGCTTGGGGGGAAGCGATCGCCGAAGCAGGTCTAGACTGGAAATACCGTCAAGTAGAACAGGGTGAATGGAACCTGTTTCATCAACAAGACAATCAATTAGAGAAGGCGGCGACGCTAAAAGACAACGATCGGGAAAATTCCCTGTCAGCAACTTCCACCGTTTCCGCTTCCCAGACAACCGCCCTTGATGTACCCTTACCTTGGGATCACATTGATACAGGGATTGATAAAAAGTGGCTGAAAGAAGATTTACAACGCGCCCTAGAAGCCGCAATTGTTCCAGACTGTTCTTTTGATGGCTGTTCTCATTGCGGTGTCTGTGGCACCGATTTTGGTCACAATATCGTCATCGAGCCACCGCCCATCCCGGAATTTGCTGGTGAGTTTGTGCCCAATACTACTAAAGTCCAACGCTTGCGCGTCTGGTTTGGTAAGCAAGGTGACATGGCTTTAGTCAGCCACTTAGATTTACTCCGCCTGTTCGATCGCGTGGTGCGCCGCGCTGGTTTACCCATAGCCTTTACTGGCGGGTTTCATCCCTCTCCGCGTATTTCCGTAGCTAATGCCTTAGCTTTGGGAGTAACAAGCAATGGTGAAATAGTAGATTTTGAATTAACGCAGTTAATGGAAGCGGAAACTTTCCGCGAACATTTAACTCAAGAATTACCCAAAGACATCCCTATATATGATGTCCAACAAGTGGATTTAAAAGCGCCTTCAGCTAGTCAAGCAATTGTCGCCGCAGAATATTTCATTACTGTGTCTACAATGACAGAAGTTACGCCTAGTCAATGGCAAAACTGGATTGAGCAAATTCAAGCTCAAACTGAAATTACTTACGAGCAAACCAGCAAATCTGGGAAAACCCAGGTAGTAAATCTGCGCGATCGCTTATTTGCACTGGAATTGATTGCTAGCGACAACAGCCCCACCGAGTCTACAGCCAAACTACGTTATTTAGGCAGCTGTCGTCCTGATGGCGTGTCGTTGCGTCCCGAACAAATTCTATTTATGTTAGAAATAGTAACAGGCTCAGAATTTGTTCTGTTGCACATCCAGCGCAATCGGCTAGTTTTAGGTATATAATCCGTCAAGGGTAACTGGCTAGTAGTTGCCCTAACTTGGTACATCGTGGGAATTGATTTTTGGCAAGGTTGCGTTAGAATGGGATGAAGAGAAATTTTCTGGCGCTGCATTGAATCAGCTGATTCACTACCCGATTCAGGGTCACAAGCAAAAATATTAGAGTGCAACTTCTAGGATAGTATCCCGGAAAAACTGAGGCAGGTTAAAGAACACTCTCTCTATAGCTACTTAGTGAATTAGTCATTAATAACAAGCTCGTCGGCAACTCTTCCTCCATGCTTTTAAAACAACTGCTGAATACCTAATACTTCAATGTTAAAGGTATAGCATCAAAAATCAACCATAGATGGTTGATTCAATTGCTTAAACATATGCAGCCTTTTTGGAATAATAGCGCGTGGAAACGCCATCACACCTTCCCTAGCTCTTTAAATCAGAGCTTAGATTCACAAATTTTATTACCAGCAGCACCTTTTAAGGATTGCAGGGGCGAGAGGCATAATAAACCTCCTTTACCAGTTAGTGCTGCAAATTTTTGAGGAAATTGAATGCCAAAGCAAATTATTATCGCGGAACAGCATCAAATCGCGGCTGTCTTTTCGGAAGATCAAATACAAGAACTGGTGGTAGCCACAGGTCATCACCAAATTGGTGATATCTACCTGGGTGTAGTCGAAAATGTATTACCAGGTATTGATGCAGCCTTTGTGAATATTGGCGATCCAGAACGTAACGGTTTTATTCATGTTACTGACTTAGGGCCTTTAAAGCTCAAACGTACCGCCGCCGCCATTACAGAATTATTAGCACCACAGCAAAAAGTACTGGTGCAAGTCATGAAAGAGCCAACGGGAACCAAAGGCCCCAGGCTCACTGGTAACATTACCTTACCGGGGCGTTATGTAGTGCTGATGCCCTATGGTAGAGGTGTCAACTTATCGCGGCGAATTAAAAGTGAAAGCGAGCGAAACCGCTTGCGCGCCTTAGCAATTTTAATTAAACCTGCGGGAATGGGTTTACTAGTCCGCACAGAAGCAGAAGGTAAACCAGAAGAAGCAATCATCGAAGATTTAGAAGTATTGCAGAAGCAGTGGGAAGCAATTCAACAAGAAGCCCAATCTACCCGCGCGCCAGCCTTACTGAATCGAGATGATGACTTTATTCAACGTGTTCTGCGGGATATGTACGGTGCAGATGTGAATCGAATTGTCGTCGATTCCAGTACCGGTTTGAAGCGAGTCAAACAGTATTTGCAAAACTGGAGCGGGGGTCAAACACCGCAGGGATTGTTAATCGATCACCATCGCGATCGCTCCCCAATTTTAGAATACTTCCGCATTAATGCTGCTATTAGAGAAGCCCTCAAACCAAGAGTAGACTTACCTTCTGGGGGATACATCATCATTCAGCCTACTGAGGCATTAACAGTTATAGATGTTAACTCCGGCTCCTTTACACGTTCCGCCACAGCTAGAGAGACAGTGTTGTGGACAAACTGTGAAGCTGCCACAGAAATCGCCCGCCAAATGCGTTTACGTAATATTGCTGGGGTAATTGTAGTCGATTTCATTGATATGGAATCGCGCCGCGACCAATTACAAGTTCTGGAACACTTTAATAAAGCCCTGAAAGCCGATAAAGCGCGACCGCAAATCGCCCAACTCACCGAGTTAGGTTTGGTCGAACTTACCCGGAAACGCCAAGGTCAAAATATTTACGAACTATTTGGTGAAACTTGTCCCCATTGCGGTGGTTTAGGGCATACAGTGCGTCTCCCTGGAGAAAGCGAAAACAGAATGCCAACACCTCCAGCAGAAATTCCCGATCGCTTTGTCTTACCCCATAGAGAGCCTAGAGAAGCAAGAGAACCCAGAGAAATCCGCGAAACCAGAGAACCACGGCTACCAGTAGCCCGGATTCCCGAACCCAGGGAAACATACGATGGCTTTGGCGAACCATTTGATACAGACTCAGACTTAAGTGCCCTGAATCTGATGAATCATCCCAGCTATCAAGAAATGAGCGATCGCGATAAGCGCCGCACCCGTACCCGTCGCAGTCGCATTGGTATCGGTACTCCCAATGGCAAAGATGAACCCAGAGTAATTAACAGTCCACTCACTTATAGTAGCGAAGCCGACTTAGATCTTGATGCTGATAACGAACTAGCAACAACATCAGAGATACCTGCACCTACCCTCAATAAACAAAGTTGGGGCGAACGGGGAGAAAGGACAAAAATTACTAAAGTCGAGCCAGTCAAACCAGTGGTAGAACCACCGGAAATTAGGACTGTAGAAATGACGATAGAAGAGCAGGATGTTTTTGCTTTAATGGGTATTTCGCCTTTGGTGAAATTAGAGCGGGAAGTCAAAAATCCCAAATCTGTGATTATCAACATTGTCCAACCCGGACAAGCGCCAACTGCATCCCCCGAACCAGTTTTAGAGCCAATTCCCGCTCCCCAGAAAACTAAAACTGAAGTTAGCGCCGTTAAATTAGCTGCACCACCAGTTGAAGTTGAACCACAACCTGTTTTACCCCAACCAGTAATCGAACCATCAGGATTTACAGATTTTGCTGATGAAGGGGAAGTAACTACTTCCACAGCCAGCCGTCGCCGTCGTCGCCGCTCTTCCGCCACTGACGGCAGTAGCTCCACCGAAGAAAGTTAATCTAAGTATGGTGAAAACCAGACAAACTGCGGCAGATATTTGCTCCGTACCCTCCCCCAGCGCATTCAATTGGCTGGAGTTATCTGACTTATCAGGTACTTCAGCCATAGCGGGTGTAGATGAAGTGGGGCGAGGGGCGTTATTTGGCCCTGTAGTTGCAGCAGCAGTGTTACTACCTGCTGCTGCTTTGCCGGAACTAATCGCAGCTAAAATTAACGATAGTAAAAAGCTGTCTAGTTCCCGCAGAGCGCAACTAGCAAAGCAAATTTGTACCCTAGCAATAGACTGGAAAATTGGCTTTGCTTCCACGGCGGAAATCGATCGTTTAAATATTTTGCAAGCCACATTGTTGGCAATGAAGCGGGCTGTGCTGAAATTGAAGGTACAGCCTGCTTTGTGCTTAATTGATGGTAATCAGTCCATCAAAGACTTATTACTACCACAACAAACAATAGTTAAAGGAGATGAGCGATCGCTAAATATAGCCGCAGCTAGTATAGTGGCTAAAGTTTGGCGCGACGATTTAGTGCTGCGTCTAGCATCAAAATACCCCATGTACGACCTCACAAGTAACAAGGGTTATGGTAGCCAAAAACATTTACTAGCTCTGCAAAAATACGGGACTTCACCCCTGCATCGCAAATCTTTTCGTCCTTGCCAAATCTCATGCTGAAGAACCATTGTGTTCTTCGGCTTGTTGATTGGGAATAGGGAAAAGACGTTTATTCCGGATTGAGAATTGGTAATTCTCCAGTGCGATCGCTCAGTCCTTGTTCTTTTGTTTGGACGCTCACCCAACGACGATAATCTGCTAACAATTGATGTAGCAATCTTTGCTTCACAGTCAACAGCACACTCTTGAGTAAACCATTACCAGTAGCTTCTAAAATTGGTTTAGGAGTAAAACAAAATGGTGGTGGTAGTTCTACCTGTACTGCTAAATCCGCTTTGCCTTGTAGATAAGTTTCTGTATTGTGTTGTAATGGAGAGAGATAACCTTTTAAATTTAGCGCAAAGCGTTGATTAATATAATCAACACCCAGAATTTCACAACCTACAGAACGTAAATAAAGAGTTCCCTGGGAATCTGCCCATACTCTCATGTCTACAGTAGGTTGAATACTGAGTGACATAAAACTCAAAGGACGCATTTTCAAACGAAATACTTCTTCAGAGATTTGCTGAATGCGATTATTATCTACCAACGCATAAACTAGTCGCTGGGGTTGACGCAAGTAGTGCTGAATGGGAATAGGCTGCTTGGGAACAACTATTTCCACCGATTGAGAAGCAGTAAACTGGGTCGTCATGGGTAGTTATATATAATTTGTCATTTAATCTTTTTAGTTCTTTAAAAAAATTAAATTGACTGGTAAAAAGTTTAAACTTATTTGATTATAAAAATAATTGCTGCTAAAAAACTATCGCCTATGGGTAAAAACTTGATAATCTGATTACTATCTTTAGATAGAAAAATATATGCGTAGTCATTGGAATTAATGATTGACAAAAGAGAGAAACTATGTAAAGCCTGGTAATTAATGAATAGTAAAATTACTCATTAATCCAGTGCAACATTAAATCACAGGTTAGGAATTATCTATTTCTAGAAAATAGTTTTGGCAACCTAATTTATCCTTAGTAAAAATCCTTACTCTCGGCAAGTATTTTATTGTTAGTAGGAGTTTAGCAAATCAAATTCATCCTAGCCAGTTTTCAGTCACAAATAATATATGTAGCACTATCCCCAGCTATTCAAAATGTACTAGAACATCAATGTTGAGCATTTTTTGTCAATGTGTAATTCCTATTAGGGACATCCAATTTTTTAAATACCCAATAAATTTGTAGTGCGAGCGTCTCGCTCGCTTTTGAACACCAGCGAGCAAGAGTTCGGCGTGAGCGCTCAGTCGAACGCTGCTCGCACTACGAAATATGGGTAATTTATTTTTTGTAAGTCCCTTAACTACTGACAAATTACAATTGAATTTCGGGAACTCTAAAAAATAAATTATTCCATTCAAGTCGTTGACTGTTGACGGTTCACAGTTAACAGTCAACAGTCAACAGTCAACCGTGAACAATAACTTCGGGAATATTTTTTTACCTGCAAGTCCCTTCTCACCCTAGTTATCACTTCAAATCGCATTTTACAGCTAAAAATATGACATTATCCATCGCACATTTAGGCCCGCCAGGTACTTACGCAGAGCAAGCAGCTGTTATTTATGCTAACTGGTTAAAGCAAAATACAGGAATTGAAGCTACTTTATGTCCTTATCCTAGCATTGCCCAATCACTCCAAGCTGTTGCCCAAGGAAATACTCAATTAGCAGTTGTACCGGTAGAAAATTCCATTGAAGGTAGCGTCACCATGACAATGGATGCGCTGTGGATGTTGGATAGTTTACGAATTCAGTTAGCGCTGATATTACCAATTACTCATACTTTAATTTCTTGCGCTACTAGTTTAGATGAAATCAAAACTGTTTATTCACATCCACAAGCTTTAGCACAATGTCAAGGATGGTTAGAGCAGTTTCTCCCAAACGTACAGCTAATTCCTAGCAATTCCACCACTGAAGCATTAGAGTTACTGAAAGAAGATACTACATCAGCTGCGATCGCATCTATGAGAGCAGCTGAACTCTACAACCTACCTACATTAGCTACTGGTATCAACGATCGTCCAGAAAATTGCACGCGCTTTTGGGTAATCAGTCAAGGTGAAACAGACAATTCATACCCAAAATCCTCAACCAGTCGGACTCATACATCCCTGGCTTTTAGTTTACCTGCTAATCTACCCGGCGCACTTGTCAAACCTTTGCAGATATTTGCACAATTAGACATCAACCTCAGTCGGATTGAATCTCGTCCCACAAAACGCTCGTTGGGAGAATACTTATTTTTTATGGATTTAGAAGCAGATGCGGATACACCGAAAATGCAATCTGCTTTAGCAGAATTAAACAGCTACACAGAAATTCTGAAAATTTTTGGTAGCTATAATATTCTGCCAATAGAAATTTAGCATTGGTTAGTAGTCAGTGGTTAGTAGTCAGTGGTCAGTTGTTTTTATCCCGAACCACTGCACTTTCTTTCTAGCTATAACTTTTGGTTAAATGTGTCTTTGAGAACAGTCCGCGCTGCTAAATGATTTCTGGTAGAAGTTAAGATTTCCGATTCCCGTTCTAGACGAGCAGCAGTATCTCGCATTTCTAACAATGATTGCTGTTCTGCGGCTACCCCATAAAGGTTACTAGCTACCCAATAAGATAATTCTGTGGGTAAATCTGGGACATCTTCTGGTAATTCAATATTTTGTTCTGTTAATTTGGCGGAAAGACGCACAACATCACGCAACAGTTGTTCAACTTCAGATGCTAAAGGCCGTAAATCTTTGGTTGGTGCTTGGTCTTCAATCCACTCAACTAAAGCTACGCGGTAAGGTTTTTCGCGCACATATTCTAAAATACGGAATCTTTGCTGACCTAAAGTTAACATCTTCATCCGGTCATCTGGCAGTCGCTGGTAATGAATAATTTCTGCACAGCAACCAACATTAGCAATGGTTCCTTTGACTGGATCGACCATTAAAACACCAAACCTGCGATCGCTTTCCAAAATCGTGTTCATCATGATTCGGTAGCGAAATTCAAATATATGCAGAGGTAATGGTCTGCTGGGAAAAAGAACTACATCAGGCAACGGGAACACAGGTAGTTCGCGAACTGCAATTCTAGATGAGGATGTCATAGTTACTTTGGTATAAAGTTAATCTCTAAGATTTAAAGTACTCTGCTTCTCCCGTAATTTGTTTTTATTCTATCATTTGTTTTGAATGCTAATTAAAAAGCCCTGAGGTAGATTACTTCAGGGCAGTGTCAATGTGAATACAAGGGTCAATGGTCATTTGTCAATGGTCAATGGTCATTTGTCAAGATTAAATGGTTCTGGACTTTTGACTAGGGTCAATGGTCATTTGTCAAGGTTAATGCCTCTGGACGTTTGACTATAGACGTTTGACTATGGACTTTTAACTATAGACTTTTGACTTTAAAGTTTTACTTCGATATCTACACCTGATGGTAAATCCAACTTCATCAGCGCATCAATTGTTTTAGAAGAAGGTTGATAGATATCAATGATCCGGCGATGGGTACGAGTTTCAAAATGTTCTCGGGAATCTTTATCTACGTGAGGCGATCGCAATACACAATAGATTTTACGTTTTGTCGGCAAAGGAATAGGCCCAATAGCTGTGGCGTTGGTGCGGTTAGCGGTGTCTACAATCTTCTCGCAAGATGTATCCAATAAGCGACGATCGAAAGCTTGTAAGCGGATTCTAATTTTCTGCTGCTGTAGAGTTGCCATCTTTAGTTTTCTAGGTTCTGGTTAGTTAAGTTAATAGAAAGAACTGGAGACTGGGACTCCCAATTGCCAATTCTTTCAACAAAGGGAAGAGAAAGGAGCAGAGAATGATTGTGCTATCTCTGCTCCTTTTTAATGAGAGCTACAAAGGTGTTATTTGAGAATCTTAGAAACAACACCCGCACCGATGGTACGACCACCTTCACGAATCGCAAAGCGCATCCCTTGCTCAATCGCGATTGGGTTGATCAATTCTACAGTCATTTTGATGCGATCGCCTGGCATCACCATTTCTGCCGCAGCGCCTTCATCGGAGGTAAATGCTGTGATGGTGCCGGTTACATCAGTTGTCCGTACATAAAACTGGGGACGGTAGCCAGGGAAAAATGGGGTTTTCCGGCCGCCTTCTTTTTCTGTCAGAACGTACACTTCACCTTCAAATTGAGTGTGAGGTGTAATCGAACCGGGTTTAGCTAGTACCATACCGCGCTCAACGTCTTCTTTTTTTAGACCACGCAGCAGTACACCGGCGTTATCTCCAGCCATACCTTCATCGAGGCTCTTCTTGAACATTTCGATGCCGGTGACGGTAGTGGTACGAGTATCTCTCAAACCAACTAGCTCTACAGTATCGTTAACCTTAACCTTACCTCTTTCGATACGTCCAGTAGCCACAGTTCCACGACCTGTGATGGTGAACACATCTTCTACAGCCATCAAGAAGGGTTGGTCAACAGCACGCTCTGGGTCGGGAATGTAGGAGTCTACAGCGTCCATCAATTCGTAGATTTTATCTACCCATTTATCTCCACCCCTTTGGGTTTTGGGGTCAGCAGTCATTTTTTCTAGAGCTTTGAGACCAGAGCCTTTGATAATGGGAATATTGTCACCATCAAAATCGTATTCAGTCAACAATTCTCTGAGTTCTAGTTCGACTAGTTCCAACAGTTCTTCGTCATCCATCATGTCTTCTTTGTTCAAGAAGACCACCAAGCTGGGAACGCCTACTTGTTTTGCTAGCAGGATGTGTTCGCGGGTTTGGGGCATGGGCCCATCGGTTGCAGCTACTACCAGGATGGCTCCATCCATTTGTGCCGCACCAGTAATCATATTTTTCACGTAGTCAGCGTGTCCAGGACAGTCTACGTGAGCATAGTGGCGGTTTTGGGTTTCATACTCAACGTGAGCTGTGTTGATGGTAATACCCCGCGCCTTTTCTTCTGGTGCGTTGTCGATTTGGTCGTAGCCTTTAGCTATAGCTTGGCCCAGAGCCGCCAAGGTCATAGTGATGGCTGCTGTTAATGTTGTTTTACCGTGGTCAACGTGGCCAATAGTACCGATGTTAACGTGGGGTTTATTCCTTTCAAACTTTGCGCGTGCCATGAATGCTCGTTTCCTTTTTTAATTAAGCGTTCCCTTTGCTTTTAGCGATGATTGCCTCAGCCACGTTGCGAGGCACTTCTTCGTAGTGGCTAAACTCCATTGAGAAGATGCCCCGACCCTGGGTTTTAGACCGGATATCAGTGGCGTAGCCAAACATTTCTGCTAATGGGACTTTAGCAGTCACTTTAGCAAGACCTTGCTCAGATCCCATACCCTCAATTTGTCCGCGACGGGAATTGAGGTCACCCATGACATCGCCCAGGAAGTTCTCTGGAACTTCAACTTCGACTTTCATCATAGGCTCTAAGAGGACAGGCGAAGCTTTGGTTACTGCTTCTTTCAACGCCATAGATCCGGCGATTTTGAAAGCCATTTCTGAAGAGTCTACATCATGGTAAGAGCCATCTACCAATGTAGCTTTGACATCAATGAGCGGATAGCCAGCTAAAATCCCAGATTCGCAGCATTCTTTCATTCCTTGCTCTGCGGGGCCGATGTACTCTTTCGGTACTACACCACCCACAATCTTAGAAACAAATTCAAAGCCGCTTCCTGGTTCGCCTGGTTCCAAATCGATCACTACGTGACCGTATTGACCCTTACCACCACTTTGGCGGATAAATTTACCTTCAATTTTGGAGACTGCTTTACGAATTGTTTCGCGGTAAGCTACTTGGGGGGCACCCACATTTGCTTCCACTTTAAATTCACGTAACATCCGGTCTACCAGAATTTCCAGGTGTAGCTCTCCCATCCCTGCAATCACTGTTTGGTTGGTTTCAGGATCGACGTGGACGCGGAAGGTCGGGTCTTCTTCTGAAAGCGATTGCAGTGCCTTGGATAATTTATCCATGTCATTCTTGGTTTTGGGTTCAACCGCCACCGAGATTACAGGCTCAGGGATGAATAAAGATTCCAGAATTACTGGCGCTCCTTCATCAGTAATGGTGTCACCTGTTAGGGTATCTTTCAAACCCAACGCTGCACCTAAATCGCCAGCCCGCATTTCTTCGACATCTTGTCGTTCATCCGCTTTCAAAATCACGAGGCGGGAGATCCGTTCTTTCTTATTCTTGGTCGCGTTGAGAATGTAACTACCTTTCTTCAGGACACCTGAATAAACGCGCACAAAGGTTAGGCGACCGTATGGATCAGCCATAATCTTGAATGCCAGAGCTGACAATGGTTCGTTATCATCAGCACGACGCTCAACGGTATCGCCGTTGGGTAATGTACCTTGAATTGCGGGTACATCAATTGGTGCTGGTAGGTAATCTACAACCGCATCCAGCATTAGCTGTACGCCTTTATTTTTGAAGGCTGAACCGCACAGCACAGGCACAATTGTACCCGCGATGGTTCCTTTGCGCAGAGCAGTTTGAATTTCCGCTTCTGTAAGTTCTTCGCCCTCGAAGTACTTATTCATCAAATCGTCATCGGTTTCTGCTACTGCTTCGATGAGTTTGGCGCGGTATTCTGTTGCTTGCGGTTGCAAATCTTCAGGAATTTCAGTGTCCTGAATATCTGTTCCCTGATCGTTGTTGTAAATATAGGCACGCATCCGTACCAGGTCAACGATACCTTTAAATTCGGTTTCGCTACCAATTGGCAGTTGAATGGCAATGGCGTTAGCTCGCAAGCGATCACGCATTTGCTCGTGAACTCTATAGAAGTTCGCGCCTGTACGATCCATCTTGTTGATAAAGGCGATGCGCGGTACTTTATAGCGATCTGCTTGTCGCCATACTGTTTCTGACTGGGGTTGTACGCCACCTACAGAACAGAACACGGCGATTACACCATCCAACACACGCATGGAGCGTTCAACTTCAATTGTGAAGTCAACGTGACCTGGAGTATCGATAATGTTTATTTGATGATCTTTCCAGCTGGTACTGATAGCTGCTGCGGTGATGGTAATTCCTCTTTCCCGCTCTTGCTCCATCCAGTCTGTGACGGCTGTTCCTTCATGGACTTCGCCAATCTTATGAATTATCCCAGAGTAAAACAATATTCTCTCTGTTGTTGTTGTCTTGCCCGCATCTATATGCGCCGCAATGCCGATATTGCGTACTCTCTCTAGCGGGATCGTGCGTGCCACAGTAGCCTCCTATAGTTTTCGCCTCATGATATCTTGTATATTACTCTTTGTTAAGATTCTATACTTTTACGGAAAACCGTCTTTTTTTGAAACCCGCGATATATCGTTACCATATAAACGATATACCGCTTTTGGATTTAGTAACGATAGTGAGCAAAGGCTTTGTTGGCTTCTGCCATGCGGTGTGTTTCTTCCCGCTTACGAATAGCATTTCCGGTTTCGTTGGCTGCATCCATTAACTCATTGGCTAATTTGCCTGCCATTGTGCGTCCGGGTCGAGAACGAGAAAATTGTACCAGCCAACGTAGTGCTAGGGTAGTACCCCGTTCGGAACGCACTTCCATTGGTACTTGGTAGGTAGCGCCACCTACTCGGCGGGCTTTGACTTCTACTAAAGGCGTTGCATTGCGCACTGCTCTTTCAAAGGTTTCTAAAGCTGGATTACCAGTGCGTTCTTCAATTGTTTTCATGGCATCATAAACGATGCGTGCCGCTAGTGATTTTTTTCCATGACGCATTATGCGCCGCATTATCATGCTAACTAGGCGACTATTATAAACTGAGTCAGGCGGAACTGGGCGCCTTTGACTAACACCACGACGAGACATACTTCACCCTTAATTCGGTTTTGGCAACGAAATTATATGCTATCAGACACCGGAAACTAAAAGCGGTACGAACCGCCGCTCAAACTTCCTGAATTTTTCTTTTACAGATGCAGCCAGGTCAACCTAATTCACTTGTTACCTGACTTCAGATAAACAAGGCGACAACAGTAATAAACCTTAATATCTAGATTAAAGCGTTGCTGTCACTTTACTTTAGATTCTGGTCAAAAGTTCTGACACTTGCTCGCTTAGTGCAAAACTTGATTTTTTAACACAGACAAAAGAAGTATAACTAATGCTGCGGCGAATGCCCTTTTTGGTTCGGTGCGTCTTTTGAAACCAGACGATTAATCGTATATTTTGATGCGATTAACCGCCTAGTGACTATTTTTTCGCTTCTTTGGGACGCTTGGTTCCATATTTGGAACGTCCTTGCTTGCGGTCTTTGACCCCTGCTGTATCTAAGGTGCCACGGATAATATGGTATCTCACGCCTGGGAGATCCTTAACCCGACCACCGCGAATCATCACAACAGAGTGTTCTTGGAGGTTGTGACCGATACCTGGAATGTAAGCTGTGACTTCAAATCCAGATGTCAGCCTGACTCTTGCCACTTTCCGGAGGGCTGAGTTAGGCTTTTTAGGAGTAGTCGTGTATACTCTGGTACATACGCCCCGGCGTTGGGGGCATTGCTTCAGAGCGGGAGACTTGGTTTTCTGACGCGCTTTTTCGCGTTCATTACGTATGAGCTGCTGTATAGTTGGCATGAGTTACAGCGCGTGAAGCTGCTTAGGGTCTAAGTTTTAACAAATCCTAATTATAACTTTTTTAAGGATTCCATGTCAATTGGTATTTTTCAGGGATTTTTGGGTCTGGGAATGTTCTGAATTATTGATGATTGACTATAGATTCTGGATTCATTTCAAAAGAATTTCCACAACCACAAATAGCGATCGCCTGAGGATTTTGGAAGCGAAAGCCCCCACCCATTAGATCTTCTGAATAATCTACTGTTAAGTCATTAATATATTTTAAACTATCGCCATCGATCACTGAGGGAATGCCATTGAGGTCAAAAGTGCGATCGCCTACTTTGACGGTTTCATCAAAAGACAAATCGTAAAACCAGCCAGAACAGCCACCAGACTTAATTGTTAATCGAAATAAAACATTTTGTGGCTGTTTTAATTTTAGCCGCCTGATTTCACTGGCAGCTGCGGGACTCAACTGAATCATAGAATTTATTTTGAGACATTTTCAACCCGATCTTTAGAGTATTACAGAATGGGGCATTGGGTATTGGGCATGGGGCATTGGGCATTGGGCATTGGGCATTGGGCATTGGGCATTGAGAAGAAAAGGACTATTGCCTTCTTAACAAATGACAAATGACAACTGACCATAACGCAAAATCCCACCCGACAAGCAGATGGGATAAGGTGAAAGATTGCTAAATTAAGGAATTTTAACGACTTTGTTCGCCAGTGCGGGCGTAATCATCTTGATAGCGGATGATGTCGTCTTCGCCCAAGTACTCGCCATTTTGGACTTCGATTAAAACCAAGGGAATCACACCAGGGTTTTCTAGACGGTGGGCTGTACACTGAGGTACATAGGTAGATTGATTATTGGTTAATAAAATTTCGCGATCGCCACACAACACTCTAGCTGTACCACAAACAACAATCCAGTGTTCGCTGCGGTGATGGTGCATTTGCAGGCTGAGGCGGTGTCCTGGCTTAACTTCAATACGTTTAATTTTATATCCTCGTCCTTCTTCCAACACTGTGAAAGAACCCCAAGGGCGTAATTCTGTAGCTGCAACGCCTCTAGAAGTCACAGATGAAGGTAAAGGAAGAGTGTTAGTTTGGGTTGTTTCGGAAATTTGAACCATAGTAACCTCATTTAAAGACATTAAAAACCGTCTGTACTCTAAGAACCATTGATGAGAACTCTGGTGTTACCGTGTAGTTGCGAACATCAAGAATTGAGTCGTACCTTGCCTACCATAGCAAAGAGAAAAATATAGTGCAGGAAATCTGGTGAGGAGGGACAAGGGGGACAAGGGGGACAAGGGGGACAATGAATTTTAGATTTTAGATTTGCGATTTTGGATTTTAATCTAAAATCTAAAATCCAAAATCCAAAATCCAAAATTGTTTCCAATGCCCCATGCCCAATGCCCAATGCCCAATTCCTTACTTTTGTTCCAAGAAAATACCAATGCCGTTGTGGACACGGGCAGCAGTATTGGGGGAACGGTCAAGCAATTGCCCACCTAGATAAAGACTGGTGGAACTGCCACCGTCTAAATTGAGGGCATCTACACAACCTAGAAGTTGCATGAGTTGAGCATGTTCCGCTAAAGTTGGGCCAGGGCCGCCTGCACGATTGTGTGTGGCTGTAATCATCAATTGACCTGTGCTATTGATACAGATACCACTGCGAATTGCTTTTTCCGCAATAAAGGCATCGCTAAATTTTTCGCTTTTAGCATCAAGGACAATTTGACGATTTTTGATGAGTAGCGGCCCTGCACCGATAATGTTGGGATAACGATTAAACTCACTAGAAATTGTGGTGCTAGTAATGTTTAGTACGGTACCTATTGGTAATTGGGCAGCAGTATTGATAGCATTACCTCGATAAACAAGCAGGTAGCCATCAGGGGGAATAGGAAAGCTTGTTTGCCCAGCTTTACCACCCGGTAATTGATTGATAACTTGCTCTTTCTGGACTGTCAAGATGATTTCGTTATCTGAAAGGGGAGTGTAAGACTGTCCCCAAAGGCTGGTGTAACGGGCTATACCACTTTGAATATAGGCACTGTTAAGGAATAATATTGGCGAACGCAGATTATTCGCTGTTGTTAATGTTTCTTGTAAGGTGAGGCGATCAAAGTAAAAGTCTCCGGCATCGTTCCAAGCGATCGCGCCTCGGTTTAAAATCGGCCCGGATATCCATTGGCCATCTTGGCGAATTGCACCTAAAGGTAAGCGATTATTGCGGTTAAAATAGCCACCATTAATTGCCGCCACGGCTGAATATTTCGGTGCTATTTGCATTAAAGGTGCTGTTCCCTCCATTGCATTAGGATTACTGCGAATCGGTTTCAGGGTTAGCCCAAAGGCGCGGGGATTAATTTCTAGCCAAACAACTGGAAAGCGTTCTTTTCCTAAATTAACTATCTGCTGTCGCCAGTGTAATCCCTTAGCCCAGGTAATATCTTTTGCTACTAGTGCATCCGGTCGCACATCAACGATTAGGCGATTAGGGTTAGCAACAGTAGTAATTCTGGGTGACATCCCAAAAGGAATGCTCAAACTAATGACTGTTTGATTGTTGACTACCTCCACTTGCTTAATCAAAGATTCTGGTGCAGGTAATAACTGTTTGAGCAGATTTGGTACTGGTGCTGGTAAGGGTGCTGGCGGTAGGGGACTATATCGTTGTATCAAAGCTGGATCGGCTATGCCATCGATGGTGATTTTCCAGATGCGATTGGGAATTTTAGCAGGTTTAGCCGTTGGCGTATCGGGATCTTGAGGACTTTTGACGGGTAACTCTTGTCTAACTTGCCAAGGTGCAGGACGGTCGAGATTTATCACCAGCCGCTCGCCAAAACTTTCTCGATTTTGTGAGATTTCTCTGACATTGGCAGTAGGGGTAGAAATCACCAAAATGTTGCCATTGGCTTGGATTTGCCATCCTGCTGTCTGGGCTAGATTTGTAATATCTAAATAGCGGTATCCTTTTTGCAGCCAAGCATTGAGAGAAATTTGGGTGTTACTGGCTGAAAACCAATCTATTGGTTGTTCGACAGGATTGTTAGTATTTAATAAATCCACTCCGATTAATTGTCGGAGTGCACCGTCACTGATGTAAATTGTTGATTGATCTGCGTTTCCTGGACGCTGTAACCAAGCGCCTGCAACAGTCCGACCATTAAGGGAAATTTGATTACCATAGATCACACCCCAAGCTCCGGGTATTGTAGAAACCTCTGGTTTTACATTTGGTGCCGGGATATTGCTTGTTGGTAACTCTTGGGCCATGGTAAGACTGGTAGTATATAAACACAGTGCTGTGACAACTACAGGTGAGATATTAGTCAGAAACCATCTGCTATAACCCTGGTTGACAATAGCGTGACTGTATTTTTGGCGATCGCAATTAGGCATTTTTAACATTATTTACGAGATACTGTGAAAATTGTTCACCCAAGATATAGGTTCACTTATGATGCAGAATTATTAAACGATCGCTATCTGAGTTTTTAATAAACGTGATAGTATATATGATGGCTTGTTGTCTCTTGCGGACAGAAATCACAATTTCTTCATAAAACTACTACAACTCAGTGTTTTAACTGGCACTTTCAGCAACCAAGACAGTTGTCCTGGTAATTTATGCTGGATTGAATTATTCCCTCCTCACCGATGTTTGCTACTGTTGCTACTTGAGTGAGGTATAGCTAGTAGTGACGCCGGTGGCAATCAATAAAATCAACAAAATTTTCGATACCAAGAGCAATATTTAGGAAGTGTCAAATGGGCATATAGTGGAATAGGCTGAATTTTCTGACTGTATTCAGGTAACTTCAGCAACTTTGCTGTCAGGTTGGTAATAACTACCTTTACCTGAAAAATCACTGTCATCTGGAAAAGAATTGAGAAAACACTTAGCTTCACGATATAAATATAAAGCTAATAGTTGAAAAGTAATTTAGCTAACTCAGCATAAACACATAAAAATAACGCGAATATTTTAACACGGGTAAACCTATAAATAGAACCGAAGTTAAATTTTTCCCCTAAATTTCGGTGTTGATATTTTTCCCCCATTGCTCAAGGTTGAGAAGTTTTTCTCACAAGCAGCAGCAAAATTCGTAACTCAGGATTTCAGGAACAGTCTATGAATAATCAAGCAAGGAAGCAAGTGCAGAATATGACATTTTCAGATACTGACTCACAGGGTAATTACCAAGGACAAAGGTGGTTAGTTGAGGAACGGGATGCTTGTGGTGTGGGGTTTATTGCCCATCGCCTAAATTCTGCCAGCCACGAAATTGTGGACAAAGCTTTAACAGCTTTGACTTGCTTAGAACACCGAGGTGGTTGTAGTGCTGACCAAGATTCAGGGGATGGTGCAGGGATATTGACTGCCATACCTTGGGAGTTGTTCCAAGACTATATCCCCAGGGGGACAGAGTCTAACTCTACCAGCAATTTAGCAGTAGGGATGATTTTCTTACCGCAAGACCCCCAAGCAGCCCAACAATCGCGGGTAATGGTGGAAAAAATCGCCGCCGAGGAAAAATTTACTGTGCTGGGATGGCGAGTAGTCCCCGTACAGCCAGATAGTTTAGGGATACAAGCGAAAGAAAATCAACCCCAAATTGAACAAGTCTTTTTATCTGCAGCGACAAGTGGTGAAGAACTAGAAAGGGCGCTATATATCACCCGACGGCGGATTTTTAAAGTAGCTAAAAGTATTTCCGAAGACTTTTATATCTGCTCCTTGTCGAGTCGCACAATTGTTTATAAAGGAATGGTGCGTTCGGCGGTATTGGGAGAGTTTTATCTAGATTTAAAAAATCCGGCTTATCAAAGTGCCTTTGCTGTGTATCATCGCCGCTTTAGCACCAATACTATGCCCAAGTGGCCTTTAGCTCAACCCATGCGGTTGTTGGGTCATAATGGCGAAATCAACACTTTGTTAGGCAATATCAACTGGATGATGGCGCGAGAAGCGACTTTAGCTCATCCAGTTTGGGGCGATCGCATTGAAGAATTCAAGCCTTTAGTTCATATTGACAATAGCGACTCAGCTACATTAGATAACGTCCTCGAACTCTTAGTGCGATCGGGACGCAGCCCCTTAGAAGGCTTGATGATGCTAGTCCCCGAAGCTTATCAAAATCAGCCTTCTTTGCAAGATTATCCAGAGATTACCGATTTTTACGAATATTACAGTGGTTTGCAAGAAGCATGGGATGGCCCGGCATTATTAGTATTTAGTGATGGGCAAAAAGTAGGCGCAACCTTAGATCGTAACGGTTTAAGACCTGCACGTTACGTCATCACCAAAGATGATTACATCGTCGTTGCTTCCGAAGCTGGTGTAGTAGACCTCCCTGAAGCAAACATCGTAGAAAAAGGTAGACTCGGCCCGGGGCAAATGATTGCCGTGGATTTAACTACCAATGAAGTGCTAAAAAATTGGGAAATTAAACAACGGATTGCGAAGCAGCACCCCTATGGGGAATGGTTGCAACAGCACCGTCAAGACCTGAAGACATTGGTAAACGGTTATGCGGGAAGCAGCAATGGTAATGGTAATGGTGTAGCGAATAGCAATGGCAATGGGCATGTTGCTAATAACAACGGACACATTACCCCAGAAAAGACAATAGATAAACAAACCTTGCTACAACATCAAGTAGCCTTTGGTTACACCACAGAAGATGTAGAAATGGTGATTCAGCCAATGGCGATGCAAGGTGCAGAACCCACCTTCTGTATGGGTGATGATATTCCTCTGGCGGTGTTGTCAGAAAAACCCCACTTGTTGTATGACTATTTCAAACAGCGCTTTGCTCAAGTAACTAACCCGGCGATTGACCCCTTAAGAGAAAAGCTAGTGATGTCTCTCAAGGTGGAACTGGGCGAACGGGGTAACTTATTAGAAGTTAAGCCAGAATATGCAAAAAGAATCAAACTCGATTCACCTGTACTCACAGAAAAAGAATTAGCGGCGATTAAACTTTCCGGCTTTGCAACGGCGGAATTATCTACATTATTTGAAATTGCTTCCGGGCCAGAAGGCTTAAAAGCAGCCGTAGAGTCATTACAAGCCAAAGCTGCGGAATCAGTGCGGGCGGGTGCAAAGATTTTGATATTGAGCGATCGCTCTTCTTTAGGCACAGAATACAGCTATATTCCCCCACTGTTGGCAGTTGGTGCAGTCCACCATCACTTAATTAGTCAAGGCTTGCGGATGAAAGCCTCGCTGATTGTCGATACAGCCCAATGTTGGAGTACTCATCACTTTGGCTGTTTGATTGGCTATGGTGCTGCTGCTGTTTGTCCTTACATGGCTTTAGATACCGTCCGCGATTGGTGGTCAGATAGTAAGACACAGCAATTTATGACCAGAGGTCAGATTGCGACGATTACCTTAGAACAAGCGATCGCCAATTATCGCAAAGCTGTAGAATCTGGTTTACTGAAAATTCTCTCGAAAATGGGAATTTCTCTGCTGTCCAGCTATCAAGCAGCCCAAATCTTTGAAGCCATCGGGATTGGTGGCGATTTATTAGCACTCGGATTCAAAGGTACAGCTTCCCGCATCGGTGGTTTGAGTGTTAGTGAATTGGCGCAGGAAATTCTCTGTTTCCACCACAAAGCGTTCCCCGAACTGACAACCAAGAAGTTAGAAAACTTAGGCTTTGTGCAATATCGTCGTGGCGGCGAATACCACATGAACAGCCCCGAACTCGCCAAAGCCTTGCATAAAGCTGTAGATGGGAAGCAATACGACCATTACGAAGTTTATAAACAACACCTGCAAAATCGCCCAGTCACCGCCTTGCGCGACTTATTAGACTTCCAAAGCGATCGCCAATCTATTCCTTTAGAAGAAGTCGAGTCAGTTAGCGATATTGTCAAACGCTTCTGTACTGGGGGAATGTCTTTAGGTGCGTTGTCTAGAGAAGCCCATGAAACTTTAGCGATCGCCATGAATCGCATCGGTGGTAAATCTAACTCTGGCGAAGGTGGCGAAGATCCAGTGCGTTATAACGTGTTGGATGATGTGGATGAATCCGGTCATTCGCCTACCCTTCCCCACCTCAAGGGATTAAAGAATGGTGACACAGCTTCTAGTGCCATTAAACAAGTAGCATCCGGACGCTTTGGTGTGACACCTGGTTACCTAGCCAGCGCCCAGCAAATTGAAATTAAAATTGCCCAAGGTGCAAAACCAGGAGAAGGCGGACAATTACCAGGGCCAAAGGTCAGTCCTTATATCGCCATGTTGCGACGTTCCAAACCCGGTGTCACCTTAATTTCCCCACCACCGCACCATGATATCTACTCCATTGAAGACCTCGCCCAGTTAATTTTTGACCTACATCAAATTAACCCCAAAGCACAAGTATCTGTGAAGTTAGTCGCAGAAATTGGTATTGGTACCATCGCCGCAGGTGTAGCGAAAGCTAACGCCGATATCATCCAAATTTCCGGTCATGATGGCGGTACAGGTGCTTCACCATTGAGTTCGATTAAACACGCTGGTTCTCCGTGGGAACTCGGATTAAGCGAAGTCCATCGCGTACTCATGGAGAACAGTTTGCGCGATCGCGTCATTTTGCGTGTTGATGGCGGTATCAAGAGTGGCTGGGATGTCCTCATCGGTGCCTTGATGGGCGGCGAAGAATTTGGTTTCGGTTCCATCGCCATGATTGCAGAAGGCTGCATTATGGCGCGGATCTGCCATACAAATAACTGTCCTGTGGGTGTCGCTTCTCAAAAAGAAGAACTCCGCAAGCGCTTCTCCGGTATGCCAGAACATGTTGTGAATTTCTTCTACTTTATCGCGGAAGAAGTACGCAGTCTGTTGGCGAAATTAGGCTACCGTTCCCTATCAGAAGTAGTTGGACGCGCAGACTTATTGAAAATGCGCGAAGACATCAAACTCACCAAAACCGAATCAATCAACCTCAACTGCTTGCTGCAGTTACCAGATACCAAAGAAAATCGTAGCTGGTTGGTGCATGAAGAAGTTCACAGCAACGGTGCAGTGATCGATGATGAATTACTCGCAGATCCAGACATTTTAGCGGCGATTCGTCATCAATCGACCATCTCCAAAACCGTGAAAATCGTCAACACCGATAGAACTGTTGGCGCGAGATTATCCGGCGCGATCGCATCTAAATATGGTGATAGCGGCTTCGCAGGACAAATTCATCTCAACTTCCAAGGTAGTGTCGGGCAAAGTTTTGGCGCTTTCAACCTTCCGGGAATGATTCTCCGTCTCGAAGGCGAAGCTAACGACTATGTAGGTAAAGGGATGCATGGTGGTGAAATCATCATCAAACCCCCGGCTAATGCTATCTATGACCCAGCACAAAACGTCATCGTTGGCAATACCTGTCTCTATGGTGCTACTGGCGGCGTGTTATTCGCCAACGGTTTAGCCGGAGAACGGTTTGCTGTGCGTAACTCCAAAGGTGTCGCCGTGATTGAAGGTGCAGGGGATCACTGCTGCGAATACATGACAGGTGGTGTAATTATCGTCCTCGGTAAAGTTGGACGCAACGTTGCTGCGGGGATGACAGGGGGATTAGCTTACTTCTTAGATGAAGATGGTTCCTTCCCTGAATTTGTGAATAAGGATATTGTCAAGATTCAACGAGTTAGCACCGAAGCGGGTGAGAAACAACTCAAAGAATTAATTCAAACACATTGCGATCGCACTGGTTCGCCTAAAGCAAAATTAATTCTGCAAAATTGGCAAGAATACTTACCTAAATTCTGGCAATTAGTACCACCTTCTGAAGCTGATGGCCCGGAAGCTAATCCTCAAATTAAACAATTGAGTGCAGTTTAGGGATTAAGTTTGTAGTCAGAACTAAATTTCTGGCTACCTTAAAAAGGGACACAGGTAATTAAATTTATCTGTGTCCCTTGATTTTTTATTTTGGATTTATGCAGATTTGGGAAAAATCTCTAGGGTTTTATTTTTTGAGTTTAGACTAGACAGCAACAAATGACCCAGCAGTGCTGAGTTAATAAAACACAACCTTCAAGAATGAAGATATTTGAGATTAAGCAGATTTTTGTTCCTCTTTGCGTGGTTTAGAAGCAGTCTTTTTAACAATTGGATATCGTATTTTCCGGTTACGGACTTTACCTGGTGTCCACCCAAGGGACTTTCCACGAGGTTTGGGTGGAGAGGTAGGAGTACCAATCGCGGCGAAAACTCCACCCATAGCTTGAGCAACTCGTCCTGGGGTCAATTTATCCATTGACTTCTGCCAAGGAAGAGGATTATCAGCAACGATATCACAAGCTAACCATAACTCCCAAGTGATTAACGGCATTAAGTCACTCCAATGTTCACATTGTTCTGGAGTACTGAATTTTGGTACTGTCCAATGTAAGCGTTGCTTAAGAAAACGATACCAATGGTCAATCGTGAATCGGCGCAAGTACAATCGCCAAACTTCATCCAATGGTGGCATTTGTTCCCCAACCCAAGCCAACCACAAGGGTCTTAATACTCTCAAATTGCCATCAAGATCAAGACGTTCCACCTTCAGTAGCATCATTGGGCGTGCAGCAGCTTTGCGAAAATGCAAATCTTCCCACAGACTGACTTTAACTCGTCCCAATTTTGGGTCATTTACTTCCAGCACAGATGCCACTTCGCCCCAGGTTGAGGGTTCATTGAGTTTAAATTGAGCACCATGCTTGCGAGGACGACCCTTGCCAGAGTAAGCAGGTGGTGCGCCCCATAGACACAGATTTGAACGCAGTCTAACTAAGATATCGGCTTTTATACTAGCTGTCTTTAATACGAAAGGCGCACAACCATATTCACTGTCCCAAAGCGAAATTGGTCGAACAGACATTGATTCACATACCTTTTTGAGTTGTTCAACTGCTTTCTCAATCGGATTGTCCCAACTGGTAATCCGTTCATGCCTCAGCGGTAGTGCCCAACTTCCTGAATCCTCTGGTATCCAAGCTATAGTACTATATCCCTGCCCAATCGTAATCGGTTTATTTCCCGCGATCGCTGTGCTACTGTGTTCTATTGTCCGTTCTTTGAGTGTCACCGCATCTGGGCGTGACCAAGCTGTATGGTCTCCTGCCAACAATATGCGTTTTTCTGTTGGTATTTGCTTGATATATAACTCCATTAATTTCTCACGGTCTGGTTTGGTATCTTGTATCGCTTCATAGATACTCGGCCATTTACGTCTAAACACTGGCGATAAAGATAAATCTGCCAGACTGTAGACATTACGGGTCAACAGTATCGCATCTGTTAGTTCAAATGTTGCATCATGTGCTTTGCCTAGATGCGTATAGGCGGCTTGACGAAATTCTTCGAGTCTGGCACGTTTCATATTGGCAGATAAGAGTAGGTGATTCTCTCTTAGCTTCTGCCGAAAGGGGGACTGTCTTCAATCAGACATCCCCTTTTTCTCTTTCATCTCTCCCATTTAGTCTAAACTCCAGTTATTTGGTTTGCAGAATTAACTACAGATTATTTTCACCCTAAGATAATGATTTCAAAATCAAATAGTAACTCAACGGCTAATTGAGGGTTGAAATTTAAACGCAAAGGGGCGCAAAGGGAAGCGCAGAGGTACGCAGAGAATTAATGAAAGTTGTAATCAGCTAAATAAGGTCAAGAGACTGTAACCAATGACAAATGACCAATTACTTTTTATTTGCTGCTATTTTTTGCTCTTTCTCTTGGATTTCTAAGAGTTCTGGAACAGTGACAAAGCTGTAGCCTTCTTTGCGGAAGTTCTCAATTATAGTTGGTAAAGCTTCTACAGTTTGGGAACGATTACCACCGCCATCATGCAAGAGTACAATTCCTCCAGGTTTAGCGGTTCTAAAGACATTATTGATTAACTTTGGCACAGTGGGGCGCGAGTAATCTTTAGAGTCAGAAGACCACATGATAATAGCGTACTTACTATTTCTCGCATAAGCCGCCACACCATTGCGCATATTGCCTCCTGGTGGGCGAAATAAGTTAGTTTTCACCCCTGTAAGTTGATAGACTAAGTTAGTGGTATTCTCAATTTCATAAGCCGCAGTTTGGGGATTCATCTGATGATACCAGTGATGCCAAGTATGGTTGGCGATCGTGTGACCCTCAGCTACCACTCGCTTTGTTAAATCGGGAAAATTTTTGACGTTCTGCCCAACGACAAAAAATGTCCCTTTGATATCATTTTTCTTTAAAATATCTAGTACTTGTGCAGTGCTTTCTGGCCAAGGGCCATCATCAAAAGTCAGTGCAATTACTTTCTTATCTGGGCTGAGTTTCGCTGATTCAATGGTTGCGCCGAGAAAACTTTGTGGTATTGCATAAGCAAACCCTTTAGCTGAAGCTTGTTTTTGCCAACTTGTCAGCATCGTGGTTCTTAAACCTTCAATCCGTGCTTGAGTCCCAGCCTTGGCAGAGGTAGCGATTTCATTTACACTCTGCTGACTCTGTGCTTCTGATGTATTTGGTTTAACAAGCATCATCAAGCCTAGACTAAAACTACTAACTAAAGCAACCAGCGCAATTAATAGTCCTTGCGGCCAAAAAAACGACTTATGATTTTCCACTTCATAGCTCCTTCAAGGGTCAAACCATCAAACACGTACATGGCAGTACGTTACCAGATATCTTTTTACACAATTAGATACAGTGATAATTACTGCTATTCTTGAAATTTTTAATCAAGATTAACAGAAATTTCGTGGTTAGTCATATATGTAAAAAATTACAATGAAATCCAGGTTCTCTAGTTGACTGAAAACTAAATACTTAGACGATATTTGGTAATCATGCCCACTCATCAACCCCTAAGGGTTTGAACTTGTATTCATCTCAATTAATCAGCACAATTATTCCACAGTAAACCCAGGTAATTTACTGCACTTTACACAAATTATGTTAGTAACAGAACTAAATTGTCCGCGACCTCTTGCTTATTAGTTGATACATTAGGAAACTATTGACCTATACTGAACTTAGGCTGATTAATTCCCTAAGTTTTGGCAAATCTATCAGCTAACTAATTAGCCTGTTTAGAAATATCTAACTAAAAGCATTGCACTAATTATTCAGTTTTTTTAGACGACTAGGTATATTGTACTGTTGACAGTTGATTTTTCTTTTTTAAGAAAAAGTTAAATTTTCAACTAGTAAACGATTAACCTTATCTTCCATAGAGTAGAGAGACTATATTTACTAATATATAGTTTCCCATCGATCAAGCTAATTGAGTAGTTAATCTAGATACTCTTTAGTGGTTGACCAACCAAAATGTCATTGGTATTTGATTTCTGAGGGTTGAAATAATACCTTAACACTACTGAACTTATTAAGCCATTATTTAGTTGGTGCCAATAGCAAACAATTATTAGAGCTATCCAAATCAAACTAATTATTTATTACCATAAACAATATTCATTAGTCAGCATTTATTTTAATGAATACAATACTTTTTTAACCGCATATTTACTTAGATATAATTTTAAAGTTGGCTGCTATTATAGCATATTTTGATAAAAATCAATATAAATTCTATGGCAACTAAAAAATAGCAGATTTAACTCTTGACTAGTACATGTGTAAATTTCCCAAAGTTCAAATAGCTAGACGGTGTAACGGTTTCTTTGTTTGAACAGAGATGAGTGAGTTCAGCAACTGCTGTAGTTGAAACTTCTGCATCCGAATAAAAATAGCGATCGCTAAATGTAAAAAGTTTCATACAGCACTCAGTATGATGCTGACATATATAGCAATCTTATCTGAATTGTGAAAATATTTTTATAATTAACCGCCAATTACGCCAAGGGTAAGCGGAAAAACTGAGAGTTTATAAATCTTACCAATGATTGAGGATGGCTATAGCGAGAAACTTTTCGTCAGCTGCATCAATTAGGCAAGCTGCGTAATAAGATTAACTCTATGAATAACATCCAGATAATTAATCTACACTCCAATATGATATTGTCAGTTGCAATCATAAAATATCATCTTTTTAGGTTTTAAACTTAACTGATATAAATAAACTATGAATTATTCAATTACTGGGTTTAAAAAAGATTATTTAATACTATTGTTAATCTGGTTAACTGGATTAATTATCGATAGATTATGGTTTTTTCTAGATGAATCCATTCCATCTTACGATCAAAGCGCCCATTTAACTACAGCATTACATCATTATCGAATTTTTCAAAATCTCCACATTTTCTCAGGTGATTGGTGGTTATCTCTGTGGAAGCTCACGCCAAGTTACCGCGCTCCTTTTGTCTATATTTGTACAGTACCGTTTTTTTTCCTTTTTGGTAAAGGTTTCGATCAAGCGAGTTTAGTTAATTTAATATATAGCGCTGTAATTATAATTTCAATATATCATTTAGCTCATTATTTATTTAAGAGTTCAAAAATAGGTATCACTGCAAGTTTATTTTGCCTATTATTTCCCATTCTGGGAATTATGCGGACGGATTATTTATTAGATTATGGTTTAACGGCAATTGTTACCCTTACTTTCACTATCTTAACGATTTGGCAAGATTATACTCGTGGTGTTAAATCTTGGCTATTAACCCTAGCTTTAGGATTGGGTATTGGGTTAATCATGTTAGCAAAACCGACAGGGTTTATTTTTCTTTTAATTCCTGCTGTTTTGATATTAATCAGCTTTATTCGCCAGCGTAAATATATTAAGTTGCTGCAAACTGGGTTATCTTTAATTACAGCTTGGTTAATTTGTGGCTCTTGGTATAGTTTAAATTGGTTAACGATTATTACCTCTGCAATCAATGCGAATAATGTTGGTAAAAATGAGGGAGATTCACCAGCTACTACGCTTGCTGGGTGGTTAGTTTATCCGCAAATGCTACCAGAAACCGTTGGTTTTCCAATATTATTGGTGAGTCTTGGGATTTTATTGGTTTATGTAATTAAATATAAATTTGCGCGTCAGGAACCTAAAGAGCAAAGAATTACATCAGGTATAAGTTGGTTAATCATTTACTTATTCAGCAGCTATATTATTTGTTCTCTGGGGACAAATAAAGATGTGCGATTTATTTTACCTTTATTTCCCATCATCAGCTTAATTTTAGCTTATTGGTTTAACTTAATAGATAACAAACATTTTGATAAAATTAGATTAATAGCGATTGGGTTAAGTGGAATAGTTTTACTTAATAATTTATTTCCGTTACCGCTCATTCAAGCATGGGGAGGAAAACATTTACCCAGTGATGAGGGTAAAAAATATCCTCTAGCGCAGTTAATAGATAAGATTAATCAAACTAATCCATATCTCAGATCAACTTTAGGTGTAATTCCTGTGTCTACACCCCAAGTTAATGAATTTACTTTAGATTATTTTGGCACCTTAGCCGATTTTCGCGTCTATGGTAGGAAAGTGACGATGAAATTATCGCAAATAGAACAAGATTTAAAGTACTTTCCTTGGTATGTAACTAAAGATAATGAACCAGATGAACCAGGAGAAAGAGGAGAAACGAAACGCAAATTTAAAGCTTTAGTGGAATCTGATCCTGATTTGCAATTACAGACTGATTGGGTATTACCTAGCGGAGATAAATTAAGATTATATAGACGAGTAAATCCTGATATAGTTGTTGAGAAAGTAAATAATGGTAATTCGGGAATTAATTTAAAGCCAGTAATCAGTAATAATCAGTTAGTAGTCGGACAAAGTAACCCAGTTAGTTATCAAATAACTGGTGACTGGGATGATTTGCAAAATGGCTTATTACTCTTAAAATGGCAGCATGATAAATCGTTTTGGTATCACGATCGCGCTATTGGCTTGGGTAATTTATATTGTGGTGTTAAATGTTATCCCCAAGGAATTTTTCAGGTAACTGAGAATATTTCGACTTTCATTCCTCAAGGATTAGCATTAGGAGAATATCAACTATTTGCAGAGTATTTAGATAGAAGAACTGGTAAAGTCACACCTTTAAATATTCCGCCAACTATTGTAAATGTCACAGACAAAGGAAAAATTGATAAAGCACCAGCTTTAGATTTAGTTTCTCGGATGTCACAATTAGCATTAGAATTACAACAGGGCAAGTTAGATAATATCTTTGTGCAGATAGATAACTTCAATCAATACGATCCTACGCAAGATTATTTAAATCAAATTGAATTAGCTGCTAATTATCGCCTGCAAACCGAACCAAGTAACCTCAATTGGCGCTATACTCTAGTGTTGGCAGAACTTTTACAGCGTCAAGTTCCAGAATTAATCGCAAATTTGACAGAACTAACTAAATATGATGTAAAAAATCCCTATGTGTGGCTGTATTTAGCTTTTGTTTATTTATACGATTTTCAACCAAGACAAGCAGAACCCAAATTAGCGATCGCAGAAAAATTGAACCCCAATATTCCGGAACTAAAAACTTTAAAAACAGTAACAAATATAATGAAATTTTTACCAATAATCCATTTTTAAATATGCGCCCATTCACAGATAAAGAATGGTTAATCAGCTTGCTAGTAGCTTCTCTAGTTTTATGGCTGATATTTTTAGGTAATTCACCTTTAAGAGATTGGGATGAAGGTACTTATGCAATCGTCGCTAGAGAAATTTACCGCAATGGTAATTGGTTGTATCCCACACTTAATGGAGAACCATTTTTATTAAAACCACCTTTGATGCAGTGGTTAATTGCACTGTGCTACCACATTGGCGGAGTACAAGAATTTACTACTCGTTTTCCTGGGGCGATATTAACAGCTTTGGGAGTACCTTTACTTTACTTAGTAGGGCGTTTGGTGTTTCTACAAAACCTACCAGCTTTACTTGCAGCTTTAGTATATCTGACAATGTTGCCAGTGGTGCGTCATGGCAGATTAGCAATGTTAGATGGGATGACAATTTCGTTTTTTCTTCTATTATTATTTTGTCTATTAAAGGCGCGTCATCATCAAAAGTATGCTTTAGGGATAGGTTTCTGTTTAGGATTAATTACGCTGACAAAGGGCTTGTTAGTTTTAGTTTTAGGCGGAATTGCGGGATTATTTATCCTATTCAATAGGCAATTTAATTTATTTAAAAACCCCTATTTATGGTTGGGAATGTTATTAGGAAGTGCGCCTGCGATCGCGTGGTATTATCTCCAATGGCAACATTACGGCGATTTCTTCTTAAAAGTTCATTTTCAAGCCCAAGCTTTAGATAGACTAGGACAAGCTGTAGAAGGTAATACTGGCCCTATTTGGTACTATTTAATTGAAATAATTAAATATGGCTTTCCCTGGCTCTTATTCTTACCCGAAGGTTTATATTTAAGTTGGCAAAAACGTCAGACTGCTTGGGGTAGTTTAATTCTCATCGGTACAATTGTTTATTTAGGCATAATTTCTGTGATGCAAACTAAACTACCTTGGTATGTAATGCCTATATACCCCTTTTTAGCTTTAGCAATTGGAGCGAAATTAAGCAATATTTGGCAGCAGCAAGATAAATTTAAAGGTAAATTTTTAACTGTATTCTTTGCATTTCTCTCGGTTGTTGGCTTGGGAGGCTGCGTTTACTTTATAATTGCTGAACCCCAGCCGACTTTAATTGTCATGAGTATTATTTTGGCAATTAGCATGGGTGTAACTGCGTGGCTAATTCAACAGCGCAACCGTTACTTTATTCCAGTTTTATTATCTGGAATTTATTTAGTTTTAGCGCTGTTTGTGAGTTCAAAATCTTGGGTTTGGGAGTTAAACGAAGCTTTTCCAGTTAAGCCAGTAGGTGCATTAATTCAGGCTAATGTACCAGCAGGAACACAAATTTATACTTCTTTTGCTTATAATCGCCCCAGCTTAGATTTTTATAGCGATTGCAAGGTGACTGCTGCAAATTTACAAGTTTTGCAACAAATGGTAGATAAAAAATCTTACGTGTTGTTGGATAAAGAAACTTTACCGAAAATCAAGCTTACTAATAGTAAAATTGTAGGAGAATCTCAAGGATTTACACTAGTTTCTCCATAAATAGATTTATCAATGTATAATGCAGAACTTCCAGGCAACTTAGCTGACTTTGGGGAATTACTGCGTAGAGTTTTGTCTGGAGAGGAAGTTATTCTTTCTCAAGCTGGTACTCCTGTTGCTCGGATTGTACCAATTTCCCAACAACCATTACCTCGAACTCCCGGATTAGATCGTGGTAAGGTGGTGATTTCTTCCGACTTTAATTCACCTCTACCAAATGATATTTTAAATGACTTTCTCTTCCCTGTAGATATTGATAATGAAAGCGTTACTTGATACACATGCATTTATTTGGTGGGTGACAGATGATTCACAACTTTCATCAACAGCCCGTAGTGTAATTGGCGATCCGAATAATGTGTTATTCTTAAGTTCCGCAAGTGCATGGGAAATTATTATAAAAGTACGCTTGGGAAAACTCGATTTACCTGAATCACCAGAAATCTATATTCCCAGTCGATTAATCATCAATCGATTTGAAAGTCTATCTATTCAAATTATTCATGCATTACAAGTAGCAAATTTACCAGATTTACATCGCGGTCCATTCGACAGAATTATTATTGCTCAAAGTCAAGTGGAAAATCTACCAATTGTGACTGTAGATAGTCAAATTCATCAGTACTCTGTTGATATTATTTGGTAATAACAGGTAAATAGGGTTAATTAAGGATAATTGTAGGTTGGGGAGCCACCGTGGAGGGGTTTCCTTGCTTGAAACTAGTCACATTTGAGAAAAGAAACCTAACATATTCAACTAAATAAATTAGGCTGGCTGCGCTACTACACAGATTAAGCTTTTTGAGACTAATTAAACCTTATTGAAGGAAGGATAGGGGATTTTTTTACAAACAAATACACATCATCTTTTTGATATTGCAACTGAAATTCTGACTTTGTTTGCAACTGATTAACTATATTTTGATAATCTGTAGTACTTGCAGCCCAGCCTGGGTGACGCAGATTCAGTAATATATAATAGAACTTATCTAAGTCTTGAGGATTATATTTAAAACTAATTAACTTTCTATGAGTTAAATGTGGGGTAATGATATCTGTAGTAAATACGCTATTTTGAGTTTTGACAAGAGCGATCGCTTCTTTTGTAGCTTGCCAATTATCCAGGTTTTTGAGATATCTAGACGTAAAAAAGCCAAACTTACCTAAAACTAAAAATCCAATTAAAGACCATAATATAATGATGCGGTTTTGTTTAATCCAGGCTTTACTACTGGCGAGGCTGGCAATTACAGCTAAAATTAAAAATGGTAGTGCTGGTAAAGAGTAATGCAGAACCAGATTTTTTTGTGATATATGATCGGCAAGAATATTCAATCCTATACAGGGAATTGCGCCTATTAGGGATATGAAAAATTCTGGTCTTAAACTCCATAATACAGGGGCAAATAAAAAAAATAAATATTCTAAATTAATAGTTGAAAAAATATTGTTAGTAATAACTTCTGGGTGGGATAGGAAAATTTGCACCATCTCATGAAAGGAGTTTCCTAAATAAGAATAACGGTAAAGATGGCGGTTAAGTAATGCTGCTTCTGTGCCAAAAGTGGGGATAATAAAATTATTGGCAATGATAAACCAGGCTGTACCGCTAAAAAGTGCGATCGCACCATAAAAACGTCGCTGTTCAAATAACAATAGCCAAATTCCCATCGCCAGTACAGTTAGGGATAAAACGGCTTTACAACCCAACACTAAAAAAATACTGAAAATAAACCAAGCTATTTTTCTACTTCTTGCTGCTAACACTGCTGTTAAAAGTGCAGGTACAGCAATCACATCTGGATGAAAATCACACAAATTACTGTTATAAATTACCGGGTAGAGAAGATACACACCTACCATTGCTAATGCTTGGCTTTTTTTTAAACCCGCTTGTATTGCTAGCAAATATGTAGGTAACCCACCTAAAGCTAAAGCACAAGATTGTATTGCAAATAGCCAATAAACGCTAGGATAAATTTTGTATAATAACGCCAAGGGATACAAAATCCAAGCAGCATGATCGGCTAAAGCATGAAAACCGATAATTGAAGAAATTGGCATTTCTCCCTGACTAATTAAGTAAATTCCTTGATCGAAAAAGGCTAAATCTCCCGATGAATTGAAGAATTCATGTCTCAGGCTGCTAGAGATAAATAAAATGCAGGTGCTAATCCCAATAATTGCACCGAGAATATAAGATTTTTGGAAAACTTTTTCCACTATTATTAATGTTTTTAAGAATTTTCAGCTTTTAATTTGGGAAAGATTGTATCACAGTTTTGAACAATAAACCAAAGCGTAAAACCTAAAGGTATCGAAAAAATTTGGATATATATCTGAGTTCCCAAATAGCTAAAGAATGAAGCCATTTGCACTGATATTGCTACCCAACGATATTGGGGAAAGTAAAAAGCAAAGATAATTGATAAAATATCCGCCGGATAGAAATATCTTTCATGCATCTTCGGGAGGATATATGGCATAAACAATACAGAGATTGTTGCCAAATGTATCAGCCTATCTTGAGTAATTTCTAGCCGACTTTTATAAACACGATATGCTAACAATATCATTGCCGCTACAGTTAAACTTAACCCAATCGGCACAACAATATTATATAAATCATTAGAAATCCATTGATAAAGGTTAGGAGAATTCTTCGCTAATTCCTTATATTTATTCGCTTGATTAAAGTATACTAAGAGCAAATCTTTCATTGGTCTACCAGCAAACCAAGCTGGCAGCATAAGAACTAAATATACTAAGGGAATTATCGGTAATAAATACCAAGATATTCTCCTTTTCACCACCATGATTAATAGTAAGGGTGAAAGAAACATCGCTTGGAATTTAAAAGAAATTGCCACACCAAAACTGATTAGTGCTGGTATTTGTTTCTCAATAGATAAAAAATAAATACAAGCTATCAATCCAGTTGTATAAATAACATCACATTGACCCCATAAGGCACTATTATAGATGACAGTTGGACTTAAAATAACTGCCAAAAAAGCTAATATTGGCATGTTGCCTATGGGGTATTTTAATTTGACAATTTTGTAAGTTAAAAATGCACATAAAAAATCAACAGACATGGCGAAAAGCTTGATTGCCAAAATTTTTGGCAAGCCAGAAAGCAGGGTAGCTGCTATCAAAATCCAGTAGAGATAGGAGGGTGTATAGTCAGCAAAATCATATTTTAATGCCGGAAATCCACCGTGAGAAGCGATAAAATCATACCAAGGATCTAAAAAATATTTATAATCAACTGATTTATTGGGAACACAAATCCAACGGATGAATATAGCAAATATAAGGACTGCAATTAAGTATTTTGTAACTGGATAATTTAACCAAGATTTGATTGATTTTAATAATGTTTTATCTGAAGTTTTCGCCATAAATGTCAATCAGTTATCCAGAAATTAATAAAGCTGTTGCTAATGCAGGCTGATATTTTGGATAGCATAGCAAAATACTTAGAGCTACGCTCAAAGGCACAATAGCATAAACTAGACCATTAATTTAGATTAATCTAGAGCGATCGCCTAATTCATGATTTGGTCTCAATTTAGCGTGACGCAAGCAGGATAACATTTTTGTATACAGCAGCAAATGAATAGCAAATTGAAGTTAAACACGCTCTTATGTAGCACTCTGATTTTACTTGCCTTACTGCTGCGCGTTGGCTGCGCGTTGGCTTTTCCCAATATTTTTTGGGCAGATGAAATATTCCAGACTCAAGAACCCGCCCACCGCCTAGCTTTTGGTCATGGGATAATTACCTGGGAATATAGAGATGGGATCAGATCGTGGATCTTTCCTGCGGTGTTAGCTGCAATTATGCGCCTGACTGCTTGGCTGGGAAATGGTTCTACAGGTTATGTGACTGGTGTAAATATTTTTTTGTCTCTGTTGTCTTTAACAACAATAGTTGTTGCGTTTCTCTGGGGACATCGTACAGGGGGTTTATTAACGGCTGTCATAACTGCGGGTATTTGCAGCGTTTGGTATGAGTTTGTTTACTTTGCACCCAAGGCTTTTAATGAGGTAGTAGCCACTCATCTTTTTCTCCCAGGCGTTTATCTTGGCGTTCATGGAAAGTGGTTTCAGCCTCGGACTCGTCTATTTTTAGCAGGTTGTTTGTGTGGGTGCGCTTTAGGTTTACGAATTCAATTAATAACGGCTGTAGCTGTCGCATTGCTATATATTTGTTGGCAAAAAGATTGGCAAGAAAGAAGCATTGCGATGATGGCTGGTATCATCAGTCCCTTACTTATTTTTGGGATGGTAGATGCATTTACTTGGTCTTACCCTTTTCAATCTTTTTGGAAAAATTTCTGGATAAATATTGTTGAAAATAGAAGCCATATTTATGGGGTTTCTCCTTGGTATGAATATTTCGTACTTATCTTGAAAAGCTGGTCTTTTTTTATTGTGCCGATCGCACTTTTAGCAATTATCGGTAGTCTTCAGAGTCCAATTTTGGCATGGTTAGCGATCGCAGTTATTTTAACTCACAGTCTCCCAGCACATAAAGAATACCGTTTTATTTATACCGCCTTGCCCCTAATCTTGATGTTAGCTGGCTTAGGAACCTCACAGGTAGTCAAATTCTGGCTGTTAAAATGGCGATCGCATCTGGCAAAATTCGTAGCAGTATCGTTATGTTTAATACTGTGGGCTTCCACTTCTGCAGTATTGGCTGGCAGATTTAACCTTTATACAGAATTAAGCTGGCAAATGCTGTGGAACAATCGGGGATGGACGCACTGGAATGCAGAATCTGGTAATTTGCAAGCTTTACAAAAATTAAGTCAGGAAAAAACAGTTTGTGGTGTCGGTCTTTGGGATATTCACTGGGCATTATCTGGCGGTTATACTTACCTACATCAAGATGTCCCAATGTTTTTGATGGAAAACAACAAGGAATTTGAGACACAGAAACAAAACTTTAATTATCTGGTTGCTAATATCCCCATTCAGCAACCAGGCTATTCATCACAGCATTGCTGGGGAAATACTTGTATTTATCAGCGAGAAGGTGAATGTCAGCCAGTCAGAAGCGATCGCATTAACCAAGTGATTCAACAAACTGGAGGATAGGAATAAGCCCAAATTATATATAAAAAGGACAAGGGAGATAGAGAAATGCGATCGCTAGTTTCTCAAATTTGCTTTGATGAAGGATACCTCAGCAATTTATAGTGAGAGTTGTCTGTAAATATTAAACAATTGTGAAAGCGATTACTCTTGTTGGTTCCACCGGCTCTATTGGTACTCAGACTTTAGATATTGTCTCTCAGTACCCGGATCAATTTCGGATTGTTGGATTAGCAGCAGGAAGCAATGTAGAAATGTTAGCTGCTCAAATTCGGCAATTTAGACCGCAGATAGCAGCTATATGTATAGAAGATAAATTATCAGCGCTGCAAGAAGCAATCAAAGACCTCGATCCCCAACCAATTCTTCTGGCTGGTGAAGCGGGAGTGATTGAAGTTGCGCGTTATGGTGAAGCGGAAACTGTTGTTACGGGAATCGTTGGTTGTGCGGGATTACTCCCCACTATCGCTGCTATTGAAGCTGGTAAAGATATTGCTTTAGCAAATAAAGAAACTCTCATTGCTGGGGGGCCTGTAGTTTTACCTTTACTAGAAAAACATGGCGTTAAATTATTACCAGCCGATTCCGAACATTCCGCAATTTTTCAATGTCTTCAAGGCGTACCTAAAGGCGGATTAAGAAAGATTTTATTAACTGCTTCTGGGGGTGCGTTCCGAGATTGGGAAGTAGAAAGATTAGCAGAAGTCACAGTTGCAGATGCGCTGAAACATCCTAATTGGTCAATGGGGCGCAAAATTACTGTAGATTCTGCAACTCTAATGAATAAGGGTTTAGAAGTAATTGAAGCGCATTTTCTTTTTGGTATGGATTATGACCAAATTGAGATTGTCATCCATCCCCAAAGCATTATTCATTCATTAATTGAATTGCAAGATACGTCAGTTTTAGCCCAACTTGGCTGGCCGGATATGCGCTTACCTTTGTTGTATGCTTTATCTTGGCCCGATCGCATTTACACCGACTGGGAACGCTTAGATTTAGTTAAAGCTGGTAATTTAACCTTCCGCGAACCAGACCATAAGAAATATCCTTGTATGCAACTAGCTTATGCAGCCGGTCGCGCTGGCGGTTCCATGCCTGCTGTATTGAATGCCGCCAACGAGCAAGCAGTGGCTTTATTTTTAGAAGAAAAAATTCGCTTTTTAGATATTCCCCGTTGTATTGAATGGGTGTGCGATCGCCATCAAAATGATAATTTACAAAATCCCTCTTTAGATGACATTTTGACAGCCGATAAATGGGCAAGACGAGAAGTTTTAACAGCAACTGAAAATCTCGCCAGTTCTGCAAAAGTAATTTCCTTGATATAGGTGAATAAACCCAACAAATATGAGCTTTTGTTGGGTTTATTTTGAGGACAAAGGAAGGAGGACAAGTAGCATAAACAATTCAAAATTATTTTCTTAATCTTCTCAATACCCAATGCCCAATGCCCAATGCCCAATGCCCCATGCCCATTCTCTAAACTTCCTGCTCGATTCTGTAATTCTGCTCTGTATATTGTGCCATCAACTTTTTAACTTGAGCTACCACAAGGGGGTGTTTATCTTTTTGTAGTTGAGGTAGGAGTTTGATGATAAAACGGTGTGACACTACACTCAGATATGCGATCGCGGCTTCTCTGACAAAACCAGTGGGATGGCGTAAAGCAATCATAATTTCTGGGATTGTCAAGCGAATTTGGCTAACTTGGGCAAAATGAAAACAGCAAGCTAAACACCAATCAGAGAGAAAATTTGAGATCATCAACAACCGCCGCAGGCGATCGCTAATTGATAATTGTTGATATTCAACTAATCCTGAGGCTGTCAACAGATAAAGTTTTTCTTCATAAGAGCGCCGATCTAAAATATTCAGCAACAAAGATTTACAGGAAAGATTCACCGTGTGATCGAGAATTTCCAAACCTCGCGCTAAGTTGATACTGGAATCAGAGCGAATATTAAAGGCTGCTGCTTGCATCTTTTCTGGAGAGTACAATAACTTCAGTAACAGTAATAATCTTTCTTTAACATCCATTTCTAATTCTAATAGGGCGCGTTGGAGTAACTCAAAAACTGCTTTTGCTTGCTGGTTAGTGATAGTTTGCAGTAAGGTAAAGTCGATGTAGGCTGCATAAATACTGCCTAAAAATTTGAGTTCTTCTTTAATTAAATTTTCTACTCTACTCTCATAAAATTTATCCTCTAAACTTTTAATTTCTGGTTGTTTATGTATTTTTAATAAGCTGCGCAGAATATGAATTCTGCTAGAACCCCAAGATTGTTCTAAGTTTTGCCATAAACAATCCACAGCTTCGGAAGTACCTATTTGGGCAATGGTACGCCAAGCATATACCCGTACTAATTCAGGTTTGTAAATATTGGTAGCTAGATCCAACAGCATTTCTATGGCTTCATTTTCTAGCTGTACTAAAGCACGCATTGCTGTGTTACGGGTGGATTTATAGTAAAGTGCCCCTAAAAGTGCCGAATAATATTCTTCTAATTTAGTAGCTGCGATCATGTCCAATACAGCACAACGTACCCGTAAAGACTCATCTTGCAATAAATGGGGGATATGAACCCGTAAGGCTTGTAAATAAACGGCTTCTCTTAAAGCTTTGACTCCATTCACCCGTTCTCGTTCGTTTTTATGCGTGAGCATTCGCCGCATAGCTTTAGTCGCCGCAACTTTTTGCATTGGCGTTCCTTGACGTAGAAGTAAGGCGGCGGCTGTGGCGCGGATCAGCGAATGTTGTCGGGGGTGGAGATACTCTTCTAATAAGCTTAAATTAGGATGTGGTTCGGCTAGCCAAACGTAGCGCAAAGCCAAAGCAAACACCTCTGGCGTCACATTATCTTCAGACTGTTCTAATAAAGGACGAACATAGGGTAAATAAATCGGTTGCGCCTCAGCCATGAGCATAACTTCTAAGCTTTGGCATTGTAAGTCTGGCGGTAATTTTACTAGTAAGGGTGCTAAAACTTCTACCGCACCATGCAAATCAATTTGGGCTAAAAGTTCAATACAAGAACGTTTATCTGCTAAACTACCCTTTTCGCCTAAAGCCTTAACTACTCCTTGTTGAAATACTCGTAAACCCACATTTGCAGCACTGAGTTCACCCCTGTCTGCACTGAATACTAATAAGTCTACATAGCGCGATCGCAGTAACATCACTACTTTTAAACAAATAGCAGCTACGATTACTGTTTCAACGATAAACACCCACTTTTTTAAATCTTCTGGGACATAGCGATCGCAAAAGATTAAAGTCACAAAAATTACTACTCCGGCTAAACCGGTGGCGATCGCTTCTGCCGTTCCCCCCGATAATATTTGTGTGCGATTGCGAATTCTTTCGGGAATTGGTTGGTAAAGCGCTGGGCCGCTACTCATAATAAAGGTGTAGCGCAAAAGTTCATCGCAGAATTTGAGAATTACTAACCCCCAGAAAAAGTTGGGTAATTCCACACCAGTAATGACATTGAAAAAGGTGATCCCGGCGGGAATTAAACAACCTACAGTAATTGGTAACAGTGCGGCGGCAAAAAATACACCTAACCGTTCAATTATGCGGCTAGAAATAAACCACTGTGTCATTAACTCACAGAGTCCCACAATCCCGCCAAATAATCCCAAAAAGCTAGCTAAGTCTTTTTCACCAAAATTAGATTTCAACTCGCGCAGATATTGAAAGTCTATCAGTAAGCCAATCACTTGCAAAAGACCAACAAAGCCAAATAGCAGCCAGATATAACGTTTGAGTGGTACTTCTAGGCGGCGGTGTCTAGCGGTTGCTTCTTGAAAATTGAGCTTTTGTGGCGCATCGGGAAAGGCTTCGCGATAGTGATGACTGAGGTAAAAGAGAATTCCTGTACCAAAAATAATCAATACACAGGCAATAATAATGACTTTATTCAACTTGGCGAATGCTAATAGCCAAGGTAAACTAAAGCCACTGATCACATCAGCTACTAATAAACCACTACTCACCAGTGGATAGGTGCGCTTAATCTCACGAATATTAAATAATTGATTAGCTACGATTGAAGTATTGAGATCGTTGACTACATATAGTGCGTCTACCCACAGCCGCATTAAAAATACAAGAATAATTGTCCAGTAAGAAATTTGTATTCCCGAATGCAAGAATACTAATATGAGTAATGGCGTCACCATACAAGGTGCGATCGCCACAATTACCCAGCGCAAGGGAAAAATCTTTTGTAACCCGGAGTATAAAAAAACCAATCCAAAACCCAAGGCGGCACTAGCCATATACACCAAAGGTAAAGGATTAGCGCCATATTCATCTAAAAATAACGCTACTGTACTGTCTTCCGCCCATCGTAATCCTACAGATACGATTGTATAAAAAACAAACATTAGCCATGTCCGTTCAGTCTCCTCAGGTCGAAGATTCAACCAATGTAGCAGCCGAGACGGAATGCCTTTATTTGCAGTTAACCAGGTATGTTTTAGTTCCATTCAGCTTTTTTCTGGTATTTTTACTGTGCATTGGGCATTGGGCATAAAAAGTCAAAAGTCAAAAGTCAAAAGTCAAAAGTCAAAAATATTTCTGAATGCGTGAATTTTGAATTTTGAATTGATTTTGTCCCCCTTGTCTTCCTTGTCCCCCTTGTCTTCCTTGTCCCCTAGCCCCTAAATAAAAGGGATTGTCACAGAACTTACCTAGAAATGGCAAAAGTCCTGAACAACTGAGTCTTATTTTTCCCTCTCAGCGTTCAGGACTATCATGTTTTCAGAAATTCCGCCGACTTGGATATCAGCTTTAAGTCTTCAATTAAGGTTTACAATTCTGGCAGCGAATAAGGAACATTACTTTTTCGGAGAAATCAGCATCATCATGTTCCTTCCTTCTTTTTTCGGTGCTTGCTGCACCTCACCAAATGGCTCTAAATCAGTCGCCATTCGCTTGAGTAAATCTTCTGCTAAGTCACTGTGCTGAATTTCCCGACCCCGGAACATCACAGTAGCCTTAACTTTATCCCCATCCTTGAGAAAGCGTTCTGCTTGCTTGACGCGCACATTATAGTCGTGTTCTTCTATTTTGTAGCGCATCTTCACTTCCTTGACATCAGCTGTGTGCTGCTTCTTCCGGGCTTCCCGCGCCTTCTTCTCTTGTTCAAACTTGTACTTCCCGTAGTCCATAATCCGGCAAACTGGCGGATCGGCTTTATCACTTAGCAGCACTAAATCTAACTCTTTTTCTTCAGCTAGCTGAAGTGCTTCGTGCGGGGGCATAATTCCCAATTGAGCACCATCAGTATCAATGACGCGAATTTTCGGGAAGCGAATACGTTCGTTAATTTGGGGCAGATCGCGAGTTCGTTTTTTCTCAATCACAGGCATTATGATTCGTGGGAGCTCTTTGTTAAGAATTTGGCTTGGTTTTGATTGGCTGAGTTTTTGATTGATTTGCCTCAGGATAAAGTACTAAAATAGCTGAGGACTTAAAAATGAGCCTTACAGTTATAGCTTAACTAATCCATAAGGTGGTTGTGATTTAGTCTGTATTTGTCATTCTACTCAGTCTGAGAGAATTTCTCGAAAATTGTTAATCTAAATTACACAACCTAGAGAAGCATTAAGTATTGTATCAATCAGTTAACAACTAATTGACATTTAGTTTTACAACTATATTTACAGAATAGCAATATTACAGATAAAATACCTGGTTACCAATAAAATGTAATATTTTATACAAAAATTAACATTGGTCATTGGTCATTGGTCATTAGTCATTTGTCATTAGTCTCCCTTGTCGCCCTTGTCTTCCTTGTCCTGCTTGTCCAGCTTTTAAGATGGAAAGGAAGAGGATTTCCAGATTCAAAAACGGGAGGCGGGTGTGACAGCTGGGATAAACTGGCAACAGAGGGTTGGTAATCAGAGAGACTGGATTTGGCGAGGTTGGCAAACCCGCTATACTTATATCCGCTCTGCCCAAAATCAACAAAAGACTGTACCTTTAATTTTGTTGCATGGCTTTGGTGCTTCTATTGGTCATTGGCGACACAATTTAGAAGTATTGGCAGAACACCACACCGTCTATGCTTTAGATATGCTGGGTTTTGGCGCTTCGGAAAAAGCCGCAGCGAACTACAGCGTAGAATTGTGGGTAGAACAGGTATATGACTTTTGGAAAGCTTTTATTCGTCAACCAGTCATATTAATTGGTAATTCTAATGGTTCACTCATATCTTTAACTGCTGCCGCCACTCATCCGGATATGGTGCAAGGTATAGTTATGATGAGCTTGCCTGACCCTACATTAGAGCAAGAAGCAATTCCGGCTGCAATGCGACCGATTTTAATGCCAATTATCACGACGATTAAAAAGATAGTCGCTTCCCCAATTGTACTAAAACCTGTGTTTAATTTTGTGCGTCAACCCAGTGTATTACGCCGTTGGGCTAGTCTCGCCTATGCCAATCCAGAGGCGATTACCGATGAATTAATAGATATTTTAGCCGGGCCGCCACAAGATAGAGGTTCTGCTCGTGCTTTTAGCGCCTTATTTAGAGCGGCTATGGGTGTAAACTTTAGCCCTAGTGTCAAGACTATGTTGCCAAATTTAACAATTCCCATGCTTTTGATTTGGGGACAAAAAGACCGATTTGTGCCGCCAATACTTGCTAATCAATTTGCCAAATACAATGAGAAATTGCAAGTACTTAACTTAGAAAATGTGGGACATTGTCCCCATGATGAAAGTCCAGAGCAAGTAAACCAGGCTATTTTAAATTGGATTAATCAATGCCTTGAAGATAGTCAAGAGCTTGTGACTTTGCCCAGTCAATAAATTTGCTGTATTCAGAACTTTATACCAATTCAAATAATCTTTGCGACACATCAAAATATTATCGAGGGCATGGCAGTGCCAGTGCCCCTACAATCTGTCGCATTCTTTTTTCCAATTGGTATTACTTTTGATGTTAGGGACTTCCAGAAAATAAAGTATCAAATTTCCGAGAGAAGATATTTTGATTTTCCCCCTGCTCCCTGCCCCTCTGGCTACACAGTGATAGTATATTTTTTTAGTTGGAAGTCCCTTAAGCCACTAGCCTATCGTTACTTGGTTTGTTTCCACACCTGTAGCACCATTAACTGAACGGGCGACAGAAACCATGCGAGTGAGAATTTCTTGGCTGGGGACTTTACCTTTTAGTACTACAGTTCCGCCTGTTTGAGCAACCCACAGAGTATTAATATCATCCAGTTGAGCATCTTGGTCAAAAGCTAGTGCTACTCGTTTGGCTAAACCACTTTGATCGTATTCTCCGTTTAATCCTAGACGTTCTGGGGGAATAGATTGGGTAGCAGTAGAACCAGCAGTAGTTTCCGGTGCAAAGGTTGCATTAGAACCTTGTGGTACAGCTTGGGGAGTGGGGTTTACTTCTGCGTTTTGTGGTTTTTCTAGTCCAAATAATCTTTTGAGCCAACCCATAAAATTTTGTCTCCTATCAGAGGTGCTTACAATCTGAGGATAAAATTCCTCGCAATTGTTGACATCTGCCAGTAAAAAGATATGTATTGTTAGGGGTTTATGCTTGTAGGATGATTTGTGGGCAATTTTAACTCCAGCTAAAAGTTTAATCAGTGCTGTCTTGAGTTTAAAATTAGAGATCAGAATTTATTTAGAAATTTAGTAGGCAGTACTTGTAGGGCGAGCATTAGCTAATGTTTTTGTTAGTAAAATGAAGCCTGAGCCTGTGTTGGCAAACATGAAACATACCCTTTCAGTTCTGGTAGAAGATGAGGCGGGTGTTCTGTCCCGCATTTCGAGTTTATTTGCCCGTCGCGGTTTTAATATAGAAAGCCTTGCTGTTGGCCCGGCTGAACAGGGAGGCGTTTCCCGAATCACGATGGTGGTACCTGGTGACGATCGCGTGATTGAACAGCTGACTAAACAATTATACAAGCTGGTCAATGTCCTGAAGGTGCAGGATATTACAGAAACTCCCTGCGTTGAACGAGAATTGATGCTTGTTAAGGTGAATGCTACTAGCAGCAACCGCTCAGAAGTGATCGAATTATCTCAGATTTTTCGGGCGCGAGTGGTAGATGTGGCGGAAGATTCCCTGACGCTGGAGGTAGTGGGCGATCCTGGGAAATTGGTGGCGATTGTGCAGGTGCTACAGAAGTTTGGGCTGAGGGAAATAGCCCGCACTGGTAAAATTTCTCTAACCCGTGAATCGGGTGTGAATACTGAATTGCTGAAATCTTTGGAAGCAAAGGTGAGTTAGCATCATCAAACAGATTGGCGATAGACGCAATCTTGTCATGAGTTTGTAATATCTACGTCAAAACCATGTGTGATATTGAATTTGGTATTTGGTTACAAAATGCTTTGATTTCGGTTAGAGGTGGGTTTGCCTACCTTTAACTGAATTTTTTCTTTTTTAGGGTTTAGCCAAGCTTTATAGTTGATTTTCTGCCAAAAACCAGATTGATATTGCTATTTTTGCTATGTGACAGCATTTCACTTGAGATAAATCAGCAAGTTTAATCCGGGGATGGTACGAGAAAGCGTCCATAATACTAAGGTGATATACAGTAAACCCAAGCTCCACTGATACCAGCCAAGTGTAGCAATGATGCTCGGTAAATGCTCATCTCGCATCCGAATATCGTTAAAGCCTAACCGCACTAAGTTATTCAAGCTAAAGTCATAGTAGTTCAGCCAGTTCCAGCGCCGATCCCATAAAAGATGCATATAGCGATCGCGAAATGTCTGATTTCGAGGAATGACAGGTAAGCGTCCAATCAGTAATCGTAGCTGGCGAAAGGTACCATCTTCTGTGAAGTAAGAAACCTCTAATAAGTCGTGATAGCGCCCTTGCTGATACAGTCGCATTAGTAAAATTACTGGGACGGGGACAATAATCGTTAACAGACATCCTAGAGTTAGCCAAGGTTGTTCCGCACTGCGAAAGATGGCTAATAAGCTGAAAAATTCTAAGCCTGTAAAACTAACTAATACAGAAATAGTTTCGTAATATGTAGGGATAATTGGTGTAGGACGCAAACGACGATAGCGATCCACAAGCCAAAATATTAAGCCAAAAAAGGCGATCGCGACACCACCAACGCCAAAAGCGAGCCAAATATTAGTACCATAGCCACTCAGTAGCAGTAGTAAACTTAACGCTAACCAACTCCAAGCGAGGAGTAACCAACTACCTAATGATAGAGGTTCGCTGACAATCAAGCGATCGCGTACTTGGTTATAGGTATCTAAATCAATGTCTGCTAGAGTTAGTAATTCACTGCTGTTCCGGAATAATTTAACTTGACGGCGTTGAGCGATCGCTTCTGCTTGGTTGCCAGTAAAACCTAATCGCTTTAAACTAGCTAAAGGAGCCTTATTAATATTTGTAGACAGCAAACGGTGAGTTAACTCCCGCAGTCGCAATCGCTGTTTTGTATACTCCAGTTGATTAGCATCAGCAATTTGCTGTTGCTGACGGAAATTTTGTCCTAAATTACGTAATACATTCTGATTTCCTTGCAAAGTCGGGACGCAAAATCTCTTACCAATTTCACCAGAATTACCTAAAATCTTGGCTTGATTCGAGTTAAAACTCAAACCCGCCACAGTTAAAAAAGCATCTTGAGCAAAATTTGCATCGCTAAAATCTGCCAAGTTGAGAATGCTAGCACCTTGCAAACTCACCGATTGATCGAATTGGGCTTCGCGAAAAATCACTGCTTGATCGAATGTCGCATCTGTTAATAAAAGAAACTGATCGAAATTCGCTTTAGTAAACTGTGCTTGTCCGAAAAAATGCACATCAGAAAAATCAGTATTTCCCAACCATTGCACTGTATTAAATTTCGCTAACTGCTTAAAATTAGCTTGGGTAAAATTCGCAGCACCTACAAATACACTATGTTGAAATTCAGCAGTTTCTTGAAATTGAACTTGCTTAAAATTACCTTTATTAAAAAAAATACTTTCTTGAAAATTACTCAAATGTCGAAAAGTCGCACCATTAAAGCTGACATCACGACTGAATCGAGTTTCATTCCAGTGTGTAGGCTGAGTAAAAATTGCACCTTGAGCATCTACAGATTGTAAAAAGAAGATATTAGGAAACCAAACTTCACCATTAAACCGAGTTTGGATTAACGTTAAAGAACCGCGAAATACTGTAATTTCACTGGCTGCTGCTTGCGTCCCTAAAAGCGAACGGCAATCTTTAGAGTTAGGTAAACCAACAGCGAGAGATTGCAAACAAACTAGGCGTAAACTTTCTAGTTGTTCTTTTTCAGTTGGTGTAAAAATTGGCGCTATTTCTTGAGCATAAAGGGGAGTCCTTAAACCTAAATCGCTCCCCATAAAATCCCCTTGAATCAGAGAATAACTCAAGTCTAAACCTAAAGAATTGGCACGATTTTTTTGTAATTCTTTCCGTAGCAATTGGTAAAAATTATCGCGAAAGCCAGAATTTTCTGGACGTAAATCAATCACCATCTGCCGTAAATCTACGGTTAAATTACCTTCGCGGAGTATAGGTGTCTTTAACCGTTCTTGTAATAACTCCAGAGTTAAAGGTGTACGCTGAATTGAAGTTTGAACTGCGGAAGCTGGTAAAGGAAATAAAAGTAGAACAATTAATAAAACGCAAAAGAACACAGAGTATACCGCAGAGGATCGCCGAGAAACCACTTTGCGATCCTCTGCGTACAACCTTTGCGATCCTTTGCGTTTCCCAAATAAATTACTCAAACTGTTTTTCAATCATTCATCGCCAATCAGCAGAACAATTTTACCTGTGATAGAACCACTTTCTAGTAATTGATGAGCTTTTGCTGCTTCTGCTAAAGGAAATTTGTGACTGACATGAATTTTTAACTTACCTTCATCAATCCAAGTTGCGCACTGTTGGAGAATTTCGGCGTGATGTTGCAGTCCTTCCACCATTCCTTGTAACATCGGTGTTAACATCAGTTCCAAACCGATGCGGAGGTTACGCATTCTCGCTGCTTTCCACACAGTATTGGCATCTGGTTCCAAAATTGTCACAATATCGCCATATACTCGCACTGCAGGGAAGGTTTTGTGAAAAGTTTCGCCACCAATAGTATCAAAAGCTAAGTCTACACCTTCGCCACCAGTCCAATCTAAAGCGGCTTGTACAAAGTCAGTTTGTTGATAAAATATTATTTCGTCAGCACCTAGTTGTCTGACAAAGTTCGCCTTCTCTTGAGAACTGACAGTAGTGGCAACATTAGCACCTTTGAGTTTAGCTAATTGAATGGCAACATGGCCGACACCACCAGCACCAGCGTGAATTAATACGTTTTCTTTGGGTTCTAGTCTTCCCCGTTCATATAAAGCTTCCCAAGCAGTAATTAATACTAAAGGTGCGGCTGCAGCTTCCGCAAAAGATACGGAAGCTGGTTTATGTGCTACAAAGCGCTCATCAACAATAGTATATTCCGCATAATTACCTTGGTGTGCGCCTAAACCACCATAGCAAAAATATATCGCATCGCCTGGACGAAAGCGCTGTACCCCAGCACCAACAGCTTCTACAACACCTGCACCATCACATCCGAGAATGGCGGGCATTTGTTCGGGGTAGAATGTACCGCGTTGACGCAGTTTTGTATCGATAGGATTTATACCAGCTGCTACCAAGCGTACTAAAAGTTCAGTATCTCCGACAGGAACAGCAGGGTTTGTCACTTGTTGTATTTGCAGCACGTCAGGGCTTCCGGCTGCTGTCATTAAGACTGCTTTCATCACTTTTTCCTCATGGCTGAAGCTAGATGCACAATCAATTGCCACTTTAGCTTATCAGCATGAAGGATTCTCTAGTTAACAGAAAAAGAGCGATCGCTTTAAGGAAAATACGGTTCAGTTAAGGATAAATGTAGGTTGGGTTGAACAAAGTGAAACCCAACAAAGCGCCGAAAATGTTGGGTTTCGTCCCTCAACCCAACCTACGCCAAATCTGTTTTTCGACGCTAACTGAACTGTATTGGCTTTAAGGATGGATCTGTGATTGAATTTGCTGTGTACTTTGTAATGGTGCATCTGGGTTGCGGGTAAGTGCAGTGACTGTAACGCCTAATGCAGACAGCGCCACGATACAAACCCCAGCTAGCCATCTCACTTGCTGACGTAAATAGTTAATTTCTTGGTTCATGCGATCTACTTCTAGCGGAGAATATGGGTTAGCTGGTGAAGTTTCTACAGCAATTTCTTGGGGTAAATTTGTGGGATCTTCAAAAGCAATTTTTGTTTCTAGCCAGTTAGTAATTAACTGCGGACAATTCTTTTGGAACCAATGCCATGCAATTACTCTGAATACGGGTTTAGACACTCTGGCAATTAATTTGATTGTCCGGTTTAAAGGACGAAATCGCAACCTGCGGTTAATTAAGTTAACTGAGCCAATATCATATAAACAATCAATAATCAGCTTAATAGTTGCTTCTTCACTATTAGCTAAATTTTGTAATAAAAGGTTAACATCTTGCATTCTTTGAGCAGCAAGACGCTGATGGGCTAAGTTCTCTGGAGATATAACAGTTTGAGGTAGATGATTACTAGGAACTATGGTCATACTGGTATATTAAAATTCTCAAATCTTAAAGGTGAGGGTTTTAAAAGAGCAATTTTGACCGCAAGAACTAAAAATGTATAACTTAATTTTTCGCGATCTATATCTGTAAGAAGATGTAACTTAATAACTTTTAAAATTATTTGAAAGAAGATAAATTCATATATCAGTAAAAACCTTATTAAAGATGGATTTATAGCTTAATTTTATTTATAAGAATAAAAACTAACGACAACAAAGTTCATCAATGGCAATTAATTACTTTATATATAAGTTTCAAGCACTGTAAACAGTTATATGAACAACTGTACTGCTATCACTGATAAATATTCAAGATGCGGCAGAAAAGATATATCTAACGGTAAGAAAATCTGGTATTGATGACAGGCTAATACTTTGGATAGAAAGAGTTTTAATCCTATGGTAGACGTTTATCAAAAAAGCAAAAGTTATTCTTAGTCAAAGTTACCTCGACGTATAGCAAACCGTCGTGGGGGTTTTTACGAGGTTAAAGAATTACTGTATCTATAAAGCTGATGCAATCGGGAGCATCCCAAATGTGCAAAAACGCCCTCACCCTATAAGGGTGGGGCTAGAAATACGAAGCCTGCCTTCGCAGGCTAAAAGTTTGATAGCCTGCCAAGGCAGGCTTTGTTGGTATAGCAATACCCTTCTAGGGTATTGCGTCAAAATTGGGATGCTCCAATGCAATCAGCATTCGCCAAGCTCATACTCAAAACACAAATTTTTCAGAAGATGAAGATAATGATGAATCTAGCGAGAATCTTCATGTTGTTTAAATATCGCTGAAAACTGCTGAGGTTTTTTCTTAATCCCATATATTTCAATGTTTTCCGACTTTTGCCACAATCGGGCAGGGTATTAATGTGTGGTGCTTACCAAGACTGAGTGTAGTAACAGATTGAGTCGTTAACGGCGTTGTTGGCAATCTATTAACCACAAAAATCTAGAGCCTATAAGGAAAAATAATCATGAAGCCTTTGAATTTATCCAAATTTGTTTTGGCTGGTATCTTTGCTCTCAGTTTTGTTGCTGTACCCTTATCTATATCAGTTTCTGCTCAATCCGGTTCTTCTGGTGGTAGTGGTTCCTCTGGTGGCAGTACTGGTGGTACAGGCACTACAGGCACTGGCACTACAGGCACTGGTACAACTGGCACTGGTACTAGTGGCACAGGAACTACAGGTACAGGCACTACAGGCACTGGTACAACTGGCACTGGTACTAGTGGCACAGGAACTACAGGTACAGGCACTACAGATACAGGTACTACAGATTTCGGCGGAACTGGTACAACAGGTACAGGCAGTGGCGGTACAACTGGTACGGGCACTAGTGGCACAGGTTCTACAGGTATTGGCGGTAGTGGTAGCACAGGTACTGGTACTACGGGTACAGGTTCTACAGGTACTGGTGGTACTACGGGTACAGGTTCTACAGGTACTGGTACTACAGATTTTGGTGGTACAGGTACAGGTACTAGTGGCACAGGCACTACAGGTACTGACTCGACAGGTACGGGTACTAGTGGTACAGGCACTACAGGTACTGACTCGACAGGTACGACTACAGGGAACCCTTCGTTGCGAGGAACCAGTGATGTCAGAAGCGATCGCGGTACTGATTGGGGTTGGCTAGGATTGCTGGGTTTAGCAGGTTTGGCAGGTTTAGCACGTAATCGCAAAACTCCTCGCGCTTATCAAGATCCTAATCAAGTCACGGGTTCAGGCTCAAGATATTAAGCTGTAATTAGTCATTAGAGACGCGATAACCCTTGTCTGTACAATTGTCATTTGTCATTGGTTATACCAATTTGCAATGTGACAGATTGTAGGGGCATGGCACTGCCATGCCCTCTAGAATATATTGTTGGGTGCAATTCCCAACTTACCTATCAAAATTAATCCCACGCCTCACCTGTAAGGTAAACGTGGGAGTAATTGATGATTCAGCTAAATAATTAGGCTTTTTGGTTAAGTTTCAGTTTCAAAAATCGAAATATCGGCTATATTGGGACACCAATTTGCAGGGATTGTGAGGTTTTCTGGTAATAGAGTAGTGCGATCGCCAAAAGCTAACTCTAGCTGTTGTGATTCTAAATTTTCACATCTTGTCATATCTGCGCCAAAAACTCTCGCTTTTTGGAGAATAGCCTGATTTAAGTTCGTACCAGTCAGAATTGTTTGCTCTAGGTTAGCTTCATAGAAATTAGCTTGTTCTAAATTAGCTTCGTAGAGGTTAGCTTGTTGTAAATTAGCTGTACTGAACAATACGCCTTCTAAATTGGCACCGATCATTTTGGCACCTTGCAAGTTACTCCCAATCAAATTTGCACCAAAAAGGTTACTTCCTTCTAAATTTGCCCCTTCTAGGTTAGTGTCGCAAAGAATAGCTGCTTCTAAATTAGCATTTTCAAGTATCGCGTCTTGCAAGTCAGCATCATACAACATTGCGCCTTGCAAATCCGCTTCGCACATTACCGCCTTAGATAAATTCACTTTTCGCAAAACTGCTTCTTGTAAATTTGCTTCTGTGAGTGTGGCTTTTCTCAAGTTAGCTTCGTAAAGAACTGCTCCACAAAGATTGGCGTCTGCTAAGTTGGCGCTTGATAGGTTAGCTCCGATCAAATTTACCCATTGTAAATTGGCTCCAATTAATATGGCTCCAGCTAAGTTAGCATCCATTAAATCAGCGCCACTGATATCAATATCGCGTAAATCTAATTTATGATTTGCCAAATCGTTTAATGTATTGCGTCTGCCAATGACAGTTAAGGCTGTTTGAATATCTGTAGGGACTTTTTTCGCTAAATTTTCTTCATAATCACTATTTATCGGGGCATTTTCGCGGATAAACGCAGCGAGAATTTCCATAATTGTCCAATGGTATTTTGGACAATCTCTGGCAATTCTTTCTAAAACATAAATTGCAGCAAAACGTGTTTCTATTTGACTGCTACCTAAATGTGCGATCGCTTCTGAAAAACGTTTGGCAATTAATTCTTCTGGATTTACTGGTGGAGAATTTACCTGGCTGTTGATGATTTGCTTACGCTCCATAATTTCGGAAAAGGTTTTTGATAATACAGTCTGAGCGATTACTAAAGAAAGTTTTGAGGTATAGTACGTATGAATGCTAAGTACTATTCCCCATGCCACCAGAGAAATTAAAGTGATTATTTGCAGAAATATGGCAATTTCTTGCGTGATAGAAACTGCCGGAAAAATCGCAAAAGCGCTAATAATTAAAGATATTGCCAGAAAAAATATAGCAGGAGTATATATATACCAAGTCGTGAGTCTATCTATATTGAATAAAGACGTATCAGGAGTCTTCATTGCTGAATTTTTATGTAATTTGGCTTATCCATACTATTATTTGTTGATCCCTTTTAGTACAGTAAATACACTGACTTAATTAATCAATAAATTTGTTCCTCTAAAAATCTCTATAGATTTACTGAGCATCATAATAATTACTGTAATGAGGCGCAATCAAAAACCCTACAAATTTTCAGAAGCTATTATTGAGGCTTTGCCAATTAAGATTATTCATAAATACCATATATAGGATAAAATTTGTTCATACTCTGTAGATTTATTTGTGCGATCGCATTCATTAAATGTGTAAATTTAGCTCGTCATCAGATCTACAGTTATGAATTATGCAGCAATAAACTGCGAATTACAAAATCAGCATAAATTTCGCGATGCAGTAACAAGTGCGATCGCTAAAATAGCCAATAACAGCAAAAATATGCCAAAAAACTGGCATAAATATTGATTTTGAATTAACTAGATTGACGCCAATGTGTTGGCGCTTCCACATCATCAGGTAAGCGAGTTGTGCGATCGCCTAAAGCTGTTGTAATTTGTTGTAATTCTAAATTCTTCACCCCTGTCAAAATCGCTCCGGCTAATTTGACATCACAAAAGTTCGTCTCGAAGAGGTTAGCACCCATCAAATTTGCGCCGTGGAGATTAGCTTCATAGAGAACGGCTTGAGAAAGGTTAGCGCCTATCAGGTTGGCTTGATGTAAGTCAGCCTCAGCCAAGCTAGCTTCGGAAAGGTTAGCAAAGTAAATTTCTGTTTGTTGCAGTTTCGCTGCATTTAAATTAGCGCCTTGAAGATTAGCTCCATTCAAGTTAGCGCCTTGGAGGTTTGCGCCAATTAACCCTGTTAGCTGTAAGTTAGCTTTACCCAACTTTGCACCTTGCAAGTTAGCTAAAAATAACTTGGCTGCGGAGAGATTGGCAACTTTTAAGGTAGCTTGTTGTAAATTCGCCTTATACAGGTTGGCTCCTTGCAAGTTAGCTGCACGCAGACTTGCGCTTGTAAGGTTAGCACCCCGCAGGTTAGCACTAGACAAATTAGCGCGATTTAAGTTAGCCCAAGCCAGATTTGCTCCCCGTAAATTAGCTTTAAGTAAATTGGCTTCATACAAAATCGCGCCAAAAAGTTTAGCACCAGCCATATCCGCACCAACTAAAACCGCACCGCGCAAATCTGCACCCGATAAGTCACAACCCCGCAAATCAAAATTTTCTAAGTTAGCTCCTTGTAAGTCGGCTTGTCTAATATCTGTATTGCGTAAGTTGATTTTCTGGTTTTCTCTATCTTCTAAATAATTACGCCTACCAATTACCGTTAAGGCTACTTGAATATCGGTGCGAATTTTGGGTAATTCGTATGGGATATTTACTTCAATTTTTGGTGTGCGCTGATTGTCTTTTTTATACTTATCAAAATCTAGAGGTGCAACACTTTCCTCACGCATGAGTTCGTGGTGATGGATAGGTGCATTTTCGCGGACAAAAGCCGTGAGAATTTCCATAATTGTCCAATGTTCTCTAGGAAATTCCTGGGCGACTCGTTCTAGAGCATAAATTGCTCCTGTACGGGTTTCACTCTTTTCATGCCCTAGCTGGGCAACAGCTGTCATAAAGCGTTCGGCTGTTAACCGCTCTTGGGAGAGTTTAGCATTTTGAATTGCTATTTCAATATTTCTTTCAGCCGCGATCGCACTTTTTTCTAAAGCTTGGGCACGCTTGGCTCCATAATATGCATTCACTAGCAATGCCAAGCCTAAAAAAATAATTGCTAAGGTGGCTACGGCTTGAATTCCATATTGTATTTGTTGTTGAATTGATAATTGCCGAATATTTGACAATGTAAAGAAAATCACAGTCAATAACAGCACAAATATCACTGCGATCGCTATCAACCAATTTAACAGTAAGCCTGTCTTGTTAGCAGACATTGCCCAAATATTCCTCGTTACTCAGGATTATTACTTATATTCTGAGGCTAAACAGTATAGCATATTGCAAGCAATTTGCATATATTCCCCAAGGTTGAGTTTTTTGCTTTCCATGTCATTAGCCTGTAGGGGCGGGGTTTCCCCATTCTTGTGCGAGTTTCAATTTTACTATTTGCTTGAGATATCGACATCAGAAAATTTTACCTCTCTCAAGTTAGCTCCATTGAGGATAGTATCTTTAAGAATTACTCCATCTAACTTTGCTAAATATAGGTTTGCTTGATTTAAATTGGCTCCAGAAAGGTTTGCGCCGGAGAGATTCGCCGCACTTAAAATGGCTTCTTTGAGGTTAGCACCAGCCAGATTTGCGCCGGAAAGATTCGCCGCAGTTAGAATGGCTCCATGCAAATTAGCACTACATAAATCTGCGCCAGAAAGATTAGTTTGATAAAGGTTTGTCATCTCGAAATTAGCCCCAGTAAGTTTAGCACCCCTAATATCTATGTGGCTTAAATCTAGTTGTTCAATTTCTCTATCTTGTTGAGTATTTCTGTTAGCCAGTATTGATAAAGCTGCTTGAATATCAGCACGAATTGTTGATAATGGGTTGTCTTGTATTTGGATATGAGTCTCTTTGGCAGCATTATTGCGAATAAAATTTGTTAGCGCTGCCATAATTTTTCCATGTAATTTTGGATCGGCTTGCGCCATTGTGGCTAAATCATCAAAGACAGCTAGATTAATTTCTCTGTTTTGGCGTTCTAGTTGTTTAATTGCTTGGTTTAAACTCTGGATATAAGAATATTGAGTAATATCTTCTACTTTGTTTTTATTGGCAAATAGCGCTTGATATATTTTATCTAATAAAGATACATTTCTATTATTGTTTTTTACTGTATTATAAGCATCTATAATTACTTTTAACATACACCAAATTAATTTTAATAATTTAGATATTTTTCACCAAAAAACTCATACACTTTATCTGTAAGTATATCACTAGGACATATAAGTAATCTTGCTAATTTAGATTTAGCAACGATTGGTAATATATATTGGACAGAGAAATTAATTACTTAGGGAATTTATCTGTTGACAATAGATAATGTAAGAAACTTAGCGAAAGTCACCAAATGCAGCCAAAAAAAGCAGCTAAATTCAAAAATTTAGTCTTATTAGGAGGGGGTCATTCCCATGCAATTGTGTTGAGGATGTTAGGGATGAAACCTTTAGCTGGAGTAGGTTTAACTTTAATTAGTCCAAATTCAGATACTCCTTATTCGGGGATGCTTCCGGGACATATTGCTGGTTTTTACAACCACGATCAATGTCATATTGATTTACAACGATTAGCTCAATTTGCACAAGCACAGTTTTATGTTGACCGAGTGATTAATCTAGATTTACAAAATAAAAAAGTAATTTGTGCGCATCATCCTGCTGTAGATTTTGATGTACTGTCTGTTGATATTGGCAGTACTCCCGCAAAAATATCTGTATCTGATGCAGCAGAATGTGTTGTTCCCGCTAAACCTGTTTCCGAACTACTCAAACACTGGTATCAATTATTGAAAAGTGTAGAAGCAAATCCGCAAAAACCGCTAAAGATAGCGATCGCTGGTGGTGGTGCAGGTGGTGTAGAATTGGCGCTGTCTATGCAAGCACAGCTACAAAGAATTTTATCACCATCAGCGATGCTAGAGGTTTATTTATTCCAACGCGATCGCCAATTAATGTCCAAGCATCATCATTCAGTCCAGCACTTAGTGCAGCAAATTCTCAGCCAACGGGGTATTAAACTTTATTTAGGCGAAACCGTCACTCAAGTCACACCCCTTGCACAGACAGGAAATCAACAGACATTACAAGTTAAATGTGAGTCGGGATTAACCGTAGATTGTGACAAAATTTTTTGGGTAACCCAAGCGGCTGCACCTGATTGGTTAAAATCTACAGGACTGAGAACGGATGACCAAGGCTTTATTTTAGTAGGAGATACCTTACAATCCCTCTCTCACCCTGATGTGTTCGCTGCTGGTGATATTGCGACAATTATCGATCATCCCCGTCCTAAAGCTGGGGTATTTGCTGTCAGACAAGGTAAGCCTTTGTATGAGAATTTACGACGATATTTGTTAGGTAAACCTCTAAAACCCTATATACCGCAGAAGCAATACCTAAGTTTAATTGGTACAGGAGATAAAAGTGCGATTGCCACAAGAGGGGCATTCACTTTACCACCCAATAAATTATTGTGGTATTGGAAAGATTGGCTAGATCGTCGTTTCATGGAACGCTTTCAAAAGCTACCACAAATCGAAGATATATAGTAGTTCAATTTTTAATTTCATTCTGAATCTACTATTTCTACAGAAACTGCATCTAGCTCTGCTTCTAATTGCTCAATAGTTGGTAATTGTGTTTGTAATTCTTTTGGCAGTGACTTAGTTAGTCCTACCTGCCATTCAGCAATACCAATTGGCTTATTAACATCACGTAATGCATACTCAGCTATAACATTATCTTTACTTGCACATAAAATTAAGCCAATAGATGCATTATCCAAATTGGATTTCAATAAATCATCTACTGCAGAGAGATAAAAATTTATTTTTCCTGTATATTCAGGTTTAAATTTCCCAGTTTTCAATTCAACAACCACAAAGCAATGCAATTTGACATGATAAAAAAGAAGGTCAATATAAAATTCTTCCTCACCTATTTTTAATGGGTATTGTTCTCCTACAAAAGCAAAACCAACTCCTAATTCAAGAAGAAATTTAGTAATATGTTTAACAAGCTCTTTCTCAACTTCTCGTTCTTGGGCGTCTTCCCCTAAACTTAAAAAATCAAAGACATAGGGATCTTTAAGGGTTTCTCTAGCTAAATATGATTGGCTAGAGGGTAAAGTAGCATTAAAGTTAGTAATAGCTTTTCCTTGGCGGTTATAAAGTTGACTTTGAATCTGTAGATTGAGAATATTTCTACTCCAGCCATTTTCGATTGTTTTTTGTATGTACCATAGTCTTGCTGAAGCGTCTTTTACAGAATCTAGAATGCGAATGTTATGTCCCCAAGGAATTTGTCCAACAAGTTGTTGGACAATTTGTTCATCAGGGTAAGCTTCTGCAAAAGCCCTCATATAAAGTAGATTTGTCCGCGAAAACCCCTTCATTTCTGGGAAAGCTAGGCGCAAGTCCACTGCTAACCTATCAATTACTTTTGCACCCCATCCCTGCTGCTGCTGTCGATTAAGAATATCTCGTCCAATGTGCCAATAGAGTAATACTAATTCTTGGTTAACAGACAATACTACTCGTTTTTGAGCGCTTTGTATGCGTTCTTTTAAATCCCGCAAGAAATTGTCATAATCGTCCATAAATAACCGTTTAACAGAGACAGTATAAATGAAAGGATACGATCGCCCAAGCTCGCCAATATCAACAGAAAAAATATTATAGGTCTAGATTGTATTTCTCAACATCTTTTGGATGTTACGCTATTTCTGCCAAGCTGTACTAACATTAATGTATTTATGTTTAATTTTAAAACTAGTTTTATCTTATTATTTATTATTTGTGTGGTAGCGACTGCACTCACAGCTTATTGTTTAGGGGGAATTAGTCCGGATGTAATTAAATCTTGGTTGAAAAACTCTGGTATTTGGGCACCTGTAACTTATGTAGTTATCTATGTCATCGCCACAATTTTAGTATTACCTTCCACCGCCCTGAATTTAACCGGGGGTGCGATTTTTGGCCCTTGGATGGGGACATTTTGGACAAGTATAGGGGCAATTGTCGCCGCGATCGCGGCTTTTATTTTTGCTCGGACAATTGGACATGATACTGTAGCCAAAAGACTAGCAGGGCGTTGGCAAGCGATTGATGCGGAAATTAGGCAAGGTGGAGTCTATTATATGTTTGCCATTCGTTTATTACCGATTATGCCCTACGGTTTGGTTAACTTCGCAGCTGGGTTATCATCAGTCAGCTTTAAAGATTACCTAATCGGCACTATTTTAGGGACTGTACCATCAGTATTACCATTTGTTTTATTGGGTAGTTCCGGCTTAAAAGCAATCCGTACCGGCGAAGTTATGCCACTTGTGGGTGCTTTGGCGTTAATAGGAATGCTAGTTGCTGGCTCTACTTGGTATCGTCGTCGTCGCCGTTTTCCCTTTCATCGCAAACGTTAAGTGAATCATGCTACCTAAATATTCTTTTATCGTCCCGATTTATAACGAAGAAGAAACCATCCAAGAAATGTATCGCCGCATTTCCCAAGTCATGAATCGCATGGATGGCGAGGTAGAGTTATGTTTAGTGAATGATGGTAGCCGCGATCGCTCTTTACAAATGATGCGAGAATTACATCAACAAGATCCGCGCGTGGTTTACTTAAGTTTGGCGCGCAATTTTGGACATCAAATTGCTGTGACGGCTGGGCTAAATTTTGTTCGCGGCAAAATAATTGTCATTTTAGATGCCGATTTACAAGATCCGCCAGAATTAATTCCCGACATGGTAGAAAAATGGCGACAAGGATATAAAATTGTCTACGCCCAACGCATCCAACGCCGTCAAGAAGGGTGGTTTAAACGTTTCACCGCCTATGCTTTTTATCGCATTCTCAAAAATCTGGCAGATGTTGATATCCCCACAGATACAGGGGATTTTTGTTTATTAGATCGTCAAGTTGTAGACGTACTCAATGCTATGCCAGAACGCAATCGTTACATTCGCGGATTGCGGGCTTGGGTGGGTTTTAATCAAATAGCGATTAAATTTGAACGCGATCCGCGCTTTGCCGGTGAGGTAAAATACACCTTTCAGAAATCTTTAGCATTGGCAATTAATGGATTAGTTTCCTTTTCTAAAGTCCCTCTACAACTCTCAACTTATATGGGATTTTTCGCCGCCCTACTTTCACTATTCATGTGTGTAATGGTGTTGTACTGGCGACTTGTTCAACCCCATTCTTCCCTAACAGGAATGGCTATTATTTTGATGGCTATTTTCTTTATTGGCGGCGTACAACTATTTAGTATTGGAATTTTGGGTGAATATATTGGGCGAATTTATGAAGAAGTAAAACAACGTCCACTTTATACCCTAGCAGAAGTCGCAGGTTTTTATGAGGATTATGCCGAACGCCAGAAACCCATGAGTATGGTAGACGAAAAATAGTTGTAACCAGCACAGCAAATTCCCCCAGCGATTATGAGGAAATAGCTTCATTTTGTTAATTAAAATTTAAGAGCACATAACTACTTGGAATCTTGATCCTTATGTGGTCAAATAAAGATGATTCCCAAAATATATCGTTGCTCATCCATGAAAAACTCTGCTGCGCTGACAACTACATTTTGTATGACCTTAAGTTTGCTGCTAACAGCCTGTAATGGTAGTAAAAGTGCTAATAATGGAGGAACTTCTACACCTACTCAGACTACAACTAACAATCAATCAACAACAAATACATCAGGCGTAATTCCCATTGGTATTGCCTTTGCACAAACTAGTAACGTAGCATTACTAGGGCAAGAACAAGTAGCTGGCGCAAAAATTGCCGAAAAGTATTTCAACGATAAAGGTGGTATTAATGGTACGCCCATAAAATTAGTATTTCAAGACACTAGCGGTGATGAAAATGGCGCGATTAACGCCTTTCAAACCTTAATTAATAAAGATAAAGTTGTCGGTATTATAGGCCCGACTTTGTCACAGCAAGCTTTTAGTGCTGACCCAGTGGCCGATCGTGCTAAAGTACCAGTGTTGTCTGCATCAAATACCGCAGCTAAAATTCCTGAAATTGGCGATTATGTAGCGCGGGTTTCTGCACCTAGTTCTGTAGTTGCACCTAATTCTGTCAAAGCCGCACTCAAGCTCAATCCTAACATTAAAAAAGTTGCCGTTTTCTTTGCCCAAAATGATTCTTATAGTAAATCAGAAACTGACATTTTTCAGAAAACTGTGAAGGATCAGGGTTTGGAATTAGTCACAGTCCAAAAGTTTCAAACTAGCGATACAGATTTTCAAACTCAAGCCACCAATGCAATTAACCTGAAAGCAGATTTAGTAGTTATTTCTGGGTTAGCTGCTGATGGTGGTAACTTAGTGAGACAGTTGCGAGAACTTGGTTATAAAGGTTTAATTGTTGGCGGTAACGGGCTGAATACTTCCAATATTTTCCCAGTATGTAAAGCATTATGTGATGGCGTATTAATTGCGCAAGCTTACAGTCCAGAACATCCTGGTGAGATTAATTCTACATTTCGTAAAGTCTACAACGAACAATTCAAAAAAGAACCACCACAATTTACAGCCCAAGCTTTTACAGCAGTTCAAGTTTATGTTGAAGCACTCCAAACTTTAGATAAAAAAACTAAAGTTAATACTTTAGCCCTGCCACAATTGCGTAATGAATTAAATAAACAGATACTCGCAGGAAAATATAATACACCCTTAGGTGAAATTGCTTTTACCCCCGTTGGTGAAGTCATCCAAAAAGATTTTTATGTAGCACAAATCAAAATGGATAAAGATGGTAGCCAAGGTAAATTTACATTTTTAAAATGACGTAGTACAGGATGACAAATGACAAATGACAAATGACAAATGACAAATGACAAATGACAAATGACAAATGACAAATGACAAATGACATTCACTTTATTTTTGCAACAATTTTTAAACGGGCTATCTATTGGTAGCGTTTATGCAATTTTTGCCTTGGGATACACTCTGGTGTACTCCATTTTAGGCATCATTAATTTAGCGCATGGGGCAGTATTTACCTTAGGCGCATATTTTACTTATGCACTGATGGGTGGTAGTTTTGGCTTCAATGGTTTGCTAGCTAATGCCACTCTACCGATCAAATTACCATTTGCGATCGCCTTATTTTTAGGTAGCTGCTTGGCGGGATTGGTGGGGATAGCAATGGAACGCATCGCTTTTCAACCCCTACGCCGTAAAGGATCTGATCCTTTATTAACTGTAGTTTCTAGCTTGGGTGTGGCGGTAGTTATCGTTAACCTCATCCAATATCTAGTCGGTGCAGAAAGTTATACCTTTCCTTCCAATGCTTACGGGAATTTACCACCCTCAATAAACTTTGGCAGCGCTGAAAGCCCGATTCCTATCCGCAGCGTGCAAATCGTGATTTTTGCGGTTTCTGTGGTATTTGTGGCAATTCTTACCTATTTTATTAACGGTACTAAATATGGTAAAGCCATGCAAGCGATCGCCGAAGACGCAACCACCGCCAGTTTATTAGGAATTAACACCGATGGCTTTATTGTCCTAACATTTTTCATCAGCAGTTTCTTAGCCGGATTAGCCGGTACTTTAGTCGCTTCTAGCGTTAGTATAGCCGGGCCTTATTTTGGTATCGCCTTTGGTTTAAGAGGGTTAGCAGTCATTGTCTTAGGCGGTTTAGGAAGTATTCCCGGTGCGGTATTAGGGGGTTTACTCATTGGCTTAGTTGAAGCCTTTGTCCCCGGCGAATATTCTGGTTACAAAGACGCCGTAGCATTTGCCATTTTATTTGTCATGCTATTAGTTAGACCCCAAGGTTTACTAGGACGTAGGTTTATTCAGAAGGTTTAAAGACTGTATGACAACATTTACTAAACAGAAATTAACTTTTTATCAGTTTCTTGAACAGTGCCCAGAGGAAGGTTTTTATGAATTAGTGAATGGAGAAATTGTTGAAGTACGTGCAACTAGAAATCATGATGATGTCGCTGATTTTATAGCTGACTCTTTCAAGGATGAAATTAAACGTCTTAATCTGAATTATGTCGTTAATAACACAGCAGTAATTAAAACCATAACTGCTGAAGGCGTAGAACAGGGGCGCAAACCTGATGTCAGTGTCATAGATAAGGATATATGGCGCTCAAATCGTACTGCTTACTCTGCACTGGAAGAATCGATTCAATTAGCTGTAGAAGTGACATCAACTAATTGGGAAGATGACTATATTGATAAATTAGACGAATATCAACGTTTAGGCATAAAAGAATATTGGATTGTCGATTATTTGGCAATAGGATTAAGAGAATATTTAGGTAATCCCAAAGTTCCGACTGTGTTTGTTTTTGTATTAGATAGTAATGGAAGATATCAACGCCATCAATTTCGAGGTGCTGAACGAATCATATCCCCAACTTTTCCAGAATTAACATTAACAGCAGAGCAAATATTAACAGCTTAAGCCAGAGATTTATTAGGAATTATAATAATGTATTCGCAATGCAACAGGACTTACGCAAAATCATCAAAAACCTTAATTTATTGAACCGCCAAGACGCCAAGAACGCCAAGAATTCGTAGAGTGTGTGTAAATCCTATGATAATTAGACAAGGGAAGTAAGGAGAGACAAGGAGGATAAGGAGGACAAGGAAGATAAGGGAAGGGAAGGGGGACAAGGAGGAAAAATAACAAATGACTATTGACTATTGACTATTGACTATTGACTATTGACAAATGACTGAATTTATTTCTACTTACGGTTCGCTAATAGTCTCTATGGTATTAGGGGCTTTATTGGGGCTATCCCTTTACTTACCATTAATGACAGGACAACTATCTTTAGCTAGCCCCGGATTTTATGCTTTAGGTGGTTATATTGCCGCAATTTTATCAACAACAGTATTTAAATCTGATAGTGGTTCATTTTCGATTTGGCTGTTGTTAATCGAGATGATAATTGCTGGTGTAGTTTCTGGATTATTGGGTATCGCCGTCGGAATTCCCGCCTTAAGATTGCGGGGAATTTATTTAGCGATCGCAACTATTGCCTTTGTCGAAGTTTTGCGGGTTATCTCCCTGAATTTAGAAATTACCGGCGGTGCTGTCGGAATTTTTGGGATTCCTCAACCCTTCCAAAACCAAATCGAATATTTATGGATTTCTTTACCATTACTCATCATTGCGATGGTGTTATTTTACCGTCTCGAACGCATTCGCGTAGGTAGAGCATTTACTGCAATTCGAGAAGATGAATTAGCCGCCGGTGCAATGGGAATTAACCCTACATACTATAAAGTTTTAGCCTTTACATTAGGGGCTATTCTTGCAGGGGTAGTTGGTGCAATTAGCGCCCATTTTCTCAATACCTGGAATGCCCGCCAAGGTACATTTGATGCAAGTATTATCTACTTAACTTTTGTCTTAATTGGCGGTTCGAGAACTTTTTTAGGTTCGGTTGTGGGCGGAATGGTATTTACAGCTTTACCCGAAATCTTGCGCAGTCTAGCCGATACAGGCGGATTACCTTTGTGGTTAGCGCAATTTTTACGAGATGGGAGATTAATTATTTTTGGCGTGCTAATTGTTATCGGAACCATCTTTTTCCCTCAAGGATTAGTCACACCAGATATTTTTAAGCAGCGCAAAATTAAGAATAGATCCTAATTTAATATTGAAATTACTAGTAGTCTGTCGCAAAAATTTCGAGGGGTACAAAACGAACCGCAAAGACACGAAGTACACAAAGGAAGAAAAAATAAGAAGAAACTTACCCCACAGAATTAATGCGATGAACCACTAGTCCCTAGTCTCTAGCCCCTAGCCCCTATAAAAATGGATAACAATTCTATTGTCTTAGAAGCAAAATCATTAACACGCCGCTTTGGTGGTTTAGTGGCTGTAAATAATGTATCTTTTGCAGTCCAAAAACATGAAATTTTTGGATTAATCGGCCCTAATGGCGCGGGAAAAACTACATTATTTAATTTAATTACTGCCTTAATTCCCCCTTCTGAGGGACAATTAATTTATCAAGGTCAAGATATATCCCAATTACGTCCCCATAAAATAGCAGCTTTAGGAATTGCGCGCACGTTTCAAAATATTCGCCTATTCGGTGAATTATCAGCTTTAGAAAATGTGATTATTGGCGGGCATTTGCATACTAACAGTGGTATGATTACAGGAGTTCTAGGATTGCCACCAGCGCCTAATGAAGAATCTAAAAGTCGCAAAAAAGCTTTAGATTTATTAGAGATGGTGGGATTAAGCGATCGCACTCAAGAAAAAGCCAAGAACTTTGCTTACGGCGATCAGCGTCGCTTAGAAATCGCCCGCGCCTTAGCCTTAGAACCGCAAATTTTGCTCCTCGATGAACCCGCAGCAGGGATGAACCCCAGCGAAAAACAGCAACTCAGCGATTTTATCCGCAGTCTCAGGGAACGCTTTAACTTAACGATTATCTTGATTGAGCATCATGTACCCTTAGTTATGGGATTATGCGATCGCATTGCTGTTTTGGATTTTGGACAATTAATTGCTTTGGGTAAACCTGCTGTTGTCAGAGACGATCCAGCCGTAATCGCAGCTTATTTGGGAAGTGGATGAGGAATTAAACCGCCGATGAACGCCGATGAACGCCAAGATTTAATTAGTAAAGAAGATTTTACAATTTTAGATGTTCAAGACCTAGATGTAAATTATGGCGGTATTCAAGCCTTAAAAAAAATTAATTTAATTATTAAAAAAGGTGAAGTAGTCACTTTAATTGGTGCTAACGGTGCTGGTAAAACTACCACACTCCGCGCTATCTCGAAAATAGTTAATCCCAAAAGCGGGGCGATTTTTTATAGTGGTAAGAATATCACGCGCCGTCCAGCTTACGAAGTAGTGAAACTAGGTATCGCCCATTCTCCTGAAGGAAGGAGAGTATTAGCCAGACAAACAGTTTTAGATAATTTGTTATTAGGCGCTTATATTCGTAACGATCAAAAAGAAATTAAAGCAGATTTAGAACAGCAATATCAGCTATTTCCCCGTTTAGCCCAAAGACGCCATCAGCTAGCAGGAACCCTTAGCGGTGGTGAACAACAAATGTTAGCGATCGCGCGTGCTTTAATGAGTAAACCCCAACTCCTGCTTTTAGATGAACCTAGCTTAGGTTTAGCACCTGCGATCGTCCGCGAAATATTTACAATTATTGAAAATCTCCGCGCTATCGGCGTGACAATTTTATTAGTAGAACAAAACGCGAACTTAGCTCTACAAATTGCCGATAGAGGATATGTTTTAGAAGCTGGTGCTATTACTTTAACAGGTGCAGCATCGGAATTAATTACAGATGAGCGAGTGAAAAAGGCTTATTTAGGATAAATAAATTAAATGAAGAAATAGGGCGTAATATATGCTACAGTTACCAACCAAACCTCTAACTTTAGAAGAATTTTTAAAACTACCTGAAACCAAGCCAGCTAGTGAATATATTAATGGGCAAATTATTCAAAAACCTATGCCGCAGGGAAAACATAGTAGGCTTAGATGTCAGTTATTTAGTGCTATCAATGCTTTAGCTGAAAATCAAAAAATTGCCCTAGCCTTTCCAGAATTACGCTGTACCTTTGGCGGACGTTCAATTGTCCCTGATGTCGCGGTGTTTGCTGGGGAAAGAATTCCTGTAGATGCAAATGGGGATGTGGCGAATATTTTTGAAACTTATCCAGATTGGACAATTGAAATCCTATCACCCGAACAAAGTCAAACTAAAGTTACTGGCAATATTTTACATTGCTTGAAGTATGGTACTAGCTTAGGTTGGCTGATAGATCCAGATGAAAAATCTGTGTTAGTTTATCCACCAAAACAGCAACCAGAACTTTTAAAAGCAGAACAGGAAATTTTACCAGTTCCCGATTTAGTGAGTAATCTGCAATTAACTGTAGGACAATTATTTGCATGGTTAAAATTATAAGTTAATACAGTTCATTTAAGGATCATTGTAGGTTGGGTAGAGCTATAGCGAAACCCAACAAAGCGGCTTTGATGTTGGGTTTATTGCCTCAAATTAACCTACGCTTGAGGTAATAATATGGGTATTGCTAACTTTAGATATGATGAGATTTTTGAGTCATCAAATCAGATAGTTAGAGCTAATTTATCAATATTTATTAACAATCTAGATTAGTAAATCAATTTGCACTCCTATGAGCAATTTGATACTCTTAAAATGATTAATGTTTCTTGATACACAAGGAATTTTTATTACTGACTTACTAAGTTTCTCAAGATGAGAAATAATCTCAGATGCCCTAGCCGCACAAAGCTGCTTTTACAAAACATCACAATATTTATAATATATTTAGATTTGTAGCCCAGTTTTTGGGTGTCTATTACTGTAGCGAATTGTATTCGCCTGAACAATTAAAACCATGAGTCAAATTATCTGGATCGCTAGACACGCCAACCGCCTTGACTTTGTCAACCCCGATTGGTTTCTCACTGCTGAACGCCGCTACGATCCACCTTTATCAGAAGATGGTTTCATTCAAGCCAAGCAGCTAGCTAATCGCCTAAAAACAGAGAAAATCAGTCATATTTTTGCCTCTCCCTTTCTCCGCACCGTGCAAACGGCTAATACAGTGGCTCAAGCCCTAGATTTACCGATTAAGCTAGAAACTGGGTTAAGTGAATGGCTAAATCCTGCTTGGATGACAGAGGAACCAGAAAGGCTTTCTATATCAGCGTTAGCAGAATTATTTCCCAGAATTGACATTAGTTATACCGCGCGCATTGCTGCCAAATATCCGGAAACACACGAACAAGTCAGAGCACGTTCGGGACAAACAGCTAGATGTCTGGCTACAGAATTCTACCCGGAGAATATGCTGTTAGTAGGACATGGCGCTTCTGTACTGGGTGCGGCTATGGGATTAGTGGGAGAAGTTGCAAAAACAGAAGTGAAGGCTTCTTTATGTTCTTTAGTCAAAGTGGTGCTGCAAGACTCAGAATGGTTACTAGAACTTAAGGGAGATACTTCTCATCTAGTGGAGGTAGAGGAAGTAGTTCGATTTGTTTAAATCTCTGATAGAGATTTTGAATCTTGGCTGACGCTAATCTAGATATTGCTATGGACTGAGAATTCACTCTATTACTGATAAGTTTTATGACATTACTACTAGCGGGAGATATCGGCGGTACAAAAACTATTCTGCGGTTAACGGAAACCACAGACTCACCGGGAATCAATGAAACCTCAGATTCACATCTGTTACGCAACATTTACGAGGAAAGTTTTCACAGTCAAGACTTTCCTGATTTAGTACCGATAGTCCAGCAGTTTTTAGCTAAGGCGAAAGCCGCAATACCAGAAAAAGCTTGCTTTGCGATCGCAGGGCCAGTGGTGAAGAATACTGCTAAGTTGACGAATTTGGCTTGGTATTTAGATAGCGAACGTCTACAGCAAGAATTAGGGATTGGTTCTGTTTCCCTAATCAATGACTTTACAGCGATTGGTCACGGCATTTTTGGTTTAAACCACAAACATTTGCTGACTTTACAAGCAGGGAAACCCAAATCGGAAGCACCGATTGCAATTATTGGTGCGGGAACTGGCTTAGGACAAGGCTTTTTAATTAAGCAAGGACAACATTATCAAGTCTTTCCTTCTGAGGGTGGACATGCAGATTTTGCGCCGCGTACCGAGTTAGAGTTTCGGTTGATGAAATACCTGCTAGATAAACATGATATCCAGCGCGTTTCTGTAGAAAGGGTCGTGTCAGGTCAGGGAATCATCTCTATTTACCAGTTTTTGCGGGATCAAAAAATTGCGACGGAATCACCAGATATCGCCAATATTGTCAGAGTGTGGGAACAAGAGGCAGGAAAATTAGAGAAAAGCGTCGATCCCAATGCAATTATTGGCACAGCTGCACTTCAAGGACGCGATCGCCTTTGTGAACAAACCATGCAGCTATTTGTCGAACTTTACGGTGCAGAAGCGGGAAATTTAGCGATTAAACTGCTACCTTATGGCGGATTATATGTTGCTGGTGGTATTGCTCCCAAAATCTTGCCGTTAATCCAAGAGGGTAGTTTTCTGTTAAACTTCACCCAAAAAGGTAGAATGCGTTCCCTCCTCGAAGAAATACCGGTGTATATTATCCTCAACCAACAAGTAGGGCTAATTGGTGCTGCTTTGTATGCTGCTAGGTTATAACAGCTAGCATCGGTGATATTAGCATCATCAAAAGCAAAATCTATGACAATTAAACTTTTATTGCCCTTACTTGCTGCCACACTTGTATGTGGCGGATCTTTATTGGTAGAAGCAGTTCAACCTAAACCAAAAGTTACTTCAACTCCCGCTAACACCAAAGTTAATCAACCAGTCCAGACGAAATGGAAGTTATTTACTGGCCCCGATGGACGTTTTAGTGTTTTAATGCCAGGAAACCCTAAAAGGAATACCCAAACCCAAAAAACCTTTATGGGGGAAATTAATGTGGAATTATTTATTGCCCAACCACAAAAACAGGAAGTAGCTTATGTAGTGGCTTACAATGATTTTCCTTACAGTTATGGTCAAATGGCGAACCCCCAAACGGTACTGAATAACGCTAGAGATATCGCCTTAAAGACTACAAAAAGTAATTTAATTAGTCAGCGAGATATTCAGAGTACTAATGGTCACCCAGGCAAAGAAATTGAGTATGTAGACGCTGGGGGGAAATTTACCAAAAACAGAATGTATTTTGCTCAAGGGCGGTTGTATCAAGTAATGGCTGTAACTACCAAAAAACAACGCCCATCTTTAGCGAAAACCATCAATGGCTATTTAAATTCCTTCAATTTGGTTTTAAAAGCTTGAATCCAGTTCTCAGCTTTGGATTTCTATTCAAAGCTGAGGTTAAGGCTGTCAATAGTCAATGGTCAATGGTCAATGGTCAATAGTCCATAGCCATTGGTAAGGGTTTACAGTCTATTTATGTTTCTTAATATGGTTAGGTGCAATTACCAACTTAATTAATTAATTAACATGATTAGGCTGGTATATCTCCTATGAGATATATGTGCAGAAATAGTCCTTTTGATATATCTAAATAAGTTAATAGGAAAGCGGTAAAATCCCGCCCCGTTTTCCTCACTGCCCAAATTTGTGTGGACGGGATAGATAGCGGGTTATACTGATGAAAAAATTCCTGAAATACCTGGGTTTAGGTATATTATCGACAATTTTGACAGCAACGCCGGGATTGGGTGCTGAACGCATTAGTTTTTTTTACCCTCCTTTTGGCGAATTTTCTTTATCGGCTGAATCTTTGGAAAAGTTTGCTAAAGAAGGCAAAATTAATAGTGAATTAGCATTTTATGCCAGCCGTGCTACTCCCGAACAACTGGCACAGTTAAGACAACTACTGCAACAAAAATTTGATATTAGTCCAGTTTTAGTATCTCAGTTTACCTATTCACCTCTAGGTGAGGCGGTGGTGCGGCGTTTAGGAGAATTACTACTTACCGACTCTCGCCAAAATGGTTTTTACGCCATCCGTGCAGCTTTAATTCTCTCTGCGGCTTCACCAGAAGGGTTAAATGTGGTCAATTTATTGCGTAAATACCCTAGTGACAGTTTGCGGTTGAATTTTTCTGAGGGATTACAGGTAGTTAATAGCTTGGTAGAGTTGGGTAAAGCTAAGGATCAGATTGTGGCCTTGATTAAACAACAGACAATCGCCCAAACTAATAATGCCACAGTTGACTTCGCCCAACAGCCAGATTTGCGATCGCCTGGGAATTTACCCTTTCAAATCACCAGCCTCAAACTTAACGATAGTTCCCGCGATCGCACTCTACCAGTAGATATTTATTTACCCCAAGCATCAGCAGCTACCACAGGAAATATTCAACCGCCCTTTCCTTTAGTTGTGATTTCTCATGGTGTCGCTTCCGATCGCTATGCTTTCATATATTTAGCTGAACATTTAGCATCTCATGGTTTTGCCGTTGCTGTCTTAGAACATCCTGGTAGTAACGCCGAACGCTTTCAGTTATACTTTGCCGGTTTAGCAGGGCCACCAGAAGCCCAAGAATTTATTAACCGACCTTTAGATGTTAAATTTGTACTCGATCGACTCCAGCAATTAGATAAAACCGATCCCAATCTCCGAGGTAAAATCAATTTCCAACAAATCGGCGCAATTGGTCATTCCTTCGGCGGTTATACTGTCATGGCTTTAGCTGGAGGGAAAATTAACTTTGATAAACTGCGTCGCGATTGCAATCCTAATCGCACGTTGAATGTATCAGTATTTTTGCAATGTCGCGCTTTTGAGTTACCTGTCGCCAATTATCCTCTGCAAGACGATCGCATTAAAGCTGTAATGGCGATTAATCCAATTGATAGTTCTGTTTTAGGCGAAGCTGGCGTCAGTGAAATTAAAGTGCCTACCATGCTAGTAGCTGGTAGCGAAGATATCTTTGCCCCACCCATAGCAGAACAAATTTATCCCTTTACTTGGTTACCCAATCCCAATAAATACTTAGTTGTTATTGAAAAAGCTACACATTTTAGCGCGATCGCCGAACCCACAGCTAATAATAATGTCTTACCCGTACCAGAGGCGTTACTGGGGCCAAATCGTGCGCCAGCTTATTCTTATATCAAAGCTTTAAGCCTAGCTTTCTTGCAAACCCATCTTTTAAACCGTACCGAATACCGCACCTACTTACAGCCAGCTTATGCTCAATATATTAGTCAAAGTCCACTTAATCTCAGTCTTATACAATCCTTAACACCAGCACAGTTAAAACAAGCACTCAACGGCTTAGATCCCCAACCAACCGCACCAGCACCCAAGCTGACGCCGAGTCCATAGTCGTGAAAGTGGAAGGGGATAAGGGGGACAAGGGGAACAAGGGGGACAAGGGGGACAAGGGGGACAATTGTACAGACGCGATTAATCGCGTCTCTAACAACTAACAACTGACAACTGACTATTGACTATTGACTATTGATTATTGACTACTGCCATCAAATAAAACCTGATGTATGCACCCCAGTAAAATATATTCACAGCTAATAATAGACCTTTACTGAAGTGCGATCGCATATTAGGAAATAGATAAATACTGGCGATTAATACTAACGAAATCTCTACGAAAGAAACGATCCCCGCGTAATGTCGGCGATCCCAGTAGGAAATGGGGCTAATAAAACGATAATCGCTAAACGGAAAAAAGTGCCGATGGGCGTCATCATGATGCACTGGTAAATCTAAAAGTGAATGCATCAGCATACTAATAAATCCTATTTCTACAACTTTCCAATTTAAAAAATGGGCAATTATTACCCCTAGTAATGCTAAAGGGATCGAGTGAAAAGTACTAATAATATTTTGCCAAAAGGGCTGATAGTAAACCTCTGACCAAATTTGATGTGACGGTAGACGATAGACAAACTTCATCAAGAAGTAAAACAAAAATATTGGCACATCAGGCAAAATTGCACCAATAAAAATCGCATGACTTGCTTGATTGCGAATGTTTTGGCTGAAAATTACCAAATTGAGAATCGCATGGCTAGGAGTATTCATCACTGAAATTTAGTGAATTTGCTGACGATAATAGCTAATGGAATGTTTCCAAAAGTTGATGTACGGTTAATATCTAAGCGATCGCGCAAATTGTAACAAATTTAGCTAAATCGCTGATTTTCTAGCATTAATGCCAGCAGTTTCTACTGATTGTCAGGAAATTTTTATATTATTTACCCAGTATTAATAAAAACTTATCCCCAAAATTTTGCCTATATATATACTATTTGTAAATAAGTATTAAGAAATCCTTATTAATAAATGTTGCCATGCCTTGATTAAATTGTTAACGTGTGTATGACAGCGTTGTGGTTAATGCTTGGATTAAGGAGATTAAAAAACCTATGAGCTATATCCATGCAGCCAATTGTACAAAGTTGTAATTTTCAAACAGCAAGGGAGACATTTCTGCAGTTGGGAGGCTGACTATAAGGGATTTGTAGATTAACTCAGAAATTTCTCCTATCAAAGTTTTGATTCAAGAAGCATAACTAAATTGTCTTACCCTCCGGATGCGAGAACGCGGTAAGACTAAAGATTTTGGAGGTAAACTCATGAAGATTCAAGGTAATGTAGCCCTGATTACAGGGGCTTCCCGTGGTATTGGGCGGGCGATCGCACTCGAATTAGCCCAACAAGGTATCAAGCGCGTGATACTATTGGCACGCGATCGCCAAAAATTAGCCGCAGTCGCCGAAGAAATCGAAGCCATCGGAGCAGCAGCCACCATCGTACCCATAGACTTAACCCAAGCTATTGAGGTAAACATTGCTGTAGCTCAACTATGGCGCGATTGCGGGGCAATTCATCTACTAGTTAATTGTGCTGGAGTCGCTTACCAAACTCCCTTTCTCCAATCTAAACTTCCTCAAGTTCAAGAAGAAATCTCCCTGAATCTATTAGGGATGTACAATCTCACAAGTCTGGTAGCGCGACGCATGGCGAACCACAGACAAGGAACAATCGTCAACGTCTCCAGCTTAATGGGGAAAATTGCTGCACCCACAATGGCGACTTATTCCGCCACCAAATTCGCCATTTTAGGATTTACTCAAGCCTTGCGCCAAGAACTAGCACCTTATAATATTCAAGTCCAAGCATTGTTACCTTCCCTCACAGATACAGACATGGTGCGCGGCTTTCAGTTATTTCGCTGGGTAATCCCCATGACACCCCAAGAAGTCGCCCAAACCTTTGTCACAGGCTTGCAGAGAGACTCGCCAGAAATTTTGGTAGGATGGCAAAGTCATCTCGCTGTATGGTGTCAACGCCTAACACCTTGGCTGCTAGAACCAATTTTACAAATAGCTAGTCCTCCAGCCTTCAAAACCAAACAGCCGCAAAATATCCTGAGTGCGATCGCGCAAAAACTCAGCCTCATTACCAGAGAATTACTCATATCCCGAAATATGGTATCTTTCGTCTCCGCCCGCAAGTAACTTGACATCCTCTTCCGCTAATTGCGCTGCAATGTAGTGGGAGATTGCAAAATTACTGATAAGTAGGGACAGAAAAAATCTCTGGCGTTGCTGATTGATGGGATGATTTTTATCTCACGCAAAGGCGCAAAGGCGCAAAGAATCGACTTTTAGTTTTGTCCAAAAGTCTGAATTCATCCCGCAAATATGCAACGCCAAATCTCTCTTCTCTCTGTGTACTCTGCGCCTCTGCGGTTCAATAAATTATTTTTCAACCGCAGAGAACGCAGAGAACGCAGAGGAAAAAGATTGTACAATCTCTTCTTGGCGCTCTTGGCGTCTTGGCGGTTAAATCATAAAACCAACCTCATTGCGGAGCCACCAGAAATGCTGAAATTACCCGATAATCTGCCAATTATCCCCGAAATCATCGATGGACTCCCCAATATTTCTGGTTGGGAAACAGAGGTTCTCTCCGTAGTCAACCACGATTCACCCGTATTTTTACCAAAAACCAACCTAAGCTTAGATAATATTCACGCCGGATTTGCGATCGCCTTACACATGCACCAGCCAACCATCCCTGCTGGCTATGATGGCGGACTAATCAGCAATCTGCAATATATGTTTGAACATCAAGGCGAAGGAGATAACCACAACGCCGCGCCTTTTGCCTATTGTTACAGCCGTATGGGCGATTTTATCCCCGAACTTGTTAATCAAGGTTGCAATCCCCGCGTCATGCTGGATTACTCTGGTAATCTTTTTTGGGGACTCAGACAAATGGGACGCAATGATATTATCGATAATCTCAAACGCATCACTTGCGATCCCACCTATCAACCTTATGTAGAATGGTTGGGGACAATGTGGAGTCATGCCGTAATTCCATCCACACCCATAGCAGATATTAAATTACAAATCTTGGCATGGCAGCAACACTTCGCTGCAATTTTTGGTTGGGAAGCATTAGCGCGAGTCAAAGGCTTTTCTCCCCCAGAAATGCACCTACCAAATCATCCCGATACTTTATTTGCATTTGTCAAAGCACTGAAAGAATGTGGATATAAATGGCTATTAGTTCAAGAACATTCTGTAGAAGCAATTAACGGACAACCGCTAAGTTATAAACATTTACCACATCGTTTAATTGCCCGTAATTCCCAAGGCGAAACCATTAGTATTACCGCCTTAATTAAAACCCAAGGTTCCGATACTAAATTAGTTGGTCAGATGCAACCTTATTATGAAGCCAAAACTCTGAATAAACAACAGTTAGGAGATGTATCAATACCGCCAATTGTCAGCCAAATCGGTGATGGTGAAAACGGCGGTGTCATGATGAATGAATTTCCCAATGCTTTTAAACAAGCTTGGGGGGATATGATAAATCATGGTGGAGGTAAAACAGGTGTCGTAGGATTTTGCGGCACAGAATATTTAGAATTAATTGAAGCTGCTGGCTGTAACCCAGAAGAATATCCAGCTTGTCAGCCAGTCGGACAACATTATATTTGGGAGCGAGTCGCACCCGATAATATTCAAGCTGAAGCCGTTGAAAATGCCATTTTAGAATTAAAGCAAACTAATCCTAATTTCCACATGGATGGAGCTTCATGGACTAATCATATCAGTTGGATTAAGGGTTATGAAAATGTCTTGTCTCCTATGTATGAATTAAGTAGTTTATTTCATGATAAGATTGACAAGTTATTAGTTGATTCTTTAACTTCATTATCTCTGAATCAACAAGATAATTATCGTCAGTTACTATTACATAATCTTCTCTTACAAACTAGTTGTTTTCGCTATTGGGGACAGGGTACTTGGACTGATTACGCCAAAGAAATTTATCGTCGTGGTGAAATTTTGTTAGATAAATTGTAAATGTTCCCAACTTTAGGGGTGGGGTTTACCTACGCTGATGTTTTATACTTTTGTTAAACGCAAAGGTGCGCTAAGGTTAACGCAAAGGTACGCAGAGTTTTTGCGGAATTTATGATTTTTGCAAAAGGTATATTGGTATGATTAAGGGTAAAATCACCAAATTTACTTTTAATCTTGAGAAAGAAATAACATTATGTTCAGGCAAAGGTGGCTTACTGGTTTAGGAATAACGCTAATATTTTTACCATTCGCTAGCGTTTATATAGGAGAAAAATATCTTAATATTTCTGCTTTAGCTACTGCAACGGCAACTAAGATACCAAAAATTACAAGTAATTTAACAAATATTAATCAATATTTACTGCCGAATTACAAGCAGGAAAATTTAATTGCACAAAAAGGTTCTAATATTCAACGCCAATATCGTACAGCATTGGTTATCGGTAATTCTAATTATAAATTAGCGACGGAATTAAGCAATCCTATTAATGATGCAACTGCGATCGCTAATTCCCTGAAGCAGTTAGGATTCGATGTCACCCTGTTAAAGGATGCAGATTTACGACAAATGGAACAGTCTATTGAAGATTTTAATCGCAAGTTGCGTCAGGGGGGAACAGGACTATTTTACTTTGCGGGACATGGAACACAAGTAGATGGCGAAAATTATTTAATTCCTATAGATGCGCGTTTAGAACGAGAACAAGATGTGCGATATGAAACTTTACCTTTGGGCAAAGTTCTTAATATTATGGAAGATGCCGCTAATGATGTAAATATTATTATTTTAGATGCTTGTCGTAATAATCCCTTTGGGAGAAAATGGCGTTCTCTTCAAGGAGGTTTAGCCGCACCAACCCAAAGTGTTAAAGGTACTTTAATTGCTTATGCAACATCACCGGGTAAAGTTGCTTTAGATGGCAGAGGTAGTAATAGTCCTTATACTACAGCTTTGTTACAACACATTAAAACACCTAATTTAGATGTGGAACAAATGTTTAAGCAAGTCCGCGCAGATGTGGTAAAAGAAACTAGAGGTAAACAAACACCTTGGGAATCTTCTTCGCTGATTGGGAATTTTGCTTTTAATATCAAAGCCGATAATAGTAATATAGCAACTACAGTTACTCAACCTTCACCTATTTCTTCGCCAGTTCCTTCCGAGACACCACCAGTTACTAAAACGATACCAACTCCATCACCAATTAATTCTCAGAAAATTGCCTATTTTACCCAACCACCTAGTTTAGTAAGAACTACCACTAGCTACAATCGTATTAACGAACCAGCCGCAGTTTATTACTTTACAATTAATTTACCGGATAATGCTGGTGAGCCATTGGAAAAAATTACGATCCAACAAAAGCAAGGTGTAGATTCGGTTCGCTTTAACTTAGATAAGAGTTTTGCTTATGAAGGGACATATTCCCAAGAAGGACAGAAGTTTGCATTAAAAGATATTAGTAGCGATCAAAAAACGCAAACTGTAACCCTTACTTTTAATCCACCAATAGCACCTGGTAAAAATATTACTGTAGCTTTAAAACCTGTACAAAATCCTCAAGTTAGCGGAGTTTATATGTTTGGAGTGACAGCATTTCCCCCAGGCGAAAAATCTCACGGACAGTTTCTCGGTTATGGGAGATTACATATTTATCCTATATAGTTTAATTCGTAATTCGTAATTCGTAATTCGTAATTAATAGGGGATACTTATATCAGTAATGGATTTATGAGAGTAAAGGTAATAGTATTTCAAATTCTGTACCTTTGCCAAGTTGCGATCGCAAATTTAATTTACCACCATGTTTAGCTGTAATAATCCGGTAGCTGACAGCTAAACTAGTGGCTTTATCAGCCCTTTTTTCCATTGAGAAAGATTCAATAATTTGCTTTTGCAATTGCGAAGACATCCCAGGTCCATTATCAGCAATACAAATCGAAACCCAGCGAGAATCAGGCGCTTCTGACTTAGTTGCGCCTTGGGAAATAATTTGGGTGGTAATTTCTATGCGTGGCTTATTCTGATTACTGGTATTTTCTGGTTGAAACTGATTTCTGACAATTTCGTTTAATAAATTATCGATAGATTCAGTAAACAAATTCATTAAAACTTGGCTAATTTGCCCCATAAAGCAATAAACTGGAGGTAAGTGACCATAGTTTTTAACTATCTCAATCTCACCTTGAATGCGGCTATTAATTAATAAGACAATACTATCTAAACAGGCGTGTAAATCTCCTGGTTTAGGGTAAACTTCGTCAATATGACAGAAATTTTGTAAACTAGTAACGAGTTTTTTTAATCTTTCTGCTCCCGTGCGGATACTAGCTAATGATTTGGATAAATCTTCTGCTAAAAACTCAAATTCAATTTCTTCTTTAAGATAATTAATATAATTGGAATTTGGCGAACATTCTTGATCATAGGCTGCTATGAGTTTGAGTAAATCTTGACTGTAGTTAGAGACATAAGTTAAGTTACCCCAAATAAAACTTACAGGATCTAAAATTTCATGGGCGACACCATCAACTAACCGTCCTAAACTTGCCATTTTATCATTTTGAATCATTTGGGTTTGGCTGCGTTCATAGCGCACTTGCGTTTCAATCCCGCGAATTTGCCAAGATACAAGATTTAATTCCGAAATATCTAATAACTTATAACTATCCGGTGCAGTTTCTACCACCACAGGTTCAGCCACAAGTTCAGGCGATCGCCTCAAGGTCAGTTGCATTGCTGTTAAAATTGGCGTTGTCTGCGGTAGTTGCAAAATCGATGTTTTGGCATAGCTATAGAGCATACCCAATGGTTCGTGAAAAAACAACTCCTTTCCATAGGGACGAATCCAAAATTCTAGCAACCGTCGCCGTGAAATCATCCCGATGTATTTTCCCTGTTCTCGTAAAATTGCACCAGGAAGTAAAGGATATTTCTCAAAAATTTGCGCCACTTCCATAGCTGTACAGCTAATTTCCACTTGAAAGTCGTACATTGACAGTTCTTCAAGAGTAGAATCTAGACCGAGATCGCGATCGCTACCCTGAGATAAAACTGGTGGTGATATTGGGGAACTGGAATCTTGTGACACGGGAAACTCGAAATTGTATAAAAACTAGCAAATGAGTAAGCTATCATTTTAGCCCCTGCTCATCTTAGTTCAATACCTAGCTTGATCTATCGACAATCAGCGCTACATAAACTAATGTGTTAAATCTTTACTCAATCACCAGATTTAGTGGTTAAAGTTGCCAAAAACCAACATTCTTCGGCATCAGTGGCTAGTCCTATTCTCAAATGTTTAAAAATATGAACCAAATCTGATTCTTTATAGTACAGTAGGTGCTTACCTAGATAATTGGAACCATTTATGAAGCTAGATATTCTTAACAATCATACTAGTCAGTAAATCTACCCAAGTAAACATAACTATATTTGAGTAGCTATGGTTTTCTTGGGTGAAAGCGCTAATATAAATCCCATATCTAGTTTTGGTCAAAATGAGCTTAAATTGTCCTTCTCTGCATTTGATCCCCATTCCGATAAAATGACTAGGCATAACTTAAAAACTCCAAACCGCTTTTGACTGCGACACACATGAATCAACTGAACAATGGTTTTACGCTATTTCTAAGTCTGCTAGTCGAGGCGATACCTTTTCTGCTTCTGGGAGTGTTATTCTCCAGCGTGCTGCTGTTTTTTGTAGATGAGCGCAAACTGGTAGAAAAAATGCCCAGAAATCCACTACTGGGAGCTTTGGTAGGTAGCACAATCGGCTTTTTGTTTCCAGTGTGTGAGTGCGGTAATGTACCGGTAGCGCGGCGATTACTAATGCAGGGAGTACCCACACCAGTAGCAATTGGTTTTTTGCTAGCAGCACCAACAATTAACCCAATTGTAATTTGGTCAACATGGACAGCGTTTCGCGATCAGCCAGAAATAGTAGTATTGCGCGTAGTCTTTTCTTTAGCGATCGCCACAACTGTCGGTTTTATTTTCAGCTTTCAAAAAGATTTGAGTCCAATTGTTCAACCAGCGATCGCCCGTTACCTCAAGTTTAATCCACCAGCACAGCCAGAAACCACACGCCGGGGGCGACGTTCACCAACACAACAAAACACCCCAAATTCTGGTTTATTGAAATCTGGAACTTATATTCTCGGAGGTAGATCCGGGGGAACAACCAGAATTGATAATAATTTAATCTCCTCAACTACTCCATCATCTCCCAGCCAAAAACCCCTCCCCGATAAACTGCGGTTAGTAGTAGATAACATTGTGCAGGAATTACGGGAATTAGGCGGAGTCATGGTTTTAGGAAGTGCGATCGCCGCAGCTATTCAAGTACTAGCACCCAGAGAATTAATCTTAAGTCTAGGTGCAGGCCCGATTAGCTCAATTGTCGCCATGCTGGTATTAGCAGCAGTAGTATCAATTTGTTCAACAGTTGATTCCTTTTTCGCCCTATCTTTTGCTTCTACTTTTACCAGTGGTTCCTTATTAGCGTTCCTCGTTTTTGGCCCCATGATTGACATCAAAGGCGTAGGTTTGATGTTATCTATTTTCAAAGCCAAAGCTCTATTTTATTTATTCGCCCTAGCCGGATTATTAACTTTCTTATTCACCTTGTTTTTGAATTTGCATGTCATGTAAATCAATTAGTCAAAAGTCTATAGTCCATAGTCCATAGTCCATAGTTAATAGCCCAATGACAAATGAGCCTTGACGATTGACTTTTGACCATTGACTTTTGACCATTGACCATTGATTTTTGAGCATTGACTCTTCACCTATGAAATCTAAATCTAAATCTAAATCTAAACTTAGCAATCGCTTTGCACCTTGGCTGGATATTGTAGCAATTACAGCTTGGGGAATTTTAATCTTAAAATATTGGGTTACAAATAAGCTGAATTTGTTAATTCATCCCGATTATTTTGGATTAGCAATTGCTGGCGCTATCGGCTTGCTATTTATCGGTTTTTTTAAGGCTCAAGAACTATTGCGACGGCGGCGTCAAGATGATGTTAGCAGCCCCACGCATATTAATCTATTTCCCCCTGGTTGGGGTGCGACTTTGTTATTAGTCGCGGCGATTTTAGGTTTTATCATTACACCGCAAGTTTTCGCCAGTGATAAAGCACTCCAGCGTGGTGTCACCATTGATTCCTTGGGAAGTTCGCGCCTCAAACCTCAAGCTTTTCGTACCACAGTGCGTCCAGAAGAGCGATCGCTTGTAGACTGGGTACGCACCCTGAATGTCTATCCCGAACCAGATTCATATACAGGGCAAAAAGTCAAGGTACAGGGATTTGTGATTCAGCCGCCAGAATTAGGCAAAGAATATATTTTCTTAGCTAGATTCATTTTAAGTTGTTGTGCTGCCGATGCTTATCCCGTAGGTTTACCCATCAAACTCCCAGCGAATCAAGAACGCTACGCAGCTGATACTTGGCTAGAAATCGAAGGACAAATGATCACAGAAACACTTTCGGGAAAACGCCAACTCACCATCGCCGCTAGTTCCTTGAAAAAGATTCCTCAGCCTAAAAATCCTTATGAATATTAGTCAGTGGTCATTAGTCATTAGTCATTAGTTATTAGTTATTAGTTTTAAACACAGGATAAAGGACATCTGACTATTGGCAACTAACCACTGACAACTAACAACTGACAACTGACAACTAACAAATGACCAATTCCAAAGCTTTTATTCAACCACTAGATCGAGTAGCGATCGCCTTTATGCTATTGCTGAGTTTACTGATTGGTTTACTCATTTGGCAAGGTGATGGCGTCAAACCGCGAGTCCGCAGCTTTACCTGGGAAAATCAGCAAATAGGCTCAGAAGATTTATCTTTTTCCTTGAGTTTTAGCCGCCCAATGGAACCGAAAAGCGTCGAGGATAACTTGAAAATAGATCCACCCCTAGCAGGAAAGATTAGCTGGGCTGGAAGACGGATGGTATATACCCTTTTGACGCCAGCCCCCTATGGTACGAATTATAAAGTCCAATTAGACACAGCCCAAGATAAATTTTCCCAGAAAGAAGGCAGAAAGGGCGGAATTCAGCCGTTTACAGGAAACTTTCGGACACGCGATCGCGCTATTCTTTATATAGGCGTAAATCCCGAAGAAAGAGGACAATTAATTCTCTATAACTTAACCCAAGAACAAAAAAAAGTACTGACTCCCAAAGATTTAATTGTCATGGATTTCGAGCCATTTCCCGATGGCGATAAAATAGTTTTTTCGGCTCGCACTAATAAAAATTCAGACTTACTTTCTGCTGAAATATACACTGTCACTACAGGTATTTCTAATAACCCCGAAAAAAAGCCACAAACAGCAGGTAAAGTTAACCGCCTTTTAGATAGTCAAGAATATCAAAACCTCAAATTTGACTTATCCCCAGATGGTAAAACCATAGTTATTCAGCGTGGCAAAAGATCCAATCCTGGCGAATTTGGTTTGTGGGTGATGCCATCAACTAGCGATAAGTCTGACGAAAAACCCACCGCTAAACCCCTCAAAAGCCAGCCAGGGGGAGACTTTATGATTACACCAGACAGTAAAGCCGTGGCAATCGCCCAAGGACAAGGAGCCGCAATTGTCTCTCTAGAAGGAGATAGTAATAGACCTTTAGATTTTCTGCCCCAGTTTGGTTTAGTTCAAGCTTTCTCCAAAGATGGCTCCCAAGCAGCAATGGTCAAATTTAATACAGATTACACCCGTGATTTGTTCCTAGTCACCAACCAAGGCGTTCAAAAACCCTTATTAAAAACCACAGGCTCAATTCTTAACTGTCAATTCGATCCAGCTTCACCTACCCTTTACTGCTTGTTAACACAGTTAGTCTCCAAAGAAGAATACATAGAACAGCCTTATTTAGTCGCCATCGATTTGAACACAGCCAAACAGAAACCATTGCTACTATTGCCCGTTGAACAGCGAAATGTCCAAATGAGCCTATCGCCAGATGGTTTAGGCTTATTATTTGACCAAGTAGTAGCCCAGCCAATCAATGCACCATCCACCAACCCCTTAAAAACCGAAGATGGAGCCGAGATTAGTACTAGTAGTTTATGGTTAATGCCCCTATTACCCATAGCTGACACCACTACAGCCCAAATTAAGCCAGAGAAGCTACCCCTAGATGGATTTGCCCCATATTGGTTACCGTGAGGCAACAAGGACAATTGTACAGACAAGGGTTATCGCGTCTCTAACAAAATGACAAATGCCCAATGCCCAATGCCCCATGCCCCATGCCCCATAACATTTGTCCTACCACTTGCGTCTGAGGGTAGGGTGTTTGCTAAATTAGATACAGTGCTAACGCTTCCCTTGTGATGAGTTTTCGCCTATAACTTACTACCAAAAACTAGTTAATTAAAATCAAGCAGGAACACGCCTGTAACCCGCATCTACAATAGATTACGCCCTGATCCGCATATTGGCGGAGAATAACTTCATAATGTTATAACGTCATCAGTTGTAGATGCAAAATGGGGAATACTGAATCAATGATTAACTACTCATCCTGGAGGAGGGCTACCCTTGGTTTATAGAGTGACTCTCCCCACGGCTCAAACCAGGGGCTTGTCAGGTTTCCCCAAGCAACTTGCGTCAAACCCGATTCGGACACTGTCGATAAGCAATGCTAACGCCAGCACTGCTGAACATTCTTAAGCAGGTGGGTCAAGAGTGATGAATGAAGCTGAACCCTCAAATAATGAGGCTTTTGTTGAATCCTTAAATTCTGCTAATTCGCCACAAGTGGAGCAGGCGAGTTGTCCGTTTTATTCTGTTGTCCCAAGTGAGAATGTGGTGATTCGACAATTACCACTTCTTCAGCCAGCAAAAGACGAACAGCCCGAAATTCAAGTCCCGGATGTCCCTGAAGATGCAACCAAGCCGGACTGGGTAGCTGAACCGGATTTAGACAAACAAGTATTAATAGATTCTGAATTTCAGAAACTTTTGACATTGAATTCAGAATTGCGTGCTGCTAATGACGGCTTGTACGAGCAAATAGAAAAGTTGCAAAAAGACTTATCTGAGTCGGATAAGGTGATACAGTGGCAGAAAAGACGAGCTAGCGTTACTGAGTCTATGCTCAACCAACAAACTCAGGAACTCACCGCCGCTCAAGAACAAATCAAATCTTTATTTCAAGAATTAGAAACTGCTGCGCAAAACGTGCAGCGCCAAGAACTTTGCATTGAAACATATAAAGCACAGCTACAAATTAGTCAACAACGTCTCGCCCAATTAGAACGGGAATGTTCCCTGCTGCAATCTAACTACAGCGAACAATCTCAGCAGCTATTACAATCAGAAAATTCCTGTCGCGAATTGCGTACCAGGCTGATGCGGCAACAACGCCAGACTCTACAATTTAAAGCAGCTCTAGAAAAGTGTTTAGAGAATCCTGTTCCTGGTGATGATTCTTTAGATGATGCTGCAACACCGAAGCGGGAGAAAAATACCAAGCAATCCAGATTTGCCAAAAAAGCTCGGTCTTTGTTTCCCAATGCACAGCCAATTAAGCCTTGGTCAGCAGAATCAGATGCTTTAACTGATAATTTAGATAGTTCTTGGAAAGAATCAGCTTCAACTCCTTCTACTCCATCTTCCCCTTGGGATTGGTCAGACAAAAAAGAACAGCTAAAATCAGCAACATCAGATAATGCTTTAAATTCATCCCCCATCATTGAAGATGCTACGGCTACACCGGAAGCCGTTTCAAATCTGGGAACGCCGAACATTGATGAGCAAATCGATCATCTCATGCAAATGTTCTTTAACGCCAAACCGACAGCGTCATCTGCGACACAGAAGATGGACAAAGATTTAGACAGCAATCAAGCTGATGTATCTATTTGGGATACTTCTGCCACTACTATTACTGATGATGAGCCAGCAGAAACTCTACCAGACAGCAATACGCCTATTAGTTGGGTAGTAAATAATGCTTCGGCATCAGCTAATAATTTACCAGTATCTCCGACGGCGGCGATGTCTGAAGACAAGCCGCTCCACGTCTACGCACAAACAACCGAGCCAGCAGACAATGAAGACTATTGGTCAGACATTGCCCAAGTAAATCAAGTGAACTTGTCTTTGTCAGATATAGCAGCAGAAGTATCTGGTAACTCTACTATCGACGATAAATCACCTTCACCAGTAGTTTATCCCAAACGACCACCAAAGGGGCGCAAGTCTTTGGCGTCTGTAGAGTTACCAAATTTTCGTCAGCAGAAGAGTCAATAGTCAATAGTCAGTAGTCAATAGTCAGTAGTCATTAGTCATTAGTCATTAGTCATTAGTCATTAGTCATTAGACTTCTTGCATAAATATTTTGGCGTTGTTGAGTAATCATTGGAAAAGCTCACGCAAAGGCGCAAAGACGCAAAGAAGAACGCGAAAATTAGGACTTTTGCAAGAAGTCTATTAGTCATTGGTTCATCAGTGAGAATTGTCTGACAACTAACAACTGACAACTGACAATTGTACAGACAAAGGTTATCGCGTCTCTAATTCAAAATTTGCGCTTCTGAGTTTTGCATTGTTTCTTGTGGGTTGCTGTTGGTTACTTGATTGGGCGATCGCGGTTTGCCTGTGATGATAGCGTAGTTAATGGCTAATAGTCTTAACCACAATCCGGGATAGCGGGGTTCTAGCCAAGGTTCTATTTGATGGAGGAAGCGCTCAAACCAGCCATTTAGCAATGCACTCACAATTGCATAACGACCAAAGTTAAGATAATTACTTACCCATCTGAGTAAATCTTTAGGCCCTGCTAGTTCCCAAATCCACAATAATAAAGCTGGGTTTTTCTTTGCGGCTTTAATGGCGAGGCGATTAAAGGTGAACCAGTCGCAACGGTCTTTAATGAAATTATCGGCGACTTCTAGGGGTTCATCGGCTAATAGCCCAAAGAAGGTATTCAACATAGCGTTGATTCTTTGGGGTGGTAAAAATTTACCTGTGGGTACCATCATTCCTTTGGAAAATAGCCAGGTGATAGATACATTACTTTGGTAGGCGCGAATTTGGTTGAGGTGGCGGAAACTTAAGAGATTATGCTTGAGGGCGATATCTAAAAGTTTGGTGAGGCGTTCTAAATTACGTACCAGGGAACCAAAGCCAGTAAATACCAAGGGTGACTGTAGCGATGCGGCATCACCGATCGCAATTAATCTATCAAAAGCTACGGTGCGATCGCTACTGCTGACACTAAAATGTCCGGGAATATAGCCAAAGGTGGGCTTTTTCCACACCAATTTATCTACATCACAGCGCCGATATTCTGGCAAAATTGTGAAAAAGTCCTCGTACATCTCTAACAAGGAACCGGGATTTTGGGGATTGACTTCGTGATAATGAAACAAGTAAATTGTTAATTCTTCGCCAATTCCGGGGAATAATTCCCAAATTAGTTGTCTGCCGCGAGAAATATCGCCGTGGCTATAAAGCACATCTCCATACTGGGAATCCCAAACTTGGGGGGCAAATCCCTTGTCTATGACCGCCCCTACTGTGGGACAGACGCTATCAAAGGCGCGACCGCCATTTAATTGCCAAGCAATTGGGGAAGCTGTACCCATTGCATCTACTAGCAACCTCCCGGTGACTCGCTTCTGTGTTTGACTGGGTAAATGCTTGACATTCAATTCAACTTGTGATATATAAATATCTGCGCCCAAAAACTCTGTTTCATCCCAGATTTCGCCACCTGCGGCACGGAGCTTTTGCCCGCACATTTGTAGCCATCTATCGGAGTCAAGGGCGATATTTAGCACTGTGGGAGTATGTAAAACAGGCGATCGCAATTTCACCGGATTATTGGCATCGAAGAATTTATTGAATCCGTCCTTATATTCGCGTGCAATTACGGTTTCTAGCTCGCTACTGGTTACCAAACCGAGATTAATTAAGCTTTGCAGTTCATCACGAGAAATATTCCATTCCCGGTTCATCCGGCCGAAAGGCATTCGCTCTATTAGGAGAACTTTATAGCCTAATTTCGCCATCACTGCGGCATGAATGGCTCCTAATGCGCCACCTATATAGATGATGTCGTAGGTGGGGGATGAGGGGGATGAGGGGGATGAAGGGGATGAGGGGGACAAGGGAGACAAGGGGGACAAGGAGGACAAGGGGGATTTATCTTCCTTGTTATGAGAAAAAACCACCTGACGGGGTTGCTGGGGATTGCGTACACCCTCGCGCCATCTTTGCTCCCACCAATAAGCCCTGGTTAAATCGTATTCCCCATTGGGCATTTTCTGGAAATACTTTACCGTTTGGGGGTAATAGGGTGCTAAAGCCGCAAATATTGATTGTTGAGATAAATCAATAGCTGGGGGTTCGGGATATTTATAAGGAAAGCTGTTTCTGATATCCGCAGTCAGGCGTTGTAAAATTTGTCCTTCTTGGGGAAAGGGCTGATTTCCCCAACGGAACACTTTTACATAGGTAGTACGCTGCACCGACCAAACAAATATGGAAAGCTCTCTCGGTAAATTTTCGGAAATAGCGACCTCAGCTTTTGTAGTTTCAGCAGTTACTCTGAGGCGAAATCCGTCAGGAGTGATTATTTTTTCACCAATCCCCGGTTGAAAATCTGCTTGTAGCCAACTGCAAACAGATTGTGTTTCTGAGGTCGGAACTTCTAAATAAAGTAATTCTTTCATTGTTTTCTGACATCTCCGTTAAATCTACTCACTAAGACAGATTTCAAGAAGGTATGAAATACGCTAAACTCCGCCCTATCAGTTACATAAAGATTTGGTGAAGAAAGTTTAATAATTTATCAAACTTATTGTTCATTCTGAATTTCTGTAAACCCACGCCATGAATTATCCCATCCCAGACAGCCCCCAAGATATTGTTGCCCTGCAACAAAGACCTGTTGATGAAGAATTGGTTGCATCTGCGATCGCTGGAGTCATTAAAATTGTCCGCGCTCAAGGTCAATCCTTGGAAGAATTAACCGCCCAGGTGCTAGCTGATGACCACATGCTGGATCAACAGCAGCGTCGCTGGCTGAGTAAATTGGTTGCTCAAGCCTGGGATAGTTTCTCATAACAGCAGTGCGAGTAAAAATAAGTAGCTATATTTCGTGTTTCCCCAAATTGCCAATCGGATTTATTTGGTGTGGGAAGTAAAATGATGCTTGATTGAGATTGGCAATTACGCTGCTGTTAATAGAAATAATTCTGGGCAGCTAAAATCTTTTTTAAGACAGCAAATATTAGGATTCAGAAACCGTTGTGTTCTGAGATTTTAACTTTTCACTAGAGATAAATAAAGCTTTTGGTTGCGAGTACAGCAGCAAACCATACTCCAACCCTGCAACTACAGCTTGATAGGAAGCTTCCAAAATATTTGTGGAAACACCTAAGGTAGTCCAGCGTTGATGTCCATTACCTGATTGTACCAAAGCTCGCGTCTTGGCGGTTGTGCCGGTGTTGCCGTTAAGAATGCGGACTTTATAGTCTGTGAGTTCAAACTCGGCTATTTGGGGATAAAACTTGACTAAAGCCTTGCGTAAAGCTGCGTCTAATGCTGCTACCGGGCCTATACCTTCCGCAGCTTCTAAAATATTTTCCCCATTTACAGATACTTTAATTGTCGCTAAAGAATTTGTGGTTTCTTTGCCGGCGATTAAATCGCAATGTACTTGAAAGCCGTTAATTTCAAAGAATTGCTGGCGTTTTCCCAAGGCTTCATAGATCAACAGGGCAAAACTCGCTTCTGCGGCTTCAAATTGATAGCCTTCACTCTCCAAATCTTTCATTTTTTGGAGAATTTGTCTAGCTTCGGGTTGATGCTGATCTAATTCAATACCCAAAGTCCGGGCTTTAGCTAAAACATTACTGATTCCAGATTGTTCGGAAATGACGATGCGGCGACGGTTCCCTACTTGTTCTGGCTGAATGTGTTCATAAGTCAGGGGATTGCGTTCGACTGCGGAGACATGAATCCCACCTTTGTGCGCAAATGCTGACATCCCCACAAAGGGCGCATGTTCATCTGGTGCGAGGTTGACGACTTCGCTGACAAAGCGACTGGCTTCTGTAAGTTGAGCTAGCTCGTCTTCACCGATACAGCTATAACCTAACTTTAATTGTAAATTAGGAATCAAAGAACAAAGATTCGCATTTCCACAACGTTCGCCATAACCGTTGATTGTACCTTGTACCATCCTCGCCCCAGCCATGACAGCAGCTAAGGCATTCGCCACGGCTAAATCGGAGTCATTATGGGTGTGAATCCCAATTTGGGGAATTTTCATTTGGGCTTTGTCAGCAACCAATGACGAATGACGATTGACTGCTTGGACAATTTCTGTAACTTCATGGGGTAAAGTTCCGCCATTGGTATCACAGAGAACTAACCATTCTGCACCAGAGGCGATCGCGGCTGCTAATGTCTTTAATGCATAATCGGGATTATGCTTGTAACCATCAAACCAATGTTCTGCATCGTAGATTACCCGCCGCCCTTGGCTACCAAGGTATTCAATGGTATCGCGGATCATCGCCAAGTTCTCTTCTAAGGTCGTTTTTAGCCCTGTGGTGACATGTAAATCCCAGGATTTACCAAATACTGTCACCCAGCGCGTACCCGCCGCCAGAATTGCTTGCAGCATCGGCTCTGATGCAGCATTGGTATGAGGGCGACGGGTAGAACAAAAAGCGACAATTTCGGAATTTTTAAGCGGATCTTCCTGTAATTGCCAGAAAAATTGTACATCCTTGGGATTGGCACCAGGCCAACCCCCTTCAATAAAGGGAATTCCTAGTTGATCTAGTCTTCTGGCGATGCGTAACTTATCTTCTATAGACACCGATAGTCCTTCGCGCTGAGTACCATCCCGTAGCGTAGTGTCATAGAGCCAAAGTTGAGGTGAAGAATTTGTAGTCATATTTCTAGGCAATGTGCCAATATACAACAAAAAGCCAGTTTACTAATTCCAAAATGTCCACACAACTAGCTTTAAATAGCAACTGAGATTGTATGCGATCGCCACAGCAGTTATATTACTCAACAACCCAGGCGAAATATTGTCCATTACACAGCCGATTTCCGCGAAACTTTGGTGCAAAATGGTATTGACCTCTACAATGGCGGTGTTAAGGTAATAAACTATCACTCTGTTGGCAGATGTGGTAACTGAGTAGTTAAGGTAGAAAGCGAAGTTTTATCTGCGATCGCTTTTTCTGATTCTCCTACAACAGACTTGCATCTCGCCTGACAAACCAATTGAGGTTTTAGACAAACAATAATAGCTGTAGCCAGATAGATTAGGACATCAACCTAAGATAAAACCCTGATACTAAAAGGTTTTTAAGTCTGTCAACTGTCAACAGTCAACTGTCAACAGCTATAGTATGAAATAAAAAATTTGCTGGATTTCACCAAATTCGCAAATCAACACAAAAACACCAACTTAACAAGGAGCAAAGCAACATGGGTAGATGGACACCGCTAATTCTGATGGCTGGAGGCTTGGCTATATTGCTAGGTACGTTACTAGGCATTAATTTTCCAATGGGGGGACAAAGCGCCAGCGTCCCAACAAATAGCAAAACCTCAAAAGTCCTCCCAGCTAATATTAACGTTAATAGCACAGAAGCGGGTAGAAATAGCGATTCTAATAACGAAAACAGAAGAAAAGTAGCGCAAAATAATAATTCTACTGGTGATTCAGCCACAGATACCGAAAATACCGATACAAACACTACAGAGACTCAAGCTACAGATACTCAATCTACAGATAATCAATCTACCGAAGAAAATTCAACTTCACAACCTATTCGCGCCTTGTGGTAGAGCTTGCTAGTCAATGGTTACGAGTTATGAGTTATAAGTTATGAGTGATGAGTTATTAGTTATGAGTTGTTAGTTATGTACTAATGATAAATGGCTAATAATGTATGACTAATGACTAATGACTAGTGACATTTTAATTATTGGCGGCGGCGCGATTGGTTTAGCGATCGCCGTAGAACTCAAACTGCGCGGGGCAAATGTCACCGTGCTTTGCCGTGATTTTAACGCCGCCGCTACCCATGCGGCGGCTGGGATGTTGGCACCTGATGCGGAAAAATTGACAGATGAAGCAATGTATGCTTTATGCTGGCGATCGCGTGCTTTATATCCCGAATGGACGCACAAACTTGAAGAAATTGCTGGTTTACCCACACTTTATTGGCCTTGTGGCATATTAGCACCTGTTTATCAACCGCAAGACCAGCAAAATACCCTTTTGTCTCCATCAGCACGGGAATCACCTGCTTATTGGTTAGATAAAACCGCAATCCAGCAACATCAGCCAGGATTAGCAGCTGAAGTAGTTGGTGGTTGGTGGTATCCCGAAGATGGACAAGTCGATAATCGCGCCTTAGCAAGGGTACTGTGGACGGTGGCTGAGTCCGTTGGCGTAGAAATTAAAAACGGCGTTAGCGTTGAAGCCTTGTTACAACAACAAGGTAAAGTATTAGGCGTACAAACTAGCGCTGGGGTTTTCCGCGCTAGCCATTATGTCTTAGCCACTGGTGCTTGGTCAAATGAATTACTACCATTTCCCGTGCGTCCTGTCAAGGGGCAAATGTTGCGGCTGCGCGTACCGGAATCTTTACCAGAATTGCCCCTGAAGCGGATTTTATATGGAGAGAATACCTATATAGTACCAAGACGCGATCGCACAATTATTATTGGTGCGACAAAGGAAGATGTTGGTTTTACCCCAAATAACACTCCAGCAGGGATACAAACATTACTCCAACAAGCTACCCGCCTTTATCCCCAATTACAAGATTACCCAATTGAGGAATTTTGGTGGGGATTTCGTCCTGGTACAGCTGATGAATTACCAATTTTGGGAACTAGTCCCTGTGCAAATTTAACTTTAGCGGTGGGACATTATCGCAATGGGATTTTGCTAGCACCTATCACCGCCGCCATCATTGCTGATTTGATTACAGAACAAAAATCAGATCCTTTATTATCTCACTTCCATTATTCGCGCTTCCTCCCGCAATCTACCCCCATGTTTACTCACTCTGCGAATTTCACCAACGGGCATCGTTCTGTTGCGACTTTAGATAACTTAGATCACAATGTCATTACCACTGAAGACTCACCATTAATCATTGCAGGTAAAACCTTCCGTTCCCGCCTAATGACTGGAACTGGTAAATATCGCAGCATTGCAGAAATGCAGCAAAGTATTATCGCCAGCGAATGTCAAATCGTTACCGTAGCCGTGCGTCGAGTCCAAACCAAAGCGGCGGGACATGAAGGTTTAGCCGAAGCACTCGACTGGCAGAAAATTTGGATGTTACCGAATACAGCCGGCTGTCAAACTGCAGAAGACGCAATTCGAGTAGCGCGGTTAGGGCGAGAAATGGCAAAACTTTTGGGACAGGAAGATAATAATTTCGTCAAATTAGAAGTTATCCCCGATCCTAAATATTTATTACCAGATCCCATAGGTACATTGCAAGCCGCAGAACAATTAGTTAAAGAAGGCTTTGCTGTATTGCCATATATCAACGCTGACCCGATGTTAGCCAAGCGCTTAGAAGAGGCAGGCTGCGCCACAGTTATGCCCTTAGCATCGCCCATCGGCTCAGGACAAGGTTTGAAGACTACAGCAAATATCCAAATCATCATTGAAAATTCCCAGATTCCCGTCGTAGTCGATGCGGGGATTGGTGCGCCATCAGAAGCAGCCCAAGCAATGGAACTAGGTGCAGATGCTTTATTAATTAATAGTGCGATCGCCTTAGCAAAAAATCCCGCCGCAATGGCACGCGCCATGAATCTAGCCGCAATTGCCGGTCGTCTCGCCTACCTCGCCGGCAGAATGCCAATTAAAGACTACGCTAGTGCTAGTTCCCCACTCACAGGAACAATTAGTAGTTAGTCAATTGTTAGTTGTCAGTTGTCAGTTGTGAGGCAGTGCGTTGGGCGGGTTCCCCGACTTGTAGACGCGGAGCGGCTTCCCGCAGGGTAGCAACTGCCGAACTCGTAAGAGTCAGTTGACTGCGGCGCACTGAGCCTGTCGAAGTGTTGACCATTGACCATTGACTATTGACTATACCGAAAGTAACAATTGTTTACTTTTTGTGAATAGTTACTATAAAGTTTATGCAACAATTAAACAAAAGATAAGAACAAGGAATTAGTTCATGCCGTATACAAATGAAGAAGGCGGTCTTCTCAATAATTTTGCTCGCGAACCCAAGATTTATGCAGCAGAACCTCCAAATGCAGGGCAAAAGCGAACCTACGTTGTTCTAGGAGTTGTCGCTACAGTCTTGGTTGGTGGTCTGATTTTCGTCGCCTTCTCTGTTTCGTAACTCAGTTGAACGCAAAGAATTTTATTAAAATTTAATTTTTCTCTGATTTGAGGTTCTTCACCCATGAGGAACCTAATTTTTTGCAATTTACTACCAAGAATATTCAAAAGAAAAAGTAATTTAGCTTTATGCTTACGCAAAATACCCAAATTATCGCGGATTTAATTAATAAGTAGCGAATCCTCAGCTTACCTTCACGAATTTACCAAAGCTGTACTAGGGAAAATTACATTTATGTAAAAAATATAAAAAAAATATAAACTTGAAGTAGGTAAAGCAAAAAGCGAAAAATATCATGTCCTGTTTCTGGAACAGCTATTTTTCTAGCTCAATCACCGGAAAAACCCCCAAATAAATCCAAAAAGCCCTCATCCCTAGCCCCTATTTTCTAGCTAGTGCTTGACTACTTAGATGTACCCTTAAAGAAAATGTAAACTGTGTATTGGCTTTTTAGCCGCTATGAGCGTGAACGATACTGCACACACAGATAATTTTGCTTGGAATCGGCAAGTATATCACCGATTAAAACTTGCTTTGAGTCTGAATTTACGAAGACAAATATTTATCGCAGTTTGTGATGATTTACACTTAAGAAATCAAATAGCGGCGCGGTTGCATTCTACCTTGGCTTATCCTGTGGGGCAAGTTTTATATCAGCCTGATGATAGCCTAGAAAGTAGTACAGCAGCCTATCCACGCCTTGCAACTTTACGTTTAAATCTCAGCGATCCTAATCTGATAGCTCAAATTAATCAATGGTTGGCGAATTATCCACCACCAAATATTGGAGCATCAAAAGATACCCCAGGTAGACCTTTACCCGTACCTGCTTTTCAAATTGTGGGTGTAGAACTACTGACTAGACAGTCAGTAGCTATTCAACGGATGTTTTTACACCATCTGCGGGTGATTGAGGAATATTTATCTAGCGAAAAAACCAGTAGCTTTTTAGAAGCGAGTATACTTTTATGGGTACCGCGTCCTTGGTTGTCGGCGATTCAGCAGTCAGCGCCACAGTTTTGGCATAGCCGTACTGGTGTATTTTATTTTGCGGGAGATCCCACACCTACAGTACAACATCCAGACTATTCAGAACGGTTTGCAAGTTCGAGAAATTTAGATTTTGATGATTTTCAACCATCGATTTTAGAAGAAGTACCTATCCCAGCAGAACTAGAAGCTGCAAAGGATAGGGAACTCGACTTGGAAGAGAATTTTGATTTTCCTGCTGATGAACCAGTCAATCACCAACAGTCACAAGAAGAAGTTGCTTTACCAACAGAACTTCTGAAAGTTGAGGTAAATCCGGAATTACATTCGGCAAATAATAGCGAAAATTATTTGGAATCGCTGCCATCTTTATCTCATATTAGTAAACAATTATCTGAACTAGTATTAACAACAATTAATACAAAAATTCTGGCGGATGATGAGGAGATTTCCCAAGCGCAGCAAATGCTGGCGGAGATTGAGCGATTACACGCAGAAAATGCTCCGGGAGAAGCGCTAGGTGCTGCTTATCATAAATTAGGCAATTTTTATCGTCTGCGGATCGAACAAGGACAGGTAACTGCGGAAAATTTGATGGTAGCTATTATTGCTTACCAAGAGTCAATCACTTTTGATGATACTTCACCTCAATTACCAGATATCTTAAATGATTTGGGTACGCTTTATTGGATGTTATATCGTACTCCATCGGCACCAGAAGAGGGACAAACTTATATAGAACAGGGAATAGAATTTTATAAGTTAGCGTTAAAGCTAATCTCACCACAAACTCACCCAGAAACTTATGCGCGGGTACAAAATAATTTAGGTACGGCTTATGGAGATTTAGCGAGATTTGCTCATCCACCAGATTGTTGGCAACAAGCAGTAATAGCTTATAACGAAGCGTTGCGCTATCGTACAGTGGCGATGGAACCGTTAAAGTATGCGGCTTGTCAGAATAATTTAGGTACGGCTTATTGGCATTTGGGACAATATAATCAACCTGTAGTGAATTTAAAAAAAGCGATCGCATCTTACAATCTCGCATTGGCTCACTACAACCCACAAGATGAACCGCTCAAGTATGGCATGATTCAAAATAACATCGGCACTGCCTATTGGAATCTGGCACAATACGAGCAACCGGCGCACAATCTGCGGATGGCGATTGATGTTTACTGTGATGCACTCAAATATCGTACAGCTGCAACTGTTCCTAGTGGCTGTGCTGCAACCCAAAATAATTTAGGTACGGCTTATTGGCATTTAGCTAATCTTTCTCAAACACCTAAAGAAGACAAATATAATTATCTACGATTGTGCATTGCTGCTTATGATGAAGCTTTAGCTTTAGCACATTCACTTAATCCTGCTGCTTTAAGTTTTGATGTGTTAGCTACTCATAATAATTTAGGGTTAGCTCATTATCAAATTGCTACAGATCAGTATTTTAATAGTGATAAAACACAGCGTTCTCAGCATTTAGAAGCTGCATTAAATAATCATTTACAAGCTTTAAATGGATTGAGCAAACAACCAGAAGCTTATCAAACTACATTTTCTTATGTGGTAAAAACAGTCCGCGCTTTCCATAGCGAATTAGGAATCCAAGGACAAAATTTAGCTTTATCGAAAGTGCCGGCGCAGATGTTACCAGAAATTTTACCGAAGTTGTAGATACAGCAATTTCCGAGTTATACGGCAATAAGGTTCAGTTAGCGTCAAAAATCTTAAAATGGCGTAGCGACTGTCTTGAATGTCAAGCGATCGTTAACAAAAAAGTGGTGGTGGAAACATTGACGCAACTGAGGATCGCTGCGCTAGATTCGGCGGTGTCTGGTACGGGCTACAAGGCTTGTGGCTATGTAGTCTAGATAGTCACAGCCCGCACCAGACACTCCTGCGATGCACCGAATCTTCCTCAGTTGCTGGATTTCCCGTTGAGGCAAAAAAAGAGCATGAAAAATTGACCCAAGTCATGCGATCGCCTACTCGTGTCAGCTAGTATTGTATAAAAAAGGTTGCAGTGCTAAGAATTAACAATTGTTTTCTTGTTATCAGAAATGCACCAAGGCAAATTATCTCGAACCATTGCATTTAAAATGACTAACATTTTATGAACACAAGCGGTCAGAGCAAGTTTTTTTGATTTACCACGCTCAACAAGCCGTTCATAAAAAGCTTTGATAACTGGATTATGACGCATTGCAACAACAGCACCCATATAAAGAGTGGCACGAACATGAGCACGACCACCGTTAATCATACGCTTACCTTTGTGTTGCCCACTATCATGATTAATAGGTGCAACACCAACTAGACGCGAGATTTGTTTGGCAGTTAATTGACCGAGTTCTGGTAAGTCAGAAACTAGGGTTGTAGAAATAACTTGACCAATACCAGGAGTAGTTTTGAGGAAATTGACCTTATTAATCCATTGTTGATTTTTTTGAGTTAATTGCTCAATTTCTTGGTTAAGTTGTTTTAGACGACCTTCAAGATATTCAATATGTGCTTCAATATCTGCCAATGCTTTGCCACGAGAGCGTGAGCGACGATTTTTCTCCGCAGTTTGGATTTCAACTAATTGTCTTCTGCGACTAATCAACTCTCCTAATTGACGCGCCTCTTCGGATTGAATTGGTAAAACCTGGGGTTTCATTGCTTCCCCAAATTGTGCCAGAATTTGTGCATCAATAGCATCAGTTTTAGCCAGCCTTCCTGTAGCTTTGGCAAAATCTCTTCCCATGCGAGGATTAATTAATGCTACTGGTAAAAGTGCTGCTTGCAATTGAATGATAAGTTCTGTTTCTAAACCTCCTGTTGCTTCTAACACAATCAGATTTAAATCATAGGATTTGAGTTGTTCTACTAGATGAGATATTTCTACTTCTGTGTTAGCAACTTTCAATGCTTTACCCAAAGGACGGATGTAAACATCAAGAGCGGCTTTACTCACATCAATGCCTACCCATTGAGAAATATTTTCCATTGTCAACTCTCAACTAATTTCTGTACTTTTTTTTGAATTCATCCCCTTGATTTAACTCATCCTTGCCCGATACGGACTGTATACTTTAAATATCAGTATTTAAAGATTTGACCCCGGCGACTGTTCGAGTTCTGTCAACGAGATTGTTGTAGTGACCCATGCTACGAAGCGGTCTATGATGACCAAGGTTGGGACGGTCTACTACTATTTCTAAGATACAAGGTTGGGTTGAGGAACGAAACCCAACATCTCCGGAGGCTTGTTGGCTTGAACGCAGTGAAACCCAACCTAAAATTTATCCTTAACTAAACTGTATTGAGTTATCCGGGACTACCAATAAATAAAATCCCCACAACATCAGAATAATTATTGTTATGGAGGGGAAAGTCAGATCTGCTGTAGGCAGCCTTGACTTTCCTGTTTGTAGTAAGTTGAAAAGTCACATTTTAGAATGCAGATTGGTAAGCTAAAACACATTTAATTTGCATCATAAATATTGACTTTTATCAATCTACTAGTACCCAACTGTTTTTTTGTTAGCTTTGTTTAACCTGCGGCTAGTTTTGCCACCGTTACTGCTAGTTCAGATGGATTGTAGATATCTGTAATAACTTGCGAACAACGCATACAAGCGGCTTTCCCTTCTTGTTTCCACCATCGGCAATCCCGACGAATAGAACAGGCAGGTAATTCTTCTGTGACAACAGGTAATTGTTCCGCAATTTGTTTTGCTAGACGACAATCTTTGCCATCAAAATGCAGACAAGCGTGATTAACGCAAGGTGTTGCCATCCGAAAAATTTCGGTGGGTGTAACTGGACTAGCCTTTGCTATCAGTTCGTCTGTGACAGGTTGGGGTTGCTTTAAATAAGCCACACGAGGTTCTGCAACTGTGCCACCGACAACTCCGAAAACCATGCTATCGACAGAATCAGCTCTGGCGCTAGGGCAAAGTGTAGTTTTTTGAGTAGCAGTTTCTTCCATTTATTGAGCCAACTCAAAGATGATTTGAGACTGAAAATTTACTGACAATTTCACGAATTATTGATTTAAGCCTCAGGAGGATTGGGATTAATAACTACACCATGTATTATTGGCGGTAATGGAGTCGGCTGAGGGTAAGGATTAATCACTACTCCTTGTATTATGGGGGGTTTAACAACCACGCCATGTACTTTGGGAAATGGAGGATAAGGGTGACAAGGTGTAGGTACTAAGGGCGGTTTAATAATTACACCATGTACTATAGTATTAATCGATGTTCCACCTGAAATGCTGTTTGCTTCTTCATCACTTAGGGTGATGATTAAAGCTTCACTCCGGCGTGCCAATGCATTATTTACTGCATCATCAATCAAGTCGTTAATTTCAAACTGACTGTTACACTGTTTTTTCTTGTTGCTCATGTTGATTTTCCTTCTCTGGATTGAGAATTAAAATTGAAATATGTTTAGGTCTAAATATTTGAGATGCAAGGATTTGGCAGACAGGATTTTCGATTATTCCTGAATGCTGATGATTTTATTGCACTTCGCTTGTCAAAATTCAGTAGTTAGTTTTGAGGCAGTACTTTGGAGCGCCAAGGCTTTGGACGGCACGCCCTACTTTCCGCAGCAAGCGAGTGGTGTCAGATCTCTCGACAGCCAGGTAAGTGCCATTTCCCTAAGAGGTTCTCGGAGAGTAGCCGTAAGCGTCAGTTATTTTGGTATTTGGTTTAATGCTCTATCCGCTTATGAGTGCGGTTATTAGTTGTTTTGCCAATGACTACTGACCACTGACAAAAACTCTCTTATTTTGTATCTATGCTGTTTAGTTGAAAAATCTTATTTCATAATATAACTGTTTTGTTCATACTTTTGTAGCCAATTTGGCGTAAAAATTATCAACTTTAATATCAATACTATTTGCAATGATCAAAATTTTGGTGAATTGATAAGTTTCACTTTGTTCAACCGCAACGAGCGCTCGGAAATGTTGGGTTTCGTTCCTCAAACTAATCTACGCATTTGCCAATTTTTAGCGCTAATAATATTGCTATTTCTTTTAATCGCCTGATTTATTGGCGTACTTGGCATGACAGTTGCTACCCTGTAGGAAGCCGCTAGTTTGCTGCAACGCTCTGCGAATGTGTCTACAAGTCTGGCAAGCAAAAGTACTGCATCTTATTGGCAGTTGGTTTTATCTGTGATGATAATTAAACATATCTTCGTATAGGATTAGCATAACTGAACAATATTGTCATATAGTAGTGTAGTGGCACTACTTGAAAAATAAGTCAATAATTGGCAATTTCCTTGATAAATCATCTTTTAACCAGATCTTATCAATTTATTAAGGAATCATTATTATTTTTTATTTAATTATTTTTTTTCAAAAAAACTTACTTAATATAAAAAATACCAGCTAACCCAGGGCAGTAAAATTTAGATTAATTCTGCAATTTATGGCTCAAAATTCAATCTCTTCTGGTGCTTCTCCACAAAATTTAATTGATCATCAAGCTGATAACTATCGGTTAGCAGTAGATGCGGAGGATTGGGAATTACGAATAGCAAATTTAGTGGGTTTGTCAGCAGAACCTGTTGCTACTGATGGGGAAGTGACAGCAGAACCAGTACATCAACCACCATTACCACCTGAACCAATAGCAGAGAAAACAGAACAGCCATTATCAACAAATCCCTTTGCCAAGTTAGGTTTGGTAGGTACTGCTACTTTTATTTTAGTTATATTGACTGGTGGCTTTTTAACGCAAATTATGAGCAGTAATGAGCAACAACCCAGAAATAAGCAAATTGCAGTTCAACAAACTCCATCGCTAAATACACAACAATCGAGAGAAGCAGAATTAGAGGAAAAAGTCGAGACGCTAAAAACAAAATTAGCTTTGACAGAACAAGCCCAGGCGGTGAAATTAGCACAACAACAACTCAGAAATGGAAAACAGATAGCGTCTGCTGAGTCACGGGTTCCCCAGACTTCACGAGTGGATAATTCTGTGAGACAAACACCGGTACCAACAGCAACAGTTTACGTACCTCGCATAGTCACAGTTGAACGGATTGTGAAATCTCCCTCTGTACCCATCGCGCCAACTGTACCACCATCGCTACCAATTATTCCTAACCCACAACCTCAAGCATTAGTCCCTGCCACTCCATCATCGCCATCGCCGCCTAATCCTTGGCAAACTTGGCAAAGTTTAGCAAAGTTAGGTAGCTATGGAGAGGTGGGTAATAGCGATCGCAATTATCAAAATACAACACCTCAACCACAACCTAACAGCGATCGCCAAGAACAACAAGCAACAAACCCCGAACCGGAAACAACACCAAAGCCAGCAACGGCTAGAATCAGTCAAGGAATCAGTCAAAATCCCAAAACTTTAGCTGTTGGGAGTAATGCAAAGGCTGTGTTAGCGACGGCTGTATTTGGCGAAACTTCTGCTAATTCGGCAGATAAAGAAAATGCAAATATCTTTGTAGTGCGGTTAAAAGAACCATTAAAAGGGATAGATGGCGCGATCGCTATTCCGGCAAACACGGAAATATTAACACAAATGAGTGCCTTATCTGACCAAGGTTTAGTCAAACTAGAGGTCATGAAACTAATTATGCCAGTTCAAGGGCAACTTACAGAAAGAACTGTACCTCCAAATACGTTAACCATCCGCGCACCTCAAGGTAAACCGCTAATCGCCAACCAATTTCCTAATAGAGGATCGTCTATTGCTGGTATGGATATTGGACTGTTTGTTTTAGGTGGTCTTGGTAAAGCAGCAGAGTTAATTAATCGGACTGATTCGCAAGTTGTGACTACTACTGGTTCTACTACTATTGTTAATAGTAGTAATCCCGATCGTAACATTTTGGCAGGAGTTTTTGAAGGAGGTATGAACACTGTCGTACCGCAAATTGCCCAACGCAATCAACAAGCAATTTCTCAAATGTCTCAACGCACTAACGTCTGGTTTCTCCCTGCCGGTACAGCAGTGGAAATTTATGTTAATCAATCTATACAATTTTGATTTTGGATTAAAAAAGGCATCCATTAATGAGGACGCCTTAATACTATTGATTATTTCTTGATCGCACATTTTGGATGCACCCATCAGTCTCTATCTGTCGTATCTATCGTATCTGTCATCGCGATCGGATCTCTCATTTCTGTTGAATCTGTCATCGCGATCGGATCTCTCATTTCTGTTGAATCTGTCATCGCGATCGGATCTGTCGTATCTATCGTATCGGTTGTATCTATTAAATCGGTTCATTGTGCGATCGCCTACAACAAACTGAGCGCGACAGCCATTTCTCACCCAAATACGATTTCTGTTATAGCCCCAATTATCTCGACAACTCGCATCAGATAACTGCCTAATTAGTCTAACTCTACCTCTTGTCGGTACGGCACAACTATTACCCCGATTATTATAGCTTTCACAAGTGATTACTTGTTGCGCTGAAGCCGGAGTAGGAACGCCCAGAATTGTACCAATAGCAATACTAGCAGCCATGAAACTGGCAGCTACTAGTGGAAACTTGGTAAGCATATTAAACGTTCTAAGGTTTGCAAATTATTTATAGGTAAGCTTTATTTTAATGGGAAGTTTGTAATTAAAAATCTATCTAAAGGTCAGACTTTTGGTAGATGTTGACTAACAATTAGCTGGTCTTTTCTAAAATCTAAAATAATCCCATAAAAGCGAGATTTTGAAATGAATATTCAGCAAAATCCAACTTATCGCTGCTATCGGATTTTCCCATGACTTTTTGCAAAATGATGTCATTCGCGATCGCTTATTTGGCGGCACATTTAGTATCTTAGATAACCATAGAGTCTGAGTGAGCTAATTTGCTCATTAGGAAGATAATAACTGATGGATGCCGAAATTCACTCTGTCTAGAGGAAGTTCCCCAGACTAAAGCAATATTTGTAGACTTGTTCTGACAAGCCAAGCAGATACGACAAATGAGCGACAATAAACTTGCATCCCGTCTTTATCCCAGCCGCATTGATATTCCTGTTGAAGTGCGATCGCAACTTGTGGTAATTCTCAACCAAACTTTAGCAGCTAGCTTAGATTTAAAAACTCAAGCCAAACAAGCCCATTGGAACGTAAAAGGGACTGACTTTTATCAGCTACATGAGTTGTTTGATGAAATTGCTGGCGAACTGGAAGAATATATCGATATGTTTGCAGAACGCATCACCGCGTTAGGTGGTTACGCCCTGGGAACCGCCCGCGCTGCGGCTAGTAATTCGATTCTCCCAGAATATCCCTTTGATATTTTAGATGGCAAAGAACACGTAACAGCCTTAGCAGATCGCTTTGCACCTTATGCGAAACATCTGCGCCAAGCGATCGCCAAAACCGATGATTTAGGTGACGCTGACACTGCTGACCTTTATACTGAAGTATCCCGCACCATTGATAAACGTCTCTGGTTCTTAGAAGCCCATCTGCAAGTAGCAGAAATCACTGGACAAAATGGTGCAGCTGCTGCTAAAGCCAATAAACAGCCCGCAAGTGTGAAGTAATTATGTCCTTGACTGTTGACGATTCACAGTTAACAGTCAACCGTCAACAGTCAACAATCAACAATCATTCGGAAATATTTCTTCACTTGGAAGTCCCTAAGAAAGAGTAGTAACTTTTTGGTAAGTACGCCACTTTTAAGTGCGTACTTTTCATTTTGGATTTATATACCTTACTATTTATATAGTTCACCAACAGGTTTCAAATTACCTAAATCTAGATTGAACAATTTGCCAAAGCAAGGGTATTGGCAATTTTATTTGTGCAAAATTTGTGATGATTAAGCCAGATAAATTGGATATTTAATTCCACCTCTCTTGCAGTCAAAGCCAGAGACAATCACTATTTAGCATTGAAGATACTAGATTTGTCGATTCAGGAAATCAACTAAAAACGAGGTAGATTTATGTCTCAAAATACCAAAACTCTTGTAGTTCATGATGGCAGATCGCGCGGTCATACTAAAATTAGTTGGCTCGATAGTTACCACACTTTCTCTTTCGGTAATTTTTACGATCCTAACTACATGGGTTTTCGCTCCCTGCGGGTAATCAACGATGATACAGTGATCCCTGGTGCTGGGTTTGGTACTCACGGACATCGTGATATGGAAATCCTCACTTATGTGTTATCAGGCGCTTTAGAACATAAAGATAGCCTGGGTACTGGTTCGGTAATTCGTCCCGGTGACGCACAGATCATGAGTGCTGGTACTGGTATTACCCACAGCGAATATAATCATTCGCAAACTGAGTCAGTGCATTTTCTGCAAATCTGGATGCTACCCAATGAACTAGGGTTAAAACCCAGATATGAGCAAAAAAACTTCCCTAATGAAGAAAAACGGGGACAACTCCGCTTAATTGCGGCTAAAGATGCCCGTGATGGTGCGGTGAAAGTTTACCAAGACTTGGATTTATACGCATCAGTTCTCGAAAAAGGTGATGTTGTAACTTTTCAAGTGCAACGCGATCGCTATGTTTGGTTACATGTAGCCCAAGGTGTCGCCACTGTTAACGGTAAAGAACTCAAAGCAGGTGATGGTGTACAAGTCAGTGGCGAAGAAACACTAGAAATCAGCACTAACGCTAGTGGCGAAATTTTGCTTTTTGATTTGGCATAATGTCAATTTTGGCATCTTGAACGTTTTTTAGCACAATAAAATCTAATTGCTGTATATAGCTCTGTTAACTATCACAGAGCTATTTTTTATGAGACTTATTGCATAAATATTTTGACTTTGTTGAGTATTTATTCCCCTTGTGGGTGGAGTTTTTTATTTTTAGCGCTATAAAATTTAGCGGCTCTATACCTTCTTTTCTATTCATACCTTCAGCAAACTAATCTAGCAAAAGGCTGATACCAGAGCCGAATTGGATTTTTTTATTAATGTTATTAAAGATACATAACAGCCAGTCTAATTTATTGGTCAAAATTACCATAAAACTACTGATATTCAAGGATTTTAGGAGTTTTAAATTAAATTAATAAATGTAAAAAATAAAATTATCGTAGTAGATTAACGGCAGTAGAAATTACATTTTTTACCACCAATAACCAAAAAGCGATCGCTTGTTAGCTAAATTTTTGCACTCAGCAGCATTACCATAATATATAAACCAGATTTTAACGCTCACCTTTCGGTAGATTAGCGGAAGTTATAAAAGTAGTATATTTAAGGTGGGATACTACATAACTTTTCAAAAAAACTCATGCTAAATCAGTAGATTAATTGAGATTGAATTTCATTGTTCTAACTCATTTGTAGTTAAAATTCTCATAGGTTGCCTGAATACTATGACATCCCCTGAACATCAAACTGATTTTGAAGAACATCTTCCAGAATCATCGTTTGAGCCACCCCCACAACAACGGCGGTGGCTTCGGCTATTGTTAGCTGCACTATTATTGCTAGGTGGTGGTACGGCTTTAGTTTGGCGTTTAGTAGCTCCTCAACATCAAGCATCTGTACCCGCTAATGCTCCCATTGGGGTAAGAGTTAAGTTAGCACCAGTAGAAGCAGGCACAATTGAGGAAAGTTCTGATTTTATTGCTAACCTAGAATCTCGGCGTTCGGTGAGGCTACAACCGAGAATTGAAGGACAAGTAACGCAAATATTTGTGCGATCGGGAGATAATGTTGCCGAGGGAACGCCAATTATTCAAGTAGATCCCAGACAGCAACAAGCTACTGTTAGCGGGTTAAATGCTGGCTCTGAAGCAGCTAAAGCACAACTACAAAATGCTTTAGCAACGCTGAAATCTCTACAAGCCGATCGCTTATCTAATGTTGCTGATGTGCAATTGAACCAACAAGATTACGATCGCTATACGAGTCTCGCTGCTCAAGGCGCAGTCTCGCGGCAAACTAAAGATCAGTATGCTAACCGATTAGCGATCGCTAAATCTCAACTCGCTGCTATCGATTCCCGTATTCAAGCACAGCAAGCAACCATCTCCCAAGCCGAAAAAGCCTTACAACAAGCCCAAGCCAATACCAAGCAACAAGTAGTTGAGCTTCAATACTATAAAATTGCTGCGCCTTTTGCTGGTACAGTTGGCGACATTCCCGTAAAAGTCGGTGATTTCGTTAATACTTCTACACAACTAGCTACCATCACGCAAAACCAACCTTTAGAAGTTAACATCTCTGTACCTCTAGAACAGGGAACCCGACTGCGTAAAGGCTTACCAGTGGAAGTGATGGATGCTCAAGGGCAGTCATTAGGCACAAGTAGAGTATTTTTTATCTCTCCTAGTGTTGGTAATAATACTCAATCGATCCAAATCAAAACATTATTGAGCAACCCTCAAGGTAAGCTCCGGGCAGACCAATTAGTGCGAGCTAGAGTGATTTGGAATCGCCAACCGGGAGTATTAATTCCGACAACAGCCGTATCGCGGGTAGCTGGGGAAACATTTGCCTATGTAGCCCAAACAGAAAATTCTCCACAAGGTACACCGCAATTAGTAGCGCGACAAAAACGGGTGAAATTAGGCAATATCCAAGGTAATAATTACCAAGTTCTCGAAGGATTGCAACCAGAAGAAAAAATCATCGTCTCTGGGTTGTTGAATCTGCGAGATGGCGTGCCAGTAACTCCAGAGTAGAGATGAGGGGCTAGAGGCTAGGGACAAGGAGGACAAGGAGGACAAGGAAGACAGGGAGGATCAGGAAGAAAAATCTCCCTCTGGTTCCTCTGCACCCATGCCCCATGCCCAATGCCCCATGCCCCATGCCCAATGCCCCATGCCCCATACCCATACCCATAACTTAAGCAACCATTTACATGTTTGTTGACTTTTTTATCAGGCGACCAGTATTTACCAGTGTCTGCGCCATTATCATCCTGTTGGTGGGAGCCATCAGCATCCCCACACTGCCCACCGCCCAGTACCCAGAAATTAGCCCGACGCAAATTACTGTCACGGCAAATTATGTTGGGGCTAGTGCTGAAGTTGTTGAAAATACCGTCACAACTGTATTAGAACGCCAAATTAACGGTGTTGAGGGCTTGAAGTATATGACTTCAAGCAGTAGTAACAATGGCACTAGTACAATTACAGTCACATTTGACCCAGCACGTAACAAAGATATTGCCGCAGTTGATGTGCAAAATCGGGTTTCTCTGGCTGAACCTCTGTTACCAGAAGCAGTACAGCAAACTGGCGTCACGGTGAGTAAACAATCAAATAATATTCTGTTGGCGATCGGATTTTACTCCGATAACAAAGAATACGACAACGTTTTTTTAAGTAATTATACTGACCTTTACATCGTAGATGCCCTCAAAAGAATTAAAGGTGTAGGTGAGGCGCAAATTTTTGGCGAACGTCGCTATGCAATGCGGTTATGGCTCGATCCCAACCGTCTTGCTAGTCGCAACCTCACCGCCCAAGATGTGATTGACGCACTCAAAGAACAAAACTTACAGGTGGGTGCGGGGCAAATTGGGCAACAGCCAACTCTACCCGACCAAATGTATCAAATAGACTTGCAAGCTGTCGGCAGATTAACGGAAGCAAGCGAATTTGCCGATATGGTCATTAAGACTGGTACAGATGGTACGCTGGTCAAGCTCAAAGATGTAGGTAGGGCGGAACTGGGGGCAGAAAACTATAACTCCTTTCTGCGATTTCGCGGGAATGAAGGTGTAGGTGTGGGGATATTTGGGACTCCCGGAAGTAATGCGCTGGAAGTTGCACAGGCGGTGAAAGCCGAAATGGTGCGCTTGGCGCAAAGCTTCCCACCAGGGATGAAATATCAAATCGCCTTTGATACGACATTGTTTGTCGAAGCCTCTTTAGCAGAAGTAGTGAAGACACTCGTAGAAGCGATCGCACTTGTTGTCTTGGTAATTTTCCTCTTCCTGCAAGATTGGCGGACTACCTTAATTCCGGTAATTGTCATACCTCTAACCTTGGTGGGTACATTCGCCTTTATCAAGGTTTTTGGCTTCTCCATCAATACCTTAACGATGTTTGGTCTCACCCTCGCTACGGGGTTGGTGGTAGATGACGCCATTATTGTGGTAGAAAATATCTCGCGCTTAATTGAGGATGAAGGCTTACCGCCGCGTCAGGCTGCGTCTGAGTCGATGCGTGAGTTATTTGGGGCGGTAATTGCCACATCGCTGGTATTGATGGCTGTATTTATCCCTGTCGCCTTTTTCCCTGGTTCTACAGGACAAATATATAAACAATTCGCCCTTACCATCGCCTTTTCGATGGCGATTTCGACCTTTTTAGCGCTGACGCTGACACCCTCCCTTTCCGCCTTGCTGCTACGTCGCGGACAAAGACCGCGCGGGTGGTTGGGGCGGGTTTTTGGCTGGATTAACCGCTTTATTGATTGGACGCGCCGAGGTTATGAGCGATCGCTCCATCGTCTCAATCGTCTAAAAGCGATCGTTGTCCTGTTATTTGTCTTGTCCTTAGGTGTGACAGCTTGGCTGTACACCCGCGTACCCACAGCTTTTATCCCCGACGACGATCAAGGCTATTTCATCACCATTATTCAAGGGCCAGAAGGGGTTTCCCTTAACTACACCAGCAAAGTCATGGCTCAGGTAGAAACAGAAATTCTGAAAATACCAGAAGTTACAGGTACTTTTGCCATCGGTGGTTTTGGTTTTAGTGGGAACTCAGCGAATAGCGGCGCAATTTTCACCACCCTCAAACCTTGGCAAGAACGTCACGAACCAGGACAATCAGCACAAGCCATCATTGGTAAATTAGCTGGAATCGTCTCCACCATTCCCGAAGCCAGAATTTTTCCTGTAAATCCGCCATCAATTCAAGGTTTAGGTAGTTTTGGCGGCTTTCAATTTCAGCTCCAAGACAGAGCCGGTAATAGTGGTTTAAACAATCTTTTGCAAGTCATGGGTCAATTACTGGAGCGCGGTAATCAAACACCAGGACTACAAGCCGTATTCAGCACATTTAACGCCAATACGCCGCAAATGCTCATTGAAGTAGACCGTAATAAAGCCAAAGCTCTGCAAGTTAACGTAGACGATATCTTTAATACCCTGCAAAGTTACTTGGGTTCGCGCTATGTCAACGACTTTAACTTACTCCAACGAACTTATCGCGTATATGTGCAAGCAGAAGCGCAATTTCGCTCGAATCCTGAAGATATTGGTAAGTTATACGTCCGTTCTGAGAATAATCAAATGATTGCTCTCAGCAATTTAGTCAAAGTTAGATCAAGCATTGGTGCACAAACGATCAATCACTTTAACTTGTTCCGTTCCATTGAAATTAACGGTGGCGCTGCACCTGGTTACAGTTCGGGACAAGCAACCCAAGCAATGGAGCAATTAGCCAAGCAGGTTCTTCCGGCGACAATGGGCTATGAATGGTCAGGAATCACCGCCGAAGAACAACAATCTGGTGGTTTAGCACCCTTGATTTTTATCTTGGGACTGGTGTTTGTCTTCTTAGTACTGGCTGCTCAGTATGAAAATTACGTTGACCCCTTGATTATCATGCTGTCAGTACCCTTGGCTATTTTGGGTGCATTGTTAGCGCAATCAATGCGGGGTTTACCTAACGATGTCTTTTGTCAAGTCGGGTTAGTTATGTTGATTGGTTTGGCGAGTAAAAACGCCATTTTGATTGTGGAATTTGCCAACCAACTGCGTGAGGAAGGTCTACCACTAGCAAAAGCCGCTATCCAAGCATCTCAAGAACGGTTACGACCGATTTTGATGACATCTCTATCTTTTATTTTGGGTATTTGGCCGTTAGTCAATCCCGAAGGAGCCGGTGCAGCTAGTAGAAGATCTCTTGGTACAGCAGTGGCTGGTGGAACCATCGTCTCAACTTTATTGAGCTTGTTTGTGGTACCCATCTTATATATTGTGATTGGCAAAATTCGCGATCGCTTTCGTCGCCATCCTCACCAACCACAATTACCAGAACCTACCCATGATGGTAAGGTTCATCACCCAACCCACCACTAAATTTTAGCTAGTCAATCCAATACTGGATTGACTAGCTTAATTTTTAGACTTTGAACTATTGACTTTTGACAACCTGAGTGTAAAACATCCAATTTAAATGCGTAACCGCTTGTGTAATTATGCAAATTTTTATCCAAAAATTTTGCGGCAACAAGTCTGTAATTTTGTCGGCAAGATTACTGTGTTTTTTTATTACCGCAGTTTTGATTTATTGTGGGAATATTAATAATAAATTCTGTTTTTTCTCCTGTTACAGAATTACAAGTTAATGTTCCCTGATGCAGTTGGGTAATTATTTGATAGCTGATAGATAAACCTAATCCTGTACCTTTACCTACTTGTTTAGTAGTGAAGAAGGGATCGAAAATCTTGCTCGCATACTTTTCATCTATACCTAAGCCATTATCACCAATCCGAATTTCTATAAAATTATCCAATAGCTTAGTCTCAATAGAAATTTGATAATCATCTAATAAAGGGTAATTTTGCATTTTATCTTCTAAAGCATCAATGGCATTGACTAATATATTCATAAATACTTGATTGAGTTGACTAGGATAGCAATCAATTAAGGGTAAGACATCATAATTTTTGATAATTTTAATTGCGGGACGTTCGAGTTTTGCTTGTAAGCGATGCTGTAAAATTATTAAAGTACTTTCAATACCTTCATGAATATTTACTAGCTTAAATTCTGCTTCATCTAAACGCGAAAAATTACGCAAACCAATAACAATATTTTGGATTCTCTCAATTCCTCTAGACATACTATCCATACTTTTTTGTATGTCTTGATTGAGATAATCTAAATCTAAATTTTCGATATTATTCTTAATTTTAGCGCTAGGCTCTGGATATTCCTGCTGATAGCATTTAATTACTGTGAGTAAATCTTCTATATCTTGATTAAGGTAATTTAAATTTCCCGATATGAAGTTAAGTGGATTATTTATTTCATGGGCAATACCTGCGACTAATTGCCCTAATGCTACCATTTTTTCATTTTGAATTAATTGGGTTTGTAACTGTTTGCGTTCGCTTAAAGCTTGTTCTAGCTGCTGTTTTTGTAAACTTAGTTGTGCTTCAGCATCTAAACGGACTTGAATTTCTTGTTCGAGCAGGATAGATTGTTGTTTAGTTTGTTCTAGTAATTCCACATGTTCTAAAGCAATTCCTAACTGGCTACTAATTTGCACAATAATATTGATTTCTGTTTCTTGCCAATGGCGAGGTACAGAATTTTGATAAACTGCCAATAATCCCCAAAGTTTCCTATGAGCATAAATCGGGACAATTACATAAGATTTAGCTTGCAGTTTTTCTAAAAGCTCAATATAACAACTGTTAAAATTAGCACTGTAAACATCTTCTACAACGCGATAATTTACCCCTTGGCTGTAAATACCTCCCTGTGTAGTTTGTAAGTAGGTATCTTGAACCAAAAAATTATTTTGATTGACATTATTTGATTTGAGGCTGTCATTGTTAAAAATACATTGATTGTCTTGAATCACATTTTCTTGAATTTCGGGATTTTGCATTTGGACTTGATTTAAAGCAATCCATCCCTCTGCAACAGATTCCGCAACAAATTCTCCACTCCAATCGGGATTAAAGCGATAAACGACGACGCGATCGCATCCAATTACCTGACGCAATTCAGAAGTTGTCGCCGCAAATATAGTATCGATATCTAATGTTTGCCGCATTCTTTGAATCGCCATACTTAAAGCTTTTTCTCGTTCTGCACTTTCTTGTAAAGCAGTTTGCCACATTAACTGTTCTGTGTAGCGCCGATCGAGTAAGGAAATAATCAAAGTTGCAACGAGAATTAAAAAAGTTGCAATCCCGATTTGAATTGCTAACCAAGAATTAGGCGATCGCTCATTGTTATCTAAGATAAATTCTGATAACTTAATAAAGTTAGTTGCCCACATTCCCGTGTAGTGCATACCGCTAATAGCGATTCCCATCACTAAAGCGCTAGTTAATTTCAGCCAGTCAAATTTTGACTTTTGCAAATTCCGAAAGTAGAAAGCCAACCACAAAGCCGCACCGGAAGCTAATATGGCAATTACTACTGATAAAGCCACCAGCCATTGATTGTAACTGATCGTAGCTTGAGACATTTGCATCCCTGCCATACCTAAGTAGTGCATGGAAGCGATCGCTAATCCCATCACCACACTACCGCCAAACAGCATTTTCATACTTAATTTGGCGCGGCTGAATAACAATAATGCTAATCCCGAAGCAACAATTGCATCCCCCCAAGAAAGCAGGGTAATTTGCAGATCGTATTCCACGGAAATTGGTAATTTTAAGGCTAACATCGCAATGAAATGCATCGCCCAAATACCCGTTCCCATTGCAACAGCACCTGCTACAATCCAACTTAATCTGGCTTTGAGTGGTAAATCTGGGGTAACTCTACCTGCTAACTCTAGTGCCGTATAAGAAGCAATTGTAGCGATGACAAATGAGATTACTACCAATAGTATTTCGTAATTTCCAAATATCATTTTATTTACCAAATAATAAGCTGTTTATCGCAAAAACCAGAAATCAAACATTGATTGACTGCTGGCACCAATATTTTTGTTTAATTGTATAATCCGTGATATTACTCACAGTGAAATTATGGTTATCTTATAGTTTATATGAACCAGAAAATTTAGTTTCACCTTGCTTGCTGCATTAGACATTTGTATTTGGTTGACCAATATTTAATGTAATAAGCATCACAAAAAAATATATATCAATTGTATAACAGTTATATCGTTAAGCACATATTCATGACAATTCACCCACAAACTCGGCTTTTAAACCGGATTTGTGGGTTTGCTTTTCATCGCCAATAGTTATATTTTAGGCAAAACTGCTCAAGCTAAATATGGTTATATCAAGAGCAATATTAGTAAAATCAGTAAAATTTATAGAACTCGTATTTAATTAGAAAAAATCCGGTATAGTTTTCTCACCTGCAAATCGGATGACTAAGGAATAAATTAACTTTTGGGAAATTTATCACATAATATTCCGGATCGGATTTCCGGAAGATTTTAACTTGCTTGGTGACTATAACGATTTTCGAGTGATGATGAAGTGGGTAAAGTGACTGTGAATATACTACCTTCACCTAAACGCGATCGCACAGTTACATTTCCACCCATACTTTCTACCAAGGTTTTGACAATTGACAATCCCAACCCAGTACCACCTGTAGCGCGGTTACGGGTTTCATCAACGCGATAAAATCTCTCAAAAATCCGCGATTGATGTTTAAGCGGTATTCCATAACCTGCGTCACAAACTTGAATCACAGCCGCATCTTCTTGCTGATATAATTTCACAATGACTGGGGTATCAGCCTCAGAATATTTGACAGCATTATCAATTAAATTTAAAAATACTTGTTTGAGGCGATTATAATCTGCTTTCACCTCAATTGTTTGATGTGTAGCTTCAATTATAATTTGGCGATCGCTAAATTTCTGCGCCATCCCCACAACTTCTACAACTAAATCATTCAGTACGCAAGGATTTAAAGAAAAATGTAAATAACCGCTATCTGCTCTAGCTAAATCTAGCAAGTCTTGTAACAGGCGAATTGTATGTTCTGCTTCTGTTGCAGCAGTTTCTAAGGCTTCTATTTGCGTAGTTGTTAAATTATTTTTTCGTCTTAATACACTTTGTAAATATCCATGAACTATTGTTAATGGCGTGCGTAACTCATGGGAAACATTACTAACAAATTGTCGCTCTTGCTCCCAAGCTAGGGAGAGACGCGATAATAACATATTAAAAGTTTGTGCTAGTTCTTTAACTTCGCTAGGTGCGCGATCGATAGATAATTGTGCTTCTGATAAATCTGCAGCCGAAATTACTGCTGTCATTTGGCTTAACTGACGTAGTGGCTGAAGAGAACGCTGAATATAAAATGCGATCGCCACAGAAATTACTAAAATAACTAAACTACTAGCAATTCCTAAACTTTGCACCATTGCCAAATACATCTTCTGTTCGCGGGTAACATCTTGTACCACAAATAACTTACCCAATACATTACCCTTCACTGGTAAGGAACCACCGCATAAAACAAAATAGCGCTGTTTCACTTGGGTGACTTGTGGTTTTAGAGACATCTCCGTCAGCGACATTAATTCCGATGCTGCTGTATCCGATAACTGATTCCAATTTTGCGATTTAGCGATAATTTTATTTTCTGAGCCTTTAACCCAAATAAATATGTCGTTATTCGTTAAACTATCGACAGATTTTTGTAACCCTTGCTCAGGAGGCATCATTTCGCTATAAATTTTTACATCACGGGGTAGGCGATCGGCAATTCTTTCAATATTATATTTATGGCTATTAATTAAAATTTGCTGCATTTTCAAACTAGTCCAAATAGCCAGACTTCCTAATCCTAAGGTTGAGAATGCAGCAATGCCAATCGTTAAGCGTACCCTTAATGAACCCGGATCGATTGTTTGCTTAAGTTTTTGGATTTGATTCACTTTGTTGTTTGCGTATTCGGTGGTAAACAGGTTTTATTCACAAAATCACACTGATAAATATAGGGTTCTTGCCAACTCAGAGAAATTTCTAATAAATCTCTAGTTCCAGTCAAGCCTTGCCCAATAAATAGTAATAGAGCAAAGCAATTTAAAATTGTATGGGCAATCCGCCAGCGATGGGATCTATCTTGATAAATATCTTGGACAATAGCCACAGAAAAAATCATCAGTAAAGCTGCCGTAATCCCGATATAATAATGCGACCAATACCACTCATTAGTCCGACGAAAAACACCATCTTGACAACCAATAATTACTAAATTTATCCCTGTTAAAGTCGCAAAAACTCCCCGCCATAATCGCTGCTTGGCTCTAAATAGTAAGATAAAAAATGCAATAGTAGCAGCAAAAATTAAGCCAATCAAGACAACTTGACTAGTTGCAGTAACCCACAATTGATGCTTAATAATATTTTTACCAATTGCATAAGCTAAACCAATTAAAGTTACACCAACAACTGTACTAGCCAGCCAATCACCTAACTGTTTATGTTCCGGCCCCACTAGTGGTGGTATTTTGCTTTTAGCCTTCGCCAAAGTCTGTAAACGGCGTTGGCGCGTTTGCCATGCGAGATTGACAACATTACCCAAAAGTGGGAAAAAAATAACAACCGCGATCGCTGGATGAATCAGCGCCAAAAAATCAGCTAATTGCATATAATACCTATTTACAGAACATCCACAATCTTTAAGTAGTTAGTAGTCAAAACTAGACAAGCTAACTCATACCGCTACTTTCAAAATAGCCGCCGCAGAGAAATCAAAAGTGTTGATTATTTTGCGCTCACACTTTAAAAAAAACTATTTTTACTGATTAAATCCAGCTTTAACTACTAGCTAAAGGGGCATAACCAAAAGTAGCATTAAATTTGCGACACCAGATTGCTACTGATTTAAATTCAGCTAAATTTACTGTTTCCGGTACAGCATAACGTTGAGTACCGCTAATTTTTTGTAACTGCGCAACACTCACATAATCCTTTTCTTTAATCCCCGATTGTGGTGGCGCATCAGAACGATGCAAAATCACATATAAATCCGGGCCTTTATCAGTTTTAAAATCTTTATCAAACTCTAAATAACGTTTTCCTTGTTCGCTAATAACCTGTACCCTTCCCTGAGTCGGATGTTCCCCAGCTTTAAAAGCTCCCGCTCCTCCACCAGAACTGACTATAGTTGATTTAGGAGTTGTTGGGGTTTCTGTTTGCTTAGTATTACTCTCATTCGCACAGCCTACGCTGATAACAGCAATCATACTCACAATAGCTAAATGCTTAAACTTCATAATTTTATCTCTGTAAATTCTGCTCTAATAACAATGTAAAGCTTTGCACTAGCAACAAAATTAATTTAAGCTGAGAATTTATTAAAAATTTAGGCTCTCTATTCTTAGGTTAATTTCAAAATTCCCTTAGCTACTATAGAAACTCAACCAGAGCATCCCAATTTTGCCAAAATAGGGGCTAGGGATGCTCCTCGTGAGATCCTTCCGCTTTCTCTTCCCTTGGCGTACTTGGCGTACTTGGCGGTTTATAAAAAAGAAATTGCATCTTCACGAGTAATTGTTTATTACTCATAAAACTTATAATTATGATATTCCCATAAAATTATGCAAAACATCTTCTTCTCTCTGCGCCTCCGCGCCTCTGCGGTTGAAAAATCATTCATTTTCGATAATGCCATTTAGTAAACTCTTCTATATTTGATATAGTTAAAAAATCAATAGTTTGAAACTGCCTATCAATAGCTGGAAGACTACATATTTTAGCACCAATACTTAAGTAAGCCTGCATAATATTAGGAAGAGAAACATTACATAATTCAGGACAATTTTGTGATATTTCTAGGGAATATTCTGGATGAGGATAAACAATAATCTGGGGATGCATCCAATTATTAGATTGAAAAGAATGATAAGCACAAACAGCTTCCCAAGGATTTTGTGTCAGTAAAGATGCACAGCCAAAAAAATATTTACTTTGACTGTAAATTAAATAATTTGCTAGTCCTTCCCAAAGTAATAAAAGTGCTTGAATATTGCGATATTCTTTAGCGATACATGCACGCCCAACCTCTACAGACATTTGCAGAATACTCTCTGGAATACTACTTAAATTAAAAATATCTGCAGCATCAAAACCTAATCCTTGAGAAGCCATTTTATAAGTTTGCATCCGATAAGTACCGATAGTTTTACCAGTCACTTGCGAAATCAGCAGCAAATGATGGCAAACTTCATCAAACCTATCTCGATCCATTTGGTTAATATTAGAATTAGAGAAACCTAAACCTAATTCTAGATTAAACACTTCAAAGCGTAACCGATATATTGATTCTAATTCTGCTTCAGTCGTAGCTAGTTTTAAAATATATTTTTTGTTTTGAAGTACAGGAAAATCTTTTAAGGCTAACGCAGAATTCCGTTGATTATCAGTGTTGGGACAAGAAATTTCCATCTGTCTGATTACTGGAAATGGGAAAATACTTTACTATAATTGAGTCTCTGCGGAGATAGTGAAGTTGAGAAAATTATCGATACCAAATACCCAAATTCTCAAAGAATTCGGGTGTCTTACATCTCACTAATAATTGATAAATGTTATAGTTTTTGATGTTTGAAATATGCGAATATTTGATGATTGTCCAGAAACACCTGGATATATGGGAATTTAGATAAATTGTCTTTTAACTGATGGTAGACTGACGAACTGATTTTAAGTAGCCGATTTGACAATTTCTCCTTATTTTTAAACAACTAAATAATTTAAAGTGTGAGGAATGGGTGTTATTATTATGAGCATAATTGCCTCAAAAATCTGGCAATAAGATACAGAATTTTTTCCTTGGGCAATTTATAGGCATAGTTATATCCATAAATTGAGCAAGCCTACAAATTTCTCTGTAGACTTGCTGTTTTGACAAGTTAATTTTTACCAATTCTCGAAGATTCAGCGAAAACTCATAAACTAAAAACTTACCTTCTCTCCAAATCTCGTAATTACGAATTGGTATGAAATTATCGCTTGGGAAAGTCAAGAAACGCAGATCCCAAAAAGTGAACTTACTGATGAATTTACTATTAATTGCGGTGATTATTATTGTAGCGAACCCTCGTACCTGCCCACAACAATTTTTCGCGTAGTGTCTGGTAGTAGGAGTTGTTTTCCCGCAAAATAATAAATTTGGCTCGACAATCAGCCATTCGCACATCAACGCGGTGTCCAGGCCAAATTGAAGTAGCTAAAACGCCATCTGTCCACAGCTTGGTACTTAAATCGTAATCCCCCAAAGGCCAAACGCTGACTACAGAACCAGGGGGTAAAACTAGGGGACGGTTGGAAAGACTCATCGGACAGATGGGAGTGATGGTAACTGCTTCCATACCATCGTGCATAATTGGGCCGTTAGCAGAAACGGTGTAACCAGTAGAACCAGTGGGAGTAGAAACAATTAAACCATCGCCAACATATTGATCGACAATTTCCCCGTCAATTTCCATTTCTAAAATTGAGGTGATCATGCGATCGGCGGAGGCTGGCTTAATACAGAATTCATTCAAAGCCAAATAGCGATCGCTCACTGGTTCTAAATGCGATCCTTGACCTTCAAACACTGCTGCTTGTAACATCATCCGCCGTTGAATTGCATAGCGGTCTTCAAACAGCCGATCCCACACTTTCTCTGTATCTTGAAATTCTTCCACTGACTCGGTTAAGAACCCCAGATGACCTCCCACATTCACTCCCAAAATGGGGATGCCAGCTGGAGCTAAATGTCTGGCACCAGTTAAAACCGTACCGTCACCGCCAAGCACCAATGCCAGATCGATTGGTTGACCCACTGAAGCCAAAAACACCGGATAAGGGTTGTCTTTTGGGCCGCTAGGCCCCATCAACACCTGACATTGGCGATTTTCTAGTTGTTTAGCACAGATTTCTGCCCAGCGTTTACTCTGGGCATCTCGCGCTTTATAAGCAATGATTACCTGCTTTAGTTGCACGCACAATTACCACTTGAGGAGATTAAACTGCTCCATATCGACGGTATCGCGGTTGCGATAAATGGCAAGCACGATCGCCAAACCTACCGCCGCTTCGGCTGCGGCCACGGTAATCACAAATACGGTGAAAACCTGACCCTTAATTAATGTTGAGTCAAGAAAGTTGGAAAATGCCATTAAATTCAAATTAACAGCATTTAGTAGTAACTCAATTGACATCAGCACGCGCACAGCGTTGCGACTAGTAATTAAACCATAGATGCCAATACAAAATAAAGCGGCTGCGAGTAACAAAAAGTACTGGAGTTCCATGAATCTTTTGAGTTTTTATTCAGAATTTAGTTGTGAGTTGGGGTTAGCTAATTATTCGCGCCGAGAACCGCCACGATAGACAGGATTTTCACCAGATTCATTACTAATGTTACCGATTGCTGCCATTTCTCTAGGACGTTCTGGCAAAGTTAACACTGTTTGTGGCAGTTCGGAATTAGTTGGTTCTGGTAAGTATTCGCGACGCGCCAAAATAATCGCTCCCACCATTGCCATCAACAACAAAACGGAAGCCAATTCAAAAGGTAGGAGAAAATCGCTAAAGAAATGCTCCCCAATTAACACTATGGAACTTTCAATAGTTACAGGAGCGGTTGCATAAGCCCAAGGAGTTGCTAAGATCATTGTGCTTAAAAGCGCAAATAATCCCAGACTCACCACAGCTGTAAATATTTTCCGCAGCCCAGCACTAGGAAAGGGTGCAAAATTCTGCCGCTTGTTCACCAACATAATCGCAAACAAAATCAGCACGTTAACTGCACCAACATAAATCAGTATTTGTGCTGCGGCGACAAAATCACCGTTGAGTAACAGGTACATGCCAGCGATGCTGATGAATACGCCACCAAGCAAAAAGGCAGAATAGACGATGCTCGAAGACAACACCACGCCTAAAGCTGCCCCAATCATCATCACAGCCAGTATACCAAAGGAAACAACCTGTACTCCTTCTGCTAGATTCACTGTTTTTCGTCCTCAATTCAGTTGTCAAGAGTCAAGGGTCAATAGTCAATAGTCAATAGTCAATAGTCATGTTTTAACTATGGACTATTAACTGGGGACTTTTGACATTTATTTTTCTGCTTTTTCTACCAAGTCTTGGGGAAGCGCACCAGCACGGGGAGCATCAGCAGGTAGATCGTGGGGTTCCATTACGCCTTTGGGCAGGTAAACTAGTTCGCGTAATGGTGTCACCATTGGGTCATTGGTTACCTTGTAGGGTAAGCGTCCCAAGGCGACGTTGTCATAGTTCAATTCATGGCGATCGTAGGTGGAAAGCTCGTAATCTTCTGTCATAGACAGACAGTTAGTAGGGCAATATTCCACACAGTTACCGCAGAAAATACAAACTCCAAAGTCAATACTGTAGTGATTGAGCTTTTTCTTTTTGCTGGCTTTGTCAAATTCCCAATCGACAACGGGTAAGTTGATGGGACATACGCGCACACAAACTTCACAGGCGATACATTTATCAAACTCAAAGTGAATTCTGCCGCGAAAACGTTCGCCAGGAATCAATTTTTCGTAGGGATATTGGACAGTAATCGGCCGCCGCCGCATGTGGTCGAAGGTAACAGATAAGCCTTGACCGATATAACGACCAGCTTGCACTGCTTCTTTGGCATAATCGCCAACTTGTTTAAGGAACTTTAGCATCGTGTTTTACTCTCTCTTTTGTCAGTTGTCATTGGTCATTAGTCATTTGTCATTTGTAAAATAACTCATGACTGATGACTTGTGACTAACCACCGAAGGCTACGGGAAAAGCTAGTTTCAGGGCTGCGGTTAATAGGAGATTAACCAAACCAACTGGTAGTAAGAATTTCCATCCTAAATCTAACAATTGGTCAATCCGTACCCGTGGTACTGTCCAGCGCAATAGGATGGCGACGAATACTAGCAAGTAGGCTTTGAGTACGGTCATAATGATACCCAAAGAAGCAGTTACTACCTGCAAGACTGGGTTGGCTTCGCTGACTCCTACCCAATTAGCGATCGCACTAATGGGAATGGGGAAATCCCAACCGCCCAAGTATAAAATAGCAACCAGTAAGCTAGAAAGAATTAAGTTAACGTAGGAACCCAGGTAGAATAGACCGAATTTCATCCCGGCATATTCAGTTTGATAACCTGCAACTAGTTCTTCTTCCGCTTCTGGTAAGTCGAAGGGTAAGCGTTCGCATTCCGCTAAGGCGGCGATCCAGAAAATTAGAAATCCAACTGGTTGACGCCAAATGTTCCAGCCTAAGATACCGTAGCCAGATTGTTGGTTAACAATATCAACGGTGCTGAGGCTATTAGACATCATCGCGATCGCGAGTACGCTCAACGCCAAGGGAATTTCATAACTAATTGATTGTGCTGCTGCCCGTAAGCCCCCTAAGAGGGAGTATTTATTATTTGATGCATAACCAGCCATCAACAAGCCAATTGGTTGAATGCTAGACAGGGCAATCCACAAAAATACCCCCATCCCCACATTCGTAATTACGATATTCTGCCCAAAGGGCACAATCAGAAAAGACAGAAACACCGGAATTACTACAATAATTGGCCCCAGGGTAAATAACCAGGGGTCAGATTGGGCTGGGACGATATCTTCTTTAAATACCAGCTTGATACCATCGGCAATCGGCACCAGCAAGCCAAAAGGCCCCATGTATTCCGGGCCAATTCGCTGTTGGGCGGCGGCGGAAATTTTCCGCTCTAACCAAGTGGCTACTAATACCCCTACTGTGGCTCCAATGAGCATCAGTATCATTGGCAGAGGCATCCAAATAGCTTTGGCTGCGTCTGGTGGTAGTCCTAAATCCGTCAGGGATTTAATAAAAGTTCCTTGAAGGTCAATTCCTGAGTTCATGTTTCCGCTCTTTAAGTCATCTTGTGATGGCGAGTTACAAAATATTAGTTAAATTAATATCTGTAAGTTCACCCATTAATATCTCTACCGAGACGACGCCTGATTGAATTTTGATTGCTATTTCCCATGCCTAGTATACCGTTGGATGGTTTTAGCCCCTCGTAAATCAACCACAAGTTCTACTTATAGCAATGATTGGGATTCACGCAGCTAACCCCTAATACCGTTGCCGCAGGACAAAGTTACCGTTTCCATTGTGGCAACGGTTTCTGCTTTCTTCAATGTTTTTGATTCCCTTGGCTCGTAAGCTGCTATAATAAGCAGTCCGTCTGCTCATTAGCGTTGGTCAATCGGAGTATAAGCAACTTCGTGACGACCGTTATATACCTGAGTCGGACGGAAAATGCGGTTTTCTTCTAGCTGTTCTTTCCAGTGAGCTAGCCAACCAGCAACACGAGCGATCGCAAAAATTGGTGTAAATAAGTCTGTGGGAATTCCCATTTTCCTATACACCAAACCGGAGTAAAAGTCAACGTTAGGATAAATGCCTTTGTGACCTAGCTTTTCTGCTACTACCCGTTCCATCTCTTGGGCAATTTCATAGTACTTGTCTTCCCCAAATTTGGAAAACAACTGCTCCGCCAAGTTTTGCAAAATCGTGGCTCTGGGGTCTTTTACCTTATAGACGCGATGCCCAAAACCCATAATCTTGGCTTTACGTTGCAGCAAGTCTTCTACATAGGGACGGACATTGGCCACCGAGCCAATTTCTTCCAACATTTGAATCACTTCTTCATTGGCTCCACCATGCAACGGCCCGCCTAAGGTACCCACGGCACTAGCAACTACAGCATAGGGGTCAGTGAGGGTCGAAGCTGTTACCCTGGCACTAAAGGTAGAAGCATTCATTGTATGCTCGACATGCAGTATCAAGCAGACATCAAAAATACGGGCTGCTAACTCATCGGGTTCTTTCTCGTTGAGCATGTAGAGAAAGTTACCTGAGTAGTCTAAGTCATCCCTTGGTCGCACTGGGTCATTACCCTTGCGCATTAACTGAAAGGCCGCAACCATTGTGGGAATGGTTGCTATCAAGCGAACAACTGCATCCCGAATGTAGACGGGATTATGTAAATCTCGGCGCGAGTAAAACAAGCCTAAGGCTGCTGCTGAGGCTTGTAGTGCATCCATTGGGTGACCGCTTTCTGGAAAACATTTCATCATATCCCGGATGCGATATTTAATCCGTCTGTGGAGACGAACTTCATCCTCGAATGCTTTCAATTCTTCCTTGCTGGGCAGTTCACCCCAGATTAAAAGATAAGCAGTTTCCAAAAATGTACTTTTTGCTGCTAGTTCCTCAATCCGGATACCACGATATTCTAGTATTCCCTTCTGCCCGTCAACATAACTGATACTGGATTGGGCAGCCGGAATGCCTTCCAAACCGGGCTTATATTCGCACACCGACATGGCAACACCATCTGCTTTGTGAAAGATTTGCTCAGGCTAACTTACCAGAAATCGTTATTGCAATAACAGTGACAGTTATAACCTTAAGTCTTTTCATAACCGTTAGAAAACCGTTATAGCAAGTACTTGGGTGGTGTCAACCAATACATCTGACTACGACCCAAAGGAGAACCTATTTCTGGTAGTTTTATCCCGATCATACCTGCTTTTTTCAAGACTAAGCTGGCTTTGGCTTCTCCCCAAAGAAGAATTTCCGCCCATTGGCTTAAACAAGGCTCATGTCCAACCAGGGCAATTTGGGTATTTTGGGGATAATTTCTCGGTTCTAGCCAGTCTTTAAGCCAATTATGAATATTTCCCTCAGGTGCAAGGTGATGAGATTCTTCCATCTCCTCACTTAGTCCTGCTTGAATAAGTATTTCTGCGGTTTGCTGCGCCCTGGCTAAGGGACTTGTCAGGATTAAATTAAAGTGTAGATCCAGCTTAACTAATCGCTGGGCTACTTTTTCTGTCTTTTGTCTTCCTTCCTTAGTAAGAACTCGCTTCTCATCTTTAATATCAGCTGTTCTGTCTTCAGCTATACCATGACGAATTAGATATAATTCCATCGTATGTGTTAGGCTTTTTCAGCGTTACGGATATGGTAATAGATTTAATCCTTAAATAAACCTGTAATGTCGTTGATTTTTTGTGATGAACGGGTAATTCCCAAATATGGCTGTAGCTACAATGAGATCTCACAGTACTGATTTTGCCATACCTTACAGCGAAGAGCGATCGCTCTCATCTTTTGAAATAACTGGTTCAGCCTTGGATTCGGCTTCATATAGCAGTGGAGACACTGAAAGTAAACAAAGATGTGGGTAACACAGAGCTTAACAAGGGGAGAAAAAGCCGTAAAAGCCCACTTTGTGAACCTAGATTTAAGGGTATCGAAAAGTTTTTGATACATCACCGACCGCTTTTCAAACATTTTCTTCAAATTTTGAGATGAATGTAGGCGATCGCATTTGAGAGTTTGTGATTATTTAGTCGTCACATCCTCCCTGAATAGCTCTTTCACATATTCCATTACAATAGGTAACTGAGTATAACCACCAGCCTCTGTCTCAATTAGGGAACGCCTAATTAGGCTCTCCACTGCATCCCACAGTTTGGCTTGAGATACAGTAGGTACAATCTTAATATGTAAGTAACCAATGGTAGTCAATTCTTGATTAATTTGTACCCAGTACATCACCTGCTGTTCTAGGGGAGAAAGGCGATTAAACTGCTGATCCAGCAAGCAGCGTATACCACTCAATAGTAAGTTATTTTGCTCTAGGAATTTGTTGATATCTTGATTGAATAAGTCAATGATAGTATTGGCAACTAGCCGCATTTTTAGGGGGTTATTATTGTATAAATTGCACAATTTATATTTCTCTTCATCCGTACCCAACAAGGCATATGATTGCAATAGTAAAAAGGCTATTTCTAGCAAAGAAACTAATTTTAGGGAATGTACCTTGAGGTGAGTTCCCTGAAAAAAATTCATTTCTGCTAGTTTCTCTCTAGTAGTTAAAATTACACAACTTTTATGCTCTGTTTCTGCGATCGCTCGGATTAACTCAGCATATCCTTCATAACCGGGGCGATATTTACTACTATGACCGATATCTAAAACTGTTTCTAAGTTATCTAAAATGATTAGACATCGATAAGTACGCAGATAATGGATAAGTCGGTTGATGTCGGGTTTGCTTTCCTGGTTGTTGGATACAAAAGACAGCAGATGAGTTATGATCTCATCAACGAATGGGCTACTGCGGAGCGATCGCCAAATCACATAATCAAATTCACCCTGGATCTGTTTTGCCAGCTTGGCAGCTAAAATTGTCTTACCAACCCCACCCATACCAAATACTGTCAGCAAGCGACAGCTATCTTCCAATATCCATGACTTTAACTGTGCCATTTCTTGGGTGCGATCGTAAAAGACTGAGACATCAGGCGCTGTTCCCCAATCTTGGTACTTTTTGTTTACACATTCCTGTGTATTTATATTTATTTTGGCAGAAGTAGACTCAAAATTAGGAGTGGAAATTTCTCTCCAATTTAGGTTTAATTTCCGACATATTTCTTCAAAGGTGGCGTACTGAACAGGCTTACCATTCAGGAATCTACTAATTGTGTCTATAGAGAATCCCATGTCATAAGCCAAGGATTTTTGGGTGGGATATCCATTCTCAAACAATGCAATTCTCAGATGATTAATCCTGTCACGGTGTACTCTCAATGAGCGTGACATTAATTTTTTTGTTCGTGTGTGTTTTATATTTTTAGTAACTAATAATCACGGTTAATCGCGCTTAACCGCAAACAAAAGCTAATATGCAGTTTTGACTGCATTATAAATAATATATATCTATTTATAGTCAAGCTGAGTTAAGTCTGTAAAATTTGATGAAGCCGTCAAAACTCAGTTACAAATCATAACAAAGTCATAAGAAAGTCAGTTATTCTGCGGCTTGTACTCAGTAATGGGTGGTCTATGATGATGGCTTAAGTAAATATACTCATCATAAATCATTCGTGAAAATTCATCTTGCAGAAATGTAGCAATGCCATATCTTACCTAGAACAGTGGGTTGTCTGTTCACTACTGATCTGCGATCGCTCTCGGTTGAGAAATCAAACGAAATTATCAGAAGTTGTTTGACAAATCGTATTCTTTGCCCCATCTATCTGAGATCCCCCATTATCCCCCTTTCCCAGGAAGACTTCAATTCAAATACTCTCCTTCCTCAAGAGGGTTAGGGATGATCTGCTCAACGATGTATACCGCAAATACAGCATATTTCAAGTTGGTGAGGTAAAAAAATACCCACCCGCTTTGTCGCGCACCCTCCTTTTGCCAAGGGGATAGTTGGCGATGGGTGTACTTCATTTACTTGCAAAGTGCTGTAATTTTCCAAATACCAAATTCATGGGTTAATCATGTCTACCAATATTATTTTCGCTCACAGTCTTCAAATTGATGCCACCATTCAACATGAATTAGTTGATATTTTGAATGTAGTGCAAAACAATGCCTATGGTTATCTCAGCAAGTTCCGAGACGATGCAGGGTATACCCAAAAGTTAAAGACGGCGTTTGGTAATAAATTTAATAGGAAAGTAGCTAATCATTTATTTGATGGTTTTGCTGAAGGTAATTTTAGTGCTTTTCCTACTGTCGAGATTGTGAATCGTAATGATATTAATGGTGCAAATGGTGCTTTTTCTATCACTACAGGCAAGATTTATTTAGCTGCTGAGTTTATTAGCCAAAATGCGAACAATCGCCAAGCTATTACTAATGTTTTGCTAGAGGAAATTGGGCATTCTATTGATGCAAAGATTAATAAAAAGGATGCCGCAGGAGATGAAGGTGATATTTTTTCGAGGCTGGTGCAAGATAAGAGTATAAGTCAGCAAGAGTTAGTGGTTTTGCGGGCTGAAGATGATACCGCGACTGTGAAATTGGATGGTCAGGTTATCCAAATTGAGCAAGCTGTTAAATCTACCTCTCAATTTATAACATTACCTAAACCGACAACCACATCTACGACTACTACGACTATTACAGATTATGGAAGCGACGTAGAAGATATTATCCAACTTCAATCTTATAGAACCACTTCACCAGGACTCATACAAAAAGTTTGGGGGTATAGCGGGGCTGATATTTTTAATGTAAATTTTGAGCTTCCCGGTGATGGCAAAGTAGGAATAGATTTTAATGCTGGGAATTTAAAAGCTCTGGCTAAGATGTTAGTTGAACCTGATTGGGGTGTTAGAGAAAAACGCCTTGCGATGGATATGTCTATGGCTTCTACAAGTACAGCAATTGATGTTGCTGCATCTGTTGCCTCTAGTTTGGCATCCTCAATACCATTCGCTGGAGGTGGAATATCAGCAGGTATTGAGGCAGCAGGTATAGCGGCAAAGTTGACAGTTGAGTTGGGGAATATTGGTGGCAATTACGCTTTAGACATGGAAGAATATAATAATAGTCTGGCAGGAATAAATAACTTCTTTGCTGATCAAAACAATAGTGATTGGGGAACTGTTAACGTATTAGATGCCAGAACAGTGGTTGAGATCCGCGATTTTGAGCCTGGGGTAGATATAATAACGCTTCCTAACCTGCCAACAAATTGGACTTGGCAAACCAATTCAGGTACATTCGGTGATACGGGCAAAAACTATGTTTCAGTAAGTTTCAAAAATGGAAGAAATGATTCGGGAGAGATTTTGCGAATTGGCTTTAACGATTACTTATCATCACTAATTACTGGCAGTCAAGAGCAATTAATTCTTGATTTGTTAACTTTATCAAACTCAGGTTGGGCTATCGGTGACACTATTAAACAACAGAAAAACGAACAATATAGCATCTTCAATGGAACTATTGCAAATGATGTAGTGTCTATTCTAGCTACAAACACTACTCCTATAGTCACGCTATTTGGTGGACTTGGTGATGATGTACTAATAGGAAGAATAGATCAAAATGACGAATTATATGGTGGCGATGGTAATGATTATATAGCACCTGGTACAGGTTCAGATACTATCAATGGTGGTGCTGGATATGATCGGGTTGACTATTCCAACCTCACAACAGGGGTAAATGTAATTTCCTCTAAATTTACATCCATAGAAGGTGTTGTAGGTACTATCTATAATGACACTATCGATTTGAGCAGTTTAATAATAACTAACTCAGATAACCTAGTAGCAGGACTAGTTTCTATAAAGGGGAATGATGGAGCAGATAGCTTAAAAGGTAGTGATTATAGTGATCTTCTTGATGGTGGTGTAGGTATTGATACGCTAATCGGCGGAAAAGGCAATGACATCTACATTGTTGATAACGCCAACGACACCATTACGGAAAATGCCAATGAAGGTACAGATACAGTTAAATCAACTGTTACCTTTAGCTTAGGTTCTAACATTGAAAACCTCAGCTTGAAAGGAACAGCCGCGATTAACGGTACAGGTAATGGTGGTAATAACCTCATCAACGGTAACAGTGGCAACAACACTCTCTCTGATGATGGTGGTAATGATACGCTTAATGGCTATGACGGCGATGATAGCCTTAATGGTGGTGCTGATAATGATTCCCTAAGTGGGGGAATAGGCAATGACACCCTTGATGGCGCTACAGGAAATGATACCCTCATTGGTGATGATAATAATTCCGCCCTGATATTAGATGGAGTAAATGATTATGTATCTGTTGCCAATAGTTCTTCCTTAAATATTAGTCAAGCGATAACCATAGAAGCATGGGTCAAATTAGCCGATTCCGCTCAAAATCAAAAAATTATCGGTAAAACACCCATAAACCCCCTTAATTCAGGCTACCTTGTTGGTGTAGATAAAGGCAAACTATATCCAGAGTTTTGGGATTCTCAAGGCAATCTTAAGACTTTCGTAATGGGAGCAATCCCTTCTAACCAGTGGACTCACATCGCTGTAACCTGGCAAACAGGTGGGAGTATGATTGGTTATATCAACGGAATAGAAGTTGGCAGAATAGCAGCAAGTTCTAATCCGCTTGGTACTAATAACAGCAATTTGATCATGGGAGGAGCACCTTGGAATCCTAATGATTTTAAAGTCAATGGTGCCATTGATGAAGTCCGCATTTGGAATGTAGCTCGTAGCGCAACGGAAATTAGTGGTAACCTGAATAAAACTTTAGGTGGAAAAGAAACGGGGTTAGTTAGCTACTGGAATATTGATCAGGTTACTGGCAATACCATCACAGATTTAACAGGTAAGGGTCATATTGGTACCGTTAATGAACAGGGTACTAATGTTATTACCGAAACTGCTCCAATAATTGGAGGAAATGACAGTCTCAATGGGGGTGCTGGCAATGACAGTCTCAATGGGGGTGCTGGTAATGACAGTCTCAATGGTGGTACGGGTATTGATACCTTGATTGGTGGCAGAGGTGATGATATCTATATTGTCGATACCACCACCGACACCATTACGGAAAATGCTAATGAAGGCACAGATACAATTCAATCCAGTGTTATCTTTACCCTAGCTACCCAGCCTAACATCGAAAACCTTTCCTTGACAGGAACAGCCACTACCGGCACAGGGAATGCAGGTAATAACATCATCACAGGCAATGCTGTTAACAATTCTCTCAATGGTGGAGACGGGAATGACAGTCTTTATGGTAATGACGGCAATGATACCCTGGATGGCAAAGGGGGAAATGACAATGTTTACGGTGGGCAAGGTGACGATCAAGTTTACGGCGAATGGGGCGATGATTGGATCGAAGGTAATGAAGGAAATGATCAGCTTCATGGCTGGTATGGAAAAGATACCTTAATCGGCGGCAGCGGAAATGACGTTCTTTTGGGACAGTATAATGACGATTCCCTCAATGCTGGAGACGGGAATGACAGTCTTGATGGCGGTGAGGGAAAAGATACTCTAACCGGGGGAGTGGGAATTGATCGTTTTGACTACCGCAGCTTAACTGATTCCCTGCTCAATAACTTTGATGTTATTACTGACTTCAATGCCAATACTGGCAATGATCTCTTCCTCGTTTCCACAGCACGAGCCGGATCATTATTTAATGCGGGATCAGTTGCAACTCTAGATCAGAGTGGAATTGCAGCCAAATTAACCAGCGCTAATTTTGGAGCTAACTATGCTGCTCAATTCATCTTTGGCAGCGATACCTTTGTGGCTATTAATGATGCTACAGCCGGGTTTAATGCGAATACCGATGCCATAATTAAGGTGACAGGTTTCACGGGAACCCTGACTGTGAATAATTTTACAACTGTTGTCTAACCATCCAGTTTGTCAGAGAAAGCGATTCGCAAAAATACGACCAATTTTAATGATACATCCCCATTCTATAGAGAGAAATGGGGATTTTTTTGTTGCACATTAAAGCCTCACCGTATTTAGGGCTGAAGGCGCAAAAATTTTTGACCAAAATTGTCCGCTTGTCCTGAATTTTATTCTCTTTGACCCTTGCAATTTTAACCATTTTAGGCAATAGAACAGCCCCCCTGCTTCTTAAGGGGGGTTGGGGGGATCTACGCCCAATTTTAGGAATGACGATTAGTTTGAAAACACGCCCTAGCCCCGAATAGCACTTACTTAGGCTAGATTAAGATCCCCGACTTCTTGAAGAAGTCGGGGATCTGTGCCTCAGCTTTTGCTTAAGTAAGCGACATTCCGCCCTAATCCCAGGCTTACTCTGACTGAATTGGGTTGTCTTTAGGATTGACTAACTTCAGCAGCTTTTGCTTGATTTGAGTATCGAATACTTCCCATTTCATTTTTGCATAAGCTGAGTTTTCGTTACCGCCAGATAAGAAACCCATAGGAATCTCAAATCCGCCTGCGCCTGTGCGTCCTCCACCAAAAAAGCGCCCGTTATTATCTTGTCCGAACGCTTCTTTAATGAATTCATCAGGATCTAGGGTAAGTTTGGTGGTTCTTAAGGAGCCAATCACTACTTCTAGTTCGTCATCCTCATCGTGAACAATACCGTAAACTACAGCCGTATGAACGTTTTCTTCTGTCACGAGGAAATCCGCAGCTTGAGGAATAGCATCTCGGTCATCATAACGGATGTAACCCACACCAGCAATAGAAAAGTTATTTTGGACGATGCGATTTTTGAGCGCGCGCTCAATCACATCCATTACCCGCTTGGAGCGATTCGCTTGTAAAATAGCGTTCAGCAGTTGGGCATCGTAAAATCGACTGAGATACGCAGCAGCCATAAAGTCCTCTTCTTGTGCTTGCATCAGTCGATTTGTATCCGATCGCAAGCCATGCATCAAGGCAGTAGCACACTTGACATGCTGGTTAATGCTGCTATCTAAGGTGAGTAACCCTGCTTGGAGGTACTGGGTAAAAATCGTTGCTGTGGCGCGCACATAAGGACGGACATCGACAAATTCTGACTTGAGATCCGACTGGATGCTGTGATGATCGATCACGGCAACTAGGGGTACACCTGCTTGCTGTATTGCCGATAATAGCTGACTTGTGGTTCCTTGGTTATCAATTAAGATGAAGCCTTGGTAAGATGACAAGTCTTTACCTTTAATGGTTTGTAATGTCCAGCGCTGGGCAGGTAAATTAGTTAGCTTGACTAACGCAATGTTCTCTTGGTGGCTTAAGGTACCAGCATAGATGATTTCACATTTGATATCATACTGCTGGGCAATTAGCTGGTATGCCCAGGCGCAAGATAGGGCATCTGGATCGGGAAAATCTTGCAGAATTATGAGTTGACGCTCGTGGCGGTGCGCTAGTAGTGTCTTTTGCAGTTCTTCTGACTTCTGAGACACCAAGGAATTACCACGCTGAACTAGATACATACCTCCTTCACTTGTCGATGGCGGTACGGAGGTTTTGCTAACTGGGACTTCCACTATCGGGACTGCGTCTATTTCAGCATCCTCTTGGTTCGGCTCTGTGGTCAATGACAAACTCTCAAACTGCATCAAAGATGGATTCAATTGCATATGGAAGGTTTTTGTAAGCGTGAGGCTCCATTGTTTAGTTAAGAAATATTAAAATCAGTGTTGCACTGATCGGGCCACACATTACGATCTTCGCAAAAATAGAGAATGGTGGCACTATATATCTCGGTCTATTTTTTATCAATGAAAATAGTTAGCATTTACCAAATTCCACCAGTGTATTCAAATCGGTTTTGGTAACCAGTGTACTTAGTATTTCCTAATACAGGTTAAATTAAGAGATTTTTTTCATCTTTGGGTTTTTTCTTTTTTATAAAGAAAATAATGCGGGATTGCTTCGGTTAACTGGACTAATTTTTGACCTTTAACAGCACAAAAATTGTGAATCTAGAGGCTGGCTTTGAGGCAGCGTTATTACACAATTATGCTACCAATCGGATCGTGTCGATCTAGTTTTCACATTTTGAGACTGATGTTATCTCAGCAGGCTTTTAACTTCATATTTCACAGGCAATAGATTGTTAGTCAAATTTCATCGCTGATAGTTTTATACTAGTGAATCCTCAACGATTAACAATTATTTTTATTGTTAACTAAAAATGTCATTTTCTTAACTAAATTAAGATTATTGCTAATTTAGCATCTATACATGCAAATTGGTGAAAAAAAGATGTATAATAAGGGGCTGGAAATTAAATGTAGCAGCAATGTCTGTACCCCAGCCAAAGGGTAGCTACCAGATGTAATTGCTGCATTGCCTGGGCTTGTGAATTTAGACGCCAAACCCAGCAATAACATCGTTTAGCCATGAGCTATCGCTAGTCATTTGGGTTTATCAATGACTAAATTTTTAGTCACCCAAGAAAAATGACCAGTATCAGACAAACATTAATTGATTCAGTTGGCTCAAAGACCTATAACATATTTTTTCCACTCTTTATGTAAGCCGCTCTTGAGATGTTTACTCACCTCAAAATAAAGGCTGCTGTAAGGTTGGCGAGGCGGATGACGTAAAAGCATGTGTGCTTCGTGGGGCGTGCGACTTCCTTTTTTGACATTACAACGCACGCAGGCTGTAACCATATTTTCCCAACTATCTCCACCGCCACGCGATCGCGGCATGACATGATCTAAAGTCAATTCATCCCCAGTGTAACCGCAGTACTGACAGGTATGTCCGTCACGGTGCAAGATATTTCGGCGAGTTAAGGGAATTTCTTTATAGGGAACGCGCACATAATGTCGCAACCGGATTACAGTTGGCAATGGGAAATCCGAGTATAAGAATTTACCGTTATGTTCGACCCGTTCTGCCTTACCTTTAATTAACAAAACCGCAGCACGACGCCAACTCGTGATATTGAGCGGTTCATAAGAGGCGTTTAGGACTAAAACCTTACCCATTGGTAAACGCTCAAGGTATTAGTTTTACATATATTAACACATATATACCCTAGTTGGGGGATGAGAATAAATTATACTTTCGCCATAATTTACCAACTCTATCTTCTGTTGATGGTAAGAAATTTATCTAATCCTTTACAAGTAACTTAAATGGGGGAATTATTTTCTAGAAATCTGAGGATGCTTGCCTCTAAATTAGAGCTTACTTGGTAACAAATAATACTAAAAACCAGTAAATAAACAAAAAACTGCATAGAAAAATCTACTTTTAGCAATATATCTTGAGAAAAAGCACAAATTAACTATGTAGGAATCTTGTGAGAATTCCCAAATCGAATGTAAACTGCCAGATTAATCTGATGCCATTGTTCGCAATGGAATAGATAGATTGTCTAGCAGCCAAATTACTTGGTGTGATAGGAGTGAAGGAAAATGTTAAGTAGCAAGCAAATTCCTGGCATAGTTTCCGGGCAAGATTGTGATAGTTATGCTTGGTTGTCGCAACGCGCTTGGATAGAAATTGATTTAGCAGCTTTGTCTCATAATGTCAGACAGTTAGTTGGGTTACTCTCAGCGCGCACTCAACTAATGGCGGTAGTCAAAGCTGACGCCTATGGACATGGAGCGGTAGCGGTGGCGCAAACAGCCTTAGAATCAGGAGCTAGCTGGTTAGGTGTAGCGACAATTCCCGAAGGTATTCAACTCAGAGAAGCGGGTATTCAAGCTCCAATTTTAATTTTAGGGGCAACCCACACAGCAGAACAAATTCAGGCGATCGCTCATTGGCAATTACAACCCACAGTTTGCAGCCCCAAACAAGCTTTGGTATTTTCTAACACCTTAGAAGCGATGAATGAGCGTTCACCCTTAGCCGTACATATCAAATTAGATACAGGTATGTCCAGGTTAGGAACTAATTGGCAACAAGCGGGAGAATTTGTCAAATTAGTGCAAAGCTTACCGCATTTGCAGATTGCCAGTATTTACTCTCATTTGGCGACAGCTGATAGTCCCGATACGACGGTAATGCAAGAACAGCATAGACGATTTGAGGAAGCGATCGCCCAAATTCACGCAATGGGGATAAAAACGCCATGCTTACACTTAGCTAATTCCGCCGCCACCTTAGCAGATTCCAGCTTACATTACGACATTGTGCGTGTCGGATTAGCAGTTTACGGACTGTATCCATCACCACATTTACAAGCCACAATTAAGCTCAAACCTGTGTTACAAGTTAAAGCCCGTATTACCCAAGTAAAAACCATTGCTGCTGGAACTGGTGTTAGTTACGGACATCACTTTATCGCCCCCCAAGAACTCCGGCTAGCAGTGGTTGGGATTGGTTATGCTGATGGCGTTCCCCGTCATCTCTCCAACAATATGCAAGTTATCATTCGCGGTCAGCGAGTGCCGCAAATTGGCACAATTACAATGGATCAGTTGATGGTGGATGTAAGTGCCATAGAAGATATCCAAGAAGGAGAAATAGTTACTTTACTAGGGGAACAAGGCAAAGAAAGAATTTCTGCTGACGAATGGGCAGAGAAAGTAAATACTATTTCTTGGGAAATTCTTTGTGGTTTCAAGCATCGATTACCTAGAATGGCGATGATGTAGCCCTAAAGCATGAAGATGTCCGTACTTAAGAGTCAATAGTCTACAGTCATCAATCTTGACTCAATAGACTATTGACCGTTAATAATTTGTCTGTTATAATCAATAACTGATGCGGATGTGGCGGAATTGGCAGACGCGCTAGATTTAGGTTCTAGTTCCGAGAGGAGTGAAGGTTCAAGTCCTTTCATCCGCACTTATAATTAAAAAGACAGCCCCAAGTAAAAATTTTCATCACCTCATGTGAAAATTAATATTAAGTATGGGGCTTTATATCATAGAGTAGTTGTCATCGGGGTGCGCATCATAAAATCTCATACCAATTTCCCAAAAATGCCACAGATGCATTTTTTGGCTTGGGGTTTCCCTGGCTATGACAACAATCTATAAATAGCAATCATTAGATTTACTATTGGTATCAAAAGCTGATTTTGATTGCTATCGTTAGCAGACTGCTGTTAATGATAGTAGATTAAGAGCAGGAGTAATTTACATCACATTTAAGTAAACATACTGAATGTGATGTCTATAGCGATCTGAATTAACGTACAGTTTTTTCAGTAATAATGCTGATACTCCTCAGTAACTTCTATTTTGAGAGGTAGTAATTTTACTTTCAAGAGTTTACAAAAGGCTACTAGAATGCCATCGACTTCATCCAGTCTTTAAATTTGATTTAATCTTTATCCAAGCATGTCTGATAATCTCAGTATAAGTAAGTAAATTGACAATAACTTCATAATTGACTAAGACTTTATAATCTGAAAACAAAGCTACGGTTAACTTTATTTACAAACGAGGATAAATATTTATGTATGTTATGCTACATGGCACTAAGATTTTTTTGCTTGGTGGGGATTGTATCGAAATTCCTGTACAAGTTTAGTCTACAAGTATTGAATTTAGCTGAAGTAAAAGCACAATGAGTACAACTCCTATAGGTAGCTACAAGTTGTTCCAGAAATTACATCCATTATCCCTGTTGGCACAACTCACAAGTCGGCGTGCTACAGGATGCTTAAAGGTATATACAGAGACGACTTCTTGGTCGATATATTTAGAGGACGGTAAACTAACTTATGCCTCTAATTCAGATAAGGTGTTTGAAAGGCTTGATAACCACTTACGGCGTTTGAGTCAGCAAATTCCCACACTCAACAGCGCTGCTAGAGTGCAAATGCGGCTGATGTTTGAAACAAATCATGAAAATCAGTCCACATCAAATGCTGATTATCATGCTATCTGTTGGCTAGCTGCTCAGGATTATATTAACCCTATGCAAGCAGCAGATTTAATTGAAGAATTGGCAAAAGAAGTATTGGAGTCATTCCTAGCTTTAAAAGAAGGAAGCTATGAATTTAATTCAGAAATTACTCTAGATGGCTTACCTAAGTTTTGTAATTTAGATTTGCGGGTAATTGTTGAACACTGTCAAAAACAGTTGAGAAATCGTCAATTACCAATCCAATCACCCCTACCTGCGGCGGGGAGTACTTTAAATCCACCAACAAATAAGCTATCTCAAACTCCATTAGCAAAACCTAGTTCTAAACCCACAAATTTTTCTCAAACTGGGGAGAGAAATAATACATTCTCTCAAAAACATGCTGGTAAAGGCATGTATACAATAGCTTGTATTGATGATAGCCAGACTGTCTTAAACTCCATCAAACATTTTTTAGATGAAGAAACATTTAATGTAGTGTTAATTAACGATCCAGTCAAAGCTTTAATGCAAATACTTCGGAGTAAACCAGATTTAATTTTACTAGACATTGAAATGCCAAATTTAGATGGCTATGAACTGTGTTCCTTATTGCGCCGACATTCGCAATTTAAGGACACGCCGATTATTATGGTGACGGGAAAAACAGGCTTTATTGATAGAGCTAAGGCAAAAATGGTGAGGTCTTCTGGTTATTTAACCAAACCATTTACACAATCAGATTTGCTAAAAATGGTCTTTAAACATATCAATTAATTTTCTCATAGATAGTTAATTTTCACTAACTATCTATCAACTAAATCAGAAAACAATGAGAATTCTTCGGAGATTTAGCAATGAGTCTGACTTTGATTAGCACAATTCTAATTGTTGAAGATTCCCCCAGTGAATTGCAATTAATGAGTTATTTTCTGACAGAAAGTGGCTACAATGTGATCCCAACTACAGAGGCAAAACAGGCTTTAGAGCAAGCTGTGTTACAACAGCCAGATGTTATTGTCACTGATGTAGTCATGCCAGGAATGAGTGGCTTTGAATTATGTCGATATTTAAAAAAACATCCAGTTACAAAGAACGTACCCATTGTAATTTGTAGTTCTAAAAATCAAGAAATCGATCGTTTGTGGGCAATGAAGCAAGGTGCTAATGCCTACCTCACCAAACCATACACTAGGGATCAACTTATACGTGCTATTAAATCAGTAGCAATTAATCCATGAATAGTTCAAAGAATACTTTAAATGCACAGTCTAGTCCACAAAATTTAGGAGATGGCTATATTAAGTTTCAACTTAATCAACAGACTGCTGCTATTTTATCAATGAGGCATACCCAAGAAGCGATTATTGTGCCTGTTGAATCTGTGACTTCAATGCCAAATATGCCTGCTTGCATCATTGGATTAATGAATTGGCGGAGTCGCATAATTTGGATAGTAGATTTGCCAAGAATGCTCAATTTAGAATCTTTAAGCAGTAGGCTGCGGCAATATAATGTAATCGTTGTGCGAGTAGAATCAATGCTGTTGGGCTTAGTTGTACAAGAGATCAAAGGTACAGCTAAGTTTTTGTCCGATGAGATTTGTTCTCCTATAGGACAAGTTGCATCTAGTTTAGTACCTTATCTTAATGGATGTATTATTCAACAATCTGAGACCTTACTGGTATTAGATGCACAATCTATTGTGCATTCTTCTATTCTCCGCAGTGATTAGGGTGTACTAGTAATTCACAAATAATAGTGTTCTTATTCACATATTCAGGAGAATTAATGTATGTTTCATAAAACTGACACGGCTAAGGGTAATGATGGGCAAAATCGCCCATCATTGACGGCATCACAAAGAGTATTTGAACCGACAATTAAACAATCAATAAAGCCTATTTATTCACCTTCCCATTCATCTACCTTGAACCAAGTAATCGGTTATTTTCAAAGACTTAGTTTAAATACTAAAACGACAGTATTGGCGATCGCTATTGGGACTTTACCGACATTGGTAATTGGCGCGATCGCTTATAGCTTTGCTAATCACTCAATTAATCAGCAGATTACCCAGTCTCAACAAGCGGAAACTGTGAGCTTGCTAGATAAAGTCAACCGTTACGTGTTGGCGAGATATGGGGATATTCAAGTACTGGCGAATCTCCCATCTTTAACAAATCCGCAAGTAAGAGCAATTATTACTGCTCAAGGTAAGCAAGAGATTTTAGACCGCATCATTAAAGCTGATAAAGCTTATGATAGTATTGCGATTTTTGATATGGAAGGTAATGTAATTGCGCAATCTACAGGCGCACCTTTAGAAAATCACAAAGATCGTCAGTATTTTCAAGATGCGCTCAAACAAAATACGGTGATTATTAGTCAGCCAGAAAAGTCAGAAACTACTGGTTTAGTAAGCATTCATATCGCCTCACCTTTGAAAGATGCAGTCACTGGGGAAAATATTGGCGTCATTAGAGCCAGAATGCCAATAAGTTCTATAGAAGAGATTATTAAAAATTATGCTAGTAAAGGACATGATTATAATTTAGTTGATCAATCAGGCAAAATTTTTCTAGCTACACAAAATAATCAAGAAGGTAGAGAAGCTAAAGCAGATTTTCCGGGTTTGAGCCAACTGAAAGAAAACAATAAAATCGGGAATTTTGTTACAGTTAACAATCTGAATCGAAAACAGCAATTTGTCAGCTATGTACCGTCAAGGAAAATTGACGGGTTGCCCGATTTAAAATGGGGAGCCATTATTGCTACAGATACAGATATTACATTTGCGCCCCAAAGACAATTATTGTTGACGATCGCCTTAGGTACAGCTTTAACCGCAGTTATCGTAGCGGCGATCGCGGCTTGGCTAGCAAAACGCGCTACCCAGCCCATTTTGATTGCAGCTGAAGCGGTGAGCAAACTCGGTGACGGTCAACTGAATACTCGTTTAGAGGTAGACAGAACAGACGAGTTAGGCATTTTGGGTGTCAATATTAACAGAATGGCAGAGCAACTACAAGTACTGCTAGGAGAAAAAGAGCAAGAAGCCCTGAGAATCAAATTTATTGCAGATATCACCCTAGAAATTCGCAAAAAGCTGCTAACTGAAGATATTTACAGCACAGCAGTCAACGCAGTGCGCCCAGCCTTAAAAACAGACCGGGTAATTGTCTATCAGCTCAATCCAGGGACTTGGGATGGGGTAGTGGTGGCAGAATCTGTAGCGGATGGCTGGCCGAAAATGCTCGGCGCACGCATTGACGATCCCTGTTTTCGCGAACGCCATGTAGAACTGTATCAACAAGGCAAAGTTAGAGCGATCGCTAACATTTATCAAGAGCCGCATCTCAATAATGCTAATTGTTACATTCAAAACCTAGAGAAATACGCAGTTCAAGGGAATTTGATCGCCCCCATCATCAGCCAAAATCAACTCTTTGGTCTGTTAATTGCCCATCATTGTGAAAGTCCAAGATTGTGGCAACCAACAGATATTGATTTATTTAAACAAACAGCCATCCAAATTGGCTATGCTCTAGAACAAGCTAGGCTCTTAGAAGAATTAGAACAAGCTAAATCTGCTGCCCAACAAGATACTCAAGAAGAACGCCAACAAAAAGAAGCGCTACAAACCCAATTGTTAGAATTACTGAGCAATGTTGAAGGTGCTGCTAGTGGCGATCTCACAGTGCGGGCGGACGTAACAGCAGGAGAAATTGGCACTGTAGCCGACTTTTTTAACTCCATTGTCGAAAGTCTCCGGGATATTGTCACCCAAGTCAAAAATGCAGCTTCTCAAGTAAATACGGCGATTGGCTCCAATGAATCAGCTATTCGTCAGCTAGCAGAGGAAGCAATGAGTCAAGCGGCGGAAATTAACCGTACTTTGGATGCGGTGGATCAAATGACTCATTCCATCCAAGCGGTAGCGAAAAATGCCCAGCAAGCGGCAGTAATTGCCAATCAAGCTGCCCAAACTGCTACCAAGAGCGGACAAGCAATGGATTTGACAGTACAAAACATTCTCTCTTTACGAGAAACTGTTGGGGAAACTGCCAAGAAGGTGAAACGTTTAGGAGAATCTTCTCAGCAAATTTCCCGCGTGGTGTCTTTGATTAATCAAATCGCTGTTCAAACTAACTTGCTAGCGATTAATGCGGGGATTGAAGCCGCGCGCGCTGGGGAAGAAGGACAAGGTTTTGCGGTAGTTGCCGAAGAAGTAGGCGAATTAGCAGTTAGAAGCGCCGCCGCTACCCAAGAAATTGAACAAATTGTTGAGAACATCCAACGGGAAACCAGCGATGTAGTCCAAGCAATGGAAATTGGTACTACCCAGGTAGTTGAAGGTACGCGAATTGTTGAAGATGCTAAACGCAGTCTCAATCAAATTTTGGATGTATCGCGACAAATTGACAATCTGGTACAGTCAATCTCAGTAGCGACTACATCGCAGGTCGAAACTTCCCACACGGTTAGCAATTTAATGAAAGCAATTGTGGCTGTCTCACAACGGACTAGCGATTCATCGCGCTTAGTTTCCGAATCTTTGCAACAAACTGTGGAAATTTCCCAAGAGTTGCAACAGACTGTGGGTACATTTAAGGTCAGTTAAGTAATTGTCAACAGTCTCCAGTTTCATGACTAATGACCCTTGACATTGACCAATGATTAATGACTAATGACTATTGACTAAAAAATTTATGTCACAGGACAAAGAACTGGAAATCCAGATGCAATTTCTGGAAGAAGCAATTGATTATCTCAATACCTTAGAAGGGGTATTGTTAGAAATTGATACCAGTAATCGCATCGATTCCGAAAAAATCAACGGGGCACTCCGAGCAGCACATTCAATTAAAGGTGGTGCGGGGATGATGGGATTCCGGACGTTGAGCGATTTAGCCCATCGTCTAGAAGATTCCTTTAAGGTCTTAAAAACTCGCAAAAATTCCCTAGAAATTGATACTCAGTTACAAAGTTTACTGTTATCTGGGGTGGACTGGTTGCGGCAAATAGTAGAATTGCTGTCTGAAGGCAGTACTATTGAAGACCAGTGGCTAGAAACCTTTTGTTACCCAGTGTTTGATGAACTGCATCAGCGTTTGGGCGATCCGGTACCGGAAGATGTGACAACTATGCTCTCGCCGGAGGACGGGCAAGATATTATACCGTTGCTGTTTGAAACCGAGGTGGAAGGTTGTTTACAGCGTTTAGAATCGGTATTGGCAGATGCAGGACAGCCTTGTTTGCAGGAAGAAGTCGCAATCATGGCGGCTGAATTGGGCGGTTTGGGAGAAATGCTACAGTTACCAGCTTTTACCGATCTGTGTGCATCTGTAACCCAGTATTTAGAAACAGCACCACCCCAACAAGTACCAGAAATTGCTCAGTTAGCTTTACAAGCATGGCGGCGATCGCAAGCTTTGGTACTGACAAATCAACTAGATAGTCTACCAACAGCGATTTATCTGGGAGATTTGGTGAATTTGGATCTGTCATCCTTCCCCGCAGCAGAATTGCTTCCGGCGGAGACAGCTGCAACCAATTTGTTTGCACCAGAAATTTTCACCGAAGAAACAGAGGAATTAGAGAACCTAGAAGAGGCGATCGCATTCACCCATTTTGCAACTGTGGATGTAGAATTCGCCGAGCCAATTGCCGAGCCTGTTAAACTCGCAGAAACTAGTATAGTCGCTGCTAGAGAAATGTCCCTCGCCGATTATAAATTGGTGGAGCGCAAAGGCGAACCTATTGGGAATGGCAAAGAACGGGAAATTCATGAAAATACAGTCAGGGTTCCCAGCAGCCAATTAGAGCAAATCAATGATTTATTTGGGGAATTGATCGTTCAGCGCAATGGACTAAACTTACAACTAGAAAGATTACGGAAACTCGTCCGCAATCTCAGCCAGCGCGTCCAAAGTCTGGATCGGGAAAATCAGGAATTGCGTGCAGCTTACGATAGAATTGCTACTCAATCTGTAGGTGTATCTAGCGTTCTGTCTTTTAGCGAGGAACAACCCCATTCTCCAGACATGGAGACGAGTTTTGATGTCTTGGAAATGGATCGCTATAACGAGTTAAACCTGCTATCGCAGGAAGTCATGGAAACTATTGTTCAGGTACAAGAAGTTACCACTGACGTACAACTCAGCGTTGATGATACCGATCACATTGCGCGGAAGTTAAATAAAACATCAAAGCAGCTACAAACCAAGTTAACTCAGGTACGGATGCGTCCGTTATCAGATTTGGTAGAACGCTTTCCCCGTGCTTTACGGGACTTGAATGTAGAGTATGGCAAAAATGTGCAGCTGAAAATTGATGGTGGTAACACCTTAATTGAACGCAGCATCTTAGAGGCTTTAAACGAACCATTAATGCATCTGTTACGCAATGCTTTCGATCACGGGATTGAAGATCCTGCTACTCGCTACAACATAGGTAAACCAGAGCAAGGTTTAATTGAAATTAAAGCCACTCACAGACGCGATCGCACAGTGATTACAATCCGCGATGATGGTAGGGGTATTTCTTTAGAGAAAATCCGCGATCGCGCTTTAGGTATGGGGTTAGATGCTTCTTTATTAGCTAGTGCTAGCGATGAAGAATTGTTATCACTCATCTTTGAACCAGGGTTTACCACCTCCGACCAAGTAACAACTTTATCAGGTCGTGGCGTGGGTATGGATGTAGTGCGTAATAATCTCAAATCCGTGCGGGGGGATATTAAAGTTGATACTGAGTTAGGAGTCGGTACTACCTTTACTTTATCAGTACCATTTACCCTGTCGGTGGCTAGAGTGCTGCTAGTAGAAAGCAATCGAATGCTCTTAGCCTTTCCTACAGATGTGGTGGCGGAAATATTTTTACACCAAACTGAACAGGTATTTGCGATCGCGGGTAACGAATTTATCAGTTGGCAAAATAATATGTTGCCATTTATTCGCCTGGGTAACTACCTAGAGTTTAATGGCCCCCGTTACGATAATCCAGAGTTAGAAACTCCCCCAGCGATTAATGCTAGCAGTATTTTAATAGTTAAAAGCAACAATCAATTTGTCGCGCTGCAAATTGACCGTTGTTGGGGTGAGCAAGAAGTTGCGATTCGTCAAGTAGAAGGTAACATACCTTTGCCTGAAGGCTTTAGCAACTGTACTATTCTCGGTGATGGTCGAGTAGTAGTACTAGTAAATACCAATGAATTACTCTATAAAATTTCTAGCAATCAGCAAAATTCTCGCAACAATCAATTACCATCAACTCGCTTAAAAACAGCGTTCCTCTTCCCCCAAGAAGAAAAACAACCAGTTACGAATTCCCATCAGAAAAATACTATTTTAATCGTCGATGATTCGATTAATGTCCGGCGATTCTTAGCTTTAACTTTAGAAAAAGGAGGCTATCAGGTAGAACAAGCAAAAGATGGTCAAGATGCTTTAGAAAAGCTGCAAAGCGGACTGCAAGTGCAAGCTGTAATTTGTGATATTGAAATGCCTCGTCTTGATGGTTATGGCTTTTTAGGTCGGGTAAAATCCCTCGATGAGATGAAAAATATTCCCGTAGCCATGTTAACTTCTCGGAGTAGCGATAAACATCGCAAACTGGCAATTCAATTAGGGGCACGTGCTTACTTCTCTAAACCTTATAATGAGCAAGATTTACTGCGTACCCTACAAGAAATTATTGGTTCTGCTAATGGTAGCGTCACATCTCATAATTAAATTCAAAATTTAGTCACGAGTAAACTTTGCTTACCATGTTGAGCTTTGATACCAAATGGTAATATGTACTATTTTGTGTTTCATATTTCCCAGGTAAAATCTCCAATATTATCTCCAAAGTTGGTATCAATTGTGAATTAATTTGTGCAAATGTTGATTGACAATTAGCAAATGCCACCATTTTAATTAAATCAATTATTCAGCAGCAATAACAGTATTTTCTCTAATAGATATAAGACTATTTTTATACTGTTATCAGGGAAAGCAGATAGCGATCGCTTACGGTAAATTTATCCATCCTCAAAATTGAGCGTGCAGCATTTTCTATTAATGAAGCACGCTTAAAACAAACATCTTAGTTGTAACTTATCCATAGCACACAAGATTGGTTCTGTTTCAAATGATTCACCCTTGGTAAGATCATAGCAAGATGAGAATTATATACCAACTAAATTGGTAAAAATATGCCAAGAAAAGAACAAGGATGGGTAACATTTCAAACCTCAGAAGAGGAACGTAAAATACTAGAAGAGTTCTGCAATCAGTCTCAAAGGACTAAAACAGAAATTCTGCGGGAGTTGGTACGTGGGTTGAGTCATCACCCTTCTCCATCTGTACCTGTACCAGTCGCCAAATCTGTTTATACGCCTGAAGTAGAAATTACTAGTATCAAAAAACCTTTAAAAGTTAGTTCGCGCAATATTTTAAAAGGAGTTGTCAAACGGGTAATTACAGGAGCAGTGAATACAGAAGTGACTTTAGAGATTGTTCACAAAGTTGAGCTAACTTCGATGATCACTAGAGTATCAGCAGAAGAGTTGGATTTAAAGGAAGGAACAGAAGCTTACGCAGTCATTAAATCCAACGATATCGTCATTGCTAGAGAATAAAAAACGATTTTTCGGCATTTTTTACTGTATTTGACGGTTTGGTAGGTTATGGCGCAAATTCCTTTTCATTGAGAAATACCGGTTCTTACTCTGCGCCTAACCACCCTAATCATTATTTAGCTGTTACACAAAGATTATTCAGCAATACTCTGTATATTTTTTAACTAAACTAAACCCGATAGTCGGAACATCCATTTCAATGGCGATCCAAAATTGGCTGGGTTGTTTGATTGTCAGTAGAGATGAAAAACCTTGTTATATCATGTCCGCTTGATTACTTACTAAACCCTAAGAACCCCACCCCGACAAAGCGACGCTTTATCTCCCCTCCCCGCAAGCGGGGAGGGGATGAAGGGGTGGGGTGCAATGATTATGGGAATCATAACTAATTACCCGGACATGATATTAGCTAAGAGAGTTATATGGAAAGGTTCTGAGCAGAATCAGGAAATAATTCTGTCAATTTCCCTAAATATATAGTCATAGGTATGGTTATTTCTTTACTTCTGTGCTATTCATAACCAGAGAATAATTATGGTTATGTCTCGCAATCCATATTTACACATAGATTCTCTGTGTGTTAAATCTGCTTTGGCTAATGTCATTGCAAGTATTAAATTATTCTAAGCCCATGCCTATAACTGCCATCCTTTCGATACCTTCATTAGCAAGCCCAAAATTTTCTCTACCCAAATGTTTTTATGATGTATTCTACAAATGTCTCCTATAACTCTGATATTAAAGAACAAATACCCTATCGTTTATTTACCAGGCGCGAAATTATACCACCACGCAATGATGTATTGTGGCGAATCGAACGCGGTGCAGTGCGTACCTTGACCTGGAGTGAGGAAGGAACATTTATTACATTGGGTTATTGGGGTTCGGGTGATTTGATTGGTTCTCCTTTATCCAAAGTCAAACCGTATCAAATTGAGTGTTTAACTAATGTAGAAGTAAGTGTGGTACCGCCTCATCTTTGGTATCAAGATATCAATGCTTTACTCTCGCACATTCAACAAGCAGAGGAACTGTTAAGCATAGTGCATTGTAAACCTATGTCTGTGCGGTTATGGCAATTTTTACTATGGTTAAGTCGTAAATTTGGTCGTAATGTAGAAGAGGGAACGCTGATTGACTTGAATGCGACTCATCAAGAAATGTCAGAAGTATTAAATACAACTAGAGTAACGGTTACGCGACTTTTACAGCAATTTGAAGAGGAAAGATTATTATTTCGCCACAAACGCCAGATAATATTGCGATCGCCAAATTAAAAATATGGTGGTTGATGCAATTCAACCACCATCTCATGAACGGAAATAAATATTGGTTTAAGCTTCGACTTTCACACCTCGCCAGAAAGCAACATAGCCTTCAATATTTTTTGCTTTCTCTTTGGTGCTGGGGTAGTACCAAGCCGCATCTTGATTAACTTGCCCATCTACTTCAATACTATAGTAACTGGCTACACCTTTCCAAGGGCAAGTGGTGTGAGTGTTGCTATCTTTAAAATACTCTTTGTTAATAGCATCAGGTGGAAAGTAATGGTTACCTTCTACAACTACAGTTTTATCACTCTCGGCTAAAGTAACGCCATTCCAAATTGCTTTCGGCATAAGTAATGTGACCAATAAACTTGCAGAAACAATTACTAATTCGTAATTCGTAATTCGTAATTAAAATATTAGATAACTAACAATAAATTGTTAATTGATTGAGCTTACCTGAGTACCCGTATTTATTTTAACTACAAATTACAAATTATTAGTCACGAATTATATTGCTATTTACCACCGTAGAAAAAGGCGATTTCTTTTTCTTTTAAAGGTGCAAAACCAGCATCAACTAGCAATGTATCTAGTTCGATTTGAGGAATATGCTTTGCGCCAATGCGGACAATGCGCGATCGCATGGTATTGGAGACACCGCTACGCTGTCTGTTTGCTTCTAATGCCATGACTTTGGTATATAGGTCTAATTTGGCGGTTGGTATAGGAGAACCGTCAAAATCAATTCCCCGTGCGATCGCTTCGTCAATAGCATCAGCACCTGTGGTTGTTTGATTTACTTGATTAGTTTCAGCAGTCATCAGAAAAATGGGTAGAAACCCCGTCTTTTTAGGACGGCTTTACAGTTTTAGCGCTACTGCCTTAGGGTTGCTCGACTTGGTGTACTTTTGTAATGCACTTTCGACAGGACAGTTACCGTCTCAAGTTTGACAACCCTGTACACATAGCGTTTTGCGCTTTTTTGCGCCTCCCTTGCGGGGTAATGTTAGCTTCGACCTGTTACAAGAGCTTTTTAGGCTTGCAACACTGTTCCAGTGACCTTAGAACTGTTTAGTCACAAGCGACAGAGCGGGGGACTAGCTACGCATCCCAAGGTGTCGTGACTCAAATAACGTTTACCCAACGACTGCGAAGGGTGGTCTGGTCAGGATGGCTTGCTAGATTTCTCTTACAAGCCTCATACCTTTAGGCTGAGGTTCCTGACGACAATTGACTCATAAGGCTATAAGTAGATTCTACCAGCCATGCTGACGCCAAAAACTACCGACTAAATTTCCTGGCTGTCGGGGAGTAAGGTGGCTATACTCTTGTCACTTTTAAAGATTTTGGTTTAATCTCAAACCATCGGTATAGCTAAAGGTGACGCTATGTCTGAAGCCCAAACTCCTCAAAACCAGGATCGTAAGCTCGAACAAGCTCTGACTAACAAAATTATTAATGATTATTTTGACAACTCCGAAAGTTGGCTCAGAGCCATCTTGCGTATGTGTATATTCTCTTTGGGTCACCTGGATGGAAAATCGGTGTTCGTCGTTGAGTGTCCAAATCAAGCTGTAGCCAAGCGACTCAGCCGAAAAATCTACCCTTTTCGCGGAATTGTCTATTATTTAACTGATTATCTAGATGGAGAGGAGCGGACTCTGTTTTGCTACCAAGAAGTTAAAAGCGGAGAATGGCACTGTTACGACACGAGTACACAATCTTGGAAGGCTATGAGACATTTGCAAATGCCTACTAATAGTCATTAGTCATTTGTGAATTATGGACTGTTGACTGTTGACTGTTGACTGTTGACTGTTGACTGTTGACTAATTCCGATGCTGGCTGGTTGCCATACCAGCGACAAATGCGCCTAAAATTGTACCCATCCATAGTCCTGTAGTGCTACCTTGCCATATTGCTCCTGGCGTTACCCAAGTGTTGCACAATTGCTGCATAGCCCAAGTTTGATTTTGGCACTTTTGACTATGCAGTATGAGGGTAGTTTGTCCAGAAATATAAGCACCAATAATCCCTGACGCGATCGCTACTAATGAGCAGATAAAAGTTCTATTTTTCATTAGTTAATGGTCAATAGTCAATAGTCAATTGTCAATAGTCAATAGTTATTATTTTCTTGACTATTGACTATGTAATATCAAGGTTGGGTAAGAAACTCTCGATTACGCAACATAAGTACACCTCTGACAACTGACAACTGACAACTGACAACTGACTCAACCTGTATTTCTCATTCCCGCAGCAATTCCGTTAATGGTTAACAAGGCTCCCCGCAGTAACTCGCCTTTACTGTAACGGGAGTGAATGACGCCAGAGGGAGCTGCATTACGTGACTGTCGCAGGCGCTTGAGTAGAGAAACCTGGATAAACCCTAAAGGTACAATTGTGCCATTGCGTAACTGAACTGAACGCTGTAATACTGGATCGCCATCTAGTAGGCGGTTGTGTCCAGTAATTTTCAATACCAAATCTTTTGTCTGGTAGTATTCGCTAGCAATTTGCTCAAATACCTTGGCAAATCTCGGTCTATCTTCAGGATTTGAGAGTTCCTGGACGTAATGTTTCGCCATTTGCATGTCTACTTTCGCCAAGGTCATTTCGGCTTTAGAAATCACCATTTTGAAGAATGGCCATTTCACATAAAAGTATTGCAATAGCTTTAAGTGTTCTTCCGGTTCTTCTTGCAAAAATTCTTGCAAAGCTGTACCTACACCATACCAGGAAGGGAGTAAAAATCTGGTTTGTGTCCAACTAAATACCCAAGGAATGGCGCGTAAGCTGCTTAAATCTTTCTTCCCAGAGGGACGACGCGCGGGACGAGAGCTAATTTGTAATTGGCTAATTTCTTCGATGGGGGTTACTTGGTGGAAGAAGTCGATAAAATCGGGTTGCTCATAAATCAAGGAGCGATAATGAACACGCGATCGCGCTGCTAGTTCTTCCATAATCTCGTTCCAAGGTTCGATATCATCGAAGCCTGTACGTAGCAAGCTGGCTTGAATTACCGCCGTGGTAATGGTTTCTAGATTGTACAATGCCAAATCTAGCAGAGAATATTTAGAAGCGAGTACTTCCCCTTGTTCGGTAATTTTGATTCTGCCGTTAATACTGTGGCCTGGTTGGGCTAAAATCGCTTCATAAGCAGGGCCCCCACCCCGACCGACGGAACCGCCTCGTCCGTGGAAAATCCGCAGGTTAACGCCGTACTGTTCGGCTATTTGTTGCAGGGATTTTTGGGCTTTATGAATTTCCCAGTTACTGCTTAAAAAACCAGAGTCTTTATTACTGTCAGAATACCCTAACATGACTTCTTGGAGATTCAGGGTTAACGGACAGGTGGCGATGTTGGCTTGATCTGTTTCTCCCTTGTCTTCAAGCTGTTGATAACCTCCCGCTAATAAAGCACGATATAAAGGTAATTCAAACAGCTGACGCATGACGCTGCGGGAGCGTTGTAAGTCTTCTACCGTTTCAAATAAAGGTACAACTTGAATTGTCCCCACAGCGATCGCTGGATCGAAAAGTCTTGCTTCTTTGGCTAAGAGTAAAACTTCTAGTACGTCGCTGACTTCGCGGCACATACTAATAATGTAAGTTTGGCAGATGTTCACACCAAATTCTTGCTGGAGCGATCGCAATACCCGGAATGTTTGAATCACATCGTTCGTTTTCTCAGAAAATGGCAATTCTGAGGGAATTAACGGCCTGCGGGTTTGTAATTCTCCTGTTAGCCAAGCTACTCGCTGTGCTTCTGTCAAGTCATTATACGCTTGTGGTAAGACTTGTAAATATTCGAGAATTTCATTGAGTGCATCGGAGTGACGGGAAGATTCTTGACGAATATCTAATTGGGTGAGGTTAAAGCCGAAAATTTCTACCTGGGAAATCAAATTATCCAATTCTCGACAGCTTAAACCTGTTTCCGTCAAGTTGCGTTGAATTAACCGCAGTTCTACCAAAAAATCCGCCCCCGAACGATACATCGGTTGGTCTTCATTTTTGGGCGTTTCGCGGTTATATAATGCCAAATTGCGATCGCGCGTATTTTCTAACCTTCTGAGGATATAAGCCAGCTTTAAGCGATAGGGTTCTTGCCGATAACGCAACGCTAAGGCATCATAGACATCACTCAGCTGGGACTGATCCAACTCCAGGGATTCTAATAAATCTGGTAAGACATCACTCCAGTGCATCGACACGCTTAATAATTCCACCAGCTGCTTGACGGAGTTAATATATCTACCTAACACCATTTTGCGCTGATAACAAGCTGTCTGCCAGGTAATTTCTGGCGTAACTGAGGGATTTCCGTCACGATCTGAACCTACCCAAGAACCAAAGGAACAGAAGTTTTTCTGCGGTGGTTCCAGCCAAGGAAAGGTTTTGCTCAAAGCGTATTTGAACCGCTTATGTAGTTGGGGAATGCCATCAAATAAAACTTCTTGGAAGTAGTGTAGAGCATAGTCTACTTCATCTAAGACTGTAGGCTTAAATTGATGAAGTTCATCGGTACGCCACCACAAACGAATTTCTTCGAGCAATTTTTCCCGTAATTCTGCTGCTTCCCAAGGATAACCCCCGGTGGCATTCCCGGCGCGATGTTCGATGATATCTAGCTGCTGTAGGAGGTTTACCACCTGGCGTTGCTTATCCCGAATTGTATGGCGCACAATTTCTGTAGGATGAGCCGTAAACACTAAACGCACATCTAATTGAGCGATCAGGCGTTGAATTTGCTGGGGTGGTACATTCAACTTAAATAAATGGGGGAATAAAGCTGCAAAAGTCCCTTTTTGATTCTCCTTTTGCTTGGCTACCCAACTCTTTGCTAATAAATCTGCGCCTATTCCCCGATTTACAGGAGCATCATTTTCCCGTTGATTAGAGGAATAGGTAATATTAGGAAGAATGTCCGGATCTTCTATTTGCATCTCGGCTTCAGAATAGCGAGTCAGCTGCTGCCGTTGTTCGTATTCCTGCTCTATGATGTTAATCAACTGAAAATACAGAGCAAAAGCACGAGCAGCACGAATGGCCTCGTTGATGTTGAGTTGTTCAATCAACTTGACAGCTGATGCAGCTTGGTCATGGGTAGCTTGTCCTTCTGGCGAACATAGATCGCGCAGTTGACCTAATAAATCTACCATTTGTTGCCCACATTCTTGCCGGAGTACTGACTCCCACAACTCCTCCACTATTTGGAGGCGGTGACGCAAAAACAATTCCGATGCGGGGTAGATGTTCGCCGCCTGAGACAAAGAGTATAAAAGGGAACTCATATTCTCTATTTTTGCAAGACAATTATTGTTTTGAATGCTATGTTCTGTAATCAACACTCAAGGAAGTAGTCCAGAGTGGCTTAATGTCTAAGAGTAAAATTTTTAACTGTTGTTTATTTCGTTATCTTCTGGAAAGTCGAGTATGGGTAGGCGATCGCCCCGAAATAATTCCACACTTGCTTGTCCCATAGCTTCTAGGGCTGTCGTCGAAGCTTTGCTAGCTGTCAACAGCATCAGCATCGAAGCTGTTCCTAGCTGTACAAGCAAAGATTGGGGAATGCTAAATAGCAATAAATTTAATTCCGGATTAGTTGAGGGTTTGTGGTTAGCAGGAGACATTGTTAATTCCTGGGAGTTTGCAGATTTGTAAAATCAACGGAAAATTTAACATAGGCGAAAATCACAAATGTTCATGAATATCTATCTTTGCCCATATTGTCCGCCAAGAAGGTAACAAAAGTGTTAAAACCAAACGTCAGGGTGTGATAAATGTATGGTTCTAGTTTACAAGTGCAGGCACTATACCCCAATACTCGCTTCCTCTCAAGTTAATTGCCCATGAAAACAGCATCACTAGATCGCCAGCAATCCATAGTGCAATGGGTAAGCCAAGCAACTGGAATTAACACTTTTGGGGTGAAAGTCCGGTTGCAGGGAAATGACCTACATATCCTTTGTGAAGGGACAGAGTGCCCGCGACGTTGGCGCATTTTATCTGACTTGTTGCAAGCACTCCAACAAACAGATTTAGATATCCTAACAAACAGCGAACAAACCTCAATATACCAAGTATTTGTCTACGGTAGAAAAAAAGGCGAATCGCGAGCGCAATGGTGTCATCGAGTTTACTTAAATCAACTCGAAAAACACTTGGAACAGGTAAAACAAGCCCTGTTGGAAGATGAGCAAAAATCTCAATCAACAGGCGGGGCGCTGATTCTTTCTAACGAAAGCCTAGCCAAACAAGGACATCCAGATGGCATTGCCCGCTATCTCAGCGAAACTCTCAGTACCTTGGGTGTGGCTGTAGAGGTAAAAGTCAAGCCGCAACAGGGACAACGGTTGTGGATTTTTTGTCAATCGGGTTATAGTCCCGATGCCACATTGCTAGCGGAACCAGTAGCTAAGAAGTTAAGACATCTCAAGTTATCAGGCTATGAAGATGCGATTATTGTTTCGCAAGTAAATGGTGAAACTACCCCTGATTGGTTGCTGCGGGTGGATTTAACGCCACCAGAGGTGATGCTCAAGGAATGGGCGCGGTGGGGAGATGTGCAAGCGATCGCCAGACTGTTAACCCAGATGTTATCAGAGTTAAAAGTGGCTGTCCAAGCTTCGTTGCAAGAATCAACATTACATATTTTTTGTACCCCGGCTGTCGATCCCTTAGAAACCGCCCCAGCACCAGAGAAACATTTATGCTTACCGCTCATTGTTTCTCAACTCGAAGCGATCGCCCCCCAAGGCATCAAAGCCGCTACTATATATGGTAAAAAAACTACCGACAAGCAACCAGCTTGGATTGATTGGATTTCTTTACCCGCCACTCAGCACCCAGCCCTAGCGCCATCGGCTTTGGAATTAGCTACTGCTGGCGATCAACCGGCGATCGATTTTTTACTAGAAAGGTTATTAAATCCTGACTTAGATTGGCGGCTGAAAACAGGCGGGATGCGTGTCATGCCCCTAGTGAAAGGTGATTTATTACACGTGATGTGTGATGCGCCTGTATGTCCAGCCCGGAAAAAAGTAGCCACCAAAGTTGTACAGTTAATTAGGCAGTTAAAAGTGCCGGGAATTTTGGGAGTACGGGTTTATGGGCGGCGTGCAGGTGATAAAGAACCAGCATGGCATCACGGTGAAGATTTCCAGCCCCGCCAACGTTTAGTTCCCGAAGCGACTCCCGAATTTGCTGCCACAGCAATTTACATTAAAGATTTGGTACATTCCCAGCCAACTGAACCCATCTTGCGTCCCGACTTGACAACAGAGGAAGTACAAACCTTTATTCAAGAAGTGACGCGGGATTGGTGGACAACAAGTACTACCAAAGTTAAAAAGTTACTTTTACAAACTCAGCTATTTTCCGAAATTGGTCAGCCCACAGACTATAACTCTGATGGACAAGGAATTAAAATCGCCCTGGTATGGGGGACTTTGGGATTATTGCTAACTATGCAAACCGATTGGGTATTGGGGCAAATCATTACCCGGAATTTACCCAGTTCGCCAGCAACAGTTGCTACTGTTCCCAGTCCATCATCTACGGCGCAAAAACCATCCCCCAAGCCAACTGTTAATAATAGTCAGAGAACAGCATTTTTGGCGAATACCGATAACAATAAAACCCGTCAGAGTAAAACTTCTGTATTTAATGCTTCGAGCTTTACTCAAAATGAGGATATTGAAACCCAGAATTTAGAAGCTGCACCATTAAAAGAAAAAGCTACAGCCACAGCAATTTTACTAGCAGCGCGATCGCAAATGCCCAGTTATAATGCTCGGCAATTAGATGAGCAAATCGCCCTATATAAAGAGCGGTTGGCGAAAACTGGTAATCCTCCCCACGTGTTGATTATTGGTTCATCCCGCGCCCTCAGAGGCGTAGATCCTGCCGCCCTGTCTCAAACTTTGGCAACACAGGGTTACCCTAACATTGATGTATTTAACTTTGGTGTCAATGGAGCCACAGCGCAAGTTGTAGACTTTATTGTGCGTCGGGTATTAGAACCAGAAGAACTACCAAAACTCATTCTCTGGGCGGATGGTTCCCGTGCATTTAATAGCGGGCGCAAAGATATTACCTTTGCGGCGATCGCTTCATCACCAGGCTATAAAAAAGCGTTAGATAAAGCGATCGCTACGGGTACGACTGATGACTTGCTCAAAGATCCCGCCAAGTCATCCGAAGCCGAAAAAACCAAAATCCCAAAACCAGAAATGACTAGCTATCAACTAGCTAATCACTGGCTCAATCAAGCTATGGCTGCTGTTTCTGCTAGCTATCCCAACCGCGATCGCATTAAAGAGTTATTACAAAAACAACTTAACTCCTTACCCTTAATGAGCGATCGCCCCCGTCAAGGTAAAGCATCTATACAGTTAAGTAACGATGCGCCCGAAGAAGAAACTACTCAGCAATCCGTTGATTTTGATGGTTTCCTCGCTTTATCAGTCCGCTTCCATCCCGCCAGATATTATCAGCAACACCCCAAAGTTACAGGAAATTACGATAACGACTATCAATCATTTCAAATAGAAGGCGAACAAGACGCGGCTTTCAACGCCCTACTTGAGTTTACTCAGGCGCGGAAAATTCCTTTAGTATTTGTCAACATGCCCTTAACTGCCGATTATTTAGACCCAATCCGGCAAAAATACGAGCAGCAATTTCAACAATATATGTTACAGATGTCTAACAATCCCAACTTTATTTATCGAGACATCAGCAAACTCTGGACTAAAGTCAATGACTACTTTTCCGATCCCAGTCACCTCAATCGATTTGGAGCCTACGAAGTCTCGAAAAAGCTAGCTCGCGATCCTATGATTCCTTGGTCAGCAAAATAGAAATGGTGATAACGCAAAAGAAAAATCACTATTGCCCATCACCTTCTTGACAAATGACAAATGACAAATGACTATTGACCATTGACCATTGACTAAAAAATGAATTTCATCTCAATTTTCTACGGACTATTTTTGCTCAGTGTCCTGGGAATTTACTGGACTTTACCAGATCAGAAATTACGATTGTGGACTTTGTTAATCGCCAGTCTGATATTTTATGCCTCTCTTAATGCTCAGTACATACCGCTATTATTAGCGCTGACCTTTATTAATTTTCGTCTGGGATTGGAGATTAGCAAAAATACTTCACCTAGTCAACGTTCCCAAAATAGCAAAATTTCTAATGAAGAGTGGCTGTTTGTCCAAGCGGACTGGAACCTCAATCGTTTAAAGCTTTTATGGTTAGGAATAGTTTTAAATGTTTTACTATTACTGGGATTTAAATATTTACCGGGACTGTTAAAAGCTTTTTTTTCATTGCCAACAACATCCCCAGATGGAGCTTTTAAATTTATTGCCCCTTTAGGAATTTCATTTTTTACATTTGAATGTATTGCCTATTTAATTGATGTTTATCGCGGTGCACCAGCCACAAATCAATTTATCAAATTTGCTGCCTATAAATTATTCTTTGCTAAACTCATCTCTGGCCCAATTACTCGCTATCACAACTTAGCAACTCAAATTAATACACTACAATTACCTGCTGCTGCCCAAGTCAGTGAAGGACTGTGGTTAATTGCTAGAGGCGCAGTTAAAAAAGGAATATTAGCAGATCATTTAGGAATTTTTGTAGATTTATGTTTTGGCAACTTACAACGAGCAGGTAGTACAGATTTATGGTTAGCTACCTTTGCCTATGGCTTACAGTTATATTTCGATTTTAATGGTTACGTAGATATTGCTCGCGGCAGTGCCATGTTATTCGGCTTTGTCTTGCCAGAAAATTTTGATTTTCCTTACTTCAGCACCAGTATTGCAGACTTTTGGCGACGCTGGCACATGACTTTGGGCGATTGGCTGCGTAACTATGTTTACTTTCCCTTGGGTGGTTCCCGCAAAGGCTTGACGCGCACCTGTGGGAATTTACTTATCGTCATGCTAATTGCTGGTATTTGGCATGGTTCAACCTGGGGTTTTATCGTCTGGGGCGCTTATCATGGGATAGCTTTGATCGTTCATCGCCTTACCGATGCATTGAGCGATCGCTATGAAAGTTTAGAGCATTTTTGGCAAAAGCCTCTCGGCATATTTTCCGCTTGGTTCTTGACTCAAGTGATGGTATTCACATCTTGGATTTGGTTCCGACTACCCAATCTCCAAGAATCTACTTTAGTATTTCGCCATCTCTGGGGTTATCCAGGCGACGTACAGTTTGCCCAAAAAGTCTATGTAGAAGCTTTAAATCTCAGCCAATCTCAACTGAGTGGCAGATTAATATTTTTAGCTCTACTAATGGCAATAGTTTATGGGTTGAAGAATCGCCTGAAAATAGAATTCAACTGGCCTGTGAAGCTTGTATTTGTACCGCTTTGCTTCTACGCAGTATGGCTATTAGCTCCTGAAGGTAGCTTGCCATATATCTATTTCGATTTTTAATTACTTGCTTCTAAGCAATACCGGAAATCTAGAGTCTGCTTAGACCCTTGATACCAATTTAAAAAAACAATGGCACAGATGCTAGGGGCATAGCAATGCTATGCCCTCAATATATTGATGCGCCGCAAACACTATTTAAACTGGGATGACAGACTCCTAACCCTTGAAGTGTGGGGATTTTGGAATCAAACAAACCCATTTTTTTGTAAAAAACTTGTAAAAAACAGACAATTATTGTTTAATAAATACATGAAAAGAAATATAACTTTACGTAAATTAATATTGGCTATTTACATAAATTTACATAAGCATTCTTAATGTATTGTGAAGAATTTTATAAAAAAATAAATTACATTTTTAACCTAAATTCATGTAAAGTTATTAAGTATCGGTGAATCAATTTTCACCGAAAATTATTTACTCAAAAATTGCACTCATAAAACAATGACAACAACCTTACAACGGCGCTCTGGCACCAGTGTATGGGATCGGTTTTGCGAGTGGATCACCAGCACTGAAAACCGTATCTATATCGGTTGGTTCGGTGTATTAATGATCCCCACCTTGCTAGCCGCTACCGCTTGCTTCGTAATCGCTTTCATCGCTGCTCCTCCTGTAGACATCGATGGTATCCGCGAACCAGTTGCAGGTTCTTTGATTTACGGAAACAACATCATCTCCGGTGCAGTTGTTCCTTCTTCTAACGCTATTGGTTTACACTTCTACCCCATTTGGGAAGCAGCTTCCTTAGATGAGTGGTTGTACAACGGTGGCCCTTACCAATTGGTAATTTTCCACTTCTTACTAGGTTGCGCTTGCTACTTAGGTCGTCAGTGGGAATTGTCTTACCGCTTGGGTATGCGTCCTTGGATCTGCGTAGCTTACTCTGCTCCTTTGGCTTCTGCTACCGCAGTATTCTTGATCTACCCCATTGGTCAAGGTTCATTCTCCGACGGTATGCCCTTGGGTATCTCCGGTACATTCAACTTCATGATTGTGTTCCAAGCTGAACACAACATTCTGTTACACCCCTTCCACATGTTGGGTGTAGCTGGTGTATTCGGTGGTTCCTTGTTCTCCGCAATGCACGGTTCTTTGGTAACCTCCTCCTTGGTTCGTGAAACAACCGAAACCGAATCTCAAAACTACGGTTACAAGTTCGGTCAAGAGGAAGAAACCTACAACATCGTTGCGGCTCACGGCTACTTCGGTCGTTTAATCTTCCAATACGCATCATTCAACAACAGCCGTTCTCTGCACTTCTTCTTAGCTGCATGGCCTGTAGTCGGTATCTGGTTTACCGCTTTAGGTATCAGCACAATGGCGTTCAACCTGAACGGTTTCAACTTCAACCAATCAGTAATTGATTCTCAAGGTCGCGTTATCGCTACTTGGGCAGACGTAATCAACCGCGCTAACTTGGGTATGGAAGTAATGCACGAGCGTAACGCTCACAACTTCCCCTTAGACTTAGCTGCTGCTGAAGTTGCTCCTGTTGCAATGAGCGCTCCTGCTATCAACGGCTAATCTTAAAGTCTTAGCAAAATAAAAAAAGCGCCTTCCAGAAATGGGAGGCGCTTTTTAGTTTGTTTATTTTTACTCTTATGAATTAGGATCGGTAATATTTTCAAATTGTTGCTTGAGTAATGCAGTTGCACTCTCACTATCTAAGGGTTTAGAAAAGAAATAACCTTGACCATACTCACAACCTAACTTTTTAAGCTTTGCTTTTTGTTCAGCTGTCTCTACACCTTCGGCGACTACATCCATTCCTAATGCATGGCTTAACATAATCACTGTCTCAACAATTGCTGCATCTTCGTTTGTATCCTCCATTCGGCTAACAAAAGCTCGGTCTACTTTTAAAGTATTGACCGGAAAGCGGTGTAAATAACTTAAAGAAGAATATCCTGTACCGAAATCATCAATACTTAGCCGTAAATTTAAAGTTCTCAGTTTTAGCAATATACTAATTGCAGCTTCAACATCATTCATTGCTACAGTTTCAGTAATTTCTAATTTTAAATTTTCTCCATCTATGCTTTTTTGATGTAGGATTTTTTCAATGTATTCCACCAAATCTGGATGACTCAACTGATGTCCAGAAATGTTAATACTCATCATCAATGGTGGATTGGAAGGAAATTGAGCCTGCCAAATTGATAATTGATCGCAAGCTGACAGTAAAATCCACTTACCTAAAGGGATAATTAACCCTGTTTCTTCTGCAACCGGAATAAACTCAGCTGGCGAGACAAATCCATGCACAGGATGTTGCCATCTGACAAGTGCTTCAAAGCCAATAATCTTATCTGTTGCTAAAGAGACTATTGGCTGATATTGGAGATATAATTCTTCCTTTTCGATGGCTCGACGCAAATCTATTTCTAACTGAAAACGCTTAAAAATTTGTGTATGCATACCTGTAGCAAAGACCTCGTAACGCCCTTTACCTTGGTCTTTAGCTCGATACATAGCAGTATGAGCATCGCGTAACAAAGTCACTGGTTCATAGTCCAGTTCGGTTTGATTAAAAGCGATACCAATACTAATACTAGTGAATATTTCTTGGTCATTATTGTAGAATGGCAAGCTCATCGCCTTGTGTATTTGATCGGCTATGTCATTTACCTCTTGACTATCGTTAATATTTTCTAGCAAAATAGCGAATTCATCTCCACCAACTCTTGCTATTTTGGCTCTGCGTCCTAGACAAGCTTTTAATCTTTGAGTAGCCTTAATTAACAACTGGTCACCAACTTGATGACCAAGGCTCTCATTAATTACCTTAAAGCGGTCGATGTCTAAAAATAGTAGAGCAAAGCGAGCATTTTGACTGAGTTTTGTATCCGCGATCGCCCATTCTAATTGTTTCAAAAACAGATCGCGATTTGGCAGATTAGTTAAGGCATCATGCAGCGAATTGTACCTCAGCTTATAAGCCAAAACACTTCCGCCTGTAACTACAAACCCTAACATTGCTGGTATTATAGGTATCCAGCCAGCTTGTGTAAAGATACTAAAGCAAATAATACATAGAACGCCTAAAGAAATTACTTCCATGACTCCCAGGATTAAGGGCTGACGAATTCGCCAGACTATAACACCCCCAATCAATGCCCAAGTCCATACCCATAAATATTCTGCCCACTCCGGCCAAAACCAGAAAATAGGCTGTCTATCTAAAGTAGTACTGAGAAGTTGACTGACAAGTTGAGCATGAATTAATACCCCAGGCATAGCTGGGTTGGCAGATTTGCCAGCACTGTAGGGAGTGAAGAACAAATCCTTTAAGCTAGAGGCAGTTGTACCAATTAATACTACTTTATCCTTCACCCATTCTGGCTGAAACTCACCCCGCAGCACTTGTGTTAATGACACCTGACGAGCAATTTGCTTAGGCGATCGATAGGAAATCATGATTTGATTGCCTGCACTATCAATATTGTGATATCCACCAGAATTAGAATTTAATGGAGGGAATATAATATTGCCTAACTGTACATTTGGATGAACTTGAGAAGGTACACCCTGTTGATCGAGGTACTTTAAGGTTAAACGCAGCGAAAAAGAATAGTATTGTTCCTGACCTTGGTAGGCGTATATCAAATTCCGGCGCACAACTCCATCTGGGTCAATCACAAAATCATTGAAACCAATATGTTCTGCAGATAAGCCAGGAATCGGAGAAACTCCTTCTGCATTAGTATCACCAAGATTAGTAATAGTTATGACATTAGGCGCTTGAAGTTGCTGCATCAGACTTTCATGGCCTGGTGGTTGTGGGAGATTGCGGTAAAGGTCTAAGCCAATCGCTGTAGGCTGGGACTGTTGCAGCTTTGTTAATACTTCAGCCAGAGTGCGATCGCTAAGAGGCCACTGTTTCTGTTCTTGAAGATCTGCTTCTGTAATTGTCACGACTAACAATCGTGGATCGGGGCCTGCATCGCCTACAAGACGCACCATATTATCAAAACAGACCAATTCTAAGAACTCTAACCAGCCGAGTTGTCTGACACCCAGCACTAATCCAGTAATCAGAATGCTAGTTACTAAAACCGATTGCCCCAAACTCAGTTTAAAGATAGATCGATTCACTTGGCGTTGGTAATTTTTAGTAACAACGGATACTAAAGACAAAAATTTTCTGGAGTATTTAGCAATCACCACAATACTAGATTGATAGAGTGGACTGTAATCAGTGAACGCTCAGATGAAGTGATGTCTACCGTATCAATTGCGGCAAAAACTTCTACAAACTGATGCTTTCCTTGTATAAGATTGTTCCCTAAGAATCTACAGAAAACTCATCTAAAAGTAATCTTGTACTTGGTTTGATGGTTTTTTTGAGTGCAAAAATTGCTGGTTAGATTTTCCGAGAAAGTACTTTCAAATCATCATAGGCTGCGTTAGCAACATAACGCAGCCTATGATGATTATTCCCGGTATTGACACTAGTATGAGTGAATTGCTTAATGAGAATATAACTGTGTTAGTAATTAAGGTTGTTTGTAAATTTTAATACTCAATAGTGGCTCTTGAGCGATCGCACTTAAATTCTCTGAGTTTAATAGCTGTGTCCAGCTAGCAGCCAACTTTGTATCGCGCGGTTGATCGTAACGGAGTTCTGCTAATGTAGCTAGCGCATCTTGCCACAAGCCAGCTTGAGCATAAAGATGAGTGCGCTCTAACACAGATGCTCGCTCTAGCTTTTGCGCCAGGTTTTTGTCAACAGCTACTCGTTTAATCCATCCATGTACAACAATGTCGTTAGCTCTATTTTCCGGATCGCAAATAATCGATAAATACCAATGGTATTTCTGATTAATTGTCAGTTCAGGTAGGGATTGAGAATCCAGCGATCTGAGATTAATCACTTCTCCAGAATCGGTTTTAGTTTCCGCAGCATCTTTAGTGAAAGTTTTTTCATAAACTAATTGACGCTTATCATCTTTAAGCACAAACTCTATTGCTGTTGGCTTAGAAGTTTGAGGTATATAAAATAGGATATTTGGATAAGCTTGTTGGGTTAAAACCAGATTATTTTCTGGAACCAACGCCATTAATTTGCCTGCATTACTGTAGCATTCTCCACGGGTTCCGCCTCCCATTCGGCGTCCAGGTAAGCCCTCTTTTGGTTGAGTATCATCAGCTATCACCCGATTAGGAATAGCACAAGAAAGGGTAAGTAGAGATGTCAAATAGAGAGCAGTCAATGCTTTGCGATTCATAATTATCTTCACCAGCCTAAAGCTTGATTTAATTTTTTTCTCGGAGTTATACCTATTCCATAAATACTCTATTGGTTAGCAATTTACTATAATTAAATTACTGACTTTATGTTAACAATGACTTTTTATGTATAAGTATATTCCGCGAACTTACTTAAGTAAAAACTAACAAATACAATAATTTCTAATAAATAATGTTTTAATTTAAGATTTTATTAGCTCATTACCAAATCTATGACGCTAATTATTTAGACGATTAAATCGTCTGTAACGCTTAAATAAGCAGCCCAAGCCCATTAATCCTAATATTCCCAGACCAAAGTTAGTTCTTGGCTCTGGGACAGAGGTAATATCACGACTATGACTAATAAAGTCTTGATTTAAGTCTGCATTTTGGATAATGCCATCTATACTATATTGTGTTTGCTTGGCTTCATATTCATCTAATGATAAATAATTCATAGCGAATGCTTCTAAATAGGTAATTCCAGTAGCTGTAGAATTTTTGCCCCCCCTAAAAATATAGTTTTCTAGAATACTGTTAATACTAGTATTAGATAAAAGTTTTCTCGCTAGCTTGGTATTGACATCTACTGCAATCGTATCCAGAGATTGTGAATTGAGATCCCAGCCGATGACATCTAGTAATTGTAAATCAAGATTGGATATTTCTAATTTTTCACCTTTTTTCAGCACTGGGTGCATAATTCCTAAAATTTTACCTTCACTAGCACTCCAGTGGCTTGTTTGATAATCTCCACCATCAAAATTAGCTATACGAGTTTTACTACCATCAAGAGAAAAGTACTTGCCATTTCCATACGACCAATCAAATAATCCTTGATTCTTGCTAATGTCAGAATAGCGAAATAAATCTATTGGAGAGACAAATGTTAAATCATTATCTTGTAAAGGTATACTATTATTTTGAGGAAATGTATCAACCAATGATTCCAAAACATCAACACCGCTAACTACACCTAATGCATGGCCTATTTCATGTTGAGCTATGCTAAGAAAGTCAAATTTGTTACTAGCAACTGTAGCCTCTGGAGAATAAACTCTTGAGAAGTCCCAAATAGAATCTTGAACAAAATTAGCTACTCCTGATTGCTGCGCTAACCATTGGGAATAGTTAATTAATTCTCCATTACTATTTAGCATTGATTTCCCAAGGTAGATTTTGGCATCAAACCCACTCTCATTACCAGCAATCAGATTTAAAGCTTTGGCATTAGCAGTACTCAGCCAAATAGTTTTATTGTTATAATTATCGTTATTATCTAATATCCGATTACCGGATGGTGTTATCGGTTGATAATTAGGGACATTCACGGCTCCCAAGTTATCCATGATCATGCTGAATTCTGAGCCAAGAAAATTAATAGATTTTCTGTTAATATATTGCAGTTCACTTAAATTTTTGTTAGCAAAAATACTTTTATCAGTATTATTGATTTGCATATTTTTCATTGCTAGCAAATCATCATTGGAAGTAATATTTTGAAAGCTGCTTGTAAGATAATCATCATACCCAACCTTTACCATACTTGGAATTGTTCCTGCTAAAGCTTGATTGTTAGATAATTCTTGAAAATTAATATAAATATTGACTGTGCTATCACGATTACAGAAGCAATTGACATCAAAATATTTGTCCTTTAGTTTAGAAGCCCAAATATCACCAGCTTTATCAAACCCATCTATAATTTGTTGAGGAGTATTTGCAGCATAGGTAAAGTTGAATTGTATAGCTTGGGCTGGAGTAATAGTACTTAATGAAACTAAGGTTAGTGTAAGTTGCGTCAACAGATTTGCTTGGTACTTAAGTTTAGGGTTCATGATTTTCTTTTTAGATTGCAAGTAAACAAGTTTTCTTGAACATTTTGCTCGAGGTATTGGCTTATATTCGATGTTAGAGATGGTCAATCAGAACATCTGAAAATAGCCTTAATGCTCAAATCTTGTGCAATGAAGCAATTAAAAAGTATGATGCTTACTATTTTTTTGAGTTAAGGAATCAGAATACTTACTTATACACATCTGTAACTTAACTTTATATCAGTTGCAAAATATATAACAGAGCAATTTCTCTGAGGTGATAATCACAACACTTAACTACAGTTTTATCAAAATTAATTCAAATCAAGTGTAAAAAGTATTATTGTATACATTCAGTATTTCTTGTATCTGTTCAATTCTTGTGATAGCAATATATACGCAGGAGTACAAACTCTAAAATATGTATTTTTAATTACAGGAGATGCTTTACGTTAACTTCATAATAGGAATTAATTGTCCTCGGTAAATATATATCTATAACTAAAATTTAAATTTTTCTCACATAAATATTACTATCTTTAAACGTTAATGCACCCAGCAAGAGTTGTTTATCATCATTTTATACTTAGTAATATTAAATACATATATAATCATAAAAAGACATGTTAGTTAGACTCAATCTCCGGGAAATATAAAGCCGTAAGTAGAAGTGAAAATTGTATTTCTCTATACGGAGTTTTTTGTATGGTTTATCAGGGTCATGCTTCGGTTCAGCAGTCTAGACAGCAGCGTGCATTTACCAAAAACTCTCGAAATGTCATGGAAGTACTAGTTGTAGAGGAAGTAGAGCAACAATTTCAAGCTTTACCTGCGAAAACTGCCAAATACACTAATCCATCAGAGGTAATTGCCTATGCATTAAATCGCCTACCTGCGCTGTATGCGACTAGTAAGCGAGGCTGGCAAAGGCAATGGCATCGGGGAAAAACTGAGTTGCGCCCACAAATTGTCACATCTGTGAGACAAGGAATTATGGCTGTACAGCGAGATCCCTTGCGGGGTGATGGGCCTTTGTCTTTTGAGGAAGAGAATGCAGCAATGGCGGCTTTGCAAAAACTCAAAGTTTTGCTGCAACGTGAAGATCTATCTTGGGATAACTTAAATGATGTGGTTGAGCAAACTTTATTAGATACATTGCGAGGGAGAATTACTTGGCGTCAGCCTGATGATGCTGACGAAGATATCTTTGATTGGGAGAAACATCCACATTATCAGAACGGATAAATTGATCGTAAATTTTGGTCAATCAAGCTCTATTTTCTCTCAAATGTTTTTAGGTAATGCGCAACCAAGCAATTATTCCAGCGCTGAGACGGTATTATTGCCACCTACTGATGACAGGTGGAATTACTCTTAGCTATTTCTGTACCATCTACCCAACAATTGCCCAAATTTCTCCAGATAATCAGCTGCCTGATGGACAAACTGTTGTTTCACCAGGTACCCAACCAGGTTTGGATTTTGTAATTACAGGCGGAACCCAAGCAGGTAAGAACCTGTTTCACAGCTTTGCAGAGTTTTCTGTACCTCAAGGTGGTTCTGCTGTTTTCAATAATTACAACCCAGGTATTGAGAACATTATTAGCCGTGTTACCGGCGGCTCAAAATCTCAAATCAATGGTTTAATCCAAGCGAATAAAAACTTATTTTTGATTAACCCTCATGGTATTGTTTTTGGGCCCAATGCTTCCCTAGATATTACAGGCTCATTTATTGCTAGTACTGCTAGTAGTTTAAAGCTGTCTAATGGTGATGTATTTAGTGCTATTAATCCTACTCCACCTTTACTAACTGTCAGTGTTCCCTTGGGTTTACAATTTGCTGGCAAATCTGGAGATATAACAGTAGAAAGTCCAGACTTAGCTACACCAGAATTGTCAGTGCAGCCTGGTCAAACTTTAGCTTTGGTTGGTGGTGATATTTCTATAGCTAGCAAGTTACTAGTTGCGCCTGGTGGTCGGGTGGAATTGGGTAGTGTGGGGGATGATAGTTTTGTTAGCCTGACCTCAGATCCTCAAGGATTTAGTTTGGGATATGCAGGTGCGAATAAGTTTCAAACAATTCAGCTGGATGGCGCTGAGATTAACGTTAGCGGTGCTGGTGGTGGGAATATCCAAATTCAAGGTCAATCAGTCACCTTAAATGAAACACTACTTTTAGCTAATACAGATGCGAATGGCACTGAAAGCGGTGGTGGAATCAATATCAGGGCTAACCAATTAACGCTGAATGATTCTATGATTCAGGCTATGACATCTACTTCAGTACGCGGTGGAGATGTCAATTTGGAAGCTGAGAAGCTGACAGTTCAAGGCCCCTTTGCAATGGTTTCTGCGGAAACAGAAGATATTGGCCCTGGTGGTAACTTAACTATTCGCGCTGATGATGTGAAATTGGCGAACTTGAGTATTTTAGGCACAGAAACTAGAGGACTAGGTGCTGGTGGAGAGGTGAGAATTACATCTGGAAAATTGAGTCTGGAAGATGGCGCACAGATAGTAGCGAATACTCGCGATCGCGGTTTAGGTGGCAAACTTATAGTCAAAGCTGCTGAGTCTATTGACTTGCAAGGAACAGGAGAAATATTTAATACGCTTTACTCTAGTGGTTTGGCAGCACAAACTACCAGTTTTGGCCAGGTTGGGGAAGTCATTGTCGAAACCCCTATCTTGAATATCCGTGATGGTGCCAGGATATCAGCTTCGACATTTGCTGAAGGTGCAGCAGGCAGTATTAAAATTTACGCTCAAGCAGTAAATATCCTCAGTTCTCCCACTGTTGGTCAAGCTAGCGGTGTATTTAACCAAGTTGAGCTAGGAGCCACTGGTCAGGGCGGTAATATTCTCTTAGCAACTAACAAATTATTGCTCCAAGGTGGATCGCAAGTATCTATTAGTACTTTTAATACTGGTGATGCAGGCAGTCTTTCTGTAATTGCTCCGCAGATGGTGGCAATATTGGCAGACTCTACGGATATCACCCCCAGTGGCTTATTTGCTCAGGTAGAACCTGGTGCTAAAGGTCGGGGAGGAAACGTATTTATAGATACTGGAGAATTGCTGCTGCAAGGAAGGAAGGCGCGAATTTCTAGCTCAACTAGAGATGAAGGCTGGGGTGGTAATGTCACTATTAATGCGAGGGAATTAATTGTTCGGGATGGGGCCCAGATTCAAGCGGGAACTCAGGGATACGGCCCTGGCGGTACCCTAAAAGTAACAGCTACAGATACAATTCGATTGCTGGGGACTTCGCCAGGCGATCAATCATCTAGTGGTTTATTTACTTCTACATTTGGTGATGCTCCTGCTGGTAACTTGAGTGTTGATACAGGTAATTTATTCATTCTGGATGGGGCGAGGATTTCTGCTTCTACTTTCGGTGCAGGTGCTAGCGGTAATGTAACTATTAATGCATATAATACTGTCAACTTAATTAATCGCTCTCCTAATGGTCAAGTAAACAGTGGCTTATTTGTCCAAGCAATGGGAGATGGAAAAGCAGGTAGTATCGATTTAACAGCCCGTAATCTGTTACTCGATCGCGGCGGAGAAATTTTAGCGGAAACTGCAGCTGATGATGGGGGAGAAATTGCGTTAAAAATCAGCAATATTCTGCAAATTCAGAATCATAGCTTGATTTCTGCTACTGCTGGGACTGCTAGTAAACAGGGTAATGGCGGAAATATCAAGATCAATACCACTTTTTTAATTGCAGATCCTTTAGGAAATAGCGATATTACAGCTAATGCATTTCAGGGATGGGGGGGTAACATTCACATTCAAGCTGAAAATGTATTTGGGCTGGAATTCCGCGAACAACAGACTGCTTTAAGTGATATTACTGCTAGTTCTACCTTTGGCGTGAATGGTGTTGTCGAAATTAAAACTTTGAATGCTGATCCTACTTCGGCTTTAGTCAACTTACCTCTAAAAATTACCGATACTTCTAAATTGATATCTCAAAGTTGTACTGCGACTGCGTTCGGCCAGCAACAGCAAATTGCTAATCGGTTTATTGTAACTGGACGAGGAGGAGTATCACCAAATCCCGAAGCTTTACTCAGTAGCGATAGTCTGCTTCCAGATTTAGCAACTAATCCGATCAAAAGTGAGCGAAATATTGCTGAGATACCTTCTCAAAGCTCAGATATTTCTAGTGCTAATTCCATCGTCGAAGCCCAAGCTTTAGTAGTAAATTCACGGGGTGAGGTGTTTTTATCAGCACAGTCTGCTACTGCTACTCCCTATAGTACTTGGTCGCCCTCAACTAATTGTTATGCAGATTAATCTCTATTATTTTTTCAAAAAAAGTAGCTGGAAACGATTATATATTCGGTTAATTGTCTTTATATTATGGATATTATTGGGGTTAGTTGGGAGTTTATTACCTGCGATCGCCAAAATTGATGCTTCCCCACCATCGCTGATGCAAGTATCATCCAATCTGGCACAGCAGGAGGAGCAAGGCAGACAATATTATGATGCTGGGCAATTTTTAGCAGCAATCAAAATCTGGGAGCAGGTGCTGCTGATTTATCAATCACAGGGGGATAGACTCAATCAAGCCAGAGTGTTGAGCAATCTATCACTGAGCTATCAGCAATTAGGTTTATGGACTGAAGCTACCCAAGCAATTACTCATAGTCGAGAATTGTTACAGGGAAAACATACAGAGCCAGAATATTTAAAAGTCTTGGCTCAAGTTTTCAACACTCAAGGTAGTCTGGAGTTAGCAACGGGAAAATCGGAAGCTGCACTCTTGACTTGGCAACAAGCCACAGCTACTTACACTCAGGCAAAAAATGAGACTGGGGTACTGCGTAGTTTGATCAATCAATCTCAGGCTTTGAAGGCGCTGGGATTATATCGTAGAGCTTTATCTACCTTGACTCAGGTAAACCAAATTTTACAAAAACAACCAGATTCAGCGATCAAAACGGCTGGGTTACGCAGTTTAGGAGCAAGTTGGCGATTAGTGGGGAATTTGACAGCAGCACAGCAGGTATTGCAACAAAGTTTAGCGATCGCGCAAAAGTTACAATCGCCAGCAGATATCAGTGCGACATTAATTGATTTAGGAAATGTGGCGCGCGCTAACCAAGATGCAACATCGGCTTTGGCTTTGTATCAACAAGCTGTAAATATTGCGCCTTCTTCAATGCTGAAAATGCGATCGCAATTAAATCAACTGAGTACTTTAATTGATACTAAGCAATGGACAGCAGCTCAAGCATTATGGAGTCAAATTCAACCGCAATTGGTAAATTTACCTCCTAGTCGCACAGCAATTTATGCTCAACTGAATTTAGCTCAGAGTTTAATTCGCCTCAAACAAGCAAATCTTCCCAATGCGCCAACCACAGAAAATATTGCTCAATTAGTCGCGAATAACCTCCAACAAGCAAAAACCTTGGGAGATAAACAAGCACAAGCCTATGCTTTGGGGAAACTGGGGGGACTTTACGAACAAACTCAACAATGGGCGATCGCTCAAGACTTAACTCAACAAGCGCTGGTGCTAGCACAGTCAATTAATACACCAGAAATTGCTTACCGTTGGCAATGGCAATTAGGGCGATTATTAAAAGTACAAGGAGATGAACCAGGCGCGATCGCTGCTTACACCCAAGCTGTAAATACTCTACAATCTTTGCGTAGCGATTTGGTTGCCATCGATCCAGATATTCAATTTAGTTTTCGCGAAACTGTAGAACCAGTATATCGAGAACTAGTTAGTTTACTTCTATCAGGAACATCGCCACCTAGTCAAGAAGCTCTCAAGCAAGCTCGTCAAGTAATTGAATCTTTGCAATTAGCCGAACTCGATGACTTTTTCCGCGAAGCCTGTTTAGATAGAAAATATACTCAAATCGATGAATTAGATCCCTTAGCAGCAGTTATCTATCCGATTATCTTGCCAGATCGATTAGAAGTTATTGTCAGCTTGCCAAAACAACCTTTACGCCACTACGCGACTTCTTTACCGCAAGCCGAACTGGAAAGTATTGTCGAAAAATTGCGGAAAACTTTAGTTATTCGTTCTAAAGAAGACTTTTTACCCTTATCTCAACAAGTATATGACTGGTTAATCCGTCCAGTGGAAACTGATTTAGTGAAAAGTGGGATTAAAACCTTAGTATTTGTACCGGACGGTGTATTACGAAATATTCCTATGGCAGCTCTGCATGATAGTAATCAACAATATTTGGTGGAAAAGTACAACATTGCTTTAACACCAAGTCTTCAATTACTACCCCCGAAAACATTAGCACAGCATAACTTTAAAGTCCTTGGTGCTGGGTTAACAGAAGCCAGACAGGGTTTTTCGGCTTTGGAATATGTTGAACAGGAAATGAAGGAAATCAAGTCGGAAGTTCCCAGTACTGTACTGCTAAATCAGGAATTTACCAGTAAAAATTTGCAAAATTACTTACAATCAGCGATTTTCCCCATAGTTCATATTGCTACTCATGGTAAATTTAGCTCTAAAGCCATCGAAACCTTTATATTGGCTTGGGACGATCGCATTAGAATTAATGACCTAGATAATTTACTACAGATATCCGAACAGAAACAGCAACAAGCAATTGAACTGCTGGTACTCAGTGCTTGTGAAACCGCAGTTGGCGATAAACGTGCGGCTTTAGGTTTGGCGGGAATTGCAGTTAAGGCTGGAGCTAGTAGTACTTTAGCAACATTATGGTCGGTGAATGATGAAGCAACCGCCAATTTAATGCGTCAGTTTTACAAGCATTTGAGCAGTACCAAAGAAACCAAAGCAGAAGCCTTACGTCATGCGCAAATTGCGTTGTTAAAAAATCCTCAATCAGAGCATCCTGTCTATTGGGCACCTTATATTTTAGTTGGCAATTGGCTGTAGAAATACAGCTGATCTAGAGATTCGTTGGGTGAGTGAGGTTTGTCGAATTCAGGTTAAAATAGTAGGGATTAGTTATGCTTGAAGCCTGATGAATATCAACATTGATATACCTGATGAAGTGCGCGTTTATCTTGAGGCACAAGTCATGACAGGTGCTTATAATAGCATTGCCGAATATTTTTTAGATTTAGTGCAGCAAGACCAAAAACGGAAAGCACAAGCAAAGTTAGAAGCTCTTTTAATCGAAGGTATTGATTCTCAAGGACAGGAAGTAACGCCCGAATATTGGCAAAATTTGCGTTCTCAGGTTTTAGGTGAGAAAAGTATAGACAACCCGAAAGATGCGTAGTAAATCATGAACTATCGGTTAATTGTCAAAGATCAAGCAACGCAAGATTTGCGACAGTTGGCAAATTATATATTGGTCAATGGGAATGCTGATGTAGCTGTTAAATTTTTAAATGCGGCGGAAGTCACTTTTGAACAGTTGCGAAAAACCCCTGGTATGGGAAAAGTAGCGCAGTCGGTGGTGTCGAGATTGGGTGAAATCAGACAATGGCGCATCAAAGATTTTCAGGACTATTTAATTTTCTATCGTATTGAAGATACAACTATTGAGATTCTGCGGGTATTTCATGGAGCCAGAGATTTAGCAGATTTACTTAGCCAGTTAGACGAAGAGTTTTAACTGTAAATCAAAACCTCTCATTTGCATATCAATGGTTTTACGGCAAATATGACCATTGACAAATAGTAACTGACTACAGCACATCCTAAAATAATAAACAGGATTTAGTTTGGCATCTATTTACCGTTTTGATAGCAATGACTGAGCAACGTGATGCTGATTCCTTACCAGGAGATTCTCAGCAAAGTGATACTCCAGGCGATCGCCTAGAATCGGAAAATCTAACTCCGGCGCTACCTGCTGAAAATTCTTGGAAAAACCGGATTGCTGATGTTTGGCGCAAAGCAACACCGCGTCTAGGACAATTATTACCCGTAGAACAATTAGCACAGACGGTTGTGCAATGGTTTAGTGTCAGCGAAACTCAAATTGCTGAGATTTTAGAGACGGTGCGCCGCGAACTACCAACTACGGAAGCTTTGTTAATTGGTAAACCCCAAGCGGGTAAAAGTTCGATTGTGCGGGGATTAACAGGAGTTTCCGCCGATATCGTCGGTCAAGGATTTCGCCCTCACACCCAACATACTCAGCGCTACAATTATCCTGCTGATGACTTACCTTTACTAGTTTTTACGGATACTGTAGGCTTGGGAGATGTCAAACAAGATACGCAAGAAATTATTAATGAATTAGTTGGCGATTTAGAAAAATCAACTCGCAGCGCCAGAGTTTTGATTCTGACTGTAAAAATTAACGATTTTGCTACTGATACATTGCGTCAAATTGCTCAACAATTACGTCAGCAATATCCAGATATTCCCTGTTTGCTAGCAGTTACCTGTTTGCACGAGGTTTATCCGCCAGGGACAGTCGATCATCCAGCTTATCCGCCTGATTATGAGGAAATTAATCGGGCTTTTGGCGCGATTCAAGAAGACTTTGCGAAGGTTTGTGACCGTTCAGTTCTGATTGACTTTACCTTAGAAGAAGACGGTTACAATCCAGTATTTTACGGCTTAGAAGCATTGCGCGATAACTTAGCTGAATTACTTCCCGAAGCCGAAGCCAAAGCAATTTATCAATTATTGGATCGGGAGGAAACCGGTAAGCAACTGGGTAATCTTTACCGCGATACGGGACGACGCTACATTTTACCCTTTGCAATCATGGCTGCAACTGTAGCTGCTATACCATTACCGTTTGCAACTATGCCAGTATTAACAGCTTTGCAAGTATCTATGGTAACAGCTTTAGGTAACTTATACGGCAAGCAATTGTCACCATCTCAAGCCGGGGGAATTGTGAGTGCGATCGCAGGTGGTTTTCTCGCTCAAGCCATAGCAAGGGAGTTAATTAAATTCGTTCCTGGTTTTGGTAGCGTAATTGCTGCATCCTGGGCGGCTGCTTACACCTGGTCACTCGGTGAAACAGCTTGTGTCTACTTTGGTGACTTGATGGGTGGAAAGAAACCAGACCCGAATCAGATTCAATCTGTGATGCAAGAAGCTTTTAAAGCAGCACAAGAAAGGTTTAAGGGAATTAAACGTTAGGGTAGTTGAACAATTTCCCCATTGAAAACCTATAGCAATTCTATTTGATATAGGAACAAAAAAGACAAGGGGGACAAATAAAATAAGTGTTTGTAACTAATTTAGGATTGCTATAATAGCCATTTAATATCAAGATGCACCTCAGACTTTTCATGGATATGGAACTTAAAAAAACTCTGCGTACCTTTGCGTGAACCTTAGCGTACCTTTGCGTTAAAAAAAGTATATTTTTGTGCAACTTCACAAATAAATATTATAAGTCCAATCCTTTATCTAACTCATCTTCTTCTTGTTGGAGTTATCAAACTGAGTAAATAAACTATAACTCCCACAAATCCTAACTCATTCCATAACCATTGCCATAGTTGTTTACGATTACGAATATTCTGGAAGTTATTTAAATAATTCTCAAACCCTTGCACAGCAATCATTTGTTGTCGCGCAGATAGTAATTGCTGTTCGGAATTATGCATTTCTAAGCGAGTATTTCTGATATCTTGAATGAATTTTTTAATTTCTTCTACACCCCCAATCGTTTGTATAACTAGATTTAATTCCTGTATCAAACTTTGGGTATATCGATTTTGTTCCTCGTATGTATCTATGATATTTCTGACTTGGAGCAGCTTATTATCTATATCTATATTTAAGTTTTCAATTACTTCTTTTTTACTCTGCAATTCTTGAACTATATCCTGAGATTCTTGCAGATAATTTTGTACTTGTAATAATATATTGTGAGATGCTTCGGTTGAAGTTTGACTTTCTATTCTAGCATGATTAATTTCATTAATTACTAGTTGCAAATCTTGTAAAATATGTTCTTCTATACCAAGTTCATGCAGTTGTCTTGGTATTTCTTGTAATATTTGTAACTTATCTTGAAGTTCTTTCGCTGCGGATAAATAATTTGATACTTTATCTTCATGTTTCTTTAAATCATTATTTACTTTTAATAGTTCTTCCCGGCTCAAGTGAATTTCATGAATCAGTTCTCTAACTTCATCAATTTCCTTAGCTTCTTCGAGAATATTTTTAGCTTTATCTATAGATTGATTAATAACTATAGATAAAGCTTCGAGTTCTTGGGAAACTTGTAAATCTGTGGGAGATTTATCATTCATAATTCACCTGTATGAGCAATCTTGTCTATAGCTGCATTGCAGAGTAGGGATACTAAATTTCCTTCTTGATTTGATATTTCCTGTCTAAAGGGAAAATCTTCGGGGATCTGCATTCCAATTTTTGCGCGTACTCTAGCAGCTTCATATAAAAGTCCTTTTTGTTGCAGCGTAGAAGCAATTCTTAATATTAAGTCTTGATATTCTTGAAGATTAACATCTTGCAACTCAGATGCAACTTTAACTGCTTCCCAAGAACTATCCAAAGCCCTTAAGAGTAAGCATTGCAGAGGAATGCGATCGCTAGGGCTATCAATTTGCTGAATTTGCTGCAATTCTTCATATAAAATTTCTCTAGAATGATTTGCAAGGATTTTAATTGCTTGCTCTTCAATTTGGGTAACTGTGTCATTATCAATTCTTGCTAGCCTGAATGCAGCATAAGTATCCCAATAAATTTGTACAGGTAGATTACTCAAACCTTCGTAAATTATGTTACATAATCCTGTGATATCTTTAAATAAATGTTCTCCATTTGCCCACTCTGTAATCCAATCAAGAGTATCTGCATTTGCACTATTAAAAAACTGACATTTTTGAAAATGCAATCTTCCAATTCTTTCGATTTCATTAGTAGTTGCAATTACAAGTAATCGGTAACGCGGCCTAGTAAAAATTGTGTACCAATTATTAGCTTCTTCAAATGATGGTGTTCCCGCTCCTGCAAATACACAGAAAGCAACACAAGCATCAAACTCTCTTCCTTTAGCTTGATAGAATTTTATATAATCTAATCCTGGAAGATTACTGTATTGTTCAGGAATATCTTGATAAATTAGCTTGACTTGGCTAGAAAGAAGTCTCAATATAGAATGCTGTTCTAAAGAGCAGGTATATCTTACTTTATCGCTTAAATCATTAATAATTTGCAGCGCTTCTTCTTGTGATGTGCATTCTAAAATCCTCACAGGTTCACCTTGTTCAAAAGCATATTCAGGCTGACTGACTTCAGGTAATTTTTTACCTCCTGAATTTGCTTGCTGTGCAAATATATGAAAGCTATTAGCGAATTCTAGAATATATTTTGTATTGCGATAATTATATTTAAGGTTGTGTCTTTTATTCAGTTCTAAATGTCCCCAATTAAAGTCTATGGGTGTAATTCTTTGATTCATATCACCCAATAGAAAAAGTATAGAAGTGTGATTATTATCCTGTTGCCATCTCTCCAGCATGTTAACAATAGCATTAATTTCATCTATGAGATAATCTTGAGCTTCATCAAATATGAACAGTGTTGTATTACTCTGCTGTAAAGGACGAGCATTTTCTGTAATTGCATTTACTCCATCTATCCAGATTTTTTTATTTCCTAATCTCTGCTGCAATTTAGGTAATGTAATATTTTTAAGTTCTCCAATCCAATGCTTATTTTCTCGATAAATGGGGTGATTGGATTGTTCATGCTTGTGTTTATTGGCTATGAATCCTCTAAATAAAATTAAATCATTGATATTCAAATCTTTATTATTATCAATCACATGAATTTTTCGCGCTTCTGCTTGTAGAGCCTGTAACTCTTCTGATGTAGTTGCTACTGTCTCATATATATCTGGTGCAGCTTGATGCAACCATTCTGCAAAAGTTCCTACAAAAAAATTAGGTTCTCCAATCTGTAAAATCTCTTTAATTTCAGTGAATTCTTTAATTTCAGCAGATAGATTTTCAGGGAGAATTAAAGCAATATTCCAATAATTTTTTGTATATAATTCACAAGCCATTAAAGCAGCACATACAGTTTTACCTGTACCTGGGGCACTTTGTACTAAAAGGCTATTAATATTACTATGGTTTGATACAGGATTGGGTGAGGGATTTCTTACTTCCTGAAAAATTTCTTTTTGTTCTTGAGTCAAAACAGGTGAATATAAATAACCACCATAAACAAATTGATTCCAAGAATTAATTTGTTTATGATTCCATTCATATGTAGGAACATCTTCTAGTGTTTTTTCTCCAATATTAAGGACATTAGCTATATCTATTTCTGGATTTCTCTTTATATCCTCGATAATTTTTTTGTAAACATCTTTACGTTGCCCTGCTATTAAGATTAAAATTTCGTTTTGATTCTTTTTCTTTGTCCAAATCACTCTCACATCATGTTTCTTAGTTCTCCATAAATCTTGATAACCTTCTAATTTTCGATGGTCTCCCAGGTTACCTTCACTAATTTTTTTAATTATTTCTGCTACCAACTTGAAATATTCATGTGGTAATTTCTGGATTTCTCGAACAGCAGCGCGAACAATTTTAACGATATACACAGGCATGAATATACCTCATATAAAATAATCTCATTACTTTAATTAAGTAAGTCGGCGCAATTAAAGATAACTAGCAAGGGTTGTGATTTGTGATTTGTGATTTGTCATTTGTCATTTGTTATTTTTGATTTGTCATTTGTAAGGTTTTCAAGCCTGTTTAGGTCTCATAATATAATTTTGTACAATTGCCTACTTACTTATTTAAATAATATTTACTTCAATTATCGTGAAGTTAAAATATTTAATGATAGGAGCATTTTGTATAAGAATATTCATCTATAGTTACCCTATTTGATTGGGAAAAATTAGTTGCATATAAAGCTAATTAGAACAATAAAAATGCTTGTTTAAGTTGTACTGAGTGAGTATTTTGCACAAATCGAATGTGACTGCTTTAACAAAGAGTCAGCCAAAAACGATAGTATATAAATATACTATATTAATATTGCCCTCCAGAAAGCATTGATTACTGGAAGAGTGTTTAGCAAATTTTTATACTTCTCTCACAATATAATAGCCTACTAAAAAGCCAATTGCCTAGTAAGCAAATGATATTTGAATTAAGCGTGACTCACGCAAGGCTAAAACCCGATTTTTCGTGATTTTACTTAGTCTGAAAGATATTTTGTACCATTTTTTTATCTACACTATTAGCCGCGCGATCTAAGGCGGCTATCTCGCCAGAGTCTAGCAGCCAACCTAAAGCACCAATATTCTCTTGCGCCTGTTGTACAGTCTTTGCTCCTGGGATAGGAATTGTTCCTTTACAAATGCACCAGTTAATTGCTACCTGTGACATAGTTTTGTTTCTTGACTGTGCTACTTCTCGTAAACAGTTTAAAAGTGGATCAATCCCTGGTAATAGCTGCCTAAATAATAAACCACGGATACCTTTGGGAAAAGGGCCTGTTTTTGAGTATTTTCCTGTTAATAGCCCTAATCCCAAAGGACTATAGGCAATCAATTTTATACCTATGTCGTCGCAAACTTGCTTAAGCTGTAATTGTGTTACTGGATATGTGGAGAGTAGAGAGTATTGCACTTGCAGAGTTGCGATCGCAATTCCGCGTTCGGTAAACTTTTTATGCACCCGTTGCAAACGTTTCGGCCCGTAATTAGATAATCCTACAGCTTTAACTAATCCTTGCTCATAAAGGTCAGCTAATCCATCCCATAGCCTTTCCTCTTGCCAAGGTGCGTAGTTAGCTGTAGACCAATGCATTTGTACTAAATCGACATTTCTGCCTAACCTTTGGGCTGAAGCCTTGCCAGCTTGTACCATTGATTGACGAGTCCATCGCCAAGGATAAGCCGCCAGCTTGGTAGCAATGCAAATTTTTTCTGCGTTGATACCTTGATATTCTCGAGAAAATTTGCCGAGAAGTGTCTCACTGCGCCCTTTGAGTCTACCAGTACCGTAAGAATCGCCTGTATCGAATAAAGTCACACCGTTACTGACACAAAGGTTAAACACGGCTTGCAACTGATCGTCCATACTGCGATCGTATCCCCAGAGCAGTTGGTTTCCCCATGCCCAAGTTCCACAGCCCATTGTTGGCAGTGATAGTTCCTGGCTAATTTGCATACTCACTCGCTGTAGATTTCCTGATTACTTAAAAACCCAGTTGATCAAGATTCATTATCAGATAATTTTCGGACATGATAATGAGGAGGTAAATTTACTTTTTTAACTAACATCAAAAAATCTGTAATATACCTCAAATTTTATCAATATAAGCACTCAAAAAGACTAATTGATTCACCATCTCTTCTGCTGATTGAGTAGCCACTAACTTCAGCACACCCTGTAATTGTTGTCCTATCGAATACCGTTGCTGTTGCAGCAAGATAATACCTGCATGGTTTCTCTGTACTGATAGGAATTCGCTATGCAAAAGGCAAAAGTCTCGTCGGTTGTAGCTATATATCGCCCGCCCTTGTTCTGTTGCCCAAATTAACTGTTCTTCGTCAGAATAGCTCTGTCTACTAACATCGGCAACTGTCACTATATCCAAACCTGCATGACGGAAAGCTGTGATTAAAGATTTTTCTACGCTGTCCTCATCTAAATATAAACGGATTTGGCTCACTATATCTTTGCCTTATACTCAGCTTCTAAACGATCAAATTCTTCAACATCTGCCGCAATTTCTGCATCGATTGCTTGTTGATTAGCATAGTAGTAAGCCAGTGCTGCATGAACCTGTGCTAGAGTTAACTGCGGTCTTTCTGCAATAATTTCTTCCGGCTTCATACCCGCATGAGAATCAATTGCAATGTTATGAACTGTAATCCGATGTCCAGCAATCCGAGGGCGACCACCACAGGTTCCTGGTGTACGGACAATTAACGTACCGATATCTGTAATAGTTTGCATAATATACTAAATCTCCCTATTTAGGAATATAAACCTTTTCTAACGCAAAAAATCTCTAAATTCGTACTCAGAAATTTATGGAATTAGGAGAATTCTGTCCAAATATAGAAACGATAGACTTGAGACAAGCGTAATTTTTATCAAAGAAGCTGATTATAAATAATTTGTGATTGAGGTAGGTATCAGGTAATGGTGCGTTTAAAACTGTGGCAATGGGTTATATTAGCAGCGCCGATCGCATTAATCGTCACTTTCTTACTGGTAGCCGCAGGTTCCCAGATCCATACTTGGGGAATTAATTGGATTTGGGCTGTATTTACCCTACTATTTGTCGGGTGGCGTTGGTTGCTGGTTAAATGGACTCGACCAGAGGTAGAACAATTAGAGGCGGTATTAGCTCAAGTTAATGAAGAATTAGCTGCTACGGTAGATAATAACCAATTACCAGCAGGAAATGACGCTACTAGTCAAGCTCAAGCAGTTTTAACCGAAATTTTGCAAGCATCCCAAAGCGATCGCCCAATTTGGGAAGATTGGGTAACTTTCTGGACACGATGCCAAAATTTAGTGGTAGCGATCGCTCATATTTACCATCCTGAAGTTAAATATCCCCTATTAAATATTTACGTTACCCAAGCCTACGGGTTAATTCGGGGAACGGTGGATGATTTGGATCAATGGATGCAAAAGCTATCACCTGCTTTAAATCAAGTAACAGTTGGGCAAGCTTACCAAGCTTATGAAGTCTATCGCAAGTTAGAACCATCTGCCCGCAAACTCTTTCAAGCTTGGAATTGGGCACAATGGTTATTAAATCCGGCGGCGGCTGTGGCTAAAAAAGCAAGTCAGCGCTCTACAAGCCAAGCAAATCAGCAATTATTGGTGAATTTAGGACAAATGCTGCGAGAAGCGGCTTTACGTAATTTGTGCCGTCAAGCGATCGCTCTTTATAGTGGTAGTACTTTACCTGCTGGAGAATTTTCTACTGTCACAACTACTCCCACCCTACCCAAGGCGAAAACGCAAACTTTAAAAGAAATCCTCGCCCAAGTTGAACCAGTAGAAACTGTGGCGCAAAAACCTGTCAATATTCTGCTGGTAGGGCGCACCGGTTCGGGAAAAAGCAGCTTAATTAACAGTTTATTTTCCTCAGAATTAGCTGCTGTTGATGTCTTACCTAGTACCGATAAAATTCAAAATTATCAATGGCAGACTTCCAATAAAGAAACCCTGAAATTATGGGATACTCCAGGGTATGAGCAAGTCAACCGCGCAGATTTCCGCGACTTAGTTTTAGACTATGCCACAAAAGCAGATTTACTATTATTAGTCACCCCAGCTTTAGATCCCGCCTTGCAAATGGATGTAGATTTTCTCAAAGATATGCAGGCGGAAGTGAAAGATTTACCTGTAATTACTATAGTTACCCAAGTCGATCGCCTACGTCCGATTCGCGAGTGGGAACCGCCTTATGATTGGGAATGGGGCGATCGCACTAAGGAAATTTCCATCCGCGAAGCTACACAATATCGGGCGCAATTGTTGGGGGATTTCTCCAAGTTAGTTTTACCTGTGGTGACAAGCGATAGCAAAACTAATCGCGCTGCTTGGGGAATTGAAGCTTTATCTTTAGGATTAGTAGAAGCGATCGCACCTGCAAAACAACTGCGTCTGGCGCGTTTTTTAACTAACTTAGAAGCCCGTACCGTTGAAGCTGCCAAAATTATTGATAATTACAGCTTCCAGATGGCGACAACTCAAGGACTGACATCGCTGCTAAAAAGTCCCGTTCTCCAGTTCATTTCCACTCTATCAACCGGCTCGCCCACTCTGGCATACTTGTTAGCAGAAAAAATTCCCGTGGAACAGTTACCCGTTGTCATTGGGAAGCTGCAAATGGCTTATGACCTTTTCTCATTGTTGAATACCACTAACTCAACCAACTTTGATTTGTTAGCCCTTTGGCCGTTATTGGTAGAAAATACAGCCGCCAGCGATACCTGGGCTTTTGGTCATGCTTTAGTTGAATACTGGACTCAGAATCTCACAGTTGAACAACTGCGAGAGCGGTTTAATTATTATCTCAATATATCGGTTGTCAAATAAGTGCGATCGCCACACCTAGATTTGTGATGAAGTGGTAATTGAGTATTTGACTGTTGGCTGTTCCAAATCAACACTCACCAATAATAATGAAAGATTTGAATGGGAAACCTCTCGTGTGTCCTAATAGTGGTTCTAATCGCGACTACAACGATTTTGTGATTAGTCTTGGGGGAATTCAGACTGTCGATGTCACTAATATCCAAGATGTCATAGCTTCCAACCGCAATTGGACAAATACAGCAATTGGAACGCAAATTAGCAACTACTTTTTTAATAATGTGAAAGTTGAGTAAACAAACCTAGTTTAAGCATCTGTGTTTGACTTTAGACTTGCGGTATGAGAGGCTGCTTTGTTTGTTATCAGGTTCGACTAATTCCTTCAATGGTCTAAAATGTGCAATACCAAATACTATCGGAATCAAACATTAGCAGTGTGATAAATTTCGGAGTTAGGACTTGAGTTCTAACTCCGAAATTTATCAAAGAGAAAACTGTATTTGCAATCTTAAAATTTATCGTTTTATGGAATTAAAAGTGAACCAATTTAAAAATAGAATGGGACAGATGGTAGGGGCATAGCAATGTCTATTGGTATCAACTTAACGTGAAATCCCGATTTTATCTAGCTCCCATGCTCTGCCTAAATTTATCAAACAAATATTTTTATCTTTAATTTGCAATCCCCAATTAAAAACTGCTCTTGCAAATGTAGAATTAAGAGCAGTTTTTAATTAAAATATTATGCCTAATAAATAGCGATCGCCAAAATAAAAATTTAGGCATCTTCCATTTCAAATTGAGCCACTGTAATTGCGTTAAAGGCAAAAGCAAATACTAATGGCATGGGGCATTTTAATACAACTGTAGATAAAACAGCTACCGTTGTGCCAATAATTGCTGATATCGACCACCATTTTTCTTCAGCAGTCAGCCCTTTTTCGGCTTTAATCAATCTCAGAGCTTGTACGGGAATTGGTTCAGGCATTACACAGCCTGGAGGAAACGCCCAGTAGTTATTGCGCCGCTCGACAAATAAATCTGTCCAGCCATTTTCTAGGCACCATGCCTCAATCCATTCGATAGCGTAATGATTCATCATCTGGTTGCTAGTGTAATTTGTGGAATTGGTGTAGTTTTCTGAATATAAATACTTAACTAGAATCAAAAGTAGCTGTCTAACGGCATAAACATAAGGCTAATTTTCGATTGAAATCCATATATCAATTAACTCCAACAATCCTTAGCTTGATTACAAGGCTAACAGCCTATTGAGGCTGGTTATATCAAAATACAATAAACTTAACCAGAATAGAAATAAGTAAAGGAATGTAAATAAGTCGTTCAATAATGTTTGAATTCCCACGTACACCTTAAAGAAATATATATGCTAAAACTCTGCTAAAAATCTATTGTCAAAGTCAAGAATTGTAAATATAAGCTGTCAGCTATCTTAGTAAATTGCAACAGACTTTAATATAAGCATTTTCATAAAGATGCTGTTATCTGCTTGCAGGCATATTTTAGCGATCGCCTAAAAATGTAAATAAAGGGGCTAGGGATTAGGGGCTAGGGACTAGGAGAAACCTACCTGGTGTGATTAGCTAACTTGAAATATTTATTGCTTCCTTGTCTCCCTTGTCCCCCTTGTATGGCAATGAAAATGTTTTCATCGGGATTATTTCTAGCCCCTAGCCCCTAACTTGGTTTTGATGTAATTACCTCTGTGGGGCGGAGAATCTTTTCTTGTAAGCGAAAGCCTTGACGGACAATTTTAGTGATTGTTTGGTCTGCGAGGTCGTTGCGAACTTCGCGATCGACGACTCGGCATAAAGTAAAATCTGGTTGGGTGTCTTGGAGTTCTATCGGTAAAACTTGACGCTTTTTTAAGATACTCAAAAACTTGCGATGTACTGCGCCAACAGATTTAGGTAAACGTTGGAGAAACTCTTGATTGGGTTCATTATTATTTTCTAAATATTCTAATAAATTTTCTAAAGCATCAGAAACTTCTAAAAGTTCTAAAAATAAATCCTCGGTTTTGGCTGCATTTTGGGTTTGCTGTTCTCGCAAGGATTGCTGTAATAAAATATTTTCTTTTTGAATTGTGCCGATTTTGCTAATGAGTAAATCGCGTTTTTCTTGGGTAATTAAATATTGATTTGTATTTGCAGATACTGTATTTTCACCAGACAAAGATGCTGGAGAATTAAAACCGAGAATTTTCGATTTTATCCAATCCCAAAATTGGCTAGCGTTTTGGGGCGATTCAGACATGAGAAACCTCTTGAGATAGCATAGATAAAGTTTTCTTGACCCAAGTTTGTACTTGAGTGTGGGGATGATTGCTTAATAGTTGACAAAGGGCGATCGCTCTTTGCAAATCTCCACCCAGATGATAAGCTCTAATTAGCCACATTTGGGCTTGGATATAATCTTTGTGATTTTTATCTGTACAGCCTTCAGTATATTCTTCTAAATATTTAATAGCTTGAGGATAACGGCCTTGTTTGCAAGCAGAGATACCTTCTGTGATTAATTCTGATAAGCTCAAGGGTATATATTCTCGTTCTAGAAGCTCTTGTTGGCTAGCAAGAGCGATCGCTTGCTCTAATCCATCTAACTGAGCTAATAATACCAATTTTGGTACTGATTGTTGTAAAGCCGATAAATCGCTATTTTTGAAACGCTTAATCGGCGGTAATATCGGACGTAAATAATCAGCGAGAATCCGTTCTTCCGGCTTCATTAAGCTTTTTTGCGCTTTAGCAATGACATCTACAGGATATTGCTTGCGCTTCATGGCTAAGGCGACAGCTTTAGTAATTTCGGCTTTTGAGGCGACTGGGGTAACGCCTAAAATATCATAGGGATTGTGTTCCATAAGATCAGGAAAGGAAGGGAAGGAGGACAAAGGAGACAAGGGAGACAAGGGAGACAAGGGAGACAAGGAAGACAATTGTACAGACAAGGGTTCATCGCATCTCTAATAAATGCCCAATGCCTCATGCCCCATGCCCCATGCCCATTTTCAAGCTAGATATTACCTTGATTTAACGTAACTTGAGGCTATGGAAAATTTCTTGAAAAGCAGGTTCGTTAGGACAAAGTTCATAAGCCCAAATTCCTAACTGCTTAATTATTTCCCAAGATAAATCTTTCTTTTGAATACCTTTAACTATGGTCATAATAAATAACTCGGCAACATAATGGCGAGTTGATTCATGTTGTGATTTTTGGGCTTTGCGAATTGCTTCTTCAAAGCGATCGCGCTTCATGAGTTCCTGAATTTCCTTCAGTTCTTGACTAAAGTAATAGATTTTTTTGATGTTATCTTGTTCGGGACAAAGTTCGTAAGCCCATTGACCTAAATTAGAAATTTCTGGAATACTTAATTCTCCATTTTGAAAGCCTTTAAGTAATATATCAATACAAATTTCTGCCACAATATAACGGATGCGTGGCTGCTGAGATTTTTTAGCTAGTTTAACTGCTTGTTCAAATTGATTAGTTTTTAACAAATTCTCAACTATTTCTATTTCTTGCTGAAATTCAATCATGGCGATTAAATCCAGTACTATCGGATTTTTTGGGTCGATTTTTTTGATTTCTTGCAATTCTTTTATAGCCTCATTTAAAGAAATTTGTCTTTGATAAATTTGCTCGCGGATTTTCTCAGCTTTGTATTCGGATAAATAACTTCTAGCAGGTTGACTACCTAAAATTTCATACCAAAATTGAGCAAATTCTAAATGTTCTTCAATTGCGGAGATGGTTTGACGTTGCAATCCAGCTAGTCTATCTATTTCTTGTTGCCAATCTAGATGATTTATAATTGCTGATTTTGCTGTTGTTAAAGGAGTAATTGCTTGACGCCATTGTTTATGACTCAGATAATGGCAACCTTCATGATAAGCGATAAAATTTTGAGCAAATTGTTCAATATCATCAATGTTATTAGTAGTTTGATGTAAGGTTTTAAGTTTAATTGCTCTTTGACTATCTGCTGCTACACAAGCAGCTATTGCTAATCCCCAAGGAGTATACAGAGAACGGAGAAGTTGATTTTTTATATCTATGCGTTCAATTACTTTATCTCGCCAATGAGAAATATAATGCTGATAACAACCTGGTGTGATAAATAGATTATTTACTGTCATTCCTCTTTGCGCAGGTTCACCCATAAATTTTAAGGCTACTGATTCTAAACGATATTTATCGCGTAAATTTAAATAGGTGGGAATATCTCTATCTTTATAGCTATCAATTGCTGCTTCTAATCGCCGTTTTAATTCTATGGATATTAATTTAAAATCAATAGATTGATTCCCTAGCCAAGGTATATCTTGCAGCAGAGGATCTGCCGTTAAATTTGCTAAGGCTGTAGATAAGATAACTATCAAATGTGAGAGATGCAGAAAATCGTAATGCTCGCTGTAATAAATAGCTACTAATAAATTATGTAAATTGGTAATATTAGGTTGAGAAATCCAATTTTTTTCAATTTGTTTAACGATTTTATGGCGCTCGGAATTTTGCCAAATTTCCACATCTATTCTGGGTATAATGTGTTCTTTGAGATTGGTTTCTACTAAAGGCTCGAAACCAAAGGTATGACTAAATTCTTCACTCGCAGCTTTCGCTAGTTCCAAATTTCCCAGATTCACAAACTCCTCAATATTCTTGAGATAAAGCAGGCGTTGACGCTGCGCTAAAGTGTTGAGAATTTCTCTTTGAGCGCTAATTTCATTAAAAGATAGTCCTTGCCATTCTCGATAAGCTTGTTGTAAATTGTTTTGTTTAGCATAGACAAATCCCCGCAGATAAGCTGCTTGTTCTCCTGGTAGATTGAATAGATGAGATAAAGCGATCGCCCAATTTTCGGTTTTAATCGCAATGATTCCTAACCTGATTTGACATTCTGTAGGATTGGGTAGAAGGGTTTTCGCAGCTTCATACAAAGATGTCGCAGCTGGTAAATCGTTGACTTTCTCTGCTGCTAACCCTTGACGATACTTTTCTTTACCTTTGATTGTTTGTTGTAATTCTTGTAATAATTTCCATCCATCCTGACGGGGAAAACTACTCAAAGCAGTTTCTAAAACAGCGATCGCTCCTTTTAATTTTCCTTGATTTTGGGCTTGTTGCGCCCTTTGCAATGCGTAAGTATAAATTTTTTCCTGCTCTACTTGGGATTTAGCTGCCGCGATCGCCTCTTGTAAAGCTGCTGTAGAATATAATTCTTCGGCTTTTTGATAAACGGCGATCGCATTTTGAAAATATTTATTCTCCGCGTGTGACTGTGCTTTAGTTATCAAAGTCTGAAAATGCTGTCTGCGTTGTAATTCCTGCTGACATCGGTTGATGAGCTTTAATACCCGCTCATCATGGATAATTTGGCTACAGCTTTCATAAATAGCGATCGCCTGAACAAGAATTTGAGTTTCCAGAGGATCGCCACGATCTTCTTTCAGCACCATATCCCCTTGCAAAGCTAGTTTATCTGCTTTGCGGATTTGTTGATTCCACTGTTGTAATTGCTGGCTTAAATTGTCTAATAAATTACTCATTAACCATTGACGCAGCAACCGTTCGGCAAAACCAGGTTTTTTTGACCATACAGCTAGAGATTTTTGAATAATACTAACTGCTTCTCGTAATTGCTTGTTTTGAGCTAATTTTTCGGCTCTTTTCTGAATTTGTTTAGCTTCATCTGCGTATTTCCAGCCATCAACTATTCCCACACCCAGCAAAATCTTACTGAAAGTGTTGAAATTATCAAGGATGCTCATAAGTCATTTGTCATTGGTCATTGGTCATTGGTCATTGGTCATTGGTCATTGGTAAAGGTTTCAAGTTGATTTGCGTTTTGTAATATAGTTTGCTGTAATTACTGACTTACGTTTCGACTCATTAACTCTTGACAATTGACTATTGACCATTGACTTTTGACTCCTTACACTTGGGTATATTTAATTCCTCACCGATATTTATGTGATTCTCGCGATTTTGCAGTTGGGGGTTAGCTGTCACCATGATTTCCCAAGGTGTTCCTCTACCGCAAAATTTTTCGGCGATCGCACTCAGATGATCTCCAGATTGCACGGTATAGGTAATTGTGTTCATGACTACCGGAGGCTGATTAAAGGGGGGGTTGAGACTGACGCGACTGTTGACAATTGGGTGGGGAGAAGGAACTGTTAAGGCGTGTAATTGGGTTGTTGGGAAGATATACCGACTTCCCAATCCCACACAAATACCTACAAGCAATGTCAACAAAGCAATTGCTAAAGGTAAAGCGTGAAATTTGGCTGCGGAAACTGTGGTTTTAACAGCAGGTAATTCTTGGAGAATGCGAATTACAGATAAGTCAGTATCGCAGTTGGGACAAGTATAACTGGTAACTTCTTGATAACCGCACACAGGACAGTTAAGGATAGTCTTCATTTTGTCAGTCCTGTGACAATGGTTCTACCAGCAGATTCCTCATTTAACCAACGCTGTACATCTGGTTGTAGTTCACTCCACAAACGTTCTGCTTCTGGTTTTTCTTCCCGTTCCATCGCATCCAGCATTCGCAACAGCTTGTCATACATCCCGTTGGCTTGGGTGGGTGAAACTGAATTGGCTTGGCGGATACTTGCGAGACTAGCTTGAATGATTTTGACGCGATCGGGGAGATTGCTGAGTTCCCTTTCCGCATTTTCGCTGTGATACTCCATCCCAGATACATCATTAGCATCCATTGCGGTTTGTAAATCTTGACTCAGCCTTTTTAAGCGTTCTTGTTGGGGTTCGGAAATTAAAAAGCTACAAAGTTGGACGATGCGATCGCATTCATTGATCAAGTAATCAGCCGCTAGGCGTTGCTTAGACATGGATACTTGAAATTTTTGCAGATTGTACGCCGCGCGATCGCGAATATCGCTGCGTTCTTCTCCTGTGTGGTGATCGATAATTTGGTTGCTTAACTGCACCACTGGTAAAGCTAACTTCAGCGCTTCTTGAACGCCAATATCCGTTAAATCTTGATCGTTGAGTTCTGCGATCGTCGATTCCAATTCCTGATATATTTTTTCATCCGATCCACCGCGCGAGAAAGTACAACTGACTCTTTCTGAAGGGTCATTTTTTAATGTAGCAGTCATCTTTAACACGCCATTTTTTTCATCCAACGCCAAATTGACGAGAATTTCTGTCCCCTCTGGATAATAGTGATTTAACCCTAACCACATATCGCCAATACTTTCAAAATATTCATTCTCATCAGGACTGAAAAATTTAAAGTGAATTAACCTCTGTCCGTCAGCCGTAGTTTTAAAAGTGTGCGATGTGGCGACTGGGAGAATATCACCTCGACTAATTACTTTATATTGTCCATCTAGTAACTGAATATAATAATCGCGAGAAACTGTAGTTACTTTATCTGTTTGTCCAGCCGCTACAATTGCTGCACCTTCAGCTACAGCGTACATTGGCCGGGGATGTATCAGTACTTTATTATTACCAAAAGCTTCTTTAACTTTGCGTTGAACTAAAGGAATTTGTGAAGAACCCCCCACCATCAAAACTACATCTACCATTTCTATATGATGTTCAGCATATTCTAAAGCCTTGCGACAAATTTGCAGCGAACGTTCTACTAAATCAGTAATTAAACTCTCAAATTGTTCGCGGGTGATGGTAACTTCGATGGGAATTGCTATGCCTAATTCGTCTAATAATGCGGTAGCTGGGACAATTTGTGCTGCTGTCCCCGTGCTTAATTCTGCTTTGGCTCTTTCTACAGCTATTTTCAAATCAGCATTAAATCTAACTCGTTGATAGTGGGGCATTTTGGCAATTAAACCATCAATATCAGCGATTTTTTCTTGTTGGGAAACTTGCGCTTTCACAAAATTGATCATCCGCGAATCGATGTCATCTCCACCTAACCATAAATCCCCAGCTTTCCCCGATTCAATAAAGGAAGTTCCCGCCGCTTGAATTAAAGAAGCATCAAATGTCCCGCCACCAAAATCAAAGACTAATATTGTTTTAAAATCGTCGCCGTTGGGAGAAAAACCATAAGATATTGCTGCTGCTGTCGGTTCTGGGAGTAATTCTAAAGGTTTGAGTCCGGCTTTTAGGGCAGCTATGCGGGTAGCGTGGCGTTGTTGGTCGTTAAAATAAGCAGGGACAGTAATCACAGCTTGATCGATAACTTCATCATTTTTACCAATAGCTTGACGATAATTTTGGGCATTTCGCACCACTTTTTTGAGAATTTCTGCCGAAATATCCTCTGGCTGATATTCTTTACCCCCTAGCCATACCGCAATCCCGTTATCTGTTCCTTGAGTTGGCGGAGTAATTTTGTAAGCAAATTCTCTCTGTTGTTTCTGCACAGAGGGATCGGCAAAACCCCTACCGATGAGACGTTTAATCGAAATAATTACATTTTCCGGGTCAGCACGTAGCTGGTTATATGCTTGCTCACCTACTAATAATTTACCTTGCTCGTCAGCCACGAGCGATCGCGTTAGTTTTCTATCTGGGGGCGTATTATCATCAGCTGTCACCACTTCCACTTCTGCTAATTTAAAAGCGGCGACAGAATTAGTCGTTCCCAGATCAATTCCTATAGCCTTACCCATTGCTAATTGCCACCCTTATTACTTATATCAATTACCCTGTAAATACATTTGATTAACTGCTGTATCAAATAAAAATTGCCCAGCAGAAGCTAATAGCTTATTTCGACTATTACAGATGAAATTGGTAAAATCCCACAGAGTAAGTACGTAAAACAGTTAAATTTTTACTTAAGTATTTAAGTAATTTTTGGCAGAAAAAAATCGGTGTCTACAAAATCGCAGCCACCGAATTTTTCTTTTTTTATGTAAAAAAATACTGGATGAATATTTTCTCTAAGAAATATTGTTTGTAGTGATGATTAAAATCATCACTACAAACTTACACTTCCTGTTTTTGAATGGGGATACAAATATATTTTTCAATATTTGCTGATGTTCAACAGCCAAGAACATCAATTTATCTCACAATCATCATTACAATTACATCCTGCCCTTGAAGATTTAGCCTCAGCATTATTTCGTAATTTAGCTTTTGTTTTTGTTTCCCACCACAGCAGCTAAACAGACAACAATAACAACTGACATCTGTACGGGCGGGTTCACAAATATTTTCGCCAATCAACGATGATCTAAATAAACCCGCCCCTACTAACAACTGACAACTGACAACTGACAACTGACAACTGACTATTTGCCAATATCCTCATTCCAAAGTTCGGGATTAGTTTCGATAAACTCACTCATCATTTGTTCGCATTCATCCGATCCCAGATCTATGACTTCGACGCCGTGAGATATCATAAATTCTTTAGCACCAGGAAAAGTTCTCGATTCTCCAGCGATGACTTTTTTGATGCCAAATTGCACAACTGCACCAGCACATAAGTAGCATGGCATTAAGGTGGAATAGAGTGTTGTACCTCTGTAATTACCTATTCTGCCAGCGTTGCGCAGACAGTCAATTTCGGCGTGGGTAACCGGATCGCTATCTTGTACCCGCTTGTTGTGTCCTCTACCAACAATTTTGCCATCTTTGACAAGTACCGAACCAATGGGAATTCCCCCTTCTTGTCTACCTTGTCTTGCTTCTTGAATCGCAGCTTGCATAAATTCATCCATGATTAATCCTCCAGCTATGTCTAAACAACTTGTCTTAATGGATCACGATGGCGGTGTAGATGATTATCTAGCAACTATGCTATTGCTGACTATGGATAATGTGGAATTACTCGGTATTGTGGTGACACCTGCTGATTGCTATGTGCAACCTGCTGTGAGTGCTACAAGGAAAATTTTAGACTTGATGGGATTTTCCCATATTCCCGTAGCAGAAAGCACGGTGCGGGGAATTAATGCTTTTCCTTATCTTTATCGCCGTGATTCTTATGTTGTCGATCATCTACCAATTCTTAATCAAAGCGAAAATATTCAGACACCGTTGGTAGAGGAAACAGGCCAAGATTTTATGGTCAAGGTTTTGCGTGAAGCTACGGAACCAGTTACGCTAATGGTAACCGGGCCGTTGACGAATGTAGCTGTAGCGTTAGATCAAGCACCAGATATTGAGGCGAAAATTAGCAAGATTGTTTGGATGGGGGGTGCGTTAAATGTTCCGGGAAATATTGAGAAGAATTGGGAACCAGGACAAGACGGTACTGCGGAATGGAATGCTTATTGGGATGCTGTTTCTGCTGCGCGAGTCTGGGAAAGCCAAATTGAAATTATTATGTGTCCTTTGGATTTAACTAATAATGTACCAATGACATCAGAGATGGTGCGCAAAATGGGAAGACAACGTCAATTTCCCATTTCTGATTTGGTGGGACAATGTTATGCCTTAGTTATTCCCCAAGATTATTATTGTTGGGATGTCTTAGCAACGGCTTATTTAGAACATCCAGAATTTTATCAATTACGTGAGTGGGAAACGGAAATTATTACTACTGGTGTTAGTCAAGGACGAACGAAAGTTGTTGCCGGTGGTAGGAAGATTTATGCAATGGATCAGGTGGATAAGGAGGCTTTTTATAGTTATATTTCGCAGCAATGGGCGAGATGAATTTACGATATTAGATCCCCGACTTCTTCAAGAAGTCGGGGATCTAAATAAGTCATACCATTTCGCTATGATGATGTAATTAATATTTAATGAACCGCCAAGAACGCCAAGAACGCCAAGAGAAAAGAAGGAATAGTTGTTGATGTAGGTTGGGTTTCGTTCCTCAACCCAACCTACGCAGCCTCTTTGTCCTCATATTGATAATCGGGAATGGGTGAGTTCGCTTTCAAAGCGGCTGTAAACAATTTCGATGGGATACCAAGTTGAAAACCAATATAAATCTTGGATGACTTTGGAAGAATTATTATTATCTATTTCAAAATGGACTAGGGCTAAGTTATTTAAACCTATGACTTCTCGCCCATCTTGAAACCAGGGTAGTTTCCAAAAGGTTAAATACTGGAATAGTTCCCATTTTAGGTTTCTCGCATGTTGTTCGGCAGTCATTAGCCAGGAAATATTATGACCAAATTCGGCAGTTTTGGTGATTTTGCGGTGAACCCATTCCATTAAACCATGCCATTCGGGGGGACGATGTGACAGAGATTCGCGGTAGGATTTTTTGCTAGAAATTTCTAGCATATATGGGGGATTATTCCAGCCTATCCATTGACGATTTTTTTCTGGTAAGAGCCATTGCTTGAGTCTGGTATGAATGATTTCTGTGATTTTTTCTTCGTTTTTAAAGGCGCTAGCTGTTAATTGGACTAATACAGATTTTTTCTCGGAACTTAAAGATTTTCTCGTATAAGTTAACCGGACAACAGAACTGTAATGAATGTCTCCAGATAAGACTATTACTTGGCGGCGTTGCTCAAATAATGTGGTGAGGAATTGTGCTAAGGCTTCGTAATTAATGTTCCATGCATCGCCGACATCGACACCATAAACTTTATCTCTTTTTAAATGCCAGTGATGAATCCAATCTATTACTTGTAAGCCAAATAAGTTGGTGGGTGCAATGACAAATGTAGCTTGGAGTTGCGATCGCCCTTTTGGTTTATGATTTACTTGTTCTAATGGCTGGGATAGTTGCTGGCTAAAGGCTGGCGGCGATAGCAGCATTGGCGGCGCGATGGGTTTTTGGTCGGCAGGGTAACCGCGCCAGGTGCGTGTATCTAAAACTATGACTTCATGGCAAAAACTACGGATAGTATAATGCCATGTCAAGGCTTCTGGGGCACGGTCGAGAACTAAGACTGCATCATATTGCACAAATTCCGGTAAGTTTGTACTGGGATTGAGTGGCGGCATTCCTAAATAACGGGCGATCGCATTTTCCACTGCACCATTCATTCCCCCAGATGCAGACCAATCCGCCGCCGCTTGTAATAATTTCTCCCCTGGTTGACCGGCTGCAAATTGCTGGGGTGTGTTTCCCCAAGCTTGAAATACTGCATAGGCTAATAAAGCATTTTGCACTGTTCTCCGTCCCAAAGGCTGTCCTAAAACCCGCAGACACCAAGCTTGGTTGAGGTTCCAGTCGTCGCTGACATCATGGTCATCGAAAATACTATACATGGGAACGTTCGCCAGCGCCCGCCGCACTTTCCACAGGGTATGGGTAAATTGCTGCATATCCTGCACTTCTTTATCCCAACGGCGGCTGACTCGATGTCCATGCATTACCTCGTGTCCTTGGGGTATGCTACTCGGCCAGCAGGCGGGCGACCATGACAATATATAAGATGCGTAATATTCACCTAAACTCAGCAGGTGACTGCTAACTTTGGCGGTTTTATTATGCAAGCCGGCGGTGAAACCTGCTTGGTGTGTAGCGATATCTGCGCGATGTCCGGGAAGCAGTTGCTTGGGGGTGTAATAGCTGGGATCGGCAGCTGTGTACTGGGTGACGGGTAATCTTTCCTCCCAACCTAACAGCGCATCGCCTAACTGACTGGAAACCCACAACAGGGGATCGGCGACATCATCACCATAAATTTGGTCGCCTGTAAGAAAAAGCTGATGGGGTCGTTTGTTTGGCTGATTGGCGGCGGACTCAATTAAGCAATCGAGAATGGGTAATGCATCGAAGCCATCACCGTGAGGTTTGCGACAGGAACCATGCACGATGCGTAAATCTTGTAAATCCGTGGGAGGGAGGGCAAAGGTGGGTTTTTGATGGTCGAAATAGCTGATATTAACGGCGGGAAAGCGGCGAGAACATAAGGCTGTGGCTAAGGTTTGCTGCTGGGTGGATGATTCAATAAATTGTAAGTCGTAGGCATAGATGCGATCGCTACTTAATAAATGACTACCCGCAGATTCCGCCGTGACTGCCACAATATGCAGGTATTTTCCCAGGGCAAAAGTCCGGCGTCTTCCCTCAAATAGCAGATTTGTAATTAACTCACCGTGATTTGCTGTGTCATAAACCTGGAGTACCACCTCACAAGGACGTTTCAGCGCTATCCAGACTGTAACGGCGTCTGATTCTGTATGCTGCAATATCGGCCCCGCCAAAATTAGCGGCAATTCTTGTAAAAATTCGTCACTAAATGGGTGCTTCATTGCCAACTATGCCAGCCTTGTGAAAACCGGAGTACTACAGTAGGTATTTTTCACTGCAAAGTCTTGACGATCAACCGCTTTTATGGTACAAATGTACTAATAAGCGGTGCGATTTTGCAGCAGAATTTAATCCTATCAACCGAAAAATAACATTTCTACGCCCACAGGAGAGCAAATTTAATGAGACTATCAAAAATGGACTTGAGTAGCCTAATTGCGATCGCTCATTCTGACGGACATTTACAATTATTGCTTGACCGGGGCGAGGAAATAGAACTTTTAGAGATTCCCGCACCAGTTCAAGCTTTTGAGGGGTTGGTAGAACTCAACGAGATTGTGGCGGAACCTGCGGCGTTTCCTGAATATGAGGAACCAATTGCGCTGTTACCTGTGAGTTCTTCAATGGCGGCTAGCATTGCTTACGATAGTCACGAGCAAACTTTGCAAGTTGAGTTTAAGAATGGGGAAGTTTATGAGTATTTTGGGGTAGATGAGGAGACTTGGGAGGATTTTTCCTCGGCTGATTCTATTGGTAGCTTTTATAACGACTATATTAAAGGGCAATTTGACTGCGAACGGATAGATTGAGATTTTCAATATAGGAATTGTCGGTGATGTGATGTAAGTTATGGGGGCATGGCACTGCCATGCCCCTACGTGTGGTGGTAGGATTTGTGACGAAGATGCATGTGGAGATTAATTATGCGATCGCATTTCCCGAATATCTTGCGCCAGATAGATTTTGCGTGGGGGTGAAGAGGGCATGGCAGTGCCATGCCCCTACGTGGGGTGGTAGGATTTATGACGAAGATGGATGTGGAGATTAATTATGCGATCGCATTTGGTCAAAATTTCGCCCAGATAGATTTTGCGTGGGGGTGAAGAGGGCATGGCAGTGCCATGCCCCTACGTGGGGTGGTAGGATTTATGACGAAGATGGATGTGGAGATTAATTATGCGATCGCATTTGCCAAACATCGCCCTTCAGATAAATTTTGCGTAGGGGTTTAGCACTGCTAAACCCTCATCCGCCTACGGGTAAGGTTATATGACCGAAATAACATAATTCGCCGGGAAAAATCACCAACTGTTGAACCTCTGAAGGTGGAATTTGCACTTCAAAGCATGAAGCTTGCGCCTTTTATCCTCAACGTTGCAGCTTTTAGCTTGGAAATTGCGCCTTTTATCCTCAACGTTGCAGCTTTTAGCTTGGAAGTTGCGCCTTTTATCCTCAACGTTGCGGCTTTTATCTTGAACGTTGCACCTTTTATCCTCAACGTTGCGGCTTTGATGCGGAAAATTGCGGCTTTTATCTTGAACGTTGCGGCTTTTTGCTGGAAAGGTGAGAAAATGAGCAAGAGCGATTGCACTTTGATGACGACTGATGAGTGAATTAGCAACAGTCATGGTGATAGGAAGGAAATTAAAACAGGCGATCGCACAATTCGCGGCTTGTTTTGCTTGGCTTGCTATGAAAATTGCCTAACCGGACTCCATATTATCCCCATTCACCACAACTGGCTCAAACAAAATCCGCATTTCTTAATTACGAATTACGAATTACGAATTACGAATTATATCTGTGCCTTGCAACCGCAAAAAATGCACCCCTCCTGATGCATCGCCAGCAACAACTCTCATCCCATCGGGTGCAACAGCACAGCAATATATTCCCCCATCCCCGATGAAACTGACAATTACTTCCTCAGTTTGCCAATTCCAGACTTTGAGGGTGTTGTCCCAAGAACCAGAAATCGCGTATTTGCCATCTGGAGTCAGAGCAACTGCATATACATAGGAACTATGGCTCGCTAAGGTACTCAGTTCTTGTCCAGTTTGCCAATTCCAGACTTTGAGGGTGTTGTCATCTGAACTAGAAATCGCGTATTTGCCATCAGCACTCAGAGCAACTGCATTTACTCTAGAACTATGACCCGTTAAGGTACGCAGTTCTTGTCCTGTTTGCCAATTCCAGACTTTGAGGGTTTTGTCATCGGAACCAGAAATCACGTATTTGCCATCAGCACTCAGGGTAACTGCATTTACTCCAGAACTATGACCCGCTAAGGTACGCAGTTCTTGTCCTGTTTGCCAATTCCAGACTTTGAGGGTTTTGTCATCGGAACCAGAAATCGTGTATTTGCCATCAGCACTCAGGGCAACTGCATTTACTCTAGAACTATGACCCGCTAAGGTACGCAGTTCTTGTCCAGTTTGCCAATTCCAGACTTTGAGGGTTTTGTCCCAAGAACCAGAAATCACGTACTTGCCATCAGCACTCAAGGAAACTGCATTTACCGAGTCACTATGACCCACTAAGGTACGCAGTTCTTGTCCTGTTTGCCAATTCCAGACTTTGAGGGTGTTGTCCCAAGAACCAGAAATCACGTACTTGCCATCAGGAGTCAGAACAACTGCTCTTACCCAGTGACTATGACCTTTTAGGGTACGTAGTTGTTGCCCAGTTTGCCAATCCCAGACTTTGAGGGTGTAGTCACCGGAACCAGAAATCACGTATTTGCCATCAGCACTCAGGGCAACTGCATTTACCCAGAAACTATGACCCGCTAAGGTACGCAGTTCTTGTCCAGTTTGCCAATTCCAGACTTTGAGGGTGTATTCATCGGAACCAGAAATCACGTATTTGCCATCAGCACTCAGGGCAACTGCATTTACATAAGAACTATGACCCGCTAAGGTACGCAGTTCTTGTCCAGTTTGCCAATTCCAGACTTTGAGGGTTTTGTCATTGGAACCAGAAATCGCGTATTTGCCATCTGGAGTCAGGGCAACTGCTTTTACCCAGCCACTATGACCCGCTAAGGTACGCAGTTCTTGTCCAGTTTGCCAATTCCAGACTTTGAGGGTGTAGTCATCGGAACCAGAAATCACGTATTTGCCATCAGCACTCAGGGCAACTGCATATACATAAGAACTATGACCCGCTAAGGTACGCAGTTCTTGTCCTGTTTGCCAATTCCAGACTTTAAGGGTGTTGTCAGAAGAACCAGAAATTACGTATTTGCCATCAGGAGTCAGGGCAACTGCTTTTACCCAGCCACTATGACCCGCTAAGGTACGCAGTTCTTCCCCTGTTTGCCAATTCCAGACTTTGAGGGTTTTGTCATTGGAACCAGAAATCGCGTATTTGCCATCAGGAGTCAGGGCAACTGCATTTACCAAGTTACTATGACCTTCGAGAGTCCGCAGTAGTTCGCCAGTTTTCCAATTCCAGACTTTGAGGGTGGTGTCATGGGAACCAGAAATCGCGTATTTGCCATCAGAAGTCAGGGCGAGTGCATTTACCGAATCACTATGACCCACTAAGGTACGTACTAAGGAACCGCCAGGTGAAGTTAAACTTGCTGTTTGGGGAAGCAAGCAAGGCGTTTTACATTGCTGCACCTGCATTAACAATCTTTGAATTTCTGAACTTTCAAAATCCAGTAATCGCCCTAATAATTGCCCCGCCAATTGCTGTTTATCCTCATTTAAAATATGTGCCGACAGCCTCAACGCACCTTGAATTAACTGTAAATTCTCATCTTGGGGCAAAAAATCATAATCTGCTAGCAAAGCATTAATATTGATGTTCTCCAACTTCCCCTGCAACCAGCGAAAATCACCCAGCAGTTGTTTTAATTCTCCATCCCTTCCCCCAGCCAGCAAGTGATAGGCTAAATTCTGCAAAATATAACCGTCATTTTCTAAACTATGCCAGCCTTCGGGGTATTTTTCGCTGTAAGCATTTAACAGGCGATTGTGTAAAACCTTTATCCCCTCACTTTCGGTTGCTAAAGTCTTGTACTGCTTTCTCACATAATCAAACTGCAAGTCATGCAACCGCAAATTTCCCGCTTCATCCCGCAAAGCCAGAGATTTACTCACCAATTCATCAATAACATCTTGGCTCTCATACTCATCTAACCCCAAGGGTTGCCAAAAAGTCTGCAAAACTGCTTCGGGTATGGGTGTATCTTCAGGAAATACCGCAAAATCTAAATATCGCTGTTGGCAATTCTCATCCAAAGCCGCCACACTTACAGCAATAGCCTTGAGTAAATCGGGATAAGGATAATCGGGAAACTGTTGTTTAATTTTCTCTAAATCAGCACTCCGCAGTTTTTCTAAAATATTCTGCCAGCGATTTGCAGGTTTCCCCCGCATCATCGCCCCAACCATCGCCAATGCTAAAGGCAAATACCCACATTCTCGCGCTACCTGCAAAATTAACCCCACCCCGGCTGCGCCACCCCTCCCCGCAAGCGAGGAGGGGTAAGAGGAAATATCTGTTTCTCGGCTAGTTGGGAAAGAAGATTGAGAGATACCAATATTATCTTTCCCTCTCCCAGTTTGCACAGCAGAATCCGCAACATTCTCTGTCCCCCTCCCTGCTTGCGGGGAGGGGTTAGGGGTGGGGTACATTATCTCCGGTTGATTTGCCCAATCTGCCAACAGTTCTAACGCCTGTTGTTCAGCTAAAATTGCCAGCTGATATTCTTCCCCTCCCAACCCCGTGACTATCGCCCCATCACGGGTAGTAATTAACATCTGACAGCGTTCCCCCAACACATCAAACGGTGTCGCATCATCCAAACGCCAGATATCATCCAAAATCAGCAAGCAAGCTTTCTCGGCAAACAACTCCCGTAACCGCGCTTTCGCCAATCCCACCTCAGTAAATGCCGCTTGCTTCTCACCCAACGCCGAAGCAAGATAGGATTGCCAAGTTAAAATCTGTGGCGTTTGTCCAAATGTTACCCACAATACCCCATCAGGAAACGCTTTTCTCACTTCTTCATCCCGCGCTAAGGCTGTAGCTAAGACAGTTTTACCAATTCCGCCCATTCCTTGCACACCCACACGGCGACTTTTGCTTGTAATACCCACAGGTTGCTTTGTTGAAGATAATACTTTCTGTTTTAAGGGTGCAAGTTCTTCAGGACGGGGTAAAAAGTGCGGTGGTAACTCTGGAACGTTGGTAAGATTGCCTAAAGGTTGGTGAAGGGGGGTTAAATGGGTTTTTTTTTAAGTTCAGGAATCAACTCACCAGGGACACCAGCTAACTGTATTGCATTTCGCGCCAAATCAAAAGCAAACTCTACAGGCGAATCTCCATCATATTCGGGATTGTAACCGAGAAGTCCATCGTAAAAACCGACAACAAACTCAATCGCGGCTTTATCCTCGATTTGATCGTTCATTCCAATCACATAATTAATGTGTTGGTAAATAGCCTCAGCTTGAACTTCCGAGTAACAAGCATTCAACAGCACACATTCTACTTGTTTAGAAAACTGTCCAAACAACCCAGCTAATGCTTCACCCGTAACTAGCTGTTCTTTTCCCGTTTCATCCTCAAAAGCTAGTCCTTGTTCTTTTGCACCATGCCCAGAGAAGTGGATAATATTCGGGCGATAATCCAAAATAGCGCGGCGAATATCCCTCGGACGAACTGCTAAATCATAGCGTAAGTCAAAGTTCTCCCGATTTGGCGATAGTCGCAAGCCTTCCTTGATATCACGCAATTCTTGATCGAGGCGCAAGCGTAATGTATTGCTGGGATTTGCAGCTAATATCAGGATTTTCTTCTGTTTAACAGTCATTGCCTGCGTTGGGATGTGCTGTTTTTAAGTATACATGATGGGCATGGGGCATGGGGCATGGGGCATTGGGCATGGGGAAGAGGATTCTTGGCTGTCTTCTTTGCGTCTTTGCGCCTACCCTGCGGGAACGACTCCGTCGAATGCGTGAGAAAAAACAAATTGCAGAGAACGCATTTGGTGAATGGTAGGTTTTATCCCTGAATACAGATACAAACAGTTCTCTCGCATACCCGATATACCGCCCGCAGGCTAGAAGCCTGGGGCTAACGTTACAAAGCCAGCTTCGCAGGCTGGAATTTGTTTAGCCTGCGAAGGCAGGCTTTGTTCAATTAGCCGCACCCTTCTAGGGTGACGGCGGGATTGCGGGATGGGTGAGAGTTCAAGAGTTTTTACTCTGGTTTACCAATCAATTCCCTAAACGCCGGCTCATTTGCAATATCATCAAAATCAATATCTGTCGCTGCTTCTTCCTGATATCGCGGATTCAAGTTAATCGCTTGCTGGAGATTTTCTACAGCTAAATCCAGTTGTTTTTGCAGTGCATAACAGGCGGCTTTATTATACAAAGCAACTGCATAATCTGGTTTGAGTGCTAATGCTTTGTCAAAAGACGCGATCGCTTCGTCATCTCTTCCCAACCTTACCAAGCTATAGCCGCGTTTATCCCAAGCTTTCGGGGATGGTTTAATTTCAATGGCTTTGTCAAAAGATGCGATCGCTTCGTCGTATTCTTCCAATTCAATCAACGCCAAACCGCGATTCATCCATGCTACAGCGTCATCGGGTTTAACTTTTGTGGCTTGATTAAATGATACAAAAGCCTGTTGATGTTTGCGTAAATACCCCAAAGCCACACCGCGATCGCACCATGCTTGATGATCGTTGGGATTAATTTTCAATGCTTTATCATAGGATGCGATCGCGTCTTGGTAGCGTTTCAACCTAGCGAGAGTTAAACCTTGCTTAAACCAAGCTGCGGCGTTATCTGGCTGAGTTTCCACTGCTTGATTGTAAAGTGCGATCGCTTCTAAATACCGTTTTTCCCCAAACAGCACATCTCCCCTTGTCAGATATTCATCGTCAGCGACGCTAACCTCTACCTCTTCTTTGATAGATGAGGTTTCTGGCTTGGGAGATTGTAGCGGTTCTGGTTTTTTCGCCTCAATTTCAATTACTGCTGGCTGTTTAATTTCCGTCAATTCCTCTAAAATAGAATCCTTGCGTTGTTGTGCATCAAATTGCAATTCCGAAAGCTGCGAGACAAATTCTGTTTCTAATCTTTCCAGCTTTTCTAAAATCAGAATTTTCTGCTGTTGTGCATTTACCTGTAATTCTGAAAACTGCGAAGTAAATTCCGAACCAGATTTTTCTAAAGTCTCAATAATTAAATCTTTCTGTCTTTGCACATCTTCCAGTAACTCAGCCAAGTTACTAGTAAATTCTGCTTGTAATTTTTGTAAATCAGCAAAAATCCGCTCTTTTTGCTGTTGACTATTAGCTTGTAATTCTGTTAATTGCGTTCTCAAGCTATTTTCTAATTCAGCAATATTCGCCAAACTTGCATCTTTTCGCTGTGTAACTTCTGCTTGTAACTCAGATATTTTATTCGCCGCTTCTATTTTCAAAGCATTTTCTAATTCAGAAATATTTACCAAACTTGCATCTTTCTGCTGTCCAACCTCTACTTGCGACTCTGATATTTTATTCGCCGCTTCTGTTGCTAAACTCGTAATTTTCTCAACGGCTATATCTTTTTCTTGCTGAGTATCAGCCTGTAACGCCGCTAAATTTCCTGTAAATTCCGCATGAGATGTATTTAAACTTGCTAATGTGCTATCTTTTTGCTGTTCTACTTTTAATAGTATTTCTGATAATTGCTGTGATAAATCAGATTCTATCTTGCTTAAATTTTCAATAGTAAAATTACTTTGATTTTGGGCATTTGCAAGTAATTGCCCTAATTGACTTGCAAATTCCGTATCTATATTTTCTAATTTACCTTGAATAACTTTAACTTCCGCATCTAACTGATTTAAAATACTTGCTTGCTTCGCTGTAAAATCAGAATTAATCAAAGATAAATTTTCTTGCTCGCTTTTAATCTTCGCTTGCAGATTCTCAACCTCTTTCCCCAAATCTTGAGTAATCTTTTGCACCGCTTGAATTGCATTTTCAGCTTCTTGCTTCACTGCATTTAGCTGATTTTGCAAACTTTCCACCCCTTCTATCTGTGACATTGCCTTATTCACAACTTCGCGGATAATTAATCCACGCAATAGCCACAGTAAAACTATTGTGGCGATAGGAAACAAGCTTAATAATACTATCCAGATATTCAAGGGCATGGTAGTCTGATTAAAATTACGCTGAACATCAGATTGGGTTGCATCTTGAATCCGCCGTTGCGCCAGCAATCCAGCCAATTCTTCCCGTTCCTGATTTGATAATACCGGAGCAGGAGCCACACCAGACAATACAGCAGGTACAGTTTGCCCATTGATTTTACCAGGAGACAGCAGCAAAGGCGAAAACACGAGAACGCTCTGTAAAACTAAAGCGTAGACGGCTGGATGTTTGCTTTTCATATCCCTATCCATTAGTTAGTTTTGCAAGCGGCGTACCTTTTCCAATCTATAACAAATTATTAATACCAATATCTGTATTGAACGCAAAGGTGCGCTAAGGTTAACGCAAAGGTACGCAGAGTTTTTTTCAGTTTCCTATCTTCCAAAATAATTAAGTACATATTCATATTAAATTGGTATAAGGCTTAACTCTCTCTCAATTATACCGCTCTCTTCCTTGGCGTCCTTGGCGTCTTCTCTGCGAGACGCTGCGCGAAGGCGGTTCATAATTCCTAAATCTCCACAAATAAACACTCTACGCTAAATTGAAAATGTAGAGTTGCTAATTAAATTTTTTTAATTTCGCTTATGGAAACACAATTTTCTTGGACTAAACAATGGTATCCCATTAGCCCATTAAGTTATCTCGATAGTAATAGTCCCAATCCCGTCACCCTACTTGGTAAAAAACTAGTAATTTGGCAAGATAATCATCAACAATGGATCGTCATGGATGATTATTGTCCTCACAAACTAGCACAACTATCTTTAGGAAGAATTAACGAAGATGGTACCTTAATGTGTAGACATCATGGATGGACTTTTAACAATGAAGGTCAATGCACTAATGTACCCATGTTAACAGGTAATGCCAAAGAAATTGCTTGTAATAGTTTAAGGTCTCACGTTAAAACTTATCCTACACAAGTGTTGCAAGGTTTATTATGGATCTGGCCTGATGACAGCGCCACAGCCTTTGAAGATTGTAAATTAAAAAATCCAGCCACTATCCCAGAATGCGATCCAGATAAATCATTTATGGATTGGCATATGACAGAAGTTCCAGTAGGTTACACTGTCTCAGTTGAAAGTACTTTTGATCCTTCACATGCACAATATTTACATGAAGGAAGCGGTTATTATTCTCCCGAAACAGCAGTACCTATAAAAGAGTTTTCATTAGTAGGTGAAATGTCTGCCGATGCAGGTTTTCATCTCAAACATTCTGGCTACAATATTCTCAATCAAGATATGGAAGCCACCAGGAATTTTACACCCCCTTGTGCCAATACCACAATTTACCGTTATACTAATGGTAAAAATCATATTTTTCAGTTGTATTTTGTACCTACCAAACCCGGACAATGTAGGCATATTGGTAAATTTATTATTGGAGGTAATACAGTTAAGAAAAAATCTTGGTTATCTTTACTGCCAAACTATTTGCAAATAGGATTACAGCATTTATTAAGCTATAAGATAAGCGATCAAGATTTAACAGTCATGCACTCCCAAGAAATGATTGAAGCTTCTCTAAATAAAAAATGGCAGAAAGCATATTTTATGCCTTCTCCGGCTGATTTAGGTATTGTCACTTTTAGAAAATGGCTCGATGAATTTGCTGGCGGTGCGCCTAGCTGGCAAGATAATATAGAAACCACTGTCAAAAATATCGATAATGAACAACTTTATGACAGATGGCATAGACATACAAAATTTTGTCCTAATTGTCGCCGTTCTGTAATTTTACTCGACAAAGTCCAAGCAATTTTACAACGAATTTCGGGATTATTAGCGCTGTTAACATTAGCGTTAATCATCATCAGTATACCCGCCAATTTTGCCCTATTCACCACAATTTTATCAATCATCAGTTTGCTAGGTTCATATTTTATTGATAACTTAAAACAACAATTTTTTACCAGCATTCCTCAAGGCGGTTTACCTATCATTAATGTTTACGCCGATCGCCCTAGTAAATCTCTCTCATAAAAGAATATGATAGTATCTTAAATCTCTGTAACAAGCTCAAGACATTAGCGACCATCTAAGGCTAAATTATAAACAAAATTAGTCGATATGATGGAGCTATAATGAATTATCAAAGACCTGTACTTATCCTAACCCAGACACAGCAAGCAAAAATGCTCAATTGGATTGCGATCGCGGGAATAGTTGCATTGTTTGGTACAGCCATTCATGCTTGGTTTGCATTACCAGAGACTATACCCATCCATTTCGGCTTGGATGGTAAAGCTAACGGCTGGGGGAGTAAAAACTTTCTCTGGCTGTTCCCTTTATTAAGTTTATTAATCTATGGGATGCTAACAGTTATCAGTCGCTATCCCCATACATTTAATTATTTAGTGCAAATTACAGAAGAAAATGCACTGTATCAATATCAAATTGCCTGCTCAATGTTAAATTGGTTGAAAACCGAAATGATTTGGTTATTTGCTTATATTGAGTGGCAAATATATTATTTAGCCAATACAGAAACACCTCATTTAGGTATTTGGTTTTTACCTGTATCTTTAATTATTATTTTCGGAACGGTTGGATATTGGTTGTTTCAATCTTTTGTAGGGCATTAATTAAGTATAGGTGTCATTTGTCATTGAATTTCCTTGTAATTGCGTCTTTCTACCCTTTGACTTGAAAGAGTTATTTCTCCCTTCCCTTTCATATATAGGCGTAGGTTGGGTTGAGGAACGTAGACGCGAAGCGGCTTCCCGCAGGATAACCCAACATTTTCGGCGCTGTCAACTGTCAACAGCTATATTATCAGCATTTGTCTCTTCTGTAGATTGAATGCTGGTGTTTTTACTCTCCATTTGTTCTCTTAAAATTGCAATTTGTGTCACCATAATTGCTTCTATCCCATTATTTGACATGTTACCCATCCAATTAATCATTGATGAAAGAAACAATTCTTTGAGATAGGCGAAAGAAAAACCATCTGTCATAGTTGCTATGTGAGTTACCGCTTGTGGTGACAGACGCATCTCTGGTTTTAAGCGATCGCTCCACATGGTAATATAAGCTTGTCTTACCGAGTTATCTGGTAAATCGAAGTGATACTTGCGATCAAAACGACTGGGACGATCGCGAATTGCTGGATCTAGCCTTTCTGGGTGATTTGTACTAGCAATGGTGACAATTCCCTCGTTAGCCGCAAAACCATCAAGTTCATTGAGAAAGAAGGAACGATTTTCATCAGTTAACAGCGAATCTAAATCCTCTAGAACTAAAATACAGGGTGCAGACTGTCTCGCTTGTTTAAATACTTTGCGAATATTTTCGCTATCCGTATCATACTCAGACTTAAAACTCTTCACATACAGACAAGGCTTTTGCATGAGATTAATTAAAGCTTTGACTGTATGAGTTTTCCCGTTTCCTGGCGCACCAATAAATAAAATTCCCCGTTTCCAAGGAATATCATAAGCTGCATAGGTTGCTTGGGAAGCAAAAAAGTTACTCAAGTCATCTTGAATATCTTGTTTGAGGTTACCGTGCAAAATTAAATTATCAAAAGTAGCTGTTTTAATCGATTGAAATAGTTCGGGGTTTTTATTCCAATAGCCATCTTCAAAAACTAAAACCTCGTCGCGAATTTCCGAATTCCAATCACAAACAGCAGTAAAAAATTTTTCTGCTAATTCTTGATTATGAGCCAGAATCCAGTAATACCTAGTTTTGCAATAGCCTTCTTGCCAACTCATTAATAATACATCAAATTGCTGTCCTTGCCATTTCACCATAAATTCAGCATTTTCTGTATATTTATATAGCTGATTTTCCATACCATCCCAACTAGTTAAAATTTGGTTATGAATGGAAGCATGATGTTGAATTTGGCAGAGATTAGCCTGGGCGTACTTTTCTAAATTGAATGTACTATCGTTACCTTCTAAGAGAAATTTTCGGGGATAAATCGCGGCTAATTCTTGACTAATATGATATGCGATCGCATTAATCGGCAAACTCAATGATTCTGTAATCAGTTGTTGAATATTCATGCTGATTTATTACTTTTTAATTAAATTTATTAACTACTACACAATATTCCGCATTAATTTCGGAATCGCAGGTATTTACCAAAAAAATGTTGACTCTTGTACAGACGCGATTCATCGCGTCTCTAACAATCGCGTCTCTAACAAATGACTATTGACTAAGAAGAAAAATTTTCACGCTTACTTATACAGAACTTACGCAAAAATTGCCAAAAAGCTTAATTTATTGAACCGCCAAGACGCCAAGAACGCCAAGAATTCGTAGAGTGTGCGTAAGTCCTATTATACAAATTTTTGTGTAAACTCATAAATTAAATCAACTCTACCCTTGCGTAACATCGCCGGATCTAATCTTTCTGTAGTGTTACAAGTCATCAATACTACTAAACGTTGCTTCATTTGCATTCCAGATTCATCAATGATGCTTTGGTACAAAGTGCCATCTAATAAACTCAGAATATGTTCTGTTTTATTATTATATTGAGCTACTTCGTAAGCACGATTTTGGGCTAGGTTATCTGCTTCATTAATAATGATGCAAATTTGTTCTAAATAACTGGGCGGAACAAAATTTGTAATGGCATCATGATCCAAAATAAAAATTACATAGCCTAAAGGTACTAAAATTTCTTGGGCTACAGCTTGAGTCCATGCAGTTTTACCCGTACCCGGTTCTCCATGTACGACAACTGCTAACTGATTTTGATTGAGAATTGATTGCTGAACTGCGTCTGTAAAACTTTGAATATCTGCGGGAAAGGTGCGAATCGGAAATTGGCTGTGAACCCTACCTACACGACTTTGATAACCGCTTAACATGACTGCTAAATTGTAAGTCGCTTTGTTAATTAACGGTGCCATATTTCTGGACATCAAAGTATATTGTTTGCGTCCACGATCGTAGGGATCAATTTGCAACCAAATATCATGTTTAGCCCAATAAGCATAAACAGTATTAATTACATCTATTCTTTCCCAACTGATAAATTTATCGACGGGAAAGTAAAAGTCTCGTTCTGAATAATATTGGGTAATAATATCAGGACGTTCTAATAAGGCTAAAACTCGCAATACGGTAATTTCTTGCAATCGATTGAGTACATAATCAATGGGAATGCTATTACGACTGACAAATTGGTTAATTGGTGTTTCTGTACTTAAAACTTCTTTATAGCGATTATCTGGCGTTAACGGATCTGGTGTAATAAAACTCCAATATTTTTGCAATTCACCGCGCGTATAGTCAGAAGCAACATTTAAGATATTTGCCCACCAGCTATAATCTCTTCTACCTAAAGCATCGGCGTAATAACTCGCTAAATTAATAGTTTTTTGCGTTAACTCCTGGGTATCGTGAAAGAGAACTTGCCAGAAAAACCCCCAATCAAAGTCGCGTTGTAATGGACGCCAACCGCTACTTAGAAGGTTTTGACGGTTGTTATTTGCAGAATTACCTTCGTTATTTCTAAAATCATCAAAAACCATATCTTTTTCACTGTAGCGGTAGGTGAACTATCTTCAGCTGACGTAAAAGTTTAGCAAAAGGTTTTCTATTATATTCTAATTGCGATCGCTCGGCTAATGTGGCTGGAATTAGCACTGCTTAATACTGTCATTTAATTTTTTGTCCTTTTCTCTGGCGAAATTCAAACGAGTAATACGCAATGATGAGTTACCTGCGTTAGACTACATATAAGTTAAGGCTGAGATTGAGATTAACAAAAATATAATAGGACAGCTTCTTGCTTTAGTATCGTGTTGGATCTGACTGAGGGGCAGATTAAAAAAAGTGTTCAGATTTTTATGAGTAGTTATCGCATGTAATATACTGTATTACAACCAGATACAGATGTCAAATATGTAAATGAGTCTGTAGTGGAAGAAACATAGAGTATATAAAAATACAAATGCCCAATAATTATTACGATTTATATACTTTTTTGTATATTCAAAGATTTGATGATATAAATCCAAAAACATTCTTTAATTTTGCATATAATTGAGGGGTAAATGTTATAGTTTGAAGCTTAATTTTTCGAGATTCTCATATTAAAGTATTCAGGAAACTTCTCAAGCGAGAAACAGTTTTGCGTGCGTAAATTATCGCCTTAATTCTCAATATAGATAGTTTTGTGATTTATGAAAGACAATGAATCTCACTTGTATCCTCCGGAGCAAAAATGTACTTAAAACATTCATCAAAAAGCGACCGCAAACAGCGTAAACCTCAACAGCCTTTAATTTTAGCAGTAGAAGATAATGATGATAATTTATTGTTGATGGGTTATGCGCTGGAATCGCTGGGTTGTAGATTCATTTGTCAATCAGACAGTATCAATACTGTAGTAGTAGCAAAAGAGTACCAACCAGACTTAATTATGTTGGATATTTTATTGCCAACTATCAACGGTATTGAGATGGTGCGCTATTTAAAACAAGAACCCTTAACCCGCCACATTCCGGTTATTGCAGTGACAGCATTAGCTAGCCAAGAGGATCGCGCCAGAATTCTCCAAGCGGGTTTTGATGCTTATTTAAGCAAACCCTACATGATTGATGAATTAGAAATAGTTATTCACAAATTACTGAGTACAACATTTCATTAAATCATAGCTTATTCTCCGCCTAATTACCCTGCGGGAACGCCTAACTTTGCGCGTACTTTAGCGTACCTTTGCTTATTAAATTTAAACCCTCAATCAAGCACCATTCAATCATAATCACCATTACTGGATACGTATGTAGTGGCTAACTAGTGCTGCATGGCGTAAATAACCATACCATTTTATAAATTCATTTTGATAATCTAAAGTAGTGCGAGCATCTTGCTCGCGTTTGTCAGCGAGCAAGATGCTCGCACTACAATGGTATGCTCATTTCCGCATACCTGTACTAGTAAATTAACAAATGACTATTCTAAATTTTTCGGTAAGCGAACTGTAAATACACTACCTTCACCTAATACGGAACTGAGTTCAATAGTACCGCTATGTGCTTCAACAATTCGTTGGGATAAATGCAATCCTAAACCGCTACCAGAACGTTTATTTCTACCTTGACGAAATCGCTCAAAAATACTCGCTTGATCTTCTGGTGCAATACCATAGCCTGTATCTTTTACCTCAATGGTTAAATAATCAGAATTTTCTTGTTTATCTGGTTGTTCTGAAAGTTTAATTTCTACACTTCCTGTATCTGTAAATTTAATTGCGTTACCTACTAAATTACTCAAAACTCGGCGTAATTCTAGGTTATCACCCATAACTACACCAGCCTTGTCTCCCAAATTATCTAATTCTTGGGTATCTAATTTGAGGGTGATATTTTTCTCCATAGCCAAAGGAATGAGTTCGCTAATCACTTCTTGCGCTGTTTCTTTGAGATTGCAACTTTCCCAATTTAAAGTCTTTTTCCCGGCTTCAAAGCGCGAAACTTCTAAGAGGGTATTTACCATTTGCATTAAATTTTGATTACTGCGAATCATCACGCCAATTGCTTGTTTCATTTCTGGCGAAATTTTACAGAAGGTATCTTCCATAAATAAATTCAGCATCCGATCTGCTGCTACTAAAGGTGTGCGCAAATCATGTGTGAGACGAGAAACAAAGTCTTCGCGTTGACGCGCCATCTTTTTTTGTGCATCCAAACTGTGCTTTAAACGCAATAGCGATCGCACTCTGGCTAGTAGTTCATCTGTATCAAATGGTTTGCGAATAAAGTCATCAGCACCGACATCTAAACCTTCAACAACGCTAGATTCGTGAAAAGCTGTAATTAACAATATAGGAATATAGTTTTTATTACCTAACAGTTCTCGAATTCGCCGTGTGACTTCATAACCATCAATTCCAGGCATCATCACATCTAATAAAATTAAATCTGGTGGCGATTCGGCAACTTTTTCTAGAGCTGTCATCCCATCGGATACTAAATCAATTTCATAGCCTTCGCTTTCTAAAATTGTTTGCACCAAAATAAGATTATCTATAGTATCGTCTACAGCCAGAATTCGATCTATTTGAGAGTTTTCGCGAACAGACATGATTTATAACTTATATACTTTTACAATTAATTACAATTAAGCTTATGAATTGAATTTAGCAGAACTTACTGATATTTTGCCTGATTTTTCCTGAGATGAATGTTGGTGTTGGTTAGGTTGTGGTTGGGAGGGATGTTGATGCTGGCTAGGTTGATGAGAAGCAGGATGGGGATTTTCGGCAGTACAAAAAATATAATCGCTATCTAACTTTAATGCTGCATCATCAAATGCTGCATTTGACAATGTTACCTGCCGTGGTAATTCAATTCTAAACAATGAACCTACCCCCAGTTGACTCTTAAGAATAATTTTACCACCCATCATTCTGACTAATGAATCAACAATTGCTAAACCTAAACCCGTACCGGGATACTTTCGTGTAATACTTTGATCTACTTGGCGAAAAGCTTCAAAAATGAGTTTGAAATCGCGAGATGCGATACCAATACCTGTATCCCGCACGGTAATTGCTACTTTATTATGAGGAATTTCACTTACTTCTACCCAAATATTGCCAGATTCTGTAAATTTAATGGCGTTGGAAAGTAAGTTAACTAAAATTTGTTGTAAGCGATTTGCATCATTAAAAATTGCAGGATTGGCTAAATTGATATCAACTAATAAAGATAATCTTTTGGCTTCTGCTAAAGAACGGATATCGGCTACTGTATTTTCAATTATTTTTGGTAAATCGCATAATTCTGGTTTTAACTCAAATCTTCCTGCTTCTAATTTAGAAAAATCTAAGACTTCATTTAATAACATCAATAAATGCTTCCCATTATTAAGAATACGTTCTACCATATCCTTTTGCTGATGGGTAAGTTGCCCAAATTTAGGACGCAGCAATATTTGTGAAAAGCCAATTATGGCATTCATTGGCGTGCGCAATTCATGGGATATAGTTGCCAAAAATTGCGATTTTAGCCGCGATGCTTCTAATAATCTTAAATTTTGCAGATGAATTTGTTGCCGTTGTCTTTCGAGTTCTTCATGTTTACGAGTTAGTTGTTCGCGACTTTCTTTAAGTTGCTGATGAGCCAAAGCTGTCTGCATTTCCGCACGGTGGACTCGAATTGCATTCCGCAAAACTTGCGCTACTGTTTCGGAAGATACTCTAGCTTTATATATATAATCTGTAGCACCTGCTTTCATCAACTCAACAGCGATTTGTTCATCTCCCAGTCCAGTTAGCACGACTATAGGAACTTTAATTTCTAATGAGCGTAAATTTTGCATTAAAGTTAATCCATCTGCATCTGGTAGACGATAGTCCAGAAACACACAGTCATAAGTCGTATTTCTTAAGGTATAGATCGCATCATTGCAGGCGCTTACTTCTGATAGTTCTATAGGTACACCTGCTTGAATCAGGGCACGACGAACTATCAAGCGGTCTACTTCATCGTCGTCTACAACTAATATTTTCAGCGTCTCTTCCATCGGCTTTTATTTTCGCTGTCAGATACAGGTTGATGTTTAGCATTACCGATTTCAAACTGTTAAGTTAAATCATTTTAAATTTGAGATTTGGTAATGCTTATTATTTATTATTCATCAGTGTTTCTGTTAATTCCCAACCTCTAATTTAAAAAATCGGGTCACAACTCTTTGGGTACGGGTTAACTCTGCCAATTTGAGATTTTTAATATCAAATTAAAAATAATTTCGGTTGAGTTACTGCCATGTGATAACAGCACTAATCCGCGCTTATTTGTGATAAATTCTGCTTAAATTGGCAAAACTGCCTATAAAACTTTAAGAGAATTTTGCATATTAACCAATACCTGTTGAGAATTACCCTTTTCTCTCCAAGCTTCTAAATGATGATAGGCTTCAGGATTTAGCCAGCAACATTTAATTTATCTCTAGTCATTTTCAGGGCAGGATTTGTTTTTTATATGATTGGGGACATAATTTAGAGGAAAGATTAAATTTTGTCCCTCTTCGGCAGATTTAAATTGATTTGATATCTCTGACATTAGCTGTATTTTCCTCTGTTTTTAGTTTGTGAATTACTTGCTGAAAAATTTACTTGATGCTATTTTCTACTTAGTTGGGTTAACTTAGTTATATATAAGTAATAAATACCCCTTGATAGTAGATACAGCTGGTTGAGAAATAGAGATTATCCAAAACCTCTATCAAGAATTAACTAATTTACGCTCTTTTATCATCAGCAATTAATCAACAGTTACTTAATTAAACCTCCATAGCAAACTCAGCCGATACATAGTAATCATCAATTACTTGCATCAAGCTTCAACACAATTCTAAATAAACAGCTTAGAAGCTGTCGTCAGTCATTGGTGTGAGTTGCATAATAACTATTATGTACCATAAGCCTGAGCAATTTTACTCATCAGGTTGCTGGAGTCAGGGGCTAGGGGCTAGCTGAAATAATATATATATTGCTAAGTATTTTATTTTACTTCTGGCAGTTGCCACAATATTTTTGGCGATCGCGGATTGTGCAAGTGTGCCACAAGGTAACAATTTTGTGATGTTTCTCTACAAAAATCATAGAAGTATTATCTGCTGTGGCGAAGATAAAATTTAGAGAAAATATAGTTTGTAATTTTATTTATTTTAAATTTTTGAGCGTAAAAATATTAGATTATGACACATTACTAAAATTGCATAATTTCTAGTTACAGCTAGGAACAATAAAGAATTTTGTAGACTTACCTCTAGCCTAGATACCTCAACAGCAGTTACTTTCCTAAAAAAATCTCCTCCCTATGGCGCTAATTATGCTAGATAATCCTAATCAGTAAATATGTAAACCACTGATGTTATATGTGCTTCAACCTTGATGAGTCCTGACTGGGTAAATAAAGCCAACAGACTGGAAAAACCATGATTATGTCTCAATATTTCAATTTCTCTCGTAAAATATCTATACATCCTTGGCTAGATATTTACATCTATCGCCAACTGAAAATCATAAATTTATTATTTCTATCGGTGGATGCACGGTAGTCTAAATATCATCTATCTTTGGTTTGGTAAAAAGAAATAAAGACTTTAGATAAGTTAAGTATTTCCCAAACTGGAGCTAAAAAACGTGAGCGTTGCAATGAGTGAAATTAGTATTATTTTAATTGAAGATCACGACCTTACCCGCATGGGGCTAAGAGCCGCACTCCAATCGCAGACGGGAGTGAAAGTGATTGGTGAAGCAGCAAATGCTACCCAAGGATTGAAGCTGTTAGAAACCGCTAAACCAGATGTAGCGGTGGTAGATATTGGCTTACCGGATATGGATGGGATTGAACTCACCCGCAAGTTTAAGCGCCAGCAAGCGGAAACTGGCCAAGCCACCAAAATCCTGATTCTGACAATGGATCATACAGAAGATGCTGTACTGGCGGCTTTTGCGGCTGGGGCTGATTCTTATTATATGAAAGAAACCAGCATCACCAGATTAACAGAAGCGATCCAAGCAACTTATACTGGTAACTCTTGGATCGATCCGGCGATCGCTAACGTAGTTTTACGGAAAATGCGCCAAGGTATACCTGGTGAAGCCAATAACAGCGATAAACCCAAGACTGTGAAAATAGAAGCTTTGGCTTCAGAGTACGAGCAAGTTTTAGAAACCTACCCCTTAACCCAGCGCGAACTCGAAATTTTGGAATTGATTGTTGCTGGTTGCAGCAATGGACAAATTGCCGAAAAACTCTACATCACAGTTGGTACAGTTAAAACCCACGTGCGTAACATCCTCAACAAACTCTGCGCTGATGATCGTACCCAAGCCGCAGTTCGCGCCTTGCGTTCTGGTTTGGTGGGATGAGGGAAGTTTGGGAGACAAGGGAAGGGGGACAAGGAGGACAAGGGAGACAAGGGGGACAAGGGAGACAAAATCAATTCAAAATTCAGAAATATTTTTGACTTTTGACTTTTGACTTTTGACTTTTTATGCCCCATGCCCAACTACAATTTTGACTGTAAACATTCGGCAATCCGTTGCGCTGCACCTGGTTGACCCATGCGCCGCAATCCATTGTCGGCGATTAGTTGTAAGGTATCAGGATTTTTGAAGAGGGATTGCACGATTTTGGCAACTTGTCCTGGTTGGTCTACTAAAATTAAAGATGGCCCTAAAAGACGACTTTGCGCTTCAGCAAAACCGGGGTTGTATTGAGGCCCATCACCAGGAATAGCGATCGCAGGTTTTCCTAAACCAACAAATTGTTCTGTTGCAGTTCCAGCCATTGCGATCGCCAAATCTGCCAAATGCAAGCAGTCGTTATAAGCATTTTGCGTTAAAACTAAATATGCATTTTTTTGCTTAAATGTCAAGCAATTGGGGTCGCCAAGTTGCACCGGGGGTTCTGCATGGGGTCGCCAGCCTTGGGTGGTGAGGGTTTGGGTTAAAGTGCTAAAATCTAAACCAGGGGCGATCGCGCCTAAGAATACCACTGTAGCATTGGTGTGAAATACAGAATTGCGATCGCGGAAACTGGCGATTAATGCAGACACCGCAACCATAATTATTTCCCAGTTATTATAAGCTTCTGGCGCACGGGAACCAGGCAGTAAAGTCACAACCAAAGGACGATTGATTTCTTGCTGTTGTAAATCCGCAGTGTAAAACCGTCCTGTAGGAAAGGAAGGTTCTAAACCATCCATCATCGGATTACCAAAATCAAAAGCTGGAAGTTGGAACTTTTGTAATGTTTCCGTAGTCAATGAATCTCTAGGAAATACAGCGCGACAACGGTGACGACTCATTAACCAGCGTTCCCAAGGATGATAAATCGAACCGGAAAAGTTTTCCCACTTTGCGCCTTTATTTTTACGCGGTAATAACCCAGCTTCATCGCGGACATAATATTCTGATTTCGCTGTACCTACAAAAGCATAATTAGCGCCGCTAAAAGTAGCAAATAATAGCGGTACTATATCCCCTACCGCTAAAATTCCCGTGCGATTACCTAGTTTTTTTTGCTGATTTACCCAACGGCGAACAGCTTTAATTTGACTTAAGGTAAGTTGTAATAAACCACCGCGCACATCCTTTACTAATTGGCGACTATCCATATAGACAAAACCGCCAGAAGGCATATTCCGCACCGAACCTATCAACGGCACATCTAATTTTTGGTAAGCATGTCCTTCACCCACTAGAGGTAACACATAAATATCTGGTGGGTTTGATTGTTGTAAAAATGCTTGCAAAATTCTGACAGCAATTATATCTTCACCATGACCATTACTTAATACCAGTAATTGCAACCGTGCAGCCGATGATTGTGATGGGAATGCTACAGATAAAGAAGATAGATCGCTCATGAGAAACAAAAAATTATAATTAAATGTCTATGTAGAAAAGAGGAATGAATGGGGATAAAAATAGCTTAAGCAGCTGGAAGTTACTATTATCCTCACTGACTCACCTGACTACGATTAATTACCAGTAAATTAGGCAACATAGGCTGAATATTATGCGAGTTTCTTCTGCTGCAATTTTTACTTTAGCGACATTGGCTACTAATAGCGCCACTCAGCAAGCAATGGCTGTACCTACTACAAACGCCATTCCCACTGACAAACCAAGTAATGTGGTAGTTCCGGTAGTTGAAGAAACGCCAGCCCGCAAAGAAGCAGTTTCAGCACCGGAAACCGTAATTTCTCAACAATTTTCGCAAAATCCTGTATTGTTGCCCAGTGGTGTTGGTCATAATTCCTCAGGGATAGGGGATAAAGGGAAGGGGGACAAGGGAGACAAGGGGGAGAAAAAGAATTTACAGGTTGTGTTACCTGTTGCTTCTTCTGTGGCTGCTGTTTCTCCGGTAAAGGAGATACAGGGGAATTCTAAAGTTACAGTGGGGAAAATACAAGCTCAACAAGTTACCCCAACGCCTAAACCTGTAGTTTCTCCGGCTACTAATCCGGTTACTAATATTGACAATAATTTAGTAGTTACAGCCACAGATGTGCAGATATTGGGCGCAAGTGCGGAATTACAGCAAATAGTTCGCAAAGTCATTAAAACCCAGAAAGGGGGAGATACTAGTCAAAGCCAGCTACAAAAAGATGTGGCGGCAATTTTGGATACAGGTTTATTTACCAGTGCGACTGTAAATAGCCGAATTACGCCTGCGGGGATGAATGTATCGTATCAAGTACAACCAGTAGTAGTGCGATCGCTCCAACTTTCTGGGGCGAAGGTGCTAACCTATCAAGTAGCGCAAAGTTACTTTCAGCCGCAAATCGGGACTGTAATTAGTCCGGCGACACTCCAGCAAGCAGTACAACAAATTAATAAATGGTATGCCGATAATGGTTATAATCTCGCTAGGGTGATATCAATTAAACCCAACCGCGAAGGCATTCTCAATATTAATGTTGCTGAGGGTTTGGTAAGCGATATCAAATTCCGGTTTATGAACGACGATGGTAAAACCGTTGATAGCAAAGGTAACCCTGTCACCGGACGTACTAAACCCGATTTTATTCGCCAACAGTTAAAACTCAAACCCGGTCAAGTATTCCAAGAAAATGCTGTTCGCCAAGATGTGCAACAGCTATATCGTACAGGCTTATTTGAAACTGTGAATGTAGCTTTAGAAGGAGATGCAAACAAGGTAGATTTAGTCTACGAACTCAAAGAAACTGGTGCGCGTGCGGTTAACGTGGGTGGTAGTTACAGCGCTGACCAAGGTGTAATAGGCACAGTAACATATCAAGACCAGAATGTCGGCGGCGTGAACAATACCTTAGGTTTAAATTTAGGCGTCGGCTTGCGAGACTTTCAATTTGACACCAGATATAGCAGCCCCTATCGCCAAACCAACCCCGATCGCTTAGGATATACCATTAATGCTTTCCGGCGGCGGGAAATATCGCAAACTTTTGACGATGAAATTCCTTTAGCCAATGGCGACCAAGCCAGAGAAGGGAGAATTGGCGGTAGTATTAGCTTTCAAAGACCGATAGATGATTGGGATACATCCTTAGGATTTAACTATAATCGCATCAGTATTCGCGATCGCCAAGGCAATGTCGCCGCCAAAGACGCCCAAGGAAATACCCTCACTGCTAGCGGTACAGGTATTGACGACTTAACCACAGTATCATTCACCGCTACCCAAGACCGCCGCAATAACACCCTCAATCCTACCCAAGGTTCCCTGCTGAAATTAAGTACAGAACAATCAGTTCCCATTGGTCAAGGTAATATTTCTATGAATCGCGTGCAAGCGAATTATAGCCAATATTTACCAGTAAATTTATTTGGCAGCCAAAAACCGCAAGTATTTGCCGTTAATCTCCAAGCTGGGACAGTTCTGGGCAATTTACCACCTTACGAAGCCTTTAATTTAGGCGGTGCTAATTCAGTGCGCGGTTACAATACCGGCGCAGTAGGTAACGGACGCAGTTACGTCTTAGCCTCAGCCGAATATCGCTTTCCCATCATCTCTGCTGTGGGAGGAGTGTTATTTGCTGACTATGCTTCAGACTTAGGTTCTGGTAACACAGTTTTAGGAGATCCCGCCGGCGCCAGAAATAAACCCGGTAACGGCTTTGGTTACGGCGCAGGAGTCCGCCTAGACTCTCCCTTAGGTATATTGCGGGCTGACTATGGTATTAACGACCAAGGAGAAAGCCGAGTGCAATTTGGTATTGGTCAAAGGTTTTAAAATTGGGCATTGGGCATTGGGCATGGGGCATTAGGCATTGGGCATTGGGCAGAGACGCGATGAACCCTTGTCTGTACAAGTGTCATTTGCTTCCTTGTCCTCCTTGTCCTCCTTGTCCTCCTTGTCCCCCTTGTCCCCCCTACTCTCTGCTTGAAAACCTACTCTGCTTCTCCAATGAGAGTAAAAGCTGCCCAATCAACGGGATTCGGATTATTTTTCATCGTCGTCAGCATCGCCTGTCGCAGCGCTTGCGCTTTGTCAGTGCTTTTTTGGAGATTTTGATAAAATTCCGTCATTAGTTGTGCTGTGGGCGCATCTGGAACCGACCAGAGCGATACTAAGACGCTGGGTACACCGGCACTAATTAAGGAACGAGATAAACCAATTACCCCATCCCCAGAAATGCGTCCGCGTCCGGTGTCGCAAGCGCTGAGAACGACTAATTCGGCATTGAGTTTTAAATCGAGGATTTCTGAGGCTGTTAATAAACCATCATCTTTACCGGATGGAGTCAAGGCAATAGCACTATTTAATCCTTGAATATCATCAAATATGCCGTGGGTTGCCAAATGCACAAATCGCGCTTGGGGTAAACGCTGCACTACAGTTGCTTCTGTGGCTTTGTTGCCGATGAGAGGTTCAGTTTTGAGTAAGGAGCTAATTGCAGTTGCTTCTTGTTCTGCACCAGGTAAAGGTTGTAATTGTTGCGGAGTTTCGCCAATTTTTGGGGCAACAAAAGGCATTACCGGATTACCAACAATTAGCGTATCTTTACCCTGGATGGGTTGTGTGCCGATACGTTGCTTCTGTTTGTGGGTTAAATCTAAAACCTGAATTGATGGCGATGTGAAAATAGTGTGTTTTTCAATCAGGTATTTACCGTCTGAGTCTTGTAATGCGGCAAAGGGGACGAGGAATAAGCTCCTTTGAGGAATGAAAATAATTCTATCGCTAGAATTTTTGGGTAATAAGTCAGCGATGGGGTTAATTAATAATTCGTGTAGACGCTTTAAATTGTTTTTAGCTTTGGGTGCATCGGGGTTGTAAGTTACCTTGATGCCGCGAAAAGCTGTACCTCTTGCACCAATAGATTGACGGCTAGTGGTAACGAGTTTTGCCAGATTTGTATTTTCTTTTTGCCACAGGAGTTTAAGGTCAGTTTTACGGAAGGTAACTTCACCTGTGGGTTTGATTACCCAAATGTAGAGTTCTGATTCTTTAGTTTCTCGGTTACCCTGAATTTTGAAGTCATCACCAATTATAGAATATTCAACGAGAGTAGCATTCTGTTTTTTGGCGATTTGTTGCAGCAGCGATAGTGTAGGTTTTTCTGGGATTTGATTAGTATTTTTGTCAGACAAGCGTGAATTTAATAACTCCACAAACGCCCTGGAACGCCCCCGTTCAGAAATTTCTAACGCTTCTTTAGTTTTATTTTGAGCAATTAGGATTCGTTGCAGTGTGTGGTAACTACGAGCTTGTTCCTCAAAAATTAAAACTTTATTTATATCATCTAGTTTTTGCTCTCGGAGAGATTCATAAATGTTAATTCCTTCGTACAGTGTTTTCTCTGCTGCAAGGATATCACCAGATTTGTACAAAGCAAATCCTAGATTGTTTAAGCCTGTACCTTCTCCATTATGGTCTTTGATTTCACGGGCAATAATTAAACTTTGCTGATAGTATTCAATTGCTTTCGGATATTCTCCGAGATTAGAATAAACATTACCAAGGTTGTTCAGAATTGTGCCTTCTCCATTACGGTCTTTGATTTCACGGGCAATAATTAAACTTTGCTGATAGTATTCAATTGCTTTCGGATATTCTCCGAGATTATTGTAAACATTACCGAGGTGACTTAGGGAATTTCCCTCACCTCGGCGGTCTTTGATTTCACGGGCGATAATTAAACTCTGCTGAGAATATTCAATTGCTTTGGGATAGTCTCCTATACCAAAGTAAGCAATACCGAGACTATTAAGAGTTATCCCTTCCCCTCGGCGGTCTTTGATTTCACGGGCGATAATTAAACTCTGCTGAGAATATTCAATTGCTTTGGGATAGTCCCCTATATCAGAGTAAGCACTACCGAGGTTACCTAGTGACTGTTCCTCACCTAAACGGTCTTTGATTTCTCGTGCGATCGCCAATCTCGCCTGCTGGTACTCAATAGCCTTAGCGTAGTCTCCTAAATTTCTATAAGCGTTACCAAGATTACCCAGCGTAGCACCTAAGCTTTTAAAGTCTTTGATCTGGGCGAAAATTACTAAACTCTGCTGGTAGTAATTAATTGCTGTTGGGTAGTCTCCTAAATTTCTATAAGCGTTACCAAGATTACCCAGGGACTGTCCCTCGCCTTGGCGGTCTTTTATTTCCCTGAGAATTACTAAACTCTGCTGTTGGTAATCAATTGCTTTCGAGTAGTCTCCTTGAGAAAAGTAAACGACACCGAGATTAACCAGCGCTTGACTTTCACCCTTACGGTCATTTATCTCCCTGGCGATCGCTAATCTCTGCTGTTGGTACTCAATTGCTTTCGGGTAGTCTCCTAAATAATAGGAAGCAACACCGAGATTGCCCAGAGCAGCATTCTCACTTTGACGGTCTTTGATTTCTCGATAGATAATCAGCGCTTGTTGCCAAGACTTTAACGCCGCTTCAAATTGACTGGTTTGATATTGCTCAACACCTTGATTTAAAAGTCGGTCTGCTTCAGCTTTGCGGTCTGCTGGTGTTTGCGCCAATACCTGTGATGGCTGGAATAATGGAGGTAAATTGGCGATGGATGGTGAAATAGTCAAGATGAGAGTGATTAATACAGTTAAACTAAGTTTGCGATCGCGCATGGCTGGTATTTACAGTTAAGAGTTTCTATCCTGGAGGCGGAAAATATACAAACATATATCTCTCGTCGGTGGGAACATATGCAAAATTCAGCAACCCACAGCCGTTAATGCTAAAAATTTCACGATCCGTTTGCCAGCTACTGTCAAGGATGGAGTTAAAATCTTGAAATTTCGAGTTTTGAAGCTGAAGTTCCGCCTTCCGAACTCGGCGTTTCGAGTTTTGAAGCTGAAGTTCCGAGTTCTGAACTCGACCTTTCGAGTTTTGAAGTTGAAGTTCCGAGTTCTGAACTCAACCTTTCGAGTTTTGAAGCTGAAGTTCCGAGTTCTGAACTCAACCTTTCGAGTTTTGAAGCTGAAGTTGCAAGCTTTGATGTCAAATTGTCGGGTTTTGCAGATGAAGTTTCAAGTTTTACACTCAAAATTTTAAGTTCTGTAGGATTTACGCATCAACAATCAAAGCTACGGTAAATCAAGGCCTTCATTGAAAGCGGCGGGAAACTCCGAGCCGTGGGTGGAGATTGGTAATTTCTTCGCCATGCCCAATACCCGATTCCCCATGCCCAAAAACTCCATCCTGAATTGAATGGGCAACAGCCAATGAATACAGATGGTAAGCTGGACAGTACATAACAGTTAAATCGATGATGTCCTATGAACGTTGTCACACCAAAGCGATTCACTATTGACGAATATCATCGGCTGATTGAACTAAAATTTCTCCAGGAGGGCGATCGCATTGAGTTGATTCGCGGAGAACTAATTCAAATGGTAGCCAAGGGCACAGCTCATACAGTCTGCGGTTCTATCTTATGTCGCCAATTGGATCGATTGTTGGGCGATAGAGCCGTGATTCGCGGACAAGATCCAATTACTTTGCCAAATCAAAGTGAACCTGAACCAGATGTAGCGATCGCACGCGGTAAAGATGAAGACTATCTTCCCCATCATCCTTATCCCGAAGATATTTTTTTAGTGATCGAAATTTCGGACTCAACCCTAGATTACGACCAAACAACAAAATTAGAACTCTACGCAGAAGCCGGAATTTCTGATTATTGGATTGTCAACTTAAAAGTTCACCAACTTGAGCGTTACAGCCAACCGTATCAAAATCCTCAAGGTGATTTCAATTATCTGAGCAAGCAGATATCTTTGCCACATCAGTCAGTGGGGATTCCTGGATTTGAAGATGTTTTATTAGACTTGAGTCGGATTTTTCCCCCAGTTGTCAATGCCTAGAAACACGCAATTTCGCAGATTGCAGCCAATTTTTTGAGAAAATAAGTTCTAATTTGACTTAACCATAGCTTTAAAGTCGCTCAGGTAAATGGCAAGGTATTATTAAAAAGACAAAACTCTTGCCATAATAGGGAGGTTTTCCCACTGAGGGGAGAAGCGATTTCTTTATAATTGCTTTAAAACTCAGGACTCAGTACTTATCTGCTCACTTCGGACTAAGGACTCAAAACGCAAAAATCTTTATGTTAGCAGGTACAACTTTACAGGGTGGCAAATATACCCTAAATCAAGAAATCGGGCGCGGTGGCTTTGGAATCACGTTCAAAGCTATGCATCATTACTTAGGTCAGGAAGTAGTGATTAAAACTATTAATGAAAGGCTGCGACAACATCCTGATTTTGCCAAGTTCGAGCGCCAATTCCAAGATGAGGCGAGAAGATTAGCTACTTGTGTCCACCCAAATATTGTGCGGGTGAGCGACTTTTTTGTCGAAGCTGGGCTGCCTTACATGGTAATGGAGTACATTCCTGGGGATACCTTGGGGGATGCATTTGTCTTACCAGCGATACCTTTACCGGAAGCTACCGCCATCCATTACATCAGACAAATTGGCGCAGCTTTACAGGTTATTCATAATAACGGTTTACTACATCGAGATGTGAAACCGGATAATATTATTTTGCGCCAAGGCACTCAGGAAGTAGTGCTGATTGATTTTGGCATTGCGCGTGAATTTAATGGCGGTGTCAGACAAACTCACACGGGGATGGTTTCGGAAGGTTATTCCCCGATTGAGCAGTATTTAACCCAAGCACCACGTACACCCGCTACAGATGTGTATGGCTTGGCAGCTACATTATATGCATTGTTAACCGCCCAAGTACCCCTGCCGGCATTATTGCGCGATCGCGAACAAATGCCAACTCCCCGGGAACTTCAACCCCACCTCAGCGCTGCTGTTAACCAAGCAGTGATGCGGGGTATGGCGGTAGAATCGCGTTTTCGTCCCGCCACAGTTACCGAATGGCTGAAACTGCTACCCGGTGAAAGCACAAATACAGTACCCCAATCTGTACCCACCCACACAGTCGCCACTATAAATTTATCCCTGCAAGAACAGGACGAATTTTTTACCAGAACTACCAAAAAATATATCGATCCATCATTTGCGATCAATAATGCTAAATTGGCAGTTCAGAAACTAGCAAAATCTAAAGTATTTATTGGTACGAGTGTTGCCGTTGTCGCAGCTACTGCTGGTTTTGGTATTACTAGTATGCTGCCAAAATCTCAGCCCCAGTCACCAGAAAAGCAGCTGTTTTCCCAACCAACTCTCGAAGCTAGCCCCAGCCCGCAAACACCAGTGGTGAACTCCACACCAGATGAGACAACTAAAGAAGCGCAAACAACTTCTGCTAGCGAAACTACCCCCGTTTCTACTTCCTCACGCCGCAGGCGCAATCGTCGTGTTTATCAAGAAGAATCTTCTAGCTCTTCTAGCCGTAACCGACGTTCTCAAGAACAAGAACAATCAACGCCCAGTCAAACCCAAGAACAATCTTCCCCTGCGCCGGAAGTTTCGCCCTCTCCCTCGCTAGTGGAAAAATTACGCGAAATTCGGACATCTCGTTCTCGTAAGCCTACACCAGCAGCATCACCAACAAATAACTCACCTGCTGTTCCTAACAATTCTGCGCCGCCAAAATCAGAAAAACAGTCTAACCCTGTAGTCGTTCCCCAAGCGCCAGTAGAATCTAAAAGTTCGGCTCCTGCGCCTGTAGTAGTACCTACCCAAGAGGTAAAACAAAATTCTAGTAGTGAAAACCCATCATCAAAAAGCGAGAAGCCAGCAGAATCAACTTCCGAAACGAATAATTAGGTAATTATCTCCAATTAAAATTCCATATAAATAAGATATTTTTATACATTGCCATAACCGCAATGAAGTATCGATTTGGGGATTGATAGCATTTGTCTAAATCTAGCTACAGATAATTCTTCCCCTACCCCCTACCCCTTTTCCTGTGCGGTGAATTCAGGGATTTCCAGAAAATAAATTATCCAATTTTTGAGAGAAGATATTTTATTTTCCCCTGCTCCCTGCTCCCTGCTCCCTGCTCCCTGCCCCCTGCCCCTTTTCCTCTTTAGTGAATTAACTACCGGGGAAAAGATTCGGCGTGTCAAGAATTTTGAAGTGAATTAACGCCAAAATTACCAGAGTATAAGCAGTGGAAGAAGCTAACCCTGTCAGCAACTCTTTTTTTAAATTGCGTTCTTGTGCCTGATTTTGCAGTACATCCATCACCCCAGCTTGCATCAGGAGAATTCCTAGTACATTAGAAAGCCAATAGCCTGCGATCGCACATGGTACCAGTAAGTCTTTGGAAAATAAACTACAGAGATAACCAAAGCCATAAGCCAATGGGAGATTGAAAAATAAATCGTTCCACCAAGACATCGGCGAAAGTAAATACCCGATTACCAGAAAAAAACCACCTCTGATGGTTTTTAAAATCGTTGTCAGCCTAATTCCGCTTGGGTTTAGCGTTGCAAAAGAGTCATTGGCCTTATTGGTAGTAGCGTTTAATTCGCTACTTGTCTGTTGTGTATTTTCCATGTTAAATACATAATGCCGATTGTTTTATCGTAGTTTAGTACAAACAGGATAAAAAATCTATAAGTAAATACACAACCATTATAGATAAAATGTAAGTTTTGTTACAAATACTTAAAGTAAGCGATTCAGAAGCCGAGAGTTACACAGAATTTTGATACCAATGTCATGAATTGGTATGAGATTTTATGTTGTATTATCGAAACTGGCAATTATTATTGTTTTTGATTAGCCCATTTATTGCCATAGCAATTAACTTCTTACCCATCATTCCTACTTGGGTAAATATTCAATTCTGCTTTTCAATAGCAATTTGGCTCATAACTTTAGTTGTCGGCTTATTGTTATTTAAAAAACCGCAACCACTACCAATAGTTAAAACACGTATTTTAATTATTATTCACTTTTTGATAACCACCCTAATATTTCTATTTGCCTTATTTATAATTTACATTGCATCTGCCTTTGATGCTCCCAGTATAGAAACTTTGATATACAAAGAATATTCTCAGACAATTTATTTATACAACTATACCTGCGCTCCTCCAGATACTTCTACAGAATGCGGGACATATCACGGCGAGCTAAAATTAAGAATTAATTTCACTCCATTTATGATGACAAAATTTACCTGTCCTTGTCTATTTGGTACACCTGAACCTGTTGATAATTTTGTAGTCATTCCTTTAGAATACAACCGAGATAAAAAATTATCTAAAGTCAAGATTAACTTAAAAACTGGTGAAATTTTATCTATAAGAAGTTAATACAAGGATACACATCATTATATTTAAAGACATAGAACTTAAAAAACTCTGCGTACCTTTGCGTTAACCTTAGCGTACCTTTGCGTTCAAAAAAAGTATATTTTTGTACAGCTTCACAAATAAATGATTCTTAGAAGTTATATTTAAACTATAAAATTTATACCATTGTGCATATCATGAAGCCTGTAAAACCAATCCTCACAATATTAGTTTTACTTACTCTCCTCTCCTGCATTCAAGTACCTACTGCTTCAGCAGATATTTTATCCCCTGGGGAATCTAGAGTAAATTACTGTTTTCAAATAGCAAATCTTAATAAATATTCTAATTATTTTATAGTTGCTAACATCAAGTCAGCAAATCCTAGTATCCCAACATATAACAGAATCCTCGAATCGGGTAAATGTTTAGGATTAAATGGCTATCGGGAATACAGCGATGTCTATGCTCTAAAAAAATCTCTAGTCAAATCCCAAGAAATTCTCAAAAATAAAGAAGGTATATCCCTAAAAAACTTTAATAGTAAAAAATCTGTATTAATTCCTGCTAAAGCTAGTATTAACCCAGTGGGATTACTACCAGATAGATATGGAGTGAAAGAAGTTGCAGATGTCTTAGAAATTGTGGCAATTAAACCTAAATCTCTGGAATTAAAATATAAAGAAGTTATTTATACTTACCAACAAGGAAGTCCTGAGAAGAAGGCATATCAAACACAAGATAACAGACCATTACCGTCATTGCGCAGAAATTTTAATTTCTTGAATTTAATTATCCCTGGATTCTCACTCGTAGGGATAGTGCTAGTTTATAAAAAATCAAATTTTTTCAAAAAACGCAATAAATTATCATAATAATGTTCACAATAGCGGCTATTGCTTTAGTTTTGCTGAGTGCAATATTATCTGTAGCGTTTCCTCTAGCTACTTACACCTTGACTTTAGCAACATTTGGGCTTACCCATGTTTTATCAGAATTACACTATGTCGAAAATCGCTTTAGTCAACGGCTAAAAAACCGCCTACGAATTTCTATTAGCCAGCTATTATTAATAATAGTTTCTTTGCGTAGCTTGCAAGTATTTGGTTTAATTCCTACTTGGGTAAGCATACCTTTAGAACTAAGTTGTGTAGTTGGCTTAGTAATTCTCGTTATCCCGATTTTAGTCAAAAAAGATTGGCGACTAGGGATTTTGGCTATTGTATTAGCTGCTGGAATCGCCTTAGGAATATTTTACTCGCCAACTCTTACACTGTTATTATTTGCGGTACTTCATAACCTTACCCCTGTAGGATTTATCGCTGAAAAATTGCGAGGTTCAAACCGCGATCGCGCTTTGTTAGCTTGTGCTATGGTATTTATACTCATTCCCTTGCTAATTCTTTCAGGAATACCCTACAAATTATTATCATCTTTAAATTTAGTAGAATGGGAATTCTCCTTACTCCCTGTTGGCGGAATTGAAGCGCATTTAGGAGTATTTGTCCCCAAACAATTACACCATCAAATTATCGCTATTCATGCTTTTTCCGCAGCAGTATTTTTACAATCCATGCATTATGCAGTAGTTATTGGTGTATTACCAACGTGGGAAGATAGTCAGCAATCTAGAACCAACAACAGTATATTTATAGGATACCCACGAAAGTATTTTACATGGTTTATTATTTTATTTAGCACATTATTATTTATTGGCTTTACTATAGCATTTAACAATGCCCGTGCTGTATATGGAATTGTCGCCGCAGTTCATGCTTGGGTAGAAATCCCGATTTTACTGTTAGCTTTAGCCATACCAGACACATCAGAAGCAGTGAATTAAACCATTAATCTTATACCAATTTAATATGAGGTTGCATATATCTATATCCCCCTAAATCCCCCTTAAAAAGGGGGACTTTGATTCTTTTCCCCCCTTTTTAAGGGGGGCTAGGGGGGATCGAATTCTATGCATACTCATAAAAAATCGGTATTAACTATAAAAAAGCTGATTAATTACAAACCCAACTAAAAATGAAACGGTATTTGCCAAAATAGATAATAATAAGCCTTTTCGCCAACTCAATTTTAAAAATTTTGTATATAAAATACCTTCGATAATCATAACGAAACTCTCAATAACTGCTACCCGAAGCGGAAATTTAATATAGGAAGTCAATATTTGATTGCTTTCCCAAGCTAGGGGATGGGTAAAGAGAGTAGCAGCAAAAGCGATAAATAATGAATTACAGATATCCCTATGAGAAGACAGTTGTTTCGTAATTACTAATGTAATTAATACTATTGGTATTTCAATTAGCCAGGAAATAAGTAACGCTAACAACTGTGTCATAGATTTAATTTAGATTGCGCTTAGTTAATACAAATTGATTGTCATTTGTCATTGGTAAAGATTTTGTAACATAATTGTTTGGTTCAGTTAGCATCAAAAACCTGAAAAAACGTAGGTTGGGTTGAGGAACGTAGACGCGAAGAGGCTTCCCGCAGGGTAACCCAACATCAAAGCTGTCATTAATCATTTGTCATTTGTCATTGGTAAAGATTTCGTAACATACAGCATATTTGCAGGTAAATGAGGTACGCGCTTTGGGGCATGGCAGTGCCAATGCCCCTACAATCAATGATTATCTGGACTTCGCCAACTGGCATCTGATAGCAAGCCTTCATCTTGGTTTCAAATATCTATTACCCCGCAAGGGGATTAAAACGAAATTAACAAACCTAAACCTGATGATAGTTTTGAAGTTTCAAATACCTATTACCCCGCAAGGGGATTGAAACACACCATTGCCGTAGTTTTGGCTGATGGCGCGGTGGCGTTTCAAATATCTATTACCCCATAAGGGGATTGAAACACTATTCGAGTCAACGAAAGTGGATAATCATTTAGGTTTCAAATATCTATTACTCCGCAAGGGGAATGTTGGGTTTCGTTCCTCAACCCAACCTACGAAATTTTAGGTTTTTGAGGGTAAAGGAATAGTTTTGCCTGAAAATAAGGGTTAGGGATGCTTACTGCAAAGAAAAAATAGGATTGCTAAATTAAGGGACTATTTTTCCCCGCAAGGGGATGAAAATCAGCCGCTTACGACGTAGATTTTTTACTTGCTTAAATGATAAATAAGGAACTTAAGTTTAACTCTCTTCCCTTCTGCCATCTGCCTTCTGCCATCTGCCTTTATGCAAAAAATATCCTGAAAAAAGGAAGCACCTGATAACTGTGGAGTTCTGGAAGGAATTAAATCGTTAAATTAAGCAGATTCAAACACCCCAGGTGGAATTGGTACGAGTTGAGGAGATGACAAGCAAGTTCCTTGACGATACCAAATTCCTTCAGCCTCGAAAATCTCAAATTGAGTGGTCAAAATTGCCCATGCTTGTTCATTGAGACCGGCTGAATAAGTCCAAGTAAATTGTTGATGACTTTGTAATCGCTTTTCCAACTCGTGTAAATCTTCTGGTAGCCAGAATTTAGACATTGACCGTTGAGTTGCAATCTCAGCAGGAGTTTGCAACATTTCAATCATTGGCTGATTGACAACGATTTGCTGGCGGGTGTCTTGTCTGACAATGCTGACAGGAAGTTCATTATCTGCAGCAGCTACCATCCGATATAACAACTCATCAGGAAGATGCAGTTGGCTACAAAATACTTTACCTCCATTGTTTAATATACGTTCGGCGGTTTCGGAAGGTGCCGGTGGTAGTTGACTAGCCATCCATCCGAAAAACTCGATTGGTTGTTTACAGCCACGCCATTTAATCCGTATCTTACCGTTAATTTTTAACGCAGTTTCACTTAGGGCATCACCGTAGTTTTGCGCCAGTTGTGTAGCATCACGTTTAGTTGGGGCTAGAATAGAAATTCCTTCATAGGAGATTTTATAATTCCAGCCTGGCAGGTTAAGGATTTTCAGAATACTGACACTCATCTGTTTTGACACCTTCAGAAACTCTATATACTTTTACACCCCTAGCATCTGGATACACGGACGGTTTATACGTTCCTTGCCAAATCTTTATCCTTTCTTGTTCTGGGATACCTAAAACCGAAGTGATGATTGCAAAGTCTCCTGGTGTAGGTAGTACTTCTCCATCAGCTAATGCTTGCAAGTTCTTAATACCGCAACTTTTGAGTTTGATTGCGTTGAGTTTGACTAAATCAGCAATTGTTTCTGGTGCTAGTTTGGGTTTGTTTTTAGCACCAGAACCTGTAGTTTTGTCTATCCAATCCTGAATCATCTCTTCTACTGCATCGCCTTGGGATATTCCCAAGCGCGCACAGATGCTTTTGAATTCTAAAGCTAGTTCCAGTGGAATATAACCACTTACTTGCTTATAATTTTCAGAACGCCTTCGGTCAGTCATATCTTTACATTTTTCATGATACTTTTCATTTTCTCTTAGTCATTCATAAAAGCAAGACATTTTTGTATGTCTTTTTTAAATGACAAGTAAAGAATTTACAAAGTATTTTTTTCCTGACGCAATACTAAGTCTGCTTTAATACAAAAAAATGTTGACTAATCCGGCGTGTCAAGCGCTAATAACTAGATAAATAGCCAGATTTATGGCTGTGTAATCCAAGTATGACAATAAATACTAGAGTTAGATTTAACAGATTTTGTACTGTAGTATGTTTTTGTGATTTCTTGAATAGTGCTACACACATTAAACTGAAATATGTGGATAATAACCCTCAAGTAGCGTCAGCAAAATTAAGAGTATTTTGGCAAAAGGCTGATTTTTGGTAATAGTGACTCGCCTTCAACTGATAGGGTACTTTGTTCAGAAAAAGCTACCCAGTTATTTTTTGATAAAGGTTCAGAGGCAATTATAATTTGGCTGGGGCTATCGACAGCATCACAATACCAATAAAGAGTCGGTGCTGGTGTTTGATAGCTATAGCGAACTGCTGCAACAGTGTCACCATCGCTCACAATGATATTGGCGCTTAAACTCGTGTCGTATTTTTGCGCTAAATCTGTCAATTCTGTTAGTGTCATCTGTAAGGCTGACACTAGACTACTTTCTGGAGATGACTGCCATATTTCTACGAAGAGAGCAAAGATATGTTCAGAGTCAGTCATACCTTTAATTAAATTGTATGTGGTATCGGAAAGGCGATCGCGTATTGGTCGATAAAGTGTTTGTTTAAAGTTGGCGATTTCCCCATTATGTACAAACAACAGCTTACCGCTCCGGAATGGTTGACAGTTACTAATGTCGAGTGATTCGCCTATTCCCGCTAGTCGGGCATAGCCTAAAGTACAATGAGACTGGACATATTGGCTTAATTCTTCCAGGTTGCGATCGTTCCATAAGGGGATAGTGTTACGGTAGATAAATGACTTTCCCGCTTCATCGTACCAGCCGATTCCAACACCATCTGCACATACTACTCCAGACTTTAATTCTAAGGGTTGATAACTTTGTTGATAAAGAGAATGTTCTTGTTTATACAACAATTCATGCAAGCGAATGTTGTTACCGAGATAGCCAATTAATCTACACATAGACAACAAATACACAATAGGATGAATGCCAGAGTAATCAAATTAGCTACCAGCTTTAAGCTAAATGATGTCTTTGACTACAGGCTTTGTTAACTATTATTAAGTTAACAATTAATTTATATATTGTGTCTGCTTTCAGTATGACTAAAGTCATGGATATATTTATGACTTTAGACAGAAAATCTTGGCGTTCTTGCTATTGCTAAATTTTGGCAATTTTGGAATTGTTTAAGTTATGGCTGTTGACTGTTGACTGTTGACTGTTGACTGTTGACTGTTGACAGACTTCAAAGTTTGTTAGTCATTTGGCTACAGCTATAGGTATTAAAGATGAAAGCAAATCTATGCATCATACAGCATATTTCAGGTAAATGAGGTACGCGCTTCGGGGCATGGCAGTGCCAATGCCCCTACAATTAACGATTATCTGTACCTCAGCAACTTGCAATTCGCTGTATCTGCTTTTTTTTGCAAATCCTAGAAAATATTTATACCAATTTGAAAAAAGGATGCGAAGGATGGTAGGGGCATGGCAATGCCATGCCCTCTAGAATGTAATGATGTGCCGCAAACAGTATTGAAATGGGTATTAATTAAACAACCTGAAAATGATCAGTGCTGAGTGATGGTGCAGTAATAAATTGTACAAATTTTACTTGTGTAAATGCATTAGCACTGCCATCTCGGTCAAAGTACAAACTACCTGTATTATTGTCGTAGATGAATCTTTGAGCGTTGGTGGTGGCAGCAGTACCGATGGTAAACTGATTCGCTAAGAGTTCGCCAGCAGATAATCCACCACCAAAACCAGCAGCAGAGACTTGAATTACAAAATTTTCTGCACCAAAAAACTCGATAGTATCAACACCTTGATTAAAATTCTTAAAAACAAAGGTATCATTACCATCGAAACCGATTAGATAATCATTACCAGCACCACCGATGAGGACATCATTACCATAACCCCCACGGATGGTATCATCACCATTACCGCCGTTGAGGGTGTTATCGCCATAGGAATCACCTAATACACCAATGATGTCATTACCATTACCACCGTTTAAGGTGTTATTGCCGTTAACAGTTTCTAGTCTGAGGGTATCGTCACCGTTACCACCATTTAAGATGTTATTGCCATTAGAATAATTGATGACGAGGCGATCGCTACCATTACCACCGTTTAAAGTGTTATAACCTGCGGAAAAGTCGATTCCTAGCGTATCATCGCCATCACCACCAGATAAAAGCTGATAGCTAGAGTCTTCACGACCGATTATATCGTTACCTGCACCGCCACTAATGGTATCTTTACCGCCAACGCCTCCATTGAGGATATCGTCGCCATTAGTACCGACAATTTTGTCATTGTATTCTGTACCGGAAATTTTCAGGCTTTCGATATCTTGGAAACTAACTCTGTCTGCACCTACCTTGATTAAACCTTGATTGATAGTTGCATTGAAACTCATGATGATGGGATTTTTAGCATCGTTGTAATCAACTAACAGGGAATCATTACCTGCACCGCCATTAATGCGATCGCTACCACCACCTTTAATATTAAAGGTATCATTGCTATTGCCACTTTGAATATTGTCATCGTAGGCTGTAGTAAAGATTTCTAGGCTTTCAATATTGCGGAAGTCGATCCTATTTGTACCCGCAGTAATTGTACCTTCTGTATTGGTGGCATTCCCATTCATCTCGATCCCACCGTTAGCATCATCGTAATAGACAAACAAATAATCGTTACCACCATCACCATTAATTGTTTGCGTGACTAAGGATGCTGCATTATTTGCATATAAATAAAACGAGTCATCACCATCTCCCCCAGAAAATTGATTATTCCCGGTGACGCCAGAGGTATAAAAGCTATCATTACCTGCATCACCAAACAGAGTATTTTTCCCACTAGATCCAGTGAGATAAAATTCGTCATTTCCCGTATTACCACTGACTATGTTATTACCTGTGGAATTATTGAGAAATATTCCATCATCTCCAGTACCGCCTTTGAGGGTATTATTACCACTGGAGTTATAAGCATATAAAAAGTCGTTGCCTGAACCACCGTCTAAAAAATTACTGTGGGAAGAAGCGGAAATATCTAAGATATCATTACCGCGATCGCCATATAATCTATTTTTACCTTCGCTGTCAGATAAATAATCATCATCATCGCCGCCGTACATTGTATCATTATCTGCACCGCCATATAAGCTATCTGCACCCGCCAAGCCTTTGAGAATGTCATTTCCATCCCCACCAGCGAGTTGATTGTTGGCAGCATTGCCGGTAATTGTATTATTAAGTACGTTTCCTGTCCCAGAAATTGCTGTTCCCGTCAGAGTTAGGTTTTCGACATATTTACCCAAAGTCCAGTTTACCGCAGATTTAACAGTATCTCTGCCACCAGCATTGCTACCATTACTATTTTCTTCAGTGACAATATCGCCAATGCTATCAACGATGTATGTATCATCACCAGAACCACCAAACATTGTATCGTTGCCTGTGCCGCCATTGATGATGTCATTCCCTGCATAACCGTAAATGCGATCGCCTCCAGAAGTTCCTTGGAGTAAATCATTCGCTGCAGTACCTTTAATTGTTGCCATTTTTTGATTCCTGTGATGAATTATCCTGTAAGCAAATCTGCATTTTTTACAGGTTGAAAATCCAACATCAGCGATAAGTTGAGATTTTCAACCGATCGTTGATGTTGATTGCTAATTTGATGCACTCTATGACTTACTATCAAGCTATTAGTTGTATGTGATTATTTACACAAGCGCAGATGATTTTTAACTGACTCGTGTTTTGGAGTTAATTTTTAAATGCAGTATTTATTTGACCATATAATTACCGAAAAATCATCTAACTTCACCTAATCTTTAAAATAGAAAATTTTTTCGGAGATTGTAGCCATCTATCTTGGAAATAGCGGTGAATGTTGACTGTTGACTGTTGACTGTTGACC